>NZ_VTOK01000001.1 GCF_009765375.1 Alteribacillus sp. YIM 98480
TCATCTGAAATCGTTTCCACAACATCGTTGACGGCATAAGCTATATCATTTTCTTGAAGTTTCATTTCCAAATCTAACGGCAAAATGACTTGATTCATGGTATAATGTTTAAACATAAGGGATACCTCCGATACTGTTTTTGTGTCGTTACTTTAACTTTATCAGAAGGTATCCTTTTTGCGTACTTTATTTTAGCATTTTATTAAAAAGAGTGGTCCTCACCAACGTATTGGCGAGGACCACTCTTTTTAATTACTGGGTTTTGTCCCAGCCTCTGTAAGAAGTTATCCAATAGGATGGTTAGGCTGTCAATTGTTGTCTTGTTCATTTGGCTCATTATTGTAGGTGTAGTTTAATATATGACTTTAAATAAGAAAAGTACTTGAAAAGGGCATGTCAATTCAAAAAAACACGTTTTCACTAGATTACTGATATAGTTTAATATTCTCCCTGCTATGATAAGTTGTTTGCTGACTCTCTTCTTCCAAAATATCCCTCATGATGAAGGAGGCAAAAGACGACGTCCTTTGCCTTAAAAAGTTTTTTAATATTTCACAAAGCTAACACCTACAATAATTAAAAGAATAAACAAGACGACAATAAGCGCAAAGTTACTCCCGCGTCCGAATCCACCACCATATCCGTCAGACATATATACCCTCCTCTCTTTTCATGTAATTTAATGAGGTAAAAAAATACAGCATAGTTGGCAATTCAAATTTAAAATTTCATTTGTATTTGGAACAACTAAACTAAAGAATTGCTTATTTTAGCTGACAGTAATTGTATATGTTAAAAAACTGATAAAGTTTGGACTAATGAGAAACACAAGACACAAATTTTCTGAGTTTTGGGAAAAGGTATAGCCGAGTTCACTCTGAAAGTTTTGCGAGAGATTTTATAATTGAAAGGGATATTAGAAAGGGCTTCTCATGAGTTCGCTGAACTTGTGGGAAGCTTTTTCTTCCATTTTTTTGGTCATGTGTGCATAAATATTCATGTATAGGAAGCTTAGCTGGTAACTCAATGTTAAAAGGCATTACCGGAGGCGTTTTCGGTTTAATCTTAGGAACAGTAGGGATAGACGCTTTTACTGGAAATCCTAGATTTACGTTTGGTGTCACAACTCTTGAATCTGGCATGCCTCTTATTCCTGCTATGATTGGTCTATTTTCTATCTCTCAAGTATTGATTCAATCAGAAAAACGGGGACATAAAGACGTTAAACAGGTGATTCAGAAAGTAACAGGAAAAGTCCTTCCGACTTTGAGAGAGTTTAAAATGATTTTCATTAATATAATACGCTCTTCAGGAATAGGAACCTTTGTTGGAATGCTTCCGGGTACTGGAGGAGATATTGCTTCTTGGATTAGTTACAATGAGGCAAAACGGTTCTCAAAAAACAAAAATGAATTTGGGAAAGGGTCTATAGAAGGTGTGGCAGCCCCAGAGGCTGCAAATAATGCGGTAACTGGTGGTTCACTAATTCCTACATTAACTTTAGGAATACCAGGCAGTGCAACGACTGCCATTCTTCTAGGTGGTTTTATGATTCAAGGACTCAATCCAGGTAGAGAGTTGTTTACAACTCATGCAAATACCACGTATTCTATTATTTTCGGTTTTATTATTGCAAATATATTCGTAGGTATAATTGGGTTACTAGGAGCGAAGTATTTTGTCAAAATTTCTAATGTTTCGTTCAAAGTGTTAGCCCCTTTAATTGTGGTGTTTAGTACTGTTGGTGCTTTTGCGATACGAAATAATATGTTCGATGTATGGATAATGGTGATTTTTGGGCTGATTGGTTATTTGATTAGAAAAACGGGTTTTCACCCTGCTCCTATTATTCTAGGTATTATCTTAGGACCTATAGCAGAAGACGGTTTTAGACAGGCTTTAATAATGAGTAACGGCAACATGATAACCTATATATTTTCAAAACCAATCTCAATTGCTCTTGTCATATTGATACTTATAGCAATGGTGTCACCTTTTTTCTCAAAAAAAGTGAAATTATAGGATGAACAGGTATATTGAAACCTAAGAATGTAAAAGCTGGGTCATCCTCAGCTTTTTTTATTTGTTTTGATTATTATTTTGATTTTAAATGAGCTTCTTTAAAAATTGTTTAAATAAAGTACACCCTGCACAAACAAATCGGAATCTGATAAAATCAGGGTATTCACGTGTTCAAACAGACTTGTTCAATGACTAGGAGGAAGGAGAATGATTTATGGGTACGCCAGAGTGAGTTCCAAAGATCAAAATTTGTCTCGGCAGATAAAAGAGCTCGAGGAATTTGGCTGCGAACGTATTTACGAAGAAAAGCAATCCGGAAAAGATCTAAACCGGCCTGTTTTTCACGATATGCGATCTAAAATGCGTTTTGGAGATGTACTCGTCGTTCACGATCTTAGTCGTTTTGGCCGAAATAAAGAAGACATTCGAAATGAATGGAAGTCTTTAATGGAAGAAGAAATTGATATTGTGGTTTTAAATATGCCGATTCTTGATACAAGAAAGTACAAAGATTTGGAAGGCGTAGGCCAGCTGGTGTCTGATATCGTACTTACTTTGTTATCATGGATGGTGGATGAAGAACGAGAACGCATTAGAGCTGCCCAACGAGAAGGAATTGAAATTGCAAAAGCGCAAGGGAAGTTTAAAGGCGGAAAGAAACGTTACCATGCCGGTGCTACGGGAAAAGACAAAATAATCTATGATCAAGTGGTACAATTGTTGATGACCGGTAAGAGTGTTATGGATATACATAGGGAAGTGGGCATCTCAAGGAATACTGTTTACAGTATCAAAAACGACTTACCATATGACATAAAAAAGTGATTCCTTTATTTAATGCTCTATTTCATATACTTATGTTTCCATTTGCTTAAAGGGTAAGGAGTTCCCATCTAAGCGCAACACGATTTTTTTTAATAAAATAAATCGTGTTGGTAGACAGAGGGTTAGATGTTTCTGTTAATGTATTTTAATGTGTCTTGTTAACGATTATCTCCCCACACCTGGACCAAAAAAACGATTGCAGAAAAGGTCTAGATTGTTGAGGGGGGGAAATAAAAGGTAATAATACTATTAAAAGATTTAATTAATTGAAATTTGGTGAGATCGATGAATGAAAAAAATGGAAATAGCAGCAATGAAAATGATTTAAAGAAAACCTTATTATCATATAAAGAAGAAGTAAATGAAGGTCGTTTGCCACAGCGAGCTTATATAATTATTCGAAAAGCGATTAGAAATCTTCAGTTACAGCCTAGCGAAGCTTTTTTAGAACGTGAAATAGCGGAAATGTTAGAAATGAGTCGTACTCCTGTTCGTGAAGCATTAATACGATTAGAAATGGATGGTTGGATTAGGTTAATTCCTCGAAAAGGGTTTAGTGTTGAACCAATAATAAAAGAAAATATTGAACAAATTTGGAAAATAGCTGAAGCTCTAGAAGGAGTGGCTGCTGAGCTAGCCACATTAAATATGGACGAGGGACATCTCGAAATACTTGATTCACTTATTGAGAGCCAAGAAAAATATATGCTTGAAAATAATCTTAAGGCTTATGCGGATGTAGATGATCAATTTCACAATTTAATAGTAGATTACTCTCAGAATAAACGGCTGAAAAGTGTAATGGATAGTCATTCTGACCAGTTATATCGTGCAAGGCTGTTTACCATTAATGATCGAGAGCTCCCTGTTCGTTCCATTAAGGAACACCGGGCAATAGTTGCTGCAATGAGAGCGCAAGATAGTAAGGCGGCCCAAATCCTAATGCATTCACACAGGCATCGAGGAGGCCAGGAGATTTTAGGAATTATTGAAAGTAAGTCCAAAAATAATAAAAAAATATAAAAAACATTGTATGACGTTTCTTAAAAAGAGGCGTCTTTTTTTATGGGATAACAGCAATAATGTATACATTATAATTAACAATTAGCTTTTTTATTTAAATTTTACACTTTTATTGACATTAACGTATACGTTAATGTATTCTTTTCTTAAATAAACTATTGGAGGTTTTAGGATGAAGATATTAGATATCAAAGAAAGAGCCGTACCAATTAGTAGTAATATCAGTAATGCATTCATTGATTTTAGTAAAATGAATGCTTCCATTGTTGCAGTCGAAACAGATGTGGTTCGTAATGGCAAACCTGTAGTGGGGTATGGATTTAATTCCAATGGTCGATATGCGCCAAGCGGTTTATTGAGGGAACGATTCATCCCCCGTCTATTAGAAGCGTCTTCGGAAGAAGTTGTCAATGATGCAGGCACGAACTTATCCCCAGAGAAAATACATCAAGTGTTGATGAAGAACGAGAAGCCCGGAGGTCATGGTGAAAGAACTGTTGCAGTGGGTACCTTGGATATGGCTGTGTGGGATGCGGTAGCGAAAATAGAGGATGTCCCTCTTTACAAACTTCTTGCGGATCAGTATGGAGATGGAACTATTGATGAAAAAGTATTTGTATATGCGGCAGGTGGGTACTACCATCCAAACAAGGGACTTACTGAATTACAAGAAGAGATGAAATCCTATTTGGATATGGGGTATTCAAAAGTGAAAATGAAAGTTGGAGGTGTCCCTCTCGAAGAAGACCTTAAACGGATCGAAGCTGTTATTGATGTTGTCGGAACTGGACAAAATCTAATGGTCGATGTGAATGGGCGATTTAATTTGGAAGAAGCTATTCAGTTTGGTGAAGCCATTAAAGACTATGATTTATTCTGGTATGAAGAAGTTGGTGATCCACTGGATTATCACTTACAAGCAGAATTATCAAAAGTCTACCCGAATGCCATTGCAACGGGGGAAAATCTCTTCTCTGTTCAGGATGCCACCAATTTAATTCGATATGCGGGCATGAATCCTAAAACAGACTTTTTACAATTTGACTGTGCACTCAGCTATGGGCTTGTAGAATACATGAAGATTCTAAAGATGCTCGAAGAGAACGGCTGGTCTTCTAGAAATTGCATTCCGCACGGAGGTCATCAAATGTCATTAAATATTGCAGCAGGTTTGAAGCTATTTGGGAATGAATCCTACCCAGGTGTTTTTCAACCCTTTGGAGGCTTTGCGGATGGTCACGCTGTAGATAATGGTTATGTTAGTCTTCCGGATGCTCCAGGTATTGGATTTGAAGCAAAAGAGGACCTATATCAACTATTAAAAACACTATAATTCAAATGAATAGATTGAATTTTTATTGAAATCTAAGTAGGGGTATATCTTCCGGGTGTGCCCCTTTTCACCTCCTTATAAAAATTTAAATAAAATTACATGAATTTGCGTAGATCAAAAAGGAGATGGTAATTTGTTTAAAACAAAAACGCATACAGTTGTTCGTTATTTAACCGACGATCGATCACATTACGGATTATGTGATGGTGACCACATCATACAATTATCAAGTGATTTTTTAGAAATTACAAAAGGAAATCTTAAGGAAGATGGAGTCGTGCATCAATACAGCAATGTGAAAATATTAGAACCTGTTCAGCCAACCAAAATTGTGAATTTTGGTTGGACATATGCTGAACACGCCATTGAAACAGGTGGTAAAGCACATCTTAAAGAACCTTTTCTATTCTTAAAACCATTATCTGCGTTAATTGCAGATAAAGAAGAAATTGTCCTTCCAGATAATAACATGACTTCCCAAGTTCAGTTAGAAGGGGAAGTGGCGCTGATCATTGGAAAGCGTGGAAAAAACATATCAGAAGAGGAAGCGATGAATTACGTTTTTGGGTGTACCATTTTTAATGATATTACCGCAAGGGACCTAACTAGAGATGACCCGCAATACACAAGGGGGAAAGGATTTGATACATTCGGCCCAATCGGTCCACATATTGTAACGGGCCTTGATCCATCCAATTTGCAAATTACAACAAAGCTAAATGATAAAATTGTGCAGAATGGTAATACAAGTGAAATGACGTTAAAAATCCCATATTTAATTAGTTGGTTATCGCAAATTATGACATTAGAACCTGGGGATGTTTTAGCAACGGGGTCCCCTTCTGGCAGCTGTACAATGCAATCTGGTGACACTGTCGAAATCGAGGTAAGCGGTATTGGAAAACTACAAAATTATGTCCGATGATCGTTTCTTATGTTGTGTTTGGGGATAAGAACAATTTTAAATAGTTGGCATGAATGAAAGGTTTATTGCTGTTGTAAGCAAGGTAAAGTGCAAGAATACTTTCCTCTATCACTTAAAAGCGTGCACATTGGCGTTTTTCATAGTCAAATTTGCCCCCATATTATATACGTTGACTATATAGACACAAAAATGTAAGCGGTTTCGAATGAAAGTAAGGAGGCCAAAATGTTTTTTGTTAACGTATATAAAAAATGTTTAATTAAATGTTGGATAATGGATTATTAACTCATTATATGAAAGGAGAGAATCATTATGGGCGAAAAGAAATCTGATGAAAAAAAGAGTTTATTTAAAAAGATTATGGAAATGAATTTATTTACGAAAATCATGATTGGTTTTGCCTTGGGTATTATAGCAGGTCTTATACTCCAAGAAAAAGCGGCAATGTTTGCGTTCTTAGGTACTATTTTAACGAATTTACTAGAGATGGTCGTTGCCCCTTTAATTTTCTGTGTGATTGTAGGTGCTATCGCAAATATAGGTAAGGGGAATAAGGTTGGTCGAATAGGATTAAAAACCGTCATGTGGTTCTTAGGAACAACGTTATTTGCAATACTTATAGGTTTATTCTTTGCTAATCTGCTGAATGTGGGAACAGGAGTAACTATTCCAACACCGGGTGATGCAGGGGAAGTAACCGAATCTGCTGAAGAATTTTCTATAGTAGATACAATCGTGAATATTGTTCCAGTTAGTATTTTTGAAGCTTTAGCAGAAAATAATTTACTTCCAATTATCTTTTTTGCACTTCTACTTGGTTTTTCAATCCACGCATTGGGCGAAAGCAAAAAAAAAGTACGAGATTTTTTCAATACAGGGCAAAATCTGATGACGAGATTAACAGAAATCGTTTTAGAATTTACTCCGATTGGAGTATTTGGCTTAATGGCAGATGTTGTGGGGAATGCTGGTTTAGATATACTTTTCCCTTATGCTAAAGCAATTATCGCACTTTTCCTGGCTTGTATTTTATTTTTAGTAATTGTACAAGCAGGAATTTTAGTAGGCGGAGTTGTTAAAATATCTCCAATAAGATTTCTACGAGAAATGAAAGATGCAATGGCTTTCGCTTTTGCAACCTGCTCTAGTGTTGCAACTCTACCTTTAACTTTAAAAGCTACTTTAAGATTAGGAGCAGATGAAGATACTACAAACTTTGCTGTGCCTTTAGGAGCAGTTATAAATATGAACGGTACAGCCATTTATCAGGCGGTTTCTGTTATTTTTGTCGCTCAAATGTATGGTGTAGAACTGTCTATAGCAACTCAATTAATGGTAATGCTTACCGCGACGTTAGCATCTATAGGTACTGCTGGTATTCCTGGATCTGGATTGATTATGTCTGTAATTGTACTTGAGGCTGCAGGTTTACCATTGGCAGGTGTAGCATTATTAGCTGGTATCGATCGTATTATGAATATGGGTAGAATTGTACCGAATATTGTTGGAGACGCTACAGCTGCTTTACTAGTTTCTAAATCTGAAGGTACTTTAAATGTTAATAATTTAGAAGAAAATAAAAAGGTAGGATGAACCAAAGTTGATGATGGAGGATTCTAAGGAAATTCCCTGGGGTGTTCTGCTTTTGTTCGGGGTGGTCTTACCATGGCTGCAGGTTTCACTGCGACCGGTCTTTCCGGTTGGATTGACAAGCAATTACAGGTATTTGAAGGATGAACTCTATTATTATTGTTCTTGTATCTACCGCTGTTGTATTGTTCCTCACAGAAATTACATCGAACATGGCAACAGCTACAATGATTCTTCCGGTGGTAGCTTCATTAGCAATTGCATTAAACATTCACCCATATGCACTGATGGTACCGTGTGCGATGGCTGCAAACCTCGCGTTTATGCTTCCAATTGGAACACCGCCGAACGCTATTATATTGGAACAGGGAAAATAAGAATTCTTCAGATAGTTAAAAATGGATTTTGGATAAACATGATTGTAGTTGTGCCAATTGTTTTATCAGTCTATTTTATCCTTCCTGTCCTCTGGGATATCAATTTACAAGAAATCCTGGATGGAATTCAATAAAATCTGTATATCAAACACATCTGATGATGTTTTGGCAACACGGTCATTTTCGGGTAAAAGATGATAGATCAGTCTTGCAACGATAGCAGTCACAAAACTCGCTTAAAATTAAAATAACGAAAGGAGGAACAGGAATGAAGATGTTTGAAATTGCAGTGTTATCCCTGGTGACGGTATTGGTAGAGTGGTAGTTCCTTTCGCTCTAAATGTTCAGAATACTCTTTCATAAGTGCATGGAGGTTTGCGATTCGAAACGACTCAATTTGATTGCAGACTCACATTAATTAAGTGAGCAGAAAGGAGAAAAAATGAGTGAACCACGATTTTTCGTACCCAATCGGATTGATGAGGAAGTCATTCAATTTTTGCAGCAAAATATGGCAACGTAGAATATCGTAATAAGGAAGAAAAGATATCTGAGGGGGAGTTTTTGGACGGTTTGAGCAAAGCAAACGCTCTTTTATGTTATTCGAGACAAAAGATTAACGATAGAATTCTTGAGCGAACTCCGCTACTCAAGGTAGTATGCAACATCGCTGTTGGCTACGATAATCTTGATCTTGGAGAATTGACAAATCGGGGAGTAATGGCAACGAACACTCCCGGCATTTTAACGGAAACGACAGCCGACCTTACTTTCAGTATTCTGATGGCAGCTGCTAGAAGAGTAGCTGAAGCGGATCATTATGTTAAATCCGAACAATGGCAGGAGTGGTTTCCTAGTTTGATGCTTGGCAAGGAAGTATTCGGGGCAACAATAGGGATTATTGGCATGGGAAGAATAGGGAAAGCAGTAGCGCGCAGGGCAAAAGGCTTTAATATGAAGATCCTTTTTTATAACCGTTCACACAAGACGGATATTGAAGAGAAGTTAGGAGCGAAGTACGTTTCACTCAAGCAGCTTCTTCAAAAATCGGACTACGTTGTTGTTTTGACCCCGCTTACCGAAGAAACAAAAAAAATTATAGGAGCAAAAGAGTTTGCTTTAATGAGGAGGGATGCAATTCTAGTCAATGCCTCCAGAGGTGCTACGATTGATGAAACAGCCTTAATCCATACCTTGCAGGAATGACGATGGATCTGTGAAAGAGGCGTTAATTAAGAAAGAGGGAACGGCAGTGAGGCGGGAGAAAGCTACTGCTGGAAAAATTGAAGAATAAGAAGAAAGAGCAGGGCTGAGGCCTTGCTCTATTTATTAATCGTACCGATATTTAGCAGTTTTTAAGGGAGCTTCTAAAGATAACAAAAGGTAAGAAGAAGGGCAGTACTTGCAGAAAAAAGGAAAGCCCTTTCTTATTTTTAAAATGGTTTAAAAAAGACATTTATCTGCTAATCCCTATAGTATAAGGAGTGTAAGAAATGGTATGCATGGGAATGGCACCTAAATTTATCAAATAATTTTAAAAACCGTTTGACTAATGAAGTGTAATGGCTTACACTCCTTAATTAAGGAAAGAACTTTCCTTTTTCATTATCAATTAAATATTCAAAATTCAGGAGGCGGGTTATGAGTGAACTTAACATAGGTTTGATCGGTGCTGGGAGAATGGGAGCTTTTCATGGAGAGACTATCACTGATCGTATTCCACAGGCTAATTTGTATGCGATTGCAGACCCAATGCTGGGCGCAGCTGAAAAGTTAGCACAACAACTAAATAAAAATTCAAAAGCATACACGGCTCCGCTTGATTTAATTAATGACGAAAATGTCGAGGCAGTAGTGATTGCTTCCCCTGCTCGTACACATGCCAGCAATGTGCTTGCTGCGATTAGACAAGGGAAAGCGGTATTTTGTGAGAAGCCGATGGCTGTCAATATGGAGAAAGCCGATGAAATTGTACAGGCTTTAGAGAAAAGCAACACGTTGATGCAAGTTGGGTTTAACCGAAGATTTGAAAAAGGTTATAATGCTGCTCATGAGGAGGTGAAAGCAGGTTATATTGGGACTCCGCAATTGTTGAAATCAATTACAAGAGACCCTAAGTTAAACGGAGCTGAATCGATTCCTGAATGGACCATTTTCTTAGAGACATTAATTCATGACTTTGATGCCTTAAGATACTTAAACCCCGGGGCAAAACCTGTAGAAGTTTACGCTGCTGCAGATGCATTGGTCCGGCCGGACCTAAAAAAGAGCGGGTTATTAGATACTGCTGTCGTGACAATAAAATTTGATAACGGAGCATTAGCTACAGCGGAAGCTAATTTCCAGGCCGTTTATGGTTATGACGTTAGAGCGGAGGTCTTTGGTTCAGAAGGCATGATGACGGCAGGAGGAATACGGGAATCTAGTATGACAAGGTATAACAAACAAGGCATCAGCTATGATACGAGCCGTTATGACCAGAATCTGCTGTTCGATGCGTATGTAGATGAATTGCGATCTTTTACAGATTGTGTCCTTAACAATAAGACACCATATGCAACGGCTGAAGATGCCAGATGGGCGTTGAAAATCGCACTGGCAAGCATAGAGTCGGTACAAAACGATCGTCCGGTTAAGATCGAAAATTATGCGTTAATTTAGTAGCATAAACTAGAACGCTGCTTTCTCCATATAGCCAAACCATTGGTTGAATGAACAAGGCAGCAAATGAAAGGGGGAAGCTTATTATGAAAGTAACGATCTATGATGTAGCGGAAAAGGCGAAGGTGGCCATATCGACTGTTTCCAAGGTACTCAACGAGAAAGGAAATATTAATGAAAAAACAAAGCAGCGGGTGTATGACGCGATAGAGGAATTAGGTTACAAACCTAGCGTTGTTTTGTCGGTAAAAAAAGCCATGAAAACAATTGGGGTATTAATACCTGATATATCTAACCCATTCATGGCTGAAGTCACTCGGGCGGTCGAAGACAGTGGGCGAAAAAGAGGATTCAACGTCATCATCTGTAGCACGGATAATGACCCTGATAAAGAAGAGGAGCATATTGCCATGCTCCAGCAAAAGTATCTAGATGGGATCATCATCGCAACAGGCTTAAAAAATAAGCGTGCACTTCAAAAGTTGATAGACAGTAAAACTCCGGCTGTACTGCTTACACGGGATGTTCCGCATCTTCCAGTACATGCGGTAATGGTTGATGACTTTCAAGGAGGGTATGAAGCAGGGACATTTTTAGCACAATCAGGCCACACAGAAGTTGCTATGATCGTTGAAAATATAGGTGTTCCTTCGATAGAGCAGCGTCTAGTAGGATTCAGAGAAGGATTGCAATCGTTAAATGTACCATTAAATGATGAGCGTGTCGTCTACTCTTCTCACAGCTTAGCAGAAAGTAAAGAGGCAGGGCTTCAATTATTGTCTGAAGCAAAGAGGCCGACTGCAGTTTTTACTTCTACGGAAATACTGGCCGTTGGCGTCATGCAGGCAGCAAAGGAATTAGGGTTAAAAATACCGGAAGATTTATCGGTTATTGGATTTGATAATAGTATCCTAGCTCAAATTACTAATCCGCAGTTGACAACTATTGCCCAGCCGGCTCAGCAAATGGGTGAGAAAGTTATTGAGTTATTTGTAGAAGAAGTGATTAATACCACTAAAACAGATAAAGTGATACAGCGCATCGTATTATCCCCATCACTCATTGTGCGGGAATCCACTGCAGAAATTGAGTGAAGCTGAAAACTTACTCGAATACTTAATTTATCGATTTAAACACTCTTAGGTGCATGGAGGGGAAAAATGATTAGAGATTATGGTCTTTGTTTATGGACGTTTGGTGAAGAAATATCCTTTGAAGAGAAATGTAAGGCTGCTAAGGAAATTGGCGTGGACGGCGTAGAAATCCAGGGGGATATATCACAAGACCCCGAAGAAGTGTTAAAAATTTTAGAAAAATATGAGCTGAAACTATTATCGGTAACGCCAGACAACGTAGACATCTCAAGTGATGATGAGAGCATTCGCTCTGAAGCAGTCCAGTATTTCCTGGATTTACTCGAGTGGGCAGCAAAACTCGGTGCTAAGAGAATTTGTTTACATGGGGAAGTCGGTAAAGTACGCGGATGCGGAGACGCAACAAAAGATTGGGATCTCCTGGTTAAAAGTTCATCGAAAGTCATGAGTAAAGCAGAAAAGCTGAAAATAGAAGTGGTATTTGAAGTATTAAACCGCTATGAAAACCACCAAATCGTAACAGCCCAGGAAGCATTAAAGCTAGTTAATGAGGTTAACAGCAAGCATCTTTATGTTCTGCTGGATGCTTATCATATGAATATCGATGAAGCATGCCCTATCCAGGCCATCAAGGATGTTGGAGAAAAACTAGGTGTTTACCATGTAGCGGATTCTAATAGACAAGCCATAGGTAACGGGCACTCCGATATAAAATGCCAAATGGATGCTTTAAATGAAATCGCTTTTGAAGGACCAATCATCATGGAAATGACGGCGGAAGGATCAGACCCATTCACGCCAATGAAGGGAGGGAACTATTTAGAAGTAGTGAAAGGATACTATAAAGAATCTTTAAGAGAACTCAAAGAATGGGAGTCAGCGTTAGCTAAAGTGTAAGAACGTCTCCATTGAAGCAGCTCTTTTAGTTAGCTGGTATAAGCTCATGGCATCCATGGCACTAGAAATCTTGAAAGGAATGTGCTAGTGCCTTCCTTGCCACAAGGGAGTTATTATAAGAAGGGAGATTGATGAAGGATGAACCAGCAAAATATGAGATATATCATATTTCTGTCTATAGTTGCCGCACTGGGTGGACTTTTATTTGGTTACGATACAGCTGTGATTTCCGGTGCAGAGCAGTCATTAGAAGTCTACTTTATAGATAGTCTTGGTTTAAGTACATTATTCCAGGGTTTAACTGTGTCTAGTGCTCTTATTGGCTGTATTATAGGCGGGTTAATTAGTGGGGTACTTTCGAATCGAATAGGCCGCAGGAATTCTCTTATCGTTGCGGCTGTTTTATTTTTTATTTCCGCCGTACTTTCAAGCTACCCCGAATTTTTATTCTTTACAAAAGGTGACCCAACGATTGGTCTTTTCATTATGTTTAACATCTATAGAATTATTGGTGGTATAGGCGTTGGGTTGGCTTCCGGATTAGGACCATTATATATTAGTGAAACATCTCCAGCAAACGTTAGGGGAAAATTAGTCACCTTAAATAATCTAGCTATCATATTTGGAATGCTGGTTGTTTATATTGTGAACTGGAGAATCGCTGCCGGGCAAAGTCTTAGCTGGATCCAAGATATTGGTTGGAGATACATGTTTGCCTCCGAAGCAATTCCAGCATTATTATTCTTTGGTCTTCTATTTCTAGTACCTGAAACTCCACGTTATTTAATAATGAAGAATAAAGATGAAAAAGCAATAAACATCTTAACGAAAGTGAACGGATCAAAAGATGCAGCAAAAGCCATTTATCAAGAAATAAAACAAACAGTGGACACTCGTAACCCTTCTAAAACCAATACTTTTTCATATGGAAAATTGGTTGTTTTAGTCGGTATTTTATTAGCTGCTGCACAACAGTTTGTAGGGATTAACGTAATTCTCTACTATGCTCCGCGTATATTCGCTAATATGGGAGCAGCGGCAGATAGCTCCATGCTGCAAACGATCCTCATTGGAGTAGTAAACTTTATTTTTGTATTGATAGCGCTGACACTTGTAGAGAAGTTGGGAAGAAAGCCCTTGCTTCTTATAGGCTCAGTTGGAATGGCTGTAGGGATGTTTGGAATAGCAGCTTTATCGTTTGTGGAATCGATGGGGTTAGGTGCTTTGCTATTTATTTTAGTGTATGTAGCTTTTTATAATTTATCTTTTGGTCCACTTGTTTGGGTGCTGGCTTCTGAGCTTTTCCCTAATAAAATAAGAGGGCAAGTGATGGCTATAACAGTGGTTGCTAACTGGGGAAGTAATTTACTAATATCATCGACATTCCCTTCTTTACTGGAAGTAGGAGCAGGAGTGGCTTATAGCTTTTATGGTATAATGTGTATTCTTTCTTTCATTTTTGTCTGGAAATTAGTTCCGGAAACAAAAGGAAAGACACTCGAAGAAATTGAAGAGTACTGGAAGGGAGCAAAAGAAACGACTTTCGTTACGAACGATAAAGGCATGAGCCAGAAAAAAGCTTCTTTGTAAGCGTATACAAATAGTGGCTCACACAAGGAAATTTCTAAGGTGGGATTACATGTATTCATATGGAGAGGTAACTCACTTCTAATGAAAAAGATAGTGAGAATGACCTGAATGAACCCATCTTCGTATGCCAGCTTCGACCAAAAAACTTGCAAACAGAAGGATTCATCCAGTGTCAAAATAATTTTAACACATGAAAATAAAAAGAAACAAAGAGTATGTGGTGAAGGAAACTAAGTCACAGTTAAACAGGTATTTAAGTAACAAATCAATCATGAGGGGTTATTATTAACCATTTGTTACGAAATGGAAGTATTAACCACAGAGGGAGCGCTCAATAATATTCGTCAACTTGGCTCTAATAGTAAACAGATTGAGGATAGGCTCAGACAGGTGAATATTCTTAATTTACCCATGCTAAATGCAGATAGAGCCATGGGGGATGTGAATTTCTCTTTAGACGATCATGTATCAAGCTCTCGTCAATCTGTTTGAAATGAGAAGGATGTCTGATACCAGCTATGAACCATGTGTATTAGGTTTAAAAATCTAACGGTGACTGACTAAATAAGCTTATTTAGCTATCAAACAATACCTGAAGCTTATTGCGGATGGGTCTATTGTAGAAGCTGATGGGTCATATAAGATGATTTACCTGAACAAGATTATAATTACTAGTGAAGTAAAGACTCAATTTCAATCTTAGGGATTGGGTCTTTTGTTTTAGAGAAAAGTTAGTCATATAATAAAACACTTCTCTAGAAAACTAAATTAGAATGAAAAAATATAAAATCACACCTTTTAAACCAATGGGTAGAGGTATAACTTTACATTCTTAAATTATTAGGAATAGTCTACTTTTAGTTTAATATCCTGCGGGTGATCCCCAAACTCCTTCCCAAAAAAATTAATCTCTCCTCTATAAAAAGCATCTTCTTTTATGCCGATCTTAAAGGTTAAAAAGTTCTCTTCTTCTAACCCAAGATCCTGAATGGTGACATCAGAATTGGAAAATAGTCGTTTTGTATATCAATAATAATTAAAGCAGTGCTCCAATATATGACAATTAATATAAATTTAGGAATTAACTTTGATTAGTATCAATTTCAAATTGAAGTTCATCATAAATTAATGTCTTTTGTGTGGGTACACCGATATGCTGCGCTTATATATTTCCGACCTTTTCATATGCGTAAGAATAAGGATTTTGTGTAACAAAATACTGAATCAGAAAGAGCTGATCCAAATAATGAAGTGGAGATTATCCTTAAAAGGAATATAACAAAATGTCTAAAGCAGACAACATGCTTGCTATATGAAAACAGAAAAACAGATGACAGCGAAGCAATTAGCGGAAAAATTGGAGACTCATATCCGGAGTATTTACCGTTATATTAATGCTTTGTGTGCAAGCAGTGTTCCCATTATAGCTGACTCAGTTTGCCGGAGTTCCATTATTTTTTGATCTGGTCGAGCAAAAAGAAGTTGTTCATGCGGTCAGATTTGCAGAAGAGGCAGGGTACCCCTTTGGTGACACATTAGATGGTTCCATCTCTAAGCTGAAAAGATATGCCAATACCGAACAGTTGAATAAAATTGAACTCCATTCGGAAGGCTTTGATGTCATCAGCCCTTTAATTGATCCGGCTTTGGAGTTTTATCAAAAAGTTGAAGGGGCTGTATCAAAGCGTCATTTTTTATAACCTTTTGATACAGCCCCTCTCTCAAGATTATTTTTTAAACTTCTCTGGAAACTGTTTCACAACTCCCTCAGATATAGCATCTGCCATTAAGATTATATGTGTAATCCCTTCATCAATCGCAACAATTCTTTCATCCCATTTTTTTTCTAAGCTTGCTAATAAGTCATCTGTTACCAATTCTAAATGCATATACAGCAATTTTTTTAAATCTTCATTTTTGAAATTTGGGTTGGCACCACTAAGGAACGCCGCTATATCATCAGCATTTCTATACCATTCTTTGTTTAGCTGATTTACCATGTCTTCGTTTCCATTTTTAGCGGCATCTACGATTTTGCCAGCAATAACAATATGTTCTTTGGGCAAATCTGTAAGTTTGTTCCCTGCGTCTTCTCCGTATACCGGTTTCACAGCATTTCCTATATCATCCTGATTTCTCAGAAGTCTTGATAGAACTTGTTCTTGATCCTCCGCTCCTGCTGTTGTTGCACTTGTAATATAATTACTGGTCCACAATACATGATCAATCCAAAGTCTCCTGAATTCATTTTTGAACTTCACCTCTGATTGACTAATACATTGTTCTTGTGTGTTAGCAGTGACACTAATTGCCCCAGGCAGCATGTTTAGCATAAATACTAAAATTAATGACGTAAACAAAAATCTTTTCATCAAATTTACTCCTTCCAGCATAACAAGTTCCTTCCTATTATTGTTTTAATGAATTTTTTCATTCGTCAAAGTCACTTTATTGGAAAGAATAATTATATATAAAATTTATTTACTATTAGAAAACTTAATGGGGTGTTCAAATATTATTTATACTAATTCTAGTAAAGGGAGCGAATATTCAATAAGGAGTTGTTTGCCTTGAGCACCATATAACAAAATAAAAATTTTTACGAACGAACAAATAGATTAGCATTCGTCTTTTTAAAAAGGGAAGAAAGCATAAATTTTTGGCGTTTTACATGTCTAGCGCAAGCGCCTACTCGCTCGAGATTCCTTCGGTCCGTCAATGGAAAGCAAAGATCAGCTTTCCATATGCAGCCTCTCCAGGACTTGTCGCTCGTGAGCAAGGCGCTTGCGCTTTTCTTATTAAAACAAGCAATTATGAAATTGATTCTAATAATAATTCTTTCTCGCTAAGATTGTCCTTATCTGGTCCAGTTCTAGGAATGTCAAAAATTTGTTGTTTTGCTACACATAAATATTTAAACAATGTAGAGAAGACATTTGATGGGAGGTTTTTAGTTCGATTTAGTTATGTAATCATTAGTAAACGGTACAAAAAGCACCACCGGTAATTCATGCACACATTTATGAATTACCGGTGGTGCTTTGTTAATTAGTAGTAGGAATTTCTATTTTTTCGTTTTTATGAATATCTTCCGTTCCAGCTTCCAATGCCGTCTTGTAGTACCAGCATTTATGCTTGATGAGTTCCATTGTCTTGTTTAGTTCTTCAAGTTGAGATTCCACCGTAGCTTTACGTTCTATAAACATCTCATACCTTTGCTGCAACGTGGAATCCCCATCAGAACACCAATCAATGAAATGTTTAATCTCCTTAATAGGCATCCCGGTGGATTTCAGACATTCAATAACTTTTAAAGCTTCGATATCTGATTCTTTAAACAATCGTGTTCGGCTGGCCGTCCGTTCCACAAAAGGCATAAGTCCCTCCTTGTCGTAGTAACGTAAAGTATATGCTGTAAGATTCAATTCTTTTGCAACTTCGCTGATAGAATACGTCTTCAACATTTATCACCCTTTCTTAATATTATAGACCTCGAGTTAACTCTATTGTTGTATGGGGATATTAGCATGGCAGTTGCTGAAAGTCAAAGTCTTTAGAAGATAGTAAAAAATCGGTCCGGTTTAATAGAGGCATACTTGTTCTTTAAAATAGCTATAGGCTAGATTGATAGATGATTTGGAACTAACGGCCGTAAAGATCTTCTAAAGAAATAATTTAATCACTTGACCTAGAGTTAACTATAAGGATTAACATGGTTTTGCAAGAGAAAAAATAAGAATAGAAATGAATGATGGGAAGTTTAATTTGAGTGATGCATTTACCTCATACCAGCATTTTCTCTTGAAAATTATAAATTTTGATAGGAGGTTTTAGGAATGATAACTGCTAAAGCAAGAGCTGTTAACGGTCCGGAAAAACCCTTTCGAGCTGTGGAAATTAAAAGACGCGATCTTGATTTTCATGATGTTCTGATTGAAATTAAATATGCAGGGATATGTCATTCAGACATCCATACTGCTCACGGCGAATGGGGTGAGGTAAACTATCCTCTCGTGCCTGGACATGAGATTGCGGGAATAGTGACTGATGTTGGAGCCGAGGTAACAAAGTATAAGGTTGGTGACCGGGTAGGGGTCGGATGTATGGTTGATTCCTGCGGTGAATGTGAGAACTGCCGTAAAGGAGAAGAGCAATACTGTCTTAAAGGAAACGTCCCTACCTACGCAGGTGTTGACAAATACGGCGAGCCCACTCAAGGTGGATATTCTACCCACATTGTCGTACAGGAAGATTTTGTACTGAAAATTCCTGATAGAATAGAGCTTGATGTTGCAGCACCATTACTTTGCGCAGGTATTACGACATATTCTCCACTAAATCATTGGGAGGCTGGACCAGGTAAGAAAGTAGCTGTTGTGGGCATGGGCGGTCTTGGTCATATGGCTGTCAAGATTGCAAACGCCATGGGTGCAGAAGTTACCGTTCTTTCACAAACATTAAATAAAAAAGACGATGGCTTGCAATTCGGTGCAGACAACTACTATGCCACCAGTGATCCAGATACATTCGAGAAACTTGCTGGCACTTTTGACCTCATCATTAATACGGTAAGCGCCGAAATTGACATTAATGCTTATTTCTCGTTGTTGACGTTGGATGGAACTCTAGTAAATGTTGGTGCGCCTGCAGAGCCATTGTCCGTAAACGTGTTCTCTCTTATTCCTCATCGCCGTTCCTTTGCAGGGTCAATGATTGGAGGCATCCGTGAGACTCAGGAAATGTTGGATTTTTGTGCAAAACATAATATTGTTCCTAAAATTGAAGTTATTTCAGCCGACAAAATTGACGAAGCCTACGAACGAGTTTTAGCTTCAGATGTTAAGTATCGGTTTGTAATTGACATTAGGACAATGTGAGTTGCGTAAGAGAATACTAATATCGAGGATATTCAAAAAGCTATGGGACGTTGCAGTTATAGTCCGAGATCCGCTCAATCCCCTTGATATATAATCTCCTGTTTGAAGATATTATTGGAGGCTTCTCATAGTTGACCAAACTTTTGAGAAGCCTCTTTTTCATTTCTTTTGTGACGTGACCGTACTTCCTCTGATTGTTTTGTCATCTGAGCGGCCAAGACGGTTCATAATATCCTCTCATGCCACCTTAGCTTCTGGGAATAAAAAAAGTGGGTAGTGAGTTCTTTGTTTAAGCCGGCCAACATTAATAAACGCCTCATTCTGTTCTCAATTATTGGATGGCAAAGTTTTTGAACAGAAAGTTTTGTTCCTCTACATAATTTCCGTGTTTTAACTCATATAGAAATCCAGTCACTGCCCCTACACATCCGATTTAGTGGTGAATCCACTTCTTTGTTTCTGCCTTCTTTTCCCTGTTCTTGAATCTGGACCAATTTCTAAAGTAAACGAAGCTTATTTATGAATTTAAAGTTTAGCATGGGGAAACTGCAGCTTCTTGTTAAAAGGCTTGAACAGTTACAAAATGGAAATTGGACGAAACAGAAGCACATGAGCAAACTTTATACTTTGTTTGAGTATTTTTTTGTTTTATCTATACTTAAAAAGAGAGTTTGTATTTATGAATTTATTTGATATTCTGATAGGTAATCAAGAATCGTCATGCACATAACTGGCAGGTACTCAATATCGTAGGTTTACCACTTTCGGCGCTATATATGAGTAATGGTGCTTCTCTTAGATGGCAATTACAATTATATGGTAGGGAGTGATTTTTTGGCACTAAGAAATTTTGTATCTGGAAAAATCTTTTTGAATGAATATGTTCATCGTTTAGAGCAGAACGGGGCTGTTTTTAACATCCACTATTGGGGAGGGATGCCTAATCATTATAATACGCTTCGTCATAAACATTCTTTTTTTGAAGTGTGTTATGTCGTAGAAGGAGAAGGGACTTATATCGATGGAAACGACGTCTACCCGCTTCAAGAACAGACAATATTTCTTTCTAGACCAGGTGTTTCGCATCAAATAAAAAGTGAACGAGGATTATTCCTTTTATATGTCGCATTTCAATTGGTTGAACCAGAATCAAGTGATGAATGGATAACGATCCTAGAGAATGCAAAGCAATGCCCAAAAATAATCTTTGAAGTAAATGAGGACACGGTTCCTGTACTACTATGGAAATCTTTACTCATCCAAGCGACAAAGCCGAAACATGATTTGTTAAAAGAGGCACTAACAAACTTAGCAGGGAACCTCATTTTTTCTATTATTCATTTTTTTGTACCTATTTTTAAGAAGGAAGAATCGGTACATTTACCTGCACCTTCTTCCCAAATTCTCAAACAGGTCATCATTTATATCCGTGATAATCTATCAGATTCATTAAAAATGAACGATATAGCCGAACATTTCCATATATCCAGAAGACATTTGTCACGTCTATTTGTATCTGAGATGGGGGTAAGTTACTCTGATTTTGTACAAAATGAAAGGATAGAAAGGGCGGCAATACTGCTTAAATCAACAAGCTTATCCATTAGTGAGATTGCTGAAGAAAGCGGTTTTTCGGAGGTTCATTATTTTACTCGTGTATTTACTTCTAAAATGCGTAATCCCCCAGGGCGTTTCCGTTCACTTTATTCCAACTTAAAAACGAAGGACTTCACAGAATATTGATTCTTTTATCGATTTTTTAATGACGTCATCTATTAAGAATTAGCAAATGATAATCTAGTCTTCATAGTATAAATCGTTACTATAAAAATGAAGAACGATTGTTCACGTATAGTAACTTTGTAATTGATTTCACATTTTTCTAAGGTTCATTGAATCACTTTGCAATATGGCCTCAAAATCCAAAATAGAGTCATCATATTTCAAATACATGTGTTTTTAATTCTCTTACAATTTAGGTATAAGTTAATGAAAAAACATTTTTTACATCTGAAAGAAAACGATTACAAAGACGATTGGGAGCTATAAAAAAGGATGATCGTTTTCTTGGGGAAATGAAATTGCCTTACGGAGGGATGGCCATGATGAAAACGGGTCTAGTCACTGATATTTTGGACTACATGACTTTTGAAGAAATGCTCGATACCTGTGTCAACCAAGGAATCGAAACATTAGAGTTTGGTTGTGGGAATTGGTCAAACGCACCGCATGTTGATTTAGATGGTTTGTTAGAAAGTGCACCGAAACGTCAGGAATTTTTAGATGAAATCCAAAAAAGAGGATTGGAAATCGCCGCTTTAAACTGTTCGGGTAATCAATTGGAACCCACAGAACGTGGAGAAGCTCACAAAGCAGTTGTTGAGAAAACTTTTAAGTTGGCAGGGTTATTAGGAGTTGAAACGGTCGTTATGATGTCTGGTTGCCCGAGCGGCGGGCCGGATGATGTGACACCGAACTGGATTACTCATCCAATATTGCCCCCGCACTTTGAGACACTAGATTGGCAATGGAATGAAGTCGCTTTTCCTTATTGGGAGAAGGCCGTTAAAGTTGCGAAAGAGTATGGTGTTAAAAAGATCGCGATTGAAAATCTAGGGTTTAATTTAGTTCATAATCCTGAGACACTTTTTAAATTAAGAAATGAAATCGATAACATGATTGGAATGAATTTTGATCCAAGTCACTTATTTTGGATGGGTGGAGATCCTATTGCAGCTGCAAGAGAATTAGGTCATGCGATGTATCATGTTCATGCGAAAGATGTAAGAATCGAAAGAGGAGTAAATGATATTCATGGCCTTATTGACGTGAAGCCTATGGAAAGGTTTACCACCCGCTCATGGAACTATGTAGCGCTCGGTCACGGTCATGATATTGGCTTTTGGAAAGAATTCTTTACAGTCGTTAAGATGAGTGGTTATGAGGGACCAATTGTTCTTGAAATGGAAGATTTAACAATGGATCCTTTTACTGGTGTGGAAAAATCAATGAATGTTTTAAAAGAATCCTTACCTAGAACTTTTAAAGAAAAAGAACTGATTACTAATTAAAAATCTTTAGATAGAAAATTTCCAATACTCAAAAGTTAAACTTGTTCATATGAAGAAAGAGAGGAATTTACTATGCTAAATGGGGAAAGATTGATTTCAAGACCACTACGTTGGGCCATGGTTGGAGGTGGACGTACTGGTCAAGTGGGGTACAAACATCGCACTGGAGCACTTCGAGATAACACAGCTTTTGAATTAGTGGCAGGTGCGTTTGATATCGACGCTGAAAGAGGCAAGGATTTTGGTGTTAACATCGGTGTTCCTGAGAATCGATGCTATTCTGATTATCAGACCATGTTTGCTGAAGAAGCGAATAGGGAGGATGGTATTGATGTTGTCTCTATCGCTACTCCTAATGCAACGCATTATGACATTTGCAAAGCTGCATTAGAAGCTGACCTGCACGTTATTTGTGAAAAACCATTGTTTTTTACTACTGAAGAAGCACAGTTTATCAAGGAGTTAGCAGAGGAAAAAGGAAAAATTGTCGGTGTGACATATGGTTTTTCCGGCCATCAGCTGCTCCTGCAAATGCGTGCAATGATTGAGCAAGGAAAAATAGGAGATGTACGTGTAGTGGATTTACAATACACCCATGGTTTCTGTGCAACGGATGAGGGAGACCAAAAAAATGATGCACAAAAATGGCGCGTTGACCCAAAAGTTGCGGGACCAAGTTTTGTTCTAGGGGATCTGTCCACTCACACATATTACATGTCTCAACTAATTTTACCTCATATGAAAATTGAAAAATTATTATGCGACCGTCAAAGTTTTGTTGGAAGCCGTGCACCATTAGAGGACAATGCTCACGTTCTGATGCATTATGATAATGGAGCAGTCGGAACGATGTGGACTTCATCTATAAACGCTGGATGTATGGATGCTCAAAGAATTCGTATCGTAGGGTCAAAGGCAAGTTTAGAGTGGTGGGATAGCAGACCAAATGAATTAATATATGAAATTCAAGGGGAGCCTTCCCAAACGCTGGTACGTGCCATGCCATATTTAGATGAGAGCTGTAATAGAGATGAACGATTAGGCGCATTACATGCTGAAGGGTTATCGGAGTCTTGGGCCAATATTTATCTTAAGTTTGCTGCTGCCATTGATGCTAAAGATCGTGGTGATGAGGAAACATTGAAAAATTTGGTGTATCCGGATATTGACGCTGGGCTTGAGGGTGTTCGCTGGGTTGAAAATTGTGTACGCTCTGCTGATCAAGGCGCAGTATGGGTAGATTTTGAATAGTATTGTAAATTTTCACGTTACTTTACGAAAAATTAAGGCTGTCTCTTTTGCTTAAAGGCAGCCTGACTTCCATTGATTAGCCATGATACAAAAATGGCCAAAAAGCGATGAACTTGCTGCTCCAATTGATTAATAAGGAAAAGATTGAAAAACATTCTTATGTAATGAAAGATAATCTTATGGTTCTAGTATATTCCACATCACATATTTGCTGTAAAGAATGATAGGTATTATTTTGTTCTATGTCTTTAAAATACAAAATGATGTCTTTATAATTCAAATACAAATTGTCTGTTATTTCTTACAATTTAAATATATTTAGAAAAGGAACTGAGCTTGTGAGAAAGCGTTTATACAATAGTTAAAGAAATATATACAGTATCACATACCTTTTGGCTCCCTCATAGGAGATCATTTTTCGTTCTTAATAGGTAAGTTAGTATTTCAACTTAGTTTATTTTAGACATCAATGATTTTAAAATAGAAAAAGGAAAACGATTACATTTGATAATTAGCAATGGAATGAAGTCGTTTGGTCTTATTGGGAAGAGGGCCTTATGACACCGAAAGAACATGGTGGGATAAGAGTGGATCCCAATTATATATTCCACCCTTAATGAGGATCCAGACGAATATAGGGGATTACGTAAACAGCACATATACTGAGAAGGCACTCAGTTTAAGTACGTACCTGCAGTAAGGCCTAGATGAGTATTTTGTAAAGTCCTAACCCCGTATTGAATGAGTTTTTCTTAATTTTGGATGGGAGGTGAACCTATTAGGCAACAAGAGAATTAGACAAGACTATGTATCATACCCAGCAAAAGATGAGAGAAATTAAAAAATTATTATACACTATCGACATATTTTTTTATATGCTTTTGAAAACGATTACAAATACTTATCTGTTCTTAATTAGTGCTCAAATTAATTTAGTACCCGCACGAAAGTCAAACGGAGCAGTCGTAAGAAATGGTTACTGCCCGCTGGAGAAATGCTCAAGGGTGCATAAAGACGTGCTCTTCCCCTTTTCTACTATGTGTACGAAAATAACTTTTCATTTAATAAAGGAGGAATAAATTTATGAAACTAAATAGCCAACTATATTATATTTTATTTATAGCAGCAGTAGCTTCTTTAGGTGGACTTCTGTTCGGTTATGATACAGCGGTTATTGCAGGGGCAGAACAATCCGTACAATTATACTTAGTGGAAAGTTTAGGGTTAAGTTCGTTTGTTCATGGTCTTACTGTATCTAGTGCATTGGCAGGATGTATTATAGGGGCATTAATTTCTGGATTGTTGTCCAATAGAATAGGACGACGTAATGCACTAATTATTGCTGCTGTTTTATTTTTTCTATCAGCTCTAGGCTCAGCTTACCCAGAGTTAATATTCTTCACTGTAGGTGAACCTAATTTTTCATTGTTGGTTACTTTTAATATTTATAGAATATTAGGTGGTATTGGTGTAGGTTTAGCTTCAGCCATAGCACCAATGTATATTAGTGAAATGAGTCCTCAGAATATCAGAGGGAGATTGGTAGTCTTATATAATATGGCTGTTGTATTTGGGCAAACTGTAGTATATGTTGTCAACTGGCGCATATCTGTAGGCAGGTCCAGTGAGTGGATTAATGAAATTGGATGGAGGTATATGTTTGCTTCAGAATTGATCCCAGCTGCATTATTTTTCTTCCTTCTCTTATTTATTCCGGAAACACCTAGATATATGGCCCTTAAACGTGACTATGATAAAGCATATAATTTATTAGAAAAGATAAATGGATCGAAACAAATAGCTAGCGAAACCCTTCAACAAATTAAACATTCATTAAATACTCAAACAGAAAAAGTAAACATTTTCTATTATGGAAAACTAGTTTTGGTCGTAGGTATGACATTGGCTGTTTTACAACAATTTATAGGCATAAATATTATTATGTATTATGCGCCGCGGATCTTTGCAACTCTTGGTGCTGATCAGTCAACATCAATGTTTCAAACTATACTTGTTGGAGCTATAGGTGTTGTTGTTTCATTAATAGCTGTAAGACTCATTGATAGACAAGGAAGAAAGTTCTTACTGCTTTTTGGTTCGGCAGGATGTGCCATTTGTTTACTTGCAGTAGCGTCACTTTTCTTTTTGGGTATCCAAGGAATTAGTACACTGATATTTATTTTAGGATTTGTAGCTGTATTTCAGATGACTTGGGGACCAGTTGCCTGGGTTGTAATCTCGGAATTGTTCCCTACTAAGATTAGAGGCCAAGCGGTTGCTATTGCTGTCACTTTAGTATGGGGGGCTAATTTAGCAGCTTCATCTACATTTCCGCCACTAAATGATGCTTTAGGTACAGGAGCTTTTATCATTTACGGTCTTATTAGCACTTTCGCCTTTTTCTTTGTATTGAAATTTGTTCCAGAAACAAAGAATAAATCACTTGAAGAAATTGAAAAGATATGGTTCGCTGGAAAAAAAGTTGAACTAGAAACAACAGATATGGTTTCTGAAAAAAAGTTGAATTAGAAATGCGTAGAAAACGCGAAAACCAAGCAGTAGGCAGGGAGGTTGAGTTCAACGTACGAACGATGAGTATATACCGCAGGGACTGCGGAGTTAGCCTGCTAAAATTACTTTCGGTTACGAGAGTGTTCGCAGGAATCCATCACTTCAAGCGTTAGCTAAGGTGGTGGTAGTTCAATGATGCATTTAATGTTGAATTTCAAGAATGGATTGATTCAACGAAAAAAGGATTAGTAAATGGTCCGTCAGCTTGGGATGGTTATGTTGTAGCCGTAACTTCGGATGCTTGTGTTGAAGCAAAAAGAACAGGACAGATTGAGCCGATCTCGATGCCTAAGCGGCCAGCGTTTTATGATAGAGGACAAAAAGTTACATTATAGTTTAAGTTTAATATCCCTATTAAATATCAACTTTTTTACATGATGATGAAAAATTGCTTTCTAGGGGCCATCCTAAAATGAAGGGATGGTCCCTTTGTTTGTTCGTCATGGGTTAGGTTGAAATTATATAGTTAATAATATATGATAAAGTATATGAATTGTTAGAATATTATTTAAATGGTTACATTAAGGCTTCGTAAGTTAGGTGAAAGTATTAAAGGGGATAAAAATATTTATGGATTCCACTAATTTTAGATGCAGATGAAGGGGGATACTTCATGATTAAACAGTTATTTTGTAAACAAAAAAGACTTAAATTAGCTTCAGCAGGAAATAGGTTTTTAGGTTCAAATCAGTGATGGAGAAAAAGCAACGTAGTTTCACGCTGCTCTTCGTATAAATGTAAGTCTAAGATATGAATGGAGGAAAATATGAGGAAATTGGTGTGTTTATTAATCACTGGACTTATGATGCTTCCCGTGATGGGGGTACAGGCAAAGGATTCATCGTCCTTTAGCCTGCCAGATCAAGAAGATCGTCACGAGGCTGCTGAGAAATCTGAGAGCGTAGGTGAAGTGGAGGTCATACGGGACGAGTACGGTGTTCCTCATCTTTATGCTAAAAACAAAGAGGATTTGTATAAGTCATATGGGTACGTGATGGCGAAGGATCGTCTCTTTCAGTTGGAAATGTTTAAGCGCGGGAATGAAGGAACAGCGTCAGAAATTTTTGGTGAGGAATACTTTCTCAGGGATCAGCAAAGCAGGCGGGATGGTTATACGGACGCAGAAGTTAAGGATATGATTGCGATCTTGGAACCAAAAACAAGAGAGTTAATTGAACAATTTGCTGACGGAATTACAATGTACATACAAGAAGCTCTACAAGCTCCCGACGAGAAGTTATCCAAAGAGTTTCATGACTATAACTTTCTGCCTGAAGATTGGACTGCTGTAGATGTGGTGCGCGTCTATATGGCTTCCATGACCTATTTCATGGATAGCCACCAAGAGTTAACAAATGCTGAGATTTTAAAGACATTGGAAAATGAATATGGAAAAGATCAGGCGAAAAAAATGTTTGATGATTTAATTTGGGAAAACGATCCGAAAGCCCCTACTAGTATCCAAGGCAGTAAAATGAACGCAGACAACAATGTGATTTCTAGTTCCATGCAGGAGATTTCACCAGGAGTAATACGTGCTGCCGAAGATGTGGAGACAGAAAGAAAAGACTTTGTAGAATCATCAGAAGAGCTTGGTCTACCTTTAAAAATTGGCAGTAATGCGGCAATTGTAAGCCCTGACAAATCAGCAACAGACAATGCTTTATTATTCAGCGGGCCTCAAGTCGGTTTCGTTGCGCCTGGGTTTCTGTATGAAGTAGGCTTGCATGCTCCAGGGTTTGATATGGAAGGCTCTGGTTTTATAGGCTACCCTTTCATCATGTTTGGTGCGAATAATTTCTTTGCTTTCAGTTCAACGGCAGGTTATGGGAACGTAACCGACATATTTGAAGAACAATTAAATCCGGAAAACCCTCACCAGTACCGTTATAATGGTGAGTGGAGGGACATGGAAAAAAGAACGGAAACCTTTTATGTCCAACAAGACAACGGGGAAAAGAAAAAGGTAGAAGAGAGCTTTTATCGTACTGTTCACGGGCCCGTTGTTAGTATAGACGAGGAAAATAACGTTGCATACAGTAAATCATATTCCTTTCGCGGCACTGAAACGCAAAGTATAGAGGCGTTTATGAAAGCCAATTGGGCAAAAAATATTCATCAATTTGAAGAGGCAGCTAGTCAATTTACGATGTCTTTAAATTGGTATTATGCCGATAAAAGAGGAAACATAGGTTACTATCATGTCGGGAAATACCCGAAAAGAAATGATGAAATGGATACAAGATTCCCAACACCAGGAACCGGTGAATATGAGTGGGAAGGTTTCTTGCCATTCCATGAAAATCCACAGACCGTCAATCCTGACAGCGGATATGTGGTGAATTGGAATAATAAACCTTCCAAAGACTGGACAAACGGAGAATTAAGCTTTAATTGGGGACAAGATAATCGAGTTCAACAGTTTATCAAGGGTATGGAAACAAGAGATGAAGTCACATTGGAGGACTTAAATGAAATCAACTACACAGCTAGTTTTGCTCAGCTTCGTACCCACTACTTTAAGCCATTATTAATAGAAACACTGGAGAAAAACGAAGATGAACAAGAATACTATTCCTACTTGAAAGAAGAACTGGAAAAGTGGAACAACCTAGAAGAGGACGTAAACAAGGATAGGGAGTATGATGCGGGTATTGCTACGTTCTTTAATGAATGGTGGAAGCTTGTTCACGATAAAATATTTGAAGCCGAATTGGGACTCATAAATGAATTAACAAAAGAAATCACTGATCATCGTTATGGGGCTACATTAGCTTATAAGGTCCTAAATGAAGAGGAAACGAATGTGGACTGGGCAGATAAAGATTCTGAAGAAATTATCCTAGAAAGTGCTGACCAGGCTTTTGACAAAATGCAGCAAGAAAAAGGATCGGCCGTGGAGGATTGGCGTTCTCCAATTCGTACCATGACATTTGGGGAAGAATCTTTAATTGGTGTCCCACATGGGTTAGGGGATGAAACACCAATCATTAGTATGAATCGAGGCAGCGAAAACCATTATATCGAAATGAAACCCAGGGCTCCACAAGGGTACAATGTCACCCCTCCAGGTCAAATAGGTTTTATCAAAAAAGATGGAACGCTCAGTCAACATTATAATGATCAACTAGACCTTTATGAAAACTGGGAGTTCAAAAAATATTTATTTAACAGGAAGGATATCCAAAAAGCCGCTTCTACTACAGAAAAAATAGATGTTCGATCGGAGAATTAAAGGTGGTTCTGTATTGTTGGGATGTTTAGTGCAATACAGCAGCAAAAGCTGCAAAGGAACTAACTGGCGGGATCGCTGCATGGAACAAGATGGAGTTTCCAACAGAAACCGTGGAAGGCGTTACGAAATAAAAAAATTGTAGGTAGATGAGAAAACGACACTCTGCTAAAGGAGTGTCGTTTTCTCTTAGTTATGGCCTTTTATCCCAAAATCTTATTTATGATAACTTTGCATAATGAGTGGTTCTCATTTACGTTATACTTAACCGTTTAAGACCTACTTACTTGTCAATGTAATAGTCACATCGTGACTTCTAATTTAATGCGCCATCATCTCATGGGCAATATCATGTCCACCCATTTCTGAAGGGTAGTAAGTAGGCCAATTTACCACTTCATCTAATAAAGCTTCGCGGTCGTCACCCCAATACAGGTGGTAGTGATCAGCTTCATTCGGATAGATACTATGATCACTAAATTGAATATATTGAGGAAGTCCTTCAGCTTCTTCTTCTAGTTTAAATATGTATCTTACTCCTCTATTTCCCGCATCATAGGTTAGAATTTCGTAACCATCATAGATATACTCACCAGAAGATTCCTCTCCATTTTTGAAGAAGGTTACAGTATTCTCTTGAATCACGATACGGTTAACATCGGTTTGGTATCCCTCGTTATAATACTCCTTGTACTCTTCAGCTGTCTTGTCACCTTCATGTTCCGCTTTATGGTCAAACACCTCGTCGAGTGTACCATCCTGTAGATATGGATATACAGATTGCCAGTCTCCTTCCCAATCGGAGAGGGAACGATCCTTCACTTGGCTGTCTTCAAAATAGCCGTCATAAATTTGTTCTGTTTCTTCATCGTGTGCATGGCTATGATCGTGCTCATGATTGTGATCGTCTTCCCTTTCATGTGTATGACTTTCTGACGTTTGCTCTTGCGTTTCAGAAGAGTCTTCTGAAACGGATGAGGATGATGATGATGATGTTTCATTCTCACTTGCCTCATCTTCGGTTGAATCTGATGTCTGGCACCCAACTACTAGCAGTGAACTGATAGCTAATATACTTACCCCTTTTGCAAATAAAATTTTCATTTGTAACACTCCTTAAATCGTAATGATTACGATTAAATATTATATATGTACTCTGTGAGAACGTCAATTAAAAATTACCAATTTTTCTTCTCGAATTTGGAGAACATTGGTCTTATTCTTTCTCATTCTTTACAAATCGTCACTATTTTCATGTTCTTTCTAGCCATAAAAACGTTAAAATAATAATATTCTTGAAGGTTTTGGAGGTATGTATGATTGTACACTACCATCTTGGCGCAATTACTCTAATTATTTTCCTTTGTATCATTGTCAATCACTTGTACACACGGCAAAAGAATAGAACAGCAGTTATTCTCCACCAAGTGCTTCGTCTCCTGTATTTGTTTGCTGCCCTGACTGGTCTTATGCTGCTTGGAATACTGCCCGTGTACTTGGGAGGCTTATTCAAGGCGTTTTTAGGCCTTGGCAGTATTGGATTAATAGAAATTTACTTTATTCACAAATTAAAAAACGACGCCCCTAAATACTTACACGTTATTCTTATTGTCATTTTACTTATTACAGTAATTATGGGATTAATGCTCCCTCAAGGTATCTCCATTTTATCTTAGAGCCGCTCGTTAAACTGTTTAAAGGCGTACTCATTTCTTTAGAAGTGAGCAGGGAAGGAAAAACCACAGTGAATGGAAAAAATAAAAAAGTTCTTTAGATGTGAAAGCAAATAAGCAAACATACATAAAGGAAAGGAAGACCAATGACTATTGCTATAGTTCTTGCCGCAATTATTTGTACTCCTTGCTCCAGCCCGTGATAACCTTAAAGTTAACTGCAGTATTGAATACACGTGCTCTATTTAATCAATCAAATAAACAAGAAATGAATGCCATCATAAATCAAGCACAACAACTTATAAGTGACGGAAAAGATTTGCTCGTATTAGCAGATAACAGGGAGGAAAGTGTTAAAGAAACAAAAGAAGCGGGTTCTAAATTAGGTATGGGTGAGCTGGCTATTAGTAAATTGGTTTCGGCGACCCTCGCTGATATAACCAAAAAAGTAGTAGATCATACTGGTTTAAAAAGGTTAATTATCGCAGGAGCCGATACATCAGGAACGATTTGCAGGGAATTAGGGATAAAAGGAAACTATGTTTTGAAAGAGATTGAAACAGGATTGCCGTCGGGTCTTGCCATAGGAAAGGAATTGTTAATTGTTTTGAAATCAGGAAGTTTTGGAGGCGAAGAATTCCTTAGCAAAGCAATTCGTCATTTAAAAGAAATATCAAATGAAGAAAAGTAACAATAGAATTACTTTTTTCTTATAATCACCCCTCTATAAATAAGGAGCATAAACCATGCGAAACATTGGTTTGTGCTCCTCTTTAGACATGTGTAGGTATAGAAGGGTACATAAATCACCAATATAGAAGTAGTGATATAATATGGAGCTGCTTTTTCAAATCTTATTACAAATTATATTTCCCGTTTTTCTCTTATTATTTATTGGTGCTTTCTTACATAGAATCTTTCAATTCGATTTAAGCACTCTTTCAAAAATGTTAACATACATATTTTTGCCGGCTGTGATTTTTTCAAACATTTACCAAAATGAAATGGAAGGAGGACTGTTACTACAAGTTGGAGGGTTTTTGGCAGTGCAGTTAGTAATACTTGCTGTCATCGCCCATATCATAGCTAGACTATTAAAAATGGATCGTAAATTGACCTCTACTTTTAAAAACAGCTTGGTATTAAACAACTCCGGAAACTTTGGTCTGCCTGTCAGTCAATTAGTATTTCAAAGCAATCCAATTGGTGCTTCTATTCAAATCATTGTGATGATGTTCCAAAACATTTTGACTTATACATATGGTTTAATGAATGCCGCTTCAGCGAAACAAACAGATTTAAGTGCATTAAAGGAACTTTTTAAGACCCCTATTCCTATTTAATCGTTTTGATATTTCTATCCCTTCTTTTATATGGTCCCCTCTTGAAAATGCAGCAAATGCTTTTCTAGCGTTTGCTCTGCTTACACTTGGAGCACAAGTTGCTTATCCTGCCCTTAAAAACTTCACCTTCATATTTTATCTCAGTGTGTTGGGGCGGCTTGTTTTTTCACCAATCCTAGCCTTGTCTATATTATTAATACTAGGGATGGATGGCACGATCGCTCAAGCTTTATTTATTGCAAGCTCTTTCCCAATGTCCCGGAACAGTGCGTTGTTTGCATTAATCTATGACAACTATCCCGATTATGCAGGACAAGGAGTGCTTGTTTCTACCTTGTTCAGCAGTATCACTGTTACTATTGTGGTTTATTTAGCAGAAGTTATTTTTTAGAAGGGCATATTTCCGTTAATGTTTGTAAATTTTAGTACAAAAAGATTGCGTTAGCAACATGCTAACGTCTTGCTAACATTGAAGATTATTATTGGAAGCTTCTCATTAGTCGACTAAACTTTTGAGAAGTCTCTTTTTTAATTTTTTTGTTACGTAATGGTAATCGTTTTTTGGTTGTTTTGTCAGAAAGCCCTGCAAAAATTTTTCGCTTAGAACCTTTCGTTTTTGAGGGAGCAATTGATACGGAATTAGTGGCAGATATGCGATGGATGAAGCAAAAATAGTTACAGCTTTAATAGATAAAGAGAATTTATCCATTGTTTCTAGAAGCTTTTTTTGGGTGGCTGGATATTGGAATTATTTTTGTATCAATCAAAACCAACCTCGACCACATTTCTCAACCTTCTGCCTTGTATTTTTCCAGAATGTTTGGGAGGAAAAAAATTATGCACTGTACAAAAAGAAGAAAGATTATGAATTAATTTCATAAGTGCTATTTTGATTATCAAAAACGGACATTATATCGATTTTTTCTCCAGGGACGACATTTATTTTATTTGTCGGACAAAAAAATAAATTTACAATTAAGCGTTGACTTATATGTTTATTTGTCTTACAATTTAAATCATCAAACAAATAAAACAATTTAACAAAAGAGGACGGATACGACCCATTAGAAGATAAAGGTTGAACTATAAATATAGAAGTCTATGAAATATTTGAAAGCGATACCATCGGTAGATCAAATAATAATTTACTGAGGAGTGGTGCTAAAACAGACTTATCCGTCCTCTGAAGAAGAAAGAAAATAAATAATGGAAAGGATTTAGTAGTATGACGAACAGACAGTCTCCTACAGGTATATCAGGGTTTCCAGTTTCGCCGTTTGATGAAAACGGAAACATTGATGAAAAAGCATTAACTGTAAATATCGAATTTTTACTTGATGAAGGTTTAGAATCAATTTTTATTGCTTGCGGTGCCGGTGAATTTCATAATCTCAGCAATCAAGAGTTCGAAAACGTAGTTAAATTAGCCTCTTCTGTTGTAGATGGCAAAGTGCCGTTTTATACCGGAGTGGGCGGGAATTTAACAGAAGCACTAGAAAAAGCAAAGATTTCAGAAAAATATAGAGCAGATGGATACTTGATCCTTCCGCCGTACTTGATTGATGGCGAACAAGAAGGGATTTACGAATATTACAGAGCCATCATAACAAGTACCGACTTAAATGCTATTCTCTATCAAAGAGCAAATGCAGTATTGCAGCTGGAAACATTAAAAAGATTGCTAGAATTCCCACAGGTTGTAGGGTTAAAAGACGGTATTGGAAACATCGAAATGAACATCGAATTCACTCAGGAAATTGGTGACCGTCTTGGATGGTTAAATGGTATGCCGATGGCAGAGGTGACGATGCCAGCTTATTTGCCACTAGGGTACAAATGCTATTCATCAGCGATTTCTAATTACATTCCGCATATTTCAAGAAAGTTCTACGATGCCCTTCTTAACGATGATAGACAGACCGTAAATGAAATCTATGAAAATGTTATTTTGCCTATTAATCGTATTAGAAGAAAAAGAAAAGGATATGCAGTTGCATTAATAAAAGCTGGAATGGAAATTGTCGGTCTTCCAGTAACAAATACGGTAAGGCCACCTGTTGTACCAGTGGAAAAAGAGCATTATGAAGAATTGAAACAAATTTTAACTCGTGCTCTTGAAAAATATCCATCAAATAAAGTATCTATTTAATTCTATATTTGGAGGGATTTATAATGGCAGTTCAAACAGAAACAAGCAGCAAATTCTTGAACTACATAAATGGAGAATGGGTTGCTTCTAACACAAATGAGGTAGTGACAAATACGAACCCAGCCAATACAGACGATGTGGTTGGACAAGTGCAAAAATCTTCGAAGGAAGATCTCGAAAAAGCAGTAGCAGCTGCAAAATCAGCAAAAAAAGAATGGAACAACTTAGCGGGTGCTGCAAGAGGCCAATACCTATTTAAAGCAGCAGACATTCTTGAAAGCCGTATAGAAGACATTGCAGAATGCATGACAAGGGAAATGGGTAAAACTTTCCCAGAAGCAAAAGGAGAAACAGCTCGTGGTGTAGCTATTCTTCGTTATTACGCAGGAGAAGGCATGAGAAAAGTTGGAGATGTTATTCCTTCCACTGACAGTGATGCGTTAATGTTTACAACAAGAGCTCCTTTAGGAGTTGTTGGTGTTATCACTCCTTGGAACTTCCCGGTGGCGATTCCGATTTGGAAATCAGCTCCTGCCTTGATTTATGGAAATACGGTAGTTCTAAAACCAGCTTCAGAGGCTGCTGTAACATGTGCGAAAATCTTCGAATGTTTTGCAGAAGCAGGAATTCCAGCTGGTGTTGTCAATATGGTTACCGGACCAGGATCTGTGATTGGACAAGGACTTGCAGAACATCCTGACGTAAACGGAATTACTTTTACTGGTTCTAATACAGTAGGTAAGCAAATTGGACAGGCTGCTCTTGCACGCGGTGCAAAGTATCAGCTCGAAATGGGCGGTAAAAACCCTGTTATTGTTGCAAATGATGCAGACATTGACCTTGCTGTCGAAGCTACCATCAGCGGGGGACTTCGTTCCACTGGCCAAAAATGTACAGCAACAAGCCGTGTGATCGTACAAAGTGACGTGTATGATAAGTTTAAAGAAAAACTTGTTGCTAAGGTTAAAGAAATTAGTGTAGGTAATGGATTAAACGATGGAATCTGGATGGGACCCAGCGCAAGCGAATCACAGCTAAATACAGTACTTTCCTACATTGAAAAAGGAAAAAAAGAAGGTACACTTCTTTGCGGCGGTAATAGACTCACTGGTGAAGAACATAATAAAGGTTATTTCGTGGAACCAACTGTTTTCGAAGATATCCAATCAGATACAGCTATTGCTCAAGAAGAAATCTTTGGACCAGTTCTTGCTCTTATGAAAGTAGATACAGTTGAAGATGCTTTAGAACTTGCAAATGACGTAGAGTACGGGTTAAGTGCATCCATCTTCACTACAAACATTCAAAAGATGCTTTCCTTCATTAATGAAATGGATGCTGGTCTTGTTCGTATCAATGCTGAAAGTGCTGGTGTGGAACTGCATGCTCCATTTGGAGGTATGAAACAATCAAGCTCCCATTCCCGTGAACAAGGGGAAGCAGCAAAAGAATTCTTTACCTCTATTAAAACAGTATTTGTTAAATAAGGGGGGACTTCCCCCTTTCATCTAAGTTATTATATGAAAGGGAGGTTATATAAAAAATCCATTGATGAAAGCGTTTTTTTATGGGGTTTTATTAACTATTTCATAATTTTTGCAAAAATGTAAGGGTTGTCATTTTAATAATAGGAAGAAGAAGAGGTGTTGATATGAAGAAATTGTTGATGGTCTTAATAATCGCATTTCTAGGTGCAATTTTGGCTGCATGTGGATCTAGTTCTGAAGAATCTTCTGGAGATGAAACATCAGAAGCCAATGAACAAAATGGAGGAGAAGAAGCCAGCGTTGATTTAAATAGAATTCGAGTATTGATCGGTTCATCCTCAACAGGCGGGGATACCTATCAAAATGCAGATGCTGTTAGCAGATATACAGAAGAAGTTTTGGATACGAACATGAAAGTAGATGCAGTTGGTGCACTCCGTGCATTTGACGAACTGGGTAAAGCAAAAGATGATGGCAGTACGATCATGTTTTTCCATGACATGGCTTATTTAGGTGTAGAATATGGAAGTTTTGATGAAAAGGACGAACTTGACAACTGGACGATTGGTCCAATGGTTTCCATCAATCCAGGGAACGCATTCTTAACTAGTGCAGACGCTCCTTATGATACAATGGCTGAATCGGCTGAATGGTTAGAAGAAAATCCGGATGAAACCATCACCGTAGCAGTTGAGGCCGGTGGTGTATCAGAAGTTACATTTGATGCTTACTACTTATGGGTAGAGCAGGAATTTGGAACTGAAATATCTGATCGTATTCATGCTTACGTAACAGGATCTCAGGAGGACAAAGACCAAGCTTTATGGGATGGAAATGCTGACATCATACATGGCTCTATTGGTGCTAATAACCAATACACGGAAGATGGGGTAGAAGATAAGATTAAAATGAAGTTTTTGGGTGTATCAGCGAGTGAAAGAGTAGAAGGATTTGATGTACCTACATTTAATGAGCAAGGAATTACAGTTGATGGCGAGGAGTTTGTGTTTGACAAAGAATTCTTCTTCTTAATGCCAAAAGACGTAGATTCTAACTTTGCAGCTGCCTTAGATAATGCAGTAGCTGAAGTTGTGGAAAACCCAGATTATGAAGAGGATTTAAATACAAACACATACATTGTTAACCATAGGCCAGCAGAAGAAGCAGAAGAATATTTACTTGAAAAAAGAGACAAAATCCGTTCTGTTATTGAACAGGCGCCAGACTTAAATGATATCGCCAAATAAGTTATTGGAACATGGGCCTGTCTCAAAAGGTTAGTTGGGTCATCTAACAACTGGGATATACTAAACTTCAACGTGATAGGCGGCACTGTTAAAACCCTGCAGTGAGCGAGTTTTCTTAAGAGGAGCTTAATAGCGTCTGTGGAAAACGAGTATATCCCAGTTGTGTTGGTCGAGAACTGCTTATGGGACAGTCCCTCTATTTTCAGAGGAGGAAGGTGAGGGATGTGAGTGATCTCTTAACTATTGAATTATCATACAACAATTATCATCTCCTTTTCCCGAGAATTATTATAAGTATTCTTCTTATTTTAGGCATGGTTCTTTTAATCACGAACATCATAAAAAGAGTAAAAAATGGGAACTTATCAACCTTTAACTTTAAGTTTTTTGTAGATAATTTTGATAAAGTAAAACTATTTGGAACGGCAGTATTATTAGTTGTCTATGCTTCAACGCTTGAAATAATTGGTTTTATACCAGCTAGTGTGATCTTTATGTTTTTAGTCACGCTCTTATATATCGGAAATATAAGAAAAAGAACTATAATGATTTCGATATCAAACTCACTGGCTACTACGATCATTGTTTGGTATGTATTTGGACAGTTGTTTGATATAACTTTGCCATAAAGGGGGGACGCCAATGTCAATCTTTGAAATACTAACCCCGTTGTCTGTTTTACTATGTTTTTTAGGTGTTTTTATAGGAATCGTGATGGGTGCCATCCCCGGGATGACCGCTACGATGGCCATTGCTATCTTTTTGCCCCTTACATATGCCCTGGACATGATTGACTCCATTGGTTTATTAATTGGTTTGTACGTCGGTGGAATTAGCGGCGGTTTAGTACCCGCTGTTTTATTAAATATTCCAGGTACTCCTTCCTCTTTATGTACAACCTTTGACGGATACCCAATGACCAAAAAAGGAGAAGGGGAAAAAGCGTTAAAAGTAGGGATCACGGCTTCTATTATAGGTGGATTTTTTAGTTTAACTATTTTATATTTTTTTGCACCGGTACTAGCGTCTGTGGCCATTGATTTCTCTTCGGTGGAAAAGTTCTTAATTATTGTTTTTGCCTTAACGGTTATTGCTTCTATATCAAAAGGAAGCTTACTCGGTGGAATTTTCAGCGGTCTTCTCGGTATGTTTATCAGTCTCATTGGTACATTTACCGATAACAATGAAATGCGGCTTGTACCCCCAGGCTTAGAAGATCAATTGGTCTACGGTTTTTCTCTTTTGCCCGTGTTGATTGGTTTATTTGCGATCGGGCAAATCTTACAAGAGTCTGAAGAAGGGATGAAAGCAGCTTCTCATCAGAAAATTGACCTTCAAAAAGGAAATAAGAACACTCAATTTAGTTTTAAACTTTTTAAAAATCAAAAAATAAATGTTATACGCTCTTCTATTATCGGAACCTTTGTAGGGATGCTGCCGGGTGTAGGTGGAAGTGCGGCTTCTATCACGGCTTATTCTCAAACCAAAAACTTCTCCAAAAACCCTGAGAAGCTTGGAACAGGAGAACCGGAAGGACTGGTATCTAGTGAGTCTGCGAACAATGGTTTAATTGGTGGTGCTTTGATTCCGCTGCTTTCTTTAGGCATACCTGGAGATAGTACCACAGCTATTTTGATAGGAGCATTTTTATTACAGGGAATTGAAATTGGACCACTATTTATTACGTCCAACCAAGATCTATGGAGCGGGATTGTTTTCTCTCTAGTTATTGCAAATATTGTTATGTTTATTTTGATGTTTTTCTCCATCAAATATTTTGCAAAAATCGTTTTCATTCCCAAGTACCTCATTTTTCCGATTATCGTTGTAGCTTGTGTGGTTGGTTCCTATGCTATTAACAACGGTGTGATGTTTGATGTTTGGACCCTTTTATTATTTGGTTTATTAGGTTACATTTTCCCTAAAATTGGTGTCCAGATTCCTTCTTTCTTAATTGGTTTTATATTAGGAACGGAAGCAGAAAAATATTTCGTTGATAGCCTAAAAGGAAGCAGTGGAGACTTAACGATCTTTTTTACAAAAGGACCTATTGCCTTAGTATTGTGGATCTTGATTATCGGATCTGTAACTTATGCCATAATCGACAGTCGCAGAACGAAAAAGGCGGCTGAACAAAACGCCTCGTAAACCATGTTTCCAAATAATAGAAAATACAAAGTAGGAGAGATTAGTTATGCAATCTCATATGAAAACAAAGAATGAAACACCGAAACTAGTTGATCTTTCTGTTTATACAGTCGCTGGAAGTGACAGTATGCTTCTTAATTTAAGCGGTGCTCATGGCCCGTTTTTCACAAGAAATGTTGTTATTTTAAAGGATAACAGCGGAAACGTTGGGGTTGGTGAGGTTCCCGGCGGGGAAGGCATACGCAAAACATTAGAAGATGCAAAAGCATTGTTGGCTGGCGAATCAATCGGTAACTATAAAAACATTCTAAAAAAGGTAAGAGAAACGTTTGCAAACCGTGACTCTTCAGGGCGCGGATCCCAGACTTTTGATTTACGAATTACGATTCATGCAGTAACTGCATTGGAGGCTGCATTGCTCGATCTGCTCGGAAAATATTTGAATGTTCCTGTTGCTGCACTGCTTGGTGACGGTCAAGAGAGAACAGAAGTGGAAACACTTGGTTATTTGTTCTATATCGGTGATCGTAACAAAACGGATTTGCCGTATGTAAGTGATCCAAATCCAGATAATGACTGGTTCCGTCTGCGTCATGAGGAAGCATTGACTCCTGAAGCTGTCGTTCGACTGGCTGAAGCGGCATATGACCGTTACGGATTCCGTGATTTCAAGCTTAAAGGCGGAGTACTTCGCGGAGAAGAAGAAATCGAAGCGGTGAATGCGTTGTCTGAAAGGTTTCCTGAAGCACGCATCACCTTAGATCCAAACGGTGCTTGGTCGTTAGATGAAGCAATTAAACTTTGTAAAGGTCAACACAATGTGTTGGCATATGCAGAAGACCCATGCGGCGCGGAAAATGGTTTTTCTGCTCGTGAAGTAATGAATGAATTTAGAAAAGCAACCGGCCTTCCAACAGCAACGAACATGATTGCGACCGACTGGCGCCAAATGGGACATGCCGTGCAGCTGCAGGCTGTAGATATACCACTGGCTGACCCCCACTTTTGGACGATGGAAGGTTCCGTTCGTGTTGCCCAAATGTGTAATGATTGGGGACTAACATGGGGCTCTCATTCCAATAATCACTTTGACATTTCGCTTGCAATGTTTACACACGTAGCTGCTGCGGCACCTGGAGACATTACGGCTATCGATACTCATTGGATTTGGCAGGACGGCCAGCGTTTAACCAAAGAACCATTAAAAATTGAAGGCGGTAAAATTAAAGTGCCAGAAAAACCTGGTCTTGGTGTGGAAGTGGATATGGAGCAAATCGAAGCTGCTCATATGGTTTATAAGAAAGAGGGGCTTGGAGCAAGAGATGACTCCATCGCAATGCAATATCTTATTTCGAATTGGACATTCGACAACAAGCGTCCATGTCTCGTAAGATAACAAGGTTCTTGCATTAATCATAATTGATGGCGGCAGCTGTTAAGGCTGCCTCATTAGTCGTTTGATAGTTGTTGCAGGTAAGTACAAACAATGACAAAAGGAGAGTGATCCGGTGTCTGATAATACAAACAACCCACGGTATATTAAACTAAATGACAAAGACAATGTCGCTATTATTGCTAACGCTGGCGGGTTGTCGGAAGGAACACTTTTTTCGTGCGGCCTTACATTAACCGAATATGTCCCGGAAGGACATAAAGTAGCTTTAATACATCTGGAAAAAGATGAACCTATTGTACGCTACGGTGAAGTGATTGGATTTGCTCATAGTACAATCAAAAAAGGCAGCTGGGTGAAAGAATCTTTAGTGGTTATGAACACTCCGCCAAAATTAGATGACCTGCCTATCGCTAATAAAGTGCCGGAGCAAGCTGAAGCGCTTGAAGGTTATACTTTTGAAGGCTATCGTAATGAAGATGGCACAGTCGGAACCAAAAATGTATTAGGAATTACCACTAGTGTTCAATGCGTTGCCGGTGTATTAGATTATGCTGTAAAGCGAATAAAAGAAGAAATTCTTCCGAAATATCCCAACGTTGATGATGTTGTTCCTTTAAATCATAATTACGGATGCGGGGTGGCTATAAATGCACCGGAAGCTGAAATTCCTATTCGGACCGTTCAAAATATGGCGGTGCATCCCAATTTCGGCGGGGAAGTCCTGGTAGTTGGATTAGGATGTGAAAAGCTTGTTCCGACCAGATTAACCCCCGATGGAAGTACGGAAGATATTGTATCCTTGCAGGATCAAATTGGCTTTACAAATATGATTGACTCTATTATGGAAATGGCAGATGAAAGACTTGCCAGATTAAATAAGCGTAACCGTGTCACATGTCCAGTTTCAGATTTAGTTATCGGAATGCAGTGCGGAGGAAGTGACGCATTTTCAGGAGTAACAGCAAATCCAGCATTGGGGTATGCTGCAGATCTTTTGGTGCGTGCAGGTGCCACCGTTTTATTTTCTGAAGTGACCGAAGTCCGGGATGCCATCCACCTGTTAACGCCAAGAGCTGTAAATGAGGATGTTGGAAAAGCCTTAATAGAGGAGATGAGATGGTACGATCATTATTTACAAAAAGGAGAAGCAGATAGAAGTGCTAACCCGTCCCCTGGAAATAAGGTAGGCGGCCTTACAAATGTTGTGGAAAAATCTCTTGGATCCATTGCTAAATCCGGAAGCAGTCCAATTGTGGATGTATTATCCCCAGGAGAGAGAGCGACGAAAAAAGGGTTGAATTTCGCTGCAACACCAGCTAGTGATTTTGTTTGCGGAACACTGCAATTAGCGTCAGGTATGCATCTACAAGTATTTACGACTGGACGAGGTACTCCTTATGGTTTGTCTATGGCTCCTGTGGTTAAAGTCGCAACTAGGAATGCATTAACCCAGCAATGGCATGACTTAATTGATGTAAATGCAGGCACCATTGCCACAGGTGAGGCTGCTATTGAAGAAGTAGGCTGGGAAATATTTGATTATATCATAGATGTAGCCAGCGGCCATAAAGAAACGTGGGCGGATCATTGGGGTATTCACAATGATCTCAGTTTATTTAATCCAGCTCCTGTAACATAAAAACAGTAATAACGCTTTTATTTGATACAATTTACGACAAGTTGAACAGCCTAATGATATAATAAAACTAGAATTAATGCAGTAAGGACAAGAATTAAGGTAACTGTGACATTTAGAGTATACGGATGGTATATACTTATAAGAGGGGGGAACTGAAGACGAGTTACCAGTTTACTCCTCTTTGTTTAATTATCGATGTCATTATAGAGAAGTGTGTTATATATATGAACCACATACCTTTTTAGGGGGTTCAGCTTACCTTGTTAAACGGTTGAGAACAAACTTGGCATGTGATGTAATAAAAATGGCTTAAAACGTATAAGAACTGAAACAAAGCAAATAGAAAATTCGAATGTTAGGAGGAAAGGATATGACTAACAAAGAGATGATGATGGATATGAAATCTCTTAGTCGAAAATCCCTTTCAAAACAAGTAATAGATGAAATTATAAATCTTCTTGTTACAGAAAAGCTTAAACCTGGGGATAAAATCCCAACAGAATTAGAACTTATGGAGATATGTAATGTAAGCAGGCCGGTCATTCGTGAAGCTCTAACTTCCTTAGAAGTTTTAGGAATTGTGAACCGTGGAACCCGTAACGGTACTTTTTTTTCTGATAAAGTAGGCAGTCAGCCTTTTGCAATGATGTTAGCTTTGTCTGCTGGTGATGTGCGGTCTATAATTGAGATAAGAATAGCCTTGGAACTTGGTTTAGTGACATTAGCAGCAGAGAAAATCACGGAACAAGAACTTGAAAAACTATGGGAAACAATTGAAGAAATGAAATCCTTGCCAACTGATGACTCTTCAAAAGTGGATAAGCAATTTCATAAAATTATCGCTCATAGTGCTCGAAACCCTCTGTTTGAAGGGATAATGGATCCACTACAAAACTTTCATGATAAAGTGTTAGATCAAATTCCTTTGGAAGATAGAGAATTAGAAAAAACAGTGAACTATCATGTTGACATCTACCATGCATTAAAGAAAAGAGATCCTATAGAAGCTTATACTAGCATGTATCGTCACCTTGACTTCGTACGAAATAAAGCACTTAAAAATATTAAATAGCACGCAAGAAAATACTATTTATCCTGAGAATATATTACATCCACCCTTCCCGAATTATTGAGTGGATGTTTTTATTTGCACTTTATCTTTATAGTGCGTGCTATGCTTTAACCGAATAACGTCTTTTAAACAATACTCAAAAGGTTTGTTGTTTCTAATTTTGAAACAACAAAAGCTATATTCCCGAGTACTTAATTAATCTGTAAAAACTTTATACTATCGTGTCTTAAACATTTCAGTTGAGACTTAGGTAGTGTCATTTACACTGCTACCTGTACAATAAGGAGTGTCTCTGCTATCAAAATATTTAAATATAATTTTATGGTAATATAAGATGTTGTAGCGTAATGGTTGAAAGCCACAACGAGCTAAAATCAACATAAAAAGCTGCCAAGCAAAACAAGGCAGCCAAAATAAAATTTACCAATAAATTTAATATTGAAAATTTAAGTTAGTGTTTTTGATAATATCATAAATATAACCAATCTCACTTGTAGGAACAGTAACTCCATAAGTAAGTTCGATGTTTTTGAAAACGTCATTGATTTTATGAATAAAGTATTGGTGTTTTAACTCTAACGCTTCCATATCGTGATACGTTTCAATAGGCTGTTTCTTTACTAATCTTTCGATTAGGCAACTTAAGTGAACGTATAGACTGATTTTGGATGAGTTCGTTAACGTCATATCTAACTCTTCCTGAAGCACTGTAATGGTTTCGTCTACATGATGAATGATTTTGTCCGGGTTAAGAATTGTTAAATGATCAATAACACTTTGAATGGAAAATAATTTTAATATATTCTTATTCAAATGTGAAATGGTTTCTTTGGGGAGTATGGGGTCTAATATTTGGTACCACTTATATTGGTTTTCCCCAGTGATAATATCTTCAATTGCCACAAATGGAATACCATGTACCTCTGGATTTACTGTACCAACGATGCCCAACACGTTGTATTGTTGAAATTGCTCTGCACTTAACCCCTTTTGTTTTAGACTTAAAAAATCATGGGCTAAAATTTTAATATTTTCGCAGTTTTCAAATCCTTTTTCCAATAACTCTCTAAACTTTACTGCTGTTCCAACTCCAGTATCGCAGGTCGTTACAATCACGTTCATTTTCTTGTCAGAAGACTTTATATACTGATAAGTTGGTACTTGGTTTACTGTTATTTTTTCTACAATTTCTTTTAAAGGCTTTTCCTGCACAATATATTCTCCGGCTTCAATGGCCATAGATGTCGTGATATTATTAACAAGTCCGATCGGCCCCATGGATACATTTTCCATACGTTCAGATAATTGTGTGAGTGACCCCATGTCAACAAAGACAATGACACCTTTACTTGTATCAACGCTTTTTAAAAATTGATTGATTTTTTTTGTGATATCCAGCATAGATACTTCCGTTGGCATATCAAAGCCCTGGAAGATGTGCCTGTTTAACAGGCGATTAGCGACACCTGCTATACTGCTTGCAGTTTTTTCCCCATGACATACAATAACTGCTTTCATTTTATTATTATCTTTTGCAGTTTCTAAGCTTCGTAAATATAAAGCTGTAATACATTGATCAAAAATATTCATTTCTATACCAAGGGCATTTTCTAATTCTTCTGCCAGTAGAAGGGTTTGATTGATTTCTCTAGGGAATAATTCATAGATTTCTTCAAATAAATTATAAAATAATTTATTGTCTATATTGACATTCATTATATATTCTGTTGAATACAAAAGATAACGGGCTAACTTAGTGACTGTTTTATTAGGGTATAATATATAGTCGGAAATTTCCATTACTCCAGATAATAATTTTTCAATAATAGTCAGACGTTGCTTGGAATCGTTTGTTAAGGATAATTCTAATAGAGCTTCTAGATGATTTTCTACTTCTTCTAATAATAGGGGCATTTTAAGCTTATCTTTATCTTTCATCCTATTTTCCAAAAGTGCTTTTAAATTATTTAAACAGTTTTCTGCTTCTGATAAAAAGCTTTCTATTGTATTTTTAGAGTAGCTTGGATCAATCCAGACATTATCGGAAATCACGCCTTGATATTGATACCTTGTCATATTCTGCTGTTCTATATATTCATTAATAAGTGACTCTGGAAGGTGTTTAATTCTTACCGATATATACGGGTTTTTATTAGTTTCTTCATCATCCTGAAATGATCTGGCGCAAGAGTACATAATAATATTCTTTAATTCTCCTGTATTACCGGGAGGGTTATAGTTAACTAATGTGTTAATAACATTTTTTTGCACCTTGATTTGTTTTTTTAATTTCTCGCTTTCATCTTTATAGAATTTCACGATCATTGATATCTTTTCACTCAAAGAGCGTTGGTCAAATGATGGTAAATGTATAACGACAGGTATTCGTCTAAAAAAGGTAGGTAAAAAAGCGTTTTTTGGAGCTTCAGTCGTAGCTAAAATAATTCGTACATTAACGTTTCTTTCAATTTGGTTATTTCCTAGTGGGTTTAACACACCTTTATCCATTAATAAAAAAAGCTTTTCTTGACTTTCTGCTGAAAGTCTATGAGCTTCATCCAGAAATAATATTCCTTCATCTGCTTCTTCAATAACTCCAGTTTTATTCGTATCAGCTCCAGTAAAAGCTCCTTTTTCATATCCGAATAACTTGGAGGTGATTAATTCAGGATTATCCGCATATTCTGCACAGTTAAAAGTAACGAACTTAGCTTTATCGGGAATTAATTTTTTATTTAATGCATATTCGTAAATAAGCTGGGCCAAATAGCTTTTTCCCACACCCGAATCTCCAGTTAGAAGTATTGGAAGTCCATTAGGAGGATAACTAATAGCTGTTTTACATTGTTCTACTATATTTATGATGTTACTTGAAGAGCCAATAAACTTTTTAAAAGGGTCTTTCATTTTCTGCTCTGGTAAGAAATAATGATGAAACTCTTCCTCATTTTTAAAAGTCGAGTGGCTGCATTTTATATCGAAAACACTTTCTAGTGTCTTTTTATCGTAAAATAGAACTGGCCGGGAATTAATCTTGATAGCTTCTCCTTTATGAACAAATTCATTCAAAAGACGGCTTGCTGCACTACGGTCAAGTTGAAAATGGTCTACAAGATAAGCTGCTGATGTCCCTTGTGGAAAATTCTTATTAGCATTGACAATCGAGTTTTTTATTAATACATTTTTTAAATGTTCTTTGTTCACTTGTATCAACTCCATATAAACAATAAACAATTCCGCATACCTGCCAAGAGGCAGGTATACGGCAAAAACCGTTTATACTTTACTTTTCATTTTTTGATGGAAATCAGGAAATTTTGGGACAGCTGGATCTACGCCTTTTTTGTTAGAAAGTAACGAAGCAAGAACTTGTAATGGTACAATATATTCAAATACACTGAAAAATGGGTCATCCTCAATCGACAATGCTAAATCTCTTTTTGAATGATTAAATGTGCTATTCTTACCAATCACATAACAATGATTAGTTATATTACCTAAAAAGTTCCGCAGTTGCAATATTCGTTCTTTATCTTTATGGTTAGCAGCAAGAAATATCAGATAGCTGTCAGCGTTAATACAATTATAAACGCCGTGCATATACTCTTCCATTTCATAGCCGATAACGGGACAACGAACTGTCTCTAATAATTTCAAAGCCCCTTCCATAGCTGTTGCATAATTAGTGCCGTAGCCAACTACCATGATTTCTTTTGCTTCTAAAAAATCATTTCCAATATCACCAAACCATCTTTCTGAAGAAGTGATAATACGATTAATATTCTCAACACTAGCTTCAATTCTATCGATAAGTTGTTGGTAGGTACGGTTATCAATGATCTTCCGGTGTTGACCAGTTTCTGTCCCTAATACCATAAGTGTTAAAACAGTAGCAACATATCCTTTTGTTTTCGCACCAGCATTTTCTCTTGAACCAACTGATATAGGTATATACTGATCTGCTAATCGGGCAAGATCGCTGTTTTCATATTCCGTCATTCCTATTGTTTTTATTCCTAATTTTTGAGCCTTTTTCAAGCCATTGATAGTTGATAAGCTTTTTCCTCCCTGAGATATTCCAATCACCACAGTACTTTTAGGAGACGGGATATTCTCTAACACAAAATGTGTTGGATACATAGTAAGAATTTGTTTTCCAGTAGTAAATCCTAATACTTCTTTTGCCGCAATAGCAGCATGATACGATGTACCCGAACCAATAATATAAATTTGTTCTACTTGTGGATCTCTTAAAATGTCAACACCATTTTTCGAAACATTCTTTCTATTTAAAATAATATTTTTTAAAATATCTTTTTCTTCTAATATATATTGATGCATTAAATTTACTGCCATTTTGTCTTCACCTCTTTAAAAAATTCCTAATGCAGATGTCAAAACACCAACAACAATAATACTTAGCATGATATAGTTTACTTTCACGTTACGTTTCAGCAAATAAAGCATAAATAATGTTAAACTAAGCGGTAGGAGTTTAGGCAATATTTCGTCTAATGTTTCTTGAATGCTTACTTCTGCTCCTTCCATGTTAAATTCAAGTGGTGTTGTTAAATCTATTAATGTTCCTGTCATTGCTCCTATTACAATAAGCCCTAAAACGGAAGCACTAAATGATAATCGTTCAAATTGGCCTTTCTCCTGCATAGTATTTAATAAATCTGTTCCTTTATTAAAACCAATAAAAGTCCCATGGTAACGAGCTAAAAAATGAGGAATGTTAAATAAGAGTAAAAATAGAATTGGGCCTAAGATATTCCCTTGATTTGCGAGAGAAATTCCAATACCTGCCGAAACTACTCGGAATGTACCCCAGAAAAAAGAATCGCCAATTCCTGCAAAAGGTCCCATTAAAGCCACTTTTATTGAATTTATGCTCGACGGATCAAAATTCTCCCTATCCTTTGCGTTTCGCTGTTCCATCGCTCCTGAAATGCCCATAATAAAACTTGAAATTGCAGGAGTCGTATTAAAAAATGCGAGATGCCTTTGATAAGCTTCGGCTCTGTCTCTTTTTTTGGGATAAATCTTCATTAATATGGGAATAAGGGAATAAAGGTAGCCTAGTGCTTGCATTCGTTCATACGTAAATGATCCCTGCAATGTAAAAGATCTCCAGAATACTTTTCGTAGATCCTTTTTTGTAATCTGTTGTTTCTGTTTTTTTTGAGAATCCATTACAAAGCGACCTCCCCTTCATCATCTTTAGACTGATCGATTTGATAGAGGATAACTGCTACAATCGCACCAATTATTGCTATCGCAGTGATATCAACCCCAAAATACACTGCCAGCACAAAACCTAGAAAGAAATAAGGTGACAGTTTCATAGAAAACGTCATTTGAAGGAGTAAAGCAAAACCTAGTGCAGGGAACATAGCTGCGGCCACTTCAAGACCTCCGGTAATAAATACGGGTATACTGTTTACAAACCGTTCTACAGTTTCAGAACCTACCATAATTCCTAAAAAGTTTGGTATAAAACCATTTAGGAAAAACAGTGATACCCCAAGCCAATGCATTAATGTAATTTTTCCAGTGTCTCCTTGTTTCGCATACGTATCTGCTCGGTGGATAAAAAAAGTGTTTACCGTTCGAACAAGGATTCCAAGAGATTGAGCTAAAATGGCAATAGGAACAGCTAAAGCTAAAGCTACTTCTGGTCCACTATCTGTCATTATTGCAAAAGCCGTACCCAAAACGCCGCCTGTTGTAACATCAGGTGGTGTTGCCGAACCAATCCCAACGATTCCCATCCACACTAATTCAAGAGTTGCCCCTACGATAATTCCGGTTTGCAAATCCCCTAAAATTAGTCCAACGACAGGGCCAAGCACTAATGGTCTTTCTATCATTGTCTGACCAAAAATTCGCCCATCTAAAATTCCAATAGCTCCTATCAGGCCTATTAGTATAGCTTCTAATAACATAAAATCCCCCTTGTTCGCTAAAAGTCTTTTTTACACTAAATCTTTAAATATTTGTTTTTTATCATTAGGCACCTGACGAATTTCAACTTCGATACCTTTATTTTCTATCTTTTGTAAAAATTGAATATCTTTTTCATTTACAGCAACAGCTCGAGAAATCATTCTTTTGCCCTCTGCCATTCGTATACCTCCTACATTTACACTAGTAATAGCATCACTAGCTAGCACCAGCTCTGCAGCATCTACTGCTGATTCTACAACTATTAACGCATTAAATTTGGGATCTAAAAGTTTTGGAAGAATATCAATCGTTTCCTTGACAGATTTTATATACAGTTTTGCACCTGTTGGTTTAGCCATTTTCAAAGCCATTTGTTTGGTAACATCCTCTGCTGCATTATCATTTGCTACAACAATAATATTGATACTGTAGTGGCTCGACCAAGCAAAGGCTACTTGGCCATGTAATAAACGATCATCAATTCTTACTAGTTTAATCAATGAAAATTACCTCCTTTTACTGATTTTTTAATGCATGATTAATATAAACGATCCCATTTTTCCCTTGAGCAACGCTATTTTCTATAAGCTCTTCTGTACTTATCCATTCACTTCCACTCATTAGTTCAATGACCATTGGAAGGTTTATCCCGGTCACTAAATATACACCTTTTTGGGTAATAAATTCGGCCATTACATTAGTAATACTTCCTCCCAAAATATCTGTTAAGACAATACAATCGGTTTTTAGAGGTTTTTTTTCAATAATCTTAACAAAAGATTTTTTGATATCTTGTATACTTGTCTCAGGTTCCATTGTGATATAATCCAAATTATCTTTTTTTCCAAGTATCATTTCCACAGAATACATCATAGCCTCAGATAAATGACCGTGGGTTGCAAATATAAAATGTCTCACTCACTCACCTCCTTTACTATTTATTAATGCAAATAACATGCCAGTTTAGTGTGATCCAATAAATGATATTGAAGTTGAGGATGAGTTATATAATAAAAGGAATCGTAAAAAGTAGGGGATAAACAAAGGTGAGAATCAATAAGTTTTTTAAGTATAAAAGCAATTAAATAGTTTGAAATGAATTGAATTTATTTATTTATAGTCATTTTATATCTGTGTATAAGGATAGATAGAAATACAAGATAGCTAAGTTATGTGCTAGGATCAAATAAATTATTAGACTTTAAAGGTTGTCTAACACACTTTTTGATTTTTGTGCTTACCTTACACCTTCATGAATGATTTTGTTAAATCCATCAAATTAAACAGGGGAGGGAGAAAGTGGATTTTAATACCTACCGAACATAGAGGTGGGAGAGCATAACTATATCGTTTTTTTAAACCTGAGCATTATTTGTTTTTAACGTGTATAAACTCCTTTAAAAACAATAATAATATTCAGAAAATATTTTAGAAAAATGACAGAACCTGGAGAATGGGAATCTGAGTAAAGAACTGTCAACACAATTTTGATGTCAGCAACATTACTGTGAAAAGGACATTTGAACTTGTAAACGAGTGGGTGCTTTATCGCCAAGACAGCAAAGGGACTCTGGTAGAAAAAGAGGAACAGGATAAATCAAAATTAGGATCCCTAAGAAATGACTAAGAAATCTATAGGGGATTGTGCTCATGAAAGTCATGGTGATTGGCAGTGGAATTGTTGGAGCGAGTGCAGTCTACCGTTTGGCTAATAAGAAAATCGAAGTCTTATTATTAGAGCAACAAGGAAATGCCAAAGCTGCTGGTGCAGGGATTGTATGTCCATGGATATCTAGAGTTGAAGATAAAAATTGGTATGAAATTGAAAAAAATGCAGAGTATTATCCAGAGCTCATGTCCTAGTTGTAAGACAATGGTGAAAAGAATGTCGGCTTTATTAAATCCACCTATTTGGAGAGGCTTGTCAAGGCCGACCAACGCGATAGCGTAAGTGGTCCTTGACAACACGGTGATCCTCCCCGAAGACAAAAGAAGAGATAAAGTATGGATTATGCTAGATAAATAGAGTATGTGTCCAAAATCAAGGGGGTTAATCCGGAACCCAACTCGAAATTGTTATTCGTCTATTGGAAAAGATAATGTTGGAGAAAACCGTATTTTTCTACAAAGAATTTAGGCACATTTTCAATTTACTATTCTTACATAAGAGCATAAATAAATGAATCTCATGTTGCCTTTATCGTTAACATCTAAAGACCAAGATTATCCTAAAGCTTATACCGTATTATTTCTTGTTAAAAAGTTTCGCCACTTCTTCTATGAGTAAAGGGTACAAAGGAAATGCCATTAATCGGTTTTCTAATACATTCACAAGGCTTTCATAATACCATTTCTGCTTCTCTTTTCCTCTGTTAAATTGGTTCCAAATGTTTTCACCAACTTGCTCAAAATCTGTAACGGTCTCTCTGATGTTATGTAATTTGTCCGCACATGTAACCATACACACTTCAATCGGGGCTGTGCTTAAAAAATCAAGCGTTTGTTGTTTTCTATCCTCCCACATCAATGATTTATTTTCTGTGCATCCCTCGACAATAGAAGTCACACGCTCACCAAATTCTCTTTGTACATCACTTTTCGTGATGGAAGTATCTTCTATCGTATCGTGCAAAATGCCCGCTATAATAATATCCTCTTCGCAGCCTGATTGACTAAGAAGCATCCCCACTGCATAAGAATGTGTAATATACGGTAACTTATTTCCTTTTCGTACTTGATTTCGATGCGCTTTAGCAGCAAAGTGAATAGCTGAATTAAGTGTATCCAGCTTTAATAAATCCATAATGACCACAACCTATTGTTTTTTATTATGATTTTATCAGTTTTGAGTGAAACCCTTTCACCCATTCCTTTACAGGTATTTCATCAACTAAACAAGGGCGAGAGAAATAAAAGCCTTGTCCATAATTTATCCCCAAGTTTATTGCTTTCTTGATTTGATCAGGATTCTCTATTTTTTCAACAATAAACTCTATCTTTTCAAACGTACTCAGGTTACTTTCTTTGTTTTGTTCTATATAATGTTTTATAGCCCTAGGACCATACTTATCAATATCATCAATAACAACTTTAATATAATCAGGTTTCATTTTTAAAACTTCTTCCATCGAAGATTGCTTTCTTCCAAAATCATCAATTGCGGTCGAAAATCCTTCTTCATCAGCCATTCCCCGCCAAATATAGGCCAGGGCTTTACGCTCATACTCGGTAACTTCAATAACAATTTGTTCTCCGCTTTTTAATAACTCTTTAATTGACTGCTCTAAGATCGGCAATGTTAAGTCTGCTTCTAAATTTACAAATATACCTTTATTTACAAAAGGTTTAATGTAATCTACTTTATCAATAAGCTTCTCACATCCAAGTATTGTTAGAGAAGAAAGTTTATTATGGTCTCTGGCTATTTGAAAAATTTCATCAGGCATAAGTATTTCCTCTGGGTCCCGGCATAAAAACTCAACGGCATCCACTTGACCCGTTTGTAAATGAACGATTGGCTGAACAGCAAAGTTAAGGTCTCGAGTTTTTAATATTTCAAGCAAACGATTTACTTTTTTGCTGTAAATATCTTTTTGCATAGAATTATCATTAGTTGGTGCCGGCTTAGGCCAATCCAACGGAATTCCCTGTTCATTAGGCAAATCTAAGTCAATTTGTTCATGTTTAATGGCAGCTTCTAAATTATAAGCTGTATATATAAATGCTGCAAATTTCTTAAGTGGATCAGGCGTTTTACGAACGAAATTCAACCCAGCAGCCACACCTGCTAAATAATAAGAAGGTTCGCATAAGGATAGGAAATGTTCATCAGTAAATTGGTGACGAAGTGCTTTTCTGATGGAAGTAAAAAAAGTCCTTAAAATGAGGCTCCCTTTCATATTCGGAATATATGGATCTTCATTTAATTTCTTCGTTAACCCAGAACATAATTGATGCCAAAATTGTCTTTCTGCCTCTGTGTTAAAAGATAAATAATCCATTAATAAATGGAGTTCTAAGTATCTTTCATCATAAAATATATTGGTGTTATTTTGGTACTCAGCAAAATCAATAATGGAAAAAGATTTATTGTTTAAAATAATAATGTTATTTCCATGAAAGTCGCCGTGACTATCAGCAATAGTACATTCAATCCAAGAGTTCTGCCATAATGATTCATGTGTAAAAAATTTAGCAGGGTTAGGAAAAATCATTCCTGATTCATTAAATTTAATAAAGTTATCGTCTGTACTGATGTTTAATTTTTTAAAAGCCTTTAATAGTTTATGGTCCATAAACCTATAACCCATTGTTTGCTTAACTAGATCAAAAGGTTTCATACTATCATCATTATGTTCTTCGTTCCAATTATATATAAATTCGGAAATTATTGGGGTTACTGACTCGAGATATTCGTCGTTTTCTTCAGTTAAAGCATTATTTAACGTATAACTTTTACTATTTCCTGCAAATTGATATAACACTCCATGCCAATTATCTACTTTTTTATAATCAATAATTTTGGGAATAAATAATTCTTTATTATTTTTTTTGGCGACAACATTTCTTGCTTTATTATGTACCTCTGCTTCTATGGTTTCATCGCTTTGTTGCTTTTCTATTTTAACAACAGCAGTACTTCTTTTCATTCTTACAATATAGACTTGGGCGCCGGATTTACCGTCGGTTAATGGAGTAATAATCCTCCTTGGTTTTGGATCAAAATTGAAACGGTCTAAAAACTCCTGCTCTTTTTCATACGGCACACCTTACACCTCCAAATTGCTCCAAATTAAAATTTATTATTAAAGATTTTTCGTGAAAAACGTTTATCTCATCATATATAATACATTAAGAGACTATAAAAATAATAAAAAAGACATATAGGAGGGGGAAAAATGGCAAAAACAACGACGATGTTTATCGAACACATTATTAATGGCTTTCATTTTTTACTATCTTTAATCTTATTTGTCCTTACCATTACAGGGTTTCAATTGATTGAACTGAACACTATTAAATCTTTTATGATGAATGGGGGACTTATTTCTCATTTCATTTTTCTTCTGCCTACCATTTATACACTAGGACTGATAATAGATAATTTAGTGGACGATAAAATTTTTGAAAAGCAAGAAAAAAAGTTGAGAAATAAGTACATTTCCGATAAATCACATTCAGGCAGAAAATTAATTATGCTGTCCAAAGATGATAATCAAAGGCGGCAGTTAGATTATATCAGAACGAAAATTAGAATTACTAGAACAGCAAGCTTTAATTTTGGTTTGCTAACATTCCTCTCGCTCTTATTTACGACCATTCATTTACGGGGGGTCCTGGATGGGTATTTAGTATTGTTTATTGGGTTAGAAGCAATAGTAGGTGGTTTATTGACCTATTTAGCTTATTGGTCTTGGAAGAGTAATACAAAAACATATTGTAATCGAGTTGTTGATGGTTTTAAAATACTCCAACTAGAGCAGCCTAAACGAGAACATAAACAAATGGAGTCAGAAGATGAAACAGATAGCTATAATTTGTTTGACGTATAAAATTTTTTCATAGGAGTAGGATAAAGCTTCTCATGAGGTTTACTTACACTTGTGGGAAGTTTCATCTTTTATTTCTTTGTTTATTCGCTTCATATTCAAAACCAAGCAAAACTTTTACCAAAGTTTATAATATAATTTACACAATTTTCTAATTCTCTAATGTTTCCTTTCCGTTTATGAAAATGATTTAAGAAACAAAATACATATTCGAACGAGACCGTTGATCATCTATCTGCAAGAAAAAGAGAGAAGGCATTTAAAGAGGATCTGAAAGGGTTACCCCGCAAGATCTCCTCTTAAAATGCTGGGGATGCGGTAAGCGTATAAAGTACAACATGATCTGGAAAAGAATGAACGCATTCGAATGAAGCGAAGCAAAAAACTATTGTGGAATTGAGTCTACAAATTATCAGAAGAAGAACGACAAAAGGTCAATCAAATACTCCAGAGCGATTCACGGTTACAGGAAGCTTATGAGGTAAATTATAGGAATGATAAATTAATGAGAGCAATAAAAACACTGCAGCACAAGGGCTTGAGGAATGTCTGTTCCCTAATGAAAGCTTCAACTATTGAGGCATTTTACAAGGTGATAAAAACATTTAAACGTTGAAAGCAAGAGATTCTACAGTCATTTATGTACCCGTTCAATAGCGGGTACATGGAAGGTTTGAACAACACCATTAAAGTGGCAAAACGTATGTCCTATGGAATTAAAGTCTTTGAACGATTGAAAAAGAAAATATTGTGGTGACAAATGGTGAGAAAGATTCTAGCCTAAATAGGAATAGTTTACCTAGTAGAGGAAATATGCGAGACTCCTGCGGAAAAATGGGTGGCCGAGACCTCGCAGCGTGGTGGTTTTTCGCGAGGAGGCTCGGGCGTTCGTCCGCGGAAAGCGAGATATTTCCCTCTGCGGCCTATATGAAATCACTATTTTTATTAAAAGAGCCTTTTAAAAAGAGATGGTCGAGTGACAATCACACCAACACATTTGACAGAAAACTAAACACTTTTCATTTCTTTATTGCTTGTATCCCTTTTTTTGTGATTGTGGTTCCGGCTCTGCCTTTTCCCACTTCAACTAAATCATCTTCTTCCATTTCTTTAAGATAATTTCTCAATTCCTGCTCAGAGATAAAAAGCTGATTTGCAAACGCTTTTTCCGCTATTTTTTTTCTTCCCATTCTTTTTTTGTTGAGATATGCTTGATAAAGCACATCTAAAATAAAATTTATTTTTTCTCCAAATTGCATCGGTTCCATATCACTTTCCATAGGGATAGATGGATCATCAACGGAATCTATCCATTCTTTGTAAATAGGTAAGTCTTTGCATTCGATAAATCTTTTTCCAAAGTTCATAATGTAATTCGCACAATTTTCTAATTCTCTAATATTCCCTTCCCATTTATGATTTATTAAAAAATTAGATGCGTCTTCACTTAATGTAATATCATGACCTTGCGTAAAAAAAGAGAATAGAGGAAGAATGTCTTCCTTTCTTTCGCGAAGAGGCGGTATATCTAATGGTAATACGTTTAATCGAAAGTATAAATCTTTACGGAAGGTCCCTCTTAATACCTCATTTTTTAAATTTCTATTCGTTGCAGCAATGACTCGTATATCTATTGGGATAATGGAGTCTCCGCCTACTCTCATGACCTCTTTTTCCTGAAGAACCCTTAATAATCTTGATTGAAGAGCCATTGGCATTTCACCAATTTCATCTAAGAAAATTGTTCCTAAATGTGCTTGTTCAAATAACCCAGGCTTGCCGCCCTTTTTAGCTCCGGTGAATGCTCCTTCTACATATCCAAACAATTCGCTTTCTAATAATTGTTCTGGGAGTGCTGCGCAGTTAAACGCTACAAATGAATACTGTTTTCTAGGTGAGTGGTTATGAATGGCTTGAGCAAACAATTCTTTTCCTGTACCGCTTTCTCCTTTAATTAGCAAAGAGGCGTCCGAATGAGACATTCTTTGTGCGATATCTTTCGATTTTAATATGGATGGAGAATTTCCAAGTATATTGAAAAAATGATATTTTGCAGCAAACCCTTTACCCGCTACTTTCGTTCGCAGTCGATGCTGCCGTTTTTCTGTTTCCTGAAATGGCACAAGAGTAGCGATAGCTCCGGTTGTTTCTTCGTCTACTTTTATAGCGTTCATTGTTAGTACCGTAGACGTTTGGCCAATTTGCATGATTTCTTCCACTGTGTCCTGTTCCTCCGTTAGAATGGTGCCAAATTGAATATTTGGAAGAACATCTTGAAAGTGGTGGCCAATTACTTCTTCTGCTTTTCGATTAATCAGCTGCTCAGCGGCGTCATTATAGGTAGTAACGATACCAGAAGAATTAACAGCAATTATTCCGTTTTGTACGATCTGAAGAAATAAATCTAATTGGTTTTCGAGGTAATCCTTTTTATCTAATATTCTCTCTAGCCCATAACTGATTGGTATGATATTAGAAAAATGCCGTTTAATCTTTCCTTCGAATTTATGATGGTCTATATCCAATTTTGCGATGATATCCATATAGGTGGTCATGTCTAAAATACGGTTTCCGATATTAATAATTTCTTTATTTTCGAGATGGTAATCAGGTTCTTCATTTGGACTGATGATCAAATCAACGTCTGGAAACGGACTCATTCCTTTATAGGCGGGAATCAGATTAATTTGTCTAACATCAAGCTGGTGAATGGTAGAGATGGTCTCTAGTGACATTTCAAGTGTTGCGTTATATAAAATGGCATTTGTTCCTTTACGTAAATTTTTAATCTTTTTCAGTCCGGTTTCGCTTAACGTTCTCTTGGCAATAATGACAGCGGCATTTACATTTTTTATATAACGACGGACTTTTTCAAATACCTTATAGTTGGGAATTAATAGTAAATCCCCTTCAATTCCTTCATAAATCGTTTCATCCTCAAAACAATAAAGGCTGGTTGTTATGTCCTTCCCAAACATATTGGTCACTTCTTCATGAAATGAAAGCATAGTGTTTTTATAAAGAGAAACAATCGTTAAATTTTTATTGCTGCTCATATTTTGCTCCTCCTCTTTTAACTAGTTCGAATTTTATAAAAAAAATGAAAAGAAAGCAATAATTATTCAAACAAAAAAACCAAAAATAATTGGTTAATTTGTAAATTAATTAACCTATTTAACCAATTGTTTTTTTAAATTGTATTCAGGGATGTATCTTTTTATTTTATATTTTTGACTATGACACTAGGATCCCTCGTTTATTTTTAATAAATTAATTACATTTGGCATGGATATTGCAATAATACTATCGCAGATAACAATAAGGAGCTGAAACCATGAGTACACTACTTACTAAAGCTATGAATCTACAAAATGAATTATCTAAATGGAGACGCCATTTACATCAATACCCGGAACTGGGCTTTGAAGAATATAACACAAGTGCCTTTATTAAAAAGAGACTGAAAGAGTTTGGAATTACTGAAATTACAAAAATGGCTGGAACAGGCCTGATGGTTTTTCTAAGAGGAAAAAAACCTGGACCGACCGTTATGTTAAGAGCAGATATAGACGCATTGCCTATTCAAGATGAAAAAACAGTGGAGTATGCCTCAAAGATAAAAAATGTAGCCCACTTGTGCGGCCATGACGCTCATACTGCAATGATGCTTGGAGCTGTGAAAATATTAAAAGATATGGAAATAGAAAAAGGTAATATTCAGGTAATCTTTCAGCCGGCTGAAGAAGGATTGAGCGGTGCTAAAAAAATGATTGAAGAAGATGTCCTTAATATTCATAATGTAGACGCTGCTGCCGCTTTACATGTTCAGCCAACATTGCCTACTGGTGAAATATCTGTATGCCCAAATTCTAGTACTGCTAATTCTGATCGATTTGTTATTAAAGTAATAGGCAAAGGCGGCCATGCTGCTCACCCTCACGTAACTGTAGATTCCGTAGCAGTAGCGGCTGAGCTCATTTCTTCGATCCAGCATATTGTTAGTAGAAAAATTAACCCGCTAGAAAACGCCGTTATATCGATAGGAAAAATCAGCGGCGGGTCCGCTAGAAACGTCATAGCCCCCTCCGTCTCCTTGATTGGGACTGTCCGAACATTAAAAAAAGATGTGCAAGTGCATGTGAAAGAAGAAATGGAACGAATAATTTCAGGGGTATGCCAAGCATTTGGCGCAGACTATCAATTTGATTATGAAAAAGGGTATCCTTCTGTAGATAACGACGAAGAAATGATTGCTATTTTTAAATCGACCGCTGCAAATATTTTAGGAGAAAATAAATTATCCGTCGTCCCTCCGTCAATGGGTGGGGAAGATTTTTCATATTATACTAAAAAAGTTCCTAGTTTGTTTTTTAGATTGGGAGTCCGTCCTAAAAACAAAGAAACGATGTATTCTCACCACCACCCGTTATTTGATATTGATGAAACGGCTATGACTTATGGGACAGCGCTCTTATCTCAGTTCGCACTTGATTTTCTGCATCATAAAAAGGTATTAAAAGAAACTGTTTTATCTAAATAATAAAGAAGTCTTCTATAATTTTTGTAATTTTTATTATAAAATGAAAACTACATTTCTATAAGGAGGGTCTTGAGTGAGCAATTATATTAGGCGAAGAATAATTCAACTGCTCCCTGTGATGTTTATCATTGTATTTATTGTTTACTGTTTAGTCTATCTTGCTGGCGATCCTGTACTGCTCATGCTGCCTGAAAACGCTACAGAAGAAGACATTGCCCGCATGAGAGCTGCATTAAACCTGGATCAGCCATTCTATATTCAATTTTTTACTTACATATCGAATGTCATTCAGGGGGATTTTGGTGAATCTTTTCGCTATAACCAACCAGCATTAGGTTTAGTATTGGAACGTTTGCCTGCCACGATTGAATTAGCTGTTGCATCAATGATTGTAGCTATTGGTATTGCTATTCCACTCGGGATATGGTCTGCTCTTAAGCGTAACTCTATCACAGATGTGTTTATAACTGGCGGTACTGTACTAGGGCAGGCGATGCCAAACTTCTGGCTGGGTATTATGCTTATTTTAATTTTTGCAGTTAACTTGCAGATTTTCCCCGTCTCAGGAACAGGTACTTACGCGCATTTAGTGTTGCCTGCCATCACTTTAGGAACAGGGATAGCAGCTCAAATTGCACGTTTAACACGTTCGAGCATGTTAGAAACGCTAAATCAGGACTATATTCGAACTGCTAAAAGTAATGGAATTAATTGGTTTTCGGTTGTGTATTTGCACGCTTTTCGGAATTCTCTGATTCCTGTGGTTACCATTACAGCAATGCAGACAAACGCTTTAATTGGCGGTGCTTTAGTTACAGAAATGATTTTTGCTTGGCCGGGTCTTGGGCAGCTGCTCATTCAAGCTATTCATGCCAGAGATATGGCTATTGTGCAAGCATCCGTCTTTATCATTGCCATAATCGTTATATTAATGAATTTTATTGCTGACATTTTATACAAAGTCCTCGACCCAAGAATTGAATATAAGTAAGGAGGTAAGGTGTTATGGGTTTACCACTTAAGAATAAGGAGCTGGAAACGGCTTCTGCCCCGTCCGAACATAAGAGGCTTTCTTCATTAAGACGATGGATTAGACTGTTATTACAAAGCAAAACAGGGACAGTTGGGCTGTTTATTGTTCTTAGTGTTTTTTTAGTAGCTGTATTTGCTCCGTGGATCGCACCGCATAACCCAGCAGAAAATAACCTGGCTTCTATGCTGCAGCCTCCTTTCTGGATGGACGGTGGATCAACCGATCATATTTTAGGAACAGACAACTTAGGAAGAGATATTTTCAGTCGAATTGTCTATGGTGCTCAAGTATCCTTGCTCGTTGGCATAACTGCGGTGTTAATTGCCGGTGCAATCGGTCTGGTAGCTGGTATTGTGGCAGGGTATTACGGAGGTTTTATAGACAATGTCATTATGCGGTTTGTAGATGCTTTTTTAGCAATACCAAGCATCCTTATGACGCTGGTTATTCTCGGAATTGTTGGTCCTGGAATGCTTACTTTGATCCTTGTACTAGGGATAACGAACTGGGTTAATTACGCCCGCATTGTAAGAGGGGAAGTTTTATCGGTTAAAGAAAGGGATTTTGTAAAAGCAGCAAACATGATGGGGGTAAATGATAAAACGATTATGTATCGTCATTTAGCGCCTAATATATTTTCTTCTTTTATTGTTATTTCTACATTAAGTGTCGCTACGACAATTATTTCTGAAGCTGCCCTTAGTTTTTTGGGAATGGGAATACAACCTCCACAAATATCCTGGGGAGGTATGCTTAGTACTGGCCGCGATTATCTAGCTGACAGCTGGTGGGTGGCAACATTTCCTGGCATTGCGATAACGATAACCACTTTAGGAATTATTTTTCTAGGGGATTGGCTTCGCGATGTACTTGATCCAAAAACGAATGTAGGCCGGAAAGGTGGATAATCCAATGGCAAATGATCAAACACTGTTAGAAGTAGAACACCTAAAGACTCACTTTTTTACAGAAAAAGGGGTAATCCCTTCTATTAATGATGTTTCTTTTTCGATAAATAAAGGGGAAATCGTAGCCTTAGTTGGCGAATCCGGTTCTGGCAAAAGCGTGACCTCCATGTCAATTATGGGTCTTATTGAATCTCCTGGAAAAATCGTCAATGGCAGTATTATATTTGATAACCAGGACTTAACTTCACTAACGCATAAAAAATATCAGAAGATTAGAAGAAATGATATGTCTATGGTTTTTCAAGAACCATTAACAGCTTTAAATCCTGTTTTCTCGATAGGATTCCAATTAATTGAAACCATAAAAGTTCAACAAAAGACAAATAAGAAGAAAGCGAAGGAAATTGCATTTGAATGGCTGGAAAAGGTGCGCATTCCTAACCCGGACAAAGTTTTTGCTTCGTATCCGCATGAATTAAGCGGAGGCATGCGTCAGCGAGTGATGATCGCTATGGCTCTTTCCTCCCGTCCGCGATTATTAATTGCAGACGAACCAACGACAGCGCTCGACGTTACTATTCAAAAACAAATATTGCGTTTGATGAAAGATCTAACAAAAGAATTAGATACAGCTATTTTGTTTATCACGCACGATCTTGGTATCGTTGCTGAAATGGTTGATCGTGTCATGGTGATGTACGGGGGTGAAATCGTAGAGAAAAGCGAAGTCAAACAGTTGTTTCATGCGCCGAAACATCCATATACAGAAGGGCTATTAAAAAGTACTCCAAAGATCAACCAATGGGGTGAAAAATTACACGCCATCAGCGGCACCGTTCCTACACCATCTAATCTGCCAAAAGGATGTAAATTTCATCCAAGGTGCCCTAAAGCATTTGATCGATGTGAATCGGAACATCCTCCATTAATAGGTCACAAGGATGGAAGCCAAGTCCGTTGTTTATTATATGAAAGATAGAAAGGTTGGTGATCCAATGGCTGCTGAACATTCTCCTCTACTAGAAATCAGCGGAATTAAAAAATATTTTGATGTTTCCAAAGGAATTTTCAAGAAAAAAAAGCAGTATTTAAAAGCAGTAGATCGGGTGAATTTAACTCTTAATAAAGGAGAAACTGTTGGCATCGTGGGAGAGTCAGGATGCGGTAAATCAACTCTTGCAAATATTGTCATGGGGGCGCTGCCTCCTGATGAAGGGAATATTATTTTTGATAACACAGATATTTATTCTCTTTCTAAAAAAGAATTAAAAGAGAAGCGAAGAGGCTTTCAAATGGTCTTTCAGGACCCTTCTTCTTCCCTAAATCCAAGGATGACTGTTTTTGATATTATCGCAGAGCCGCTAAAGTCATTCAATATAGTGAAAGGGAAGCAATTAATAGAGGAAGTAGAAAAGCTGTTATCCATTGTAGGGCTCGACATTAGTTACAAAAAGCGTTATCCGCATGAATTCAGCGGCGGGCAGCGTCAACGCATTGTTATTGCAAGAGCCCTGGCTTTAAAACCTAAATTAATAGTTTGTGATGAACCTGTCTCGGCTTTAGATGTTTCCATTCAAGCCCAAATATTAAATCTGCTGCGCGAATTACAAGATAAATATCATTTGACTTACTTGTTTATTGGTCATGGCCTTCCGTCTGTTCATTATATTAGTGACCGTATTGCTGTTATGTACTTGGGAGAGATAGTAGAAACCGGCAAAAAGGATATTATTTTTCAAAAACCTGCTCACCCATACACGAGAGCTCTTCTGTCGTCTGTACCAGTTCCGGACCCAGACTATCAAACGGAAAAACGAGAGAATACAGAGATTCTAGGGGATTTACCTAATCCTATCGATCCGCCTTCAGGATGTAAATTCCATACGCGCTGCCCTATTGCTCAAGATATTTGCAAACAAAAGCCGCCAGTTTTGTCATCTATAAGAGACAACCAACAAACAGCCTGCCATTTCCCAATAACGGAAAGCTTGGAAGAAGCAAAGGAATATAAAGCATTTATTAACTAGGAGGAAAACATGAAAAAAACACAAATACTAAATTCTTCTATGGCAGCGGAATTAGAAAAAACATTTGCAAACAATAATTATACCGGCATAACGGAAGCTGAACGACCTTTTCATACCGAAACAGGAAGTTTACCAATTTTGGTCTCAGCTCCCCATTCTACCAAACATAAAAGAAATGGTTCTATTAAAGAACAAGATGATTACACAGGAGCAATTGCATTGCTTTTGCATCAATTAACAGACTGTCATCTGATTTATACAACCAAATTAAGTGATGAAGATCCTAATTATACGAAAGGTGGTGGTGTATATAAGAAAAAAGTCGTTGATATAATTCATCGTTTTAAAATTAAATATTTAATTGATTTGCATGGGGCGTCTGAAAAAAGGCCATTTAGTATCGACATGGGGACTTGCTATGGCAAAACAATGAAAGGTGACACGCTTTGTATCATTGAAAACGACTTGGTTTCTTCATCTATGCAAGGTGTTAAACAGAATCATCATTTTCCGGCTTGTAATCCGAATACAGTTACCCATTACGCAAATGCTCAAACAGGAGTTGAATCCGTTCAATTGGAAATCAATAAAGTTTATCGTGATCCAATATGTACGGAAGAATTATTTTTAAGGTGTGTCAATGGTTTGCGGCAATCTATTATCAATCTATCAACATAAGAGGAGGAAATACTTTTTATGAAAAAGGTTATGGGTGTGTTTATGGCTTCTTTTCTTTTGGCAGCTATGACGTTTACTACTCAGCCCAACACTGGTTATGGGTCTAGTTCAGCTATTGCTACAGGAGATTCTACTGTAGATGGAAGACCGGTCGCTTGGAAGAACCGTGATCATTGGTCTACACCTGATGGATGGAAAGTGTATCCCTATTATTATGAAGCGGACTCTTCTACTTTTGGTTCGGATGACCAATTTACATCGCGATTTAATTATGTCGGAGCGACAGCGAGAGGAGAATCTGGAAAAGATCCTATAACAGAAGAACAAGTGCCTTGGGCAGGTGCAAATGAACAAGGTTTGGGACTTGTGCAAGTGCATGGACATACATTAACATCTGATTTTGCCCAAGACCATGGTTTTCCGGTGTCTCAAGACCTTGATAATGGTATTGCTGCTGGGATGATGAATCACATCATATTATCGCGAGCTGAACATGTAGATGAAGTCGAACAAATATTGCGAGACACCAATGATGGAGGCGGGTTCAATAATAGCTTCGCAAGAAACACATCAACGATTATAAGTGTATTTGACCGATTGGGAAATGCGGCTATTTTCGAAATAGACGGAGATAGTTTCACCAGGGACAATATTACAGATGAATATTATCAAGATGAAGATGGTTATTATACTAAATCACACGAAGACAGTAAAAATCTTCCTAATCCAAAAGACGGCGAGTACAGCGGTTATGATTGGCGAACAAATTTCAGTAAAGTCGATTGGACAAAGTCTAATGGATTTCCTTACTTTGTTGATGAAGAAACGACAGAAGTTGTGGATAATGAAGTAACTGCTACAGGCGATACACCAAACGGAGTACATGATTGGAATTATTCAACAAGTGCAGTAAAAAGACATACGAGGGCAGGAATTAGAATGGATGATCCTTATCCGATAGATTACCAATACTTTATTCAAAAAGATGTTGGTTCACACGCTCTTCCAACGGAATGGTATATGGAAACATTATCTAGAAATATAGGGAATCTCCCCGCTGAGGATAAACCCGTTGGCTGGCATCTTAATCGTCACGTGAGTACTTTTGGTTCCGTCATTACCGGCGCCAAACAAGATGACCCGCACGAAGGAAAACTCACAACGATGTGGATCGCCCTGGGTGAACCGTCTGTCAGTATATTTGTTCCTGTCTTTCCGTTTGCAGGCGATCCTCCAGAAGAGTTAGATGATATGTATCTAGAAACAGATGAAAAAAGACAGCAAGTATATGAATATGACGGTGTTGAGGCTTGCGGTTACAGCTGCGGCAGAAATAACAACAGCACCATAAATATTGAAGCACTTGTTGGAAAAGAAAGTGAAGGAGATGGATACTACGGAGAAGGGGGGATTCAAAAGAATATTTTTGAGGTTGAAAATTGGGTTTTTGAGGAGTATGAAGACTTCATGGATGATTTAAGAAGTAATGAATATACAGATGCAGAATTAAAACGAGAATTGTCCGATTGGCAAGCATGGATTGCCGAAGAAGCTAAAACCCATTACAGAGAAGAAACCTCGCCAATAAATAATTAAAAAAGGGGTCTGATTGTATGAAACAAAAAATATTTTTCATGTCCATTTTCTTATTATTGACGATTATGATAAGCGGTTGTGTGACTGCTAATCAAAGTTCAGGAGATGAGCCTGAGCAAGAATCATCAGCCGAAGAACAAGAAAATCAATCATCTGATTCAGAAAGTTCCCAATCAGATGATGACACCTTAACCATTGCTGTTGGAGTTGACATGGACACATTTGATATTCATGATCACAACAATACACTAACCGAAGCAATGCATATTAATATGTTCAATTATTTATTTATGAGAAACGATGAAACCGGCGAAATAGAACCTGATTTAGTAGAAGACTATGAAAATACGGATGATTTAACTTGGAAAATGACATTAAAAGAAGGCGTTACGTTTCATAATGGTGATGAACTAACTGCTGAAGACGTGAAGTATACATTAGAACGTGTTATAGAGGATGAAAGTTTAACGGAGCATGCTCAATATAACCAAATTGATGAAATCAATATTATTGATGATCATGAATTTGAAATTGTTACACACGAACCAGAACCAGTGTTGTTAAACCGTCTTTCCCGAATCGGTTCTAGCATCCTTCCAAAAAATTATATTGAGGAAAACGGCTGGGACCATTTTCTTGAAGAACCAATTGGAACCGGACCATTTCAATTTGAAGAGTGGAACCGTGACAGTCAAGTTGTCTTCTCTCGTTATGATGACTATTTTGAAGGTGCAGTGGAAGATTGGGAACAATTAGTGTTCCAAGTTATTCCTGAAACATCTACAGCGGTCGGTGAATTGCTGACAGGCGGTGTCGATATTGTCTTTGATGTACCTGACAACGAATGGGATCGTATTGATGGAAATGAAGGTACTTCTGTTGTTACCGGTCCTTCTCAACGAGTAGGTTTGCTTGGAATCCGTCATACAGAAGGTTATCCGACTTCAGATCCGCTCGTTCGGGAAGCTATTGAGCTTGCTATTGACAACGAAGCTTTAGTAGAGCATGTGTTAGGCGGGGCTGGCGTACCCACAAGAACACGGGTAACTCCTGGTAACTTTGGGGCAAACGAAGAATTGTTTAACACCTCTTTATATGACCCAGAAAAAGCTGAAGAACTTCTTGAAGAAGCAGGATATGAAGATGGTTTAGAACTAACACTTCATGCCCCGATCGGCCGGTACACAAAAGGAGAAGACATAAGCGAAACAGTAGCGGCAATGCTTGGTGAGGTAGGCATTACAGTAAATGTTGATTTTATGGAATTTAATGATTTCTTAGCAACACGCAGAGCCGGAGAAAATGAGGATATGTTTTTTGCCGCTTTTGGGAATTCCTTATTTGACGGTGATGTTGCCTTAGATGTATACAGGTCCGAGCGATCAGAAGGTGAATTAGATTATGCAAATGAAGACGTGGATCGCTTACTAGAAGAAGCATCTTCTGAAATGGACCCGGATGTTCGTAAAGAAAAATTTGAAGAAATTCAGGAAATTGTAGCAGAAGAACGACCGCATGTGTTCCTCTACCTGCAAGACAACGCATTCGGAGTATCTGATGGAATTAATTTCACCCCGAGACAAGACGAGATGTTCTATGCTCCTGATATAACCAAACAATAAATTGAAAGTTGGAGGCTGTTGGACAGCAGTCTCCCTCTTTCTTATTAAAACTGGAAAGGAGAAAAACGATGAATAATCACTACGCTGTTAGCAGTGCTCACCCACTGGCTACAGAAGCAGGAATGGACATTTTAAAAAGTGGTGGAAACGCGGTCGATGCTGCAATTAGTGTAGCTTATACTCTTGGCGTAGTTGAACCGTACGCCTCAGGGATTGGTGGAGGTGGTGTAATGATGATCTTAAAGAAGAATTGGAAAGAACCTGTTGTTTATGACTATCGAGACAAAGCTCCCCTATATAAAGAGAACATCACCTCTGAAGCAGCTGTTCCCGGTTTTATTAAAGGAATGGAAACATTGCGGAAGAGTTACGCCTCTTTGTCTATTGAAAGAATTATGAAACCAGCTATGGAATTGGCTGAAAATGGCTTTCCTATTCATGACATCTTTCAAAACAACTTAAGAAAAGCAGACCATCTAAACAAAAAAGAACTTACACACTTTTATATTGATGGCGAGCCAATAAATAAAGATAGTATTCTTATCCAAAAAAAATTAGCATCTACCCTGCGAGTTATTTGTACAGAAGGAGAAGAGTCTTTTTACATTGGAAGATTAGCCAAAGAATTAACCCAAGCTGTTCCGCAAATTACAGAAGAAGATTTGCAAAACTACAGCGTTAAAATTAGTAAACCAGTTAAAGGTTATTTTCATGAGCAATCTATTTTTTCACCTCCTCCGCCATTATCTGGTCCAGTTTTATTGCAAATTTTAAAAATGGCAGACTATTTTAAGCTAGATGAATTAAACAAAACAGACTATATGGATTATCTAGCCATAATTGTCGCTGTCGTTTCAGAAAATTACAAAGCATGTTCAGGAGATCCTGACTTTGTATCCATTCCTTCTCATTGTTGGCTGGATGAAGAAAATATGTCTTCCCTTTATGAGAAAATAAACAATCATTTAAAAACAACTCCTTTTTCTTTACAAGGAGATATCAATGATTTTAATAGCACTACTCATTTTTCTGTTATGGACAGCGAAGGAACCGTTATTGCTGCTACCCATACCATTAGTGATTTTTTTGGCTGCGGCAAATACATAAATGGATTCTTTTTAAACAATCAATTAAGAAACTTTAATGATGATGGCATTACCCTTAATTGCTATGAACCAGGAAAAAGGACACACAGTTTTATTTCACCAGCCATTATTCGGAACAAAGAGAATGATATGGTTCTCTCACTAGGATCTTCAGGCGGCAACCGAATTCCAATGATTTTAACCCACTTTCTTATTCAACTCTTAAAAAAAGAAAGGTCAATTCAAGATATTTTACATGATCCACGATTCTTCTATAAAGATGGAAAGCTTTTATTTGAAGAGCCGCTCAATAAAGAGCAGCTGCTTGCTTTTTCCAAAAAATATGCAAAAGTTCAAGTGTTAAATAATAGCCTGTATTTTGGTGGTTTGCATATGCTTTTAAAGCAAAATGGAACGATAGAAGGGGGCGCAGATCCAAGAAGAAAAGGCAGTGTTAAATTCGGAAATAGCATGACGCCTTATACATTGGAGGAAAACTAACAAAATCGGAAACTTATGGTTTTTTCAATCGTTTTTTCATAGAGTTATTTTCTTCATAAATAAATATTGAGTTTTCTTTCAAGGAGGAAGCAGTAATGACTGTTACTAGTGATAAAACTTCTTCATTATCTTCATTTCAGGCCACACAAGCACGTTTAGAAACAGCAATCGATACACTTGGTTACTCACAAGAAATGTTTGAATTGCTCAAGGAACCAATCAGGGTGATTACAGTTCGTATTCCAGTACGAATGGATAACGGCAAAACTCAAGTCTTTACAGGCTTTCGCTCTCAGCATAACGACGCAGTTGGCCCGACAAAAGGCGGTGTTCGTTTTCATCCCTCTGTATCTGAAGATGAAGTGAAATCGCTCTCCCTTTGGATGAGCCTAAAGTGTGGCATTGCTGACCTTCCATATGGAGGAGGAAAGGGAGGAATTATTTGTGATCCCCGGCAAATGTCATTTAGAGAACTAGAGCAATTAAGTCGCGGGTACGTCCGGATGATCAGCCAAATTGTCGGCCCGACAAAAGACATCCCCGCCCCGGACGTTTATACTAACTCTCAAATTATGGCATGGATGATGGATGAGTACAGCCGTATCCGTGAGTTTGATTCTCCCGGTTTTATAACTGGAAAACCTTTAATGCTCGGAGGCTCTCACGGCCGAGAAACGGCAACGGCCAAAGGAGTACTCGTGTGTATCGAAGAAGCAGTAAGCGTGTTAAATAAAAAGATTGAAAATGCTCGTGTGATCATTCAAGGCTTTGGAAACGCCGGCAGTTACATAGCAAAGTTTTTATATGACAAGGGAGCAGCAGTAGTCGGAATTAGCGATGTTCTAGGGGCTTTATATAATCCAGACGGATTATCGATTCCAGATCTGAGTGATCAGAGAGACAGCTTTGGAATGGTGACGAACCAATTTAAAAACACAATAACGAACGAAGAGTTACTGGAAAAAGAATGCGATATACTTATTCCAGCAGCTATTTCTAATCAAATCACCGCCCGTAACGCTGACTGTATTCAAGCAAAAGTAGTAGTTGAAGCGGCTAATGGTCCGACAACTCCAGAAGCCACTGACATTTTAACGAAAAAAGATGTTCTGTTGATTCCTGATGTTTTGGCAAGTTCCGGTGGTGTAATTGTTTCCTACTTTGAATGGGTGCAGAATAACCAGGGATATTATTGGTCCGAAGAAGAGGTTGAGCAGAACCTCCACCGCAAAATGGTTCAATCATTTCATAAAGTACATGAAACATCCACTCGTTATAAAACTGATATGAGAACAGCTTCCTATATTGCTGGAACAAGAAAAATGGCGGAAGCTGCCCTTTTTCGCGGGTGGGTGTAATTTCACTTTTTTCACAAGAGGGAAGTTAAACAGTTCATTGCACTACTTCAACTTTTGAAAATAAAATCAGATTAAGAAGTTTTTAACAAAACCCTTATGAGTGACCAATGAGGCTGTCTCAAAAGATTAGTCTAGGTTATGAAAATCATTTGTTGAGAACTGACTTATGCAAAAGCTCCATTGGCCCGCTTTTTGCTCATTATAAATAGATAGTTATTATAAGATTTCCATTCAAACCCTTTCAGCAATGTATAAAATTTTGATCATAGAACTTCTTTTAGTACATTCGTTGATTTATAAAAAGCAGTCAGCGGGTCCATCGTGTAGTCTTCTAATTCCAGACTGACAGGGCCGTCGTAACCATTCATCCGGAGAAGGGTAAAAAACTCTTTCCACCATGTCACATCATGGCCATATCCTAATGCTGTAAAATTCCATGATCTACCCGAAAAGGAATGAACGGATTTCGTATCAAGAGAGCCTTCCGTTTCTAAAATTCCCTTTTCAAGTCGTGTGTCTTTGGCATGAACATGATAGATGGCATTTCCTAAAGAACGTACAGCCATGATGGGATCTCCTCCCATCCAGAATAGATGGCTTGGATCAAAATTCATTCCTATCATTTCACCTACGTGATCTCTTAAACGCATTAATGTTTCTCTGTTATAAACGAGCTGTGAGCCATGGTTTTCCAATGCGATTTTTTCAATTCCATGGTTCTTTGCTTCTTGAACAGTCTTTTCCCAATAGGGAAGCGCCACTTCTTCCCATTGCCAGTTTAAGATTTCGGAGTTGATAGGAGGCCAGCTGGTTGTGATCCAATTGGGCGTTGTTTCACCAGGACCTCCTCCAGGGAGCCCTGACATCATTATTATAGTATTTATGCCTAGAAGTTCTGCAAGACGAAATGTTTTTTTTACTCCTAGCTGGTGGTGTTTCCCACTATCGTTTGGAGCTAATTGATTGCCAGAACAATTTAGAGCTTCCATTTTTAATCCACGTTTATTTAACTCATTTACAAATCGCTCTCTTTGAATGGAACTGTTAAGCAGCTCATCTACATTAAGATGAGGTGCCTCTGACCAATTTCCAGTTGCAAATTCTAAAACTTCGTAGCCGGCTGCTTCAGCCGTATCTATCATTTCTTCAAATGACATGTAACCTAAACTATCCGTAACCAAACTCATCCGCATTAGTAAAACTCCTTATATATTTAAATCGTTACTGTTAATCCTGAATCTATTGATTGGTGGCAAGCTTCAAGTGCTTTCATATTATTTATACTGCTAGATGTTGAATAAGAAGGTTTCGTACCTGTTAAAATACAATCGGAGAAATGTTCTACTCCCAATGTATATTGATTTTCAATAATGATTTCCTTCCTGCTTCTGCCGTCTTCGGTGTTAACAAGAATAACACCTTCTCCATCTGACTGAGGAACGTAAGCTTTTGTCACTTCAATCTTTCCTTTTGTCCCTATAACTTCATATGAATGCCGTTCAGCCATATTCATACTGCAGTCAAAATAGGCTTTAACTCCATTTTCTAATTCCATCATTACCACTGCTGATTGATCAACATCATAATCTTGGTAGCGTTCTTCTAAGGCAAAAACACTCTTAGGTTCCTGCTGCAGCGTATTTCTTATGGCATGTATACAATAGCCCCCAAGGTCAAATAAGCTACCTCCGCCAAGTTGTCTGCTCATACGGATATTTCCTTCTAACTGATGCAGCATAAAACTAAGACGCGTATGCATTAATTTTACGTCACCAACTTCACCTGACGCTATAATATCTTTTACTCTCTTATGCTGCGGGTGAAATTGATACATATAAGCTTCCATAAACAAAACGTTGTGATGGCTGCAAACCTCGATCATTTCTTTTGTTTCCTCCGCTGTTAAAGCAGCAGGTTTTTCACAGAGAACATGCTTTCCGTGTTTTGCAGCTTCTCTTACCCATTTAGCATGAAGGCTGTTTGGAAGTGGAATATAAACTACATTAATATCGGGATCCTGCAGCAATTCCTCATAACTATTATAGGCTTTTGGAATATTAAACGAAGCAGCAAATTCATCCGCTTTTCCGCTTCCACTTGCAATAGCTGCCGCTTTGGCATTATTTGCGCTATGCAAGGAAGGTATGACTTGTTTGCGAGCAATCTCAGCGGTGCTTAAAATTCCCCAGTTGACAGTTGATTTTTCCATTATAAAACCTCCTAATTTTGTATAATGATTTATCTTTTTGCCGATTTTCTAGAGGATGCATGAGCCCTGCACGGCAAAGCCGAATTACTGTAAATCAAATAACTTCATTAAACGTGTCTATCTTCTAGTGTGAAAATTCCAAATGTTATGGAATCAACTTAACACGTTACAAAATTAACTAAAATGCAAATCTGTGAGTAAATTTTGCACAATTGTTAGATTGATTTTGGTATTGCAAACTAAAAGAAAAAAACAATGTTATAATTTGGTTAACCGCTTTCACAGATTGGAAGGAAAGGAAGAAAATTGTATGGCTCACTATTCTCTTTCTTCGCTTTATAGTGCTATTCGAATTATGGATATTCAATTAGATTTAATTAATAAAGGGTGGAGTTGTAATAACCATCGGCATTCTTATTTTGAGTTTTTATATTGTGTATCTGGAGAAATGGAACAATGGTTGAATGGGAAAATGTATGTGTTAAAACCTGGTGATGCTGTGGTTATTAAATCTGGCATGTACCATCATACTCATACAACGGAAAAGACCAAATATTTAGACTTCCATTTTGATATTGAGATGAAAGAAATACATTCGATTTTTCAATTAGCGTCTGAACCAATTATTTCTAATAGTGAAACGATGAATGATACATTTTCTATTTCCCTTTGGGTCAAAAATTTTATTGAAGAGTTTCAAATAAAACCGCAAAGAAAAGTTCCTTACTTAGTTCAAGAGGATTATTTAGACATTGATTCGACCGTGGATATCCTTCTTCTGCATTCACGAGTCCTGGAGTTAATTAGTGTCCTGGCTAGACACTTCTTAACGAAGCAATCTCAACAGCTAACAGGTATCTCACCTTCGCAAACAAGAGTTGCTTATGAAGCTGCCAATATATTAGAAAATAGGCATAATAGTAAATTTAAGATTGAGGATTTAGCAAATGAGCTAAACTTAAACCGATCTTATCTAAGTCAATGTTTTACAAAAACGTATGGTATGTCGCCCTCAGAATACCTCATGCGTATACGAATACGTGAAGCAAGGCAGTTATTAATGGAAACAGACCTTTCCGTTGAACATATCAGCCAACATCTTGCATTTTCTTCAGCCGGACATTTCAGCCGTACCTTTCGTTCGATCATGGAGGTATCTCCCTATCAATTCAGAAAGGATAAAAAAAATTCAATCCAAAAATCTATTTCTTATAAAAACAAGATCAATTAAACTAGTTCAAAAGTATTATTAGCATAAGACAGAATGAAGAAAGAATCATTTGATGTCTTAATATCTAATAAAACTGTTAACCGCTTAACCAAAACGTTTATAAAGCAGTATTAGCGTTAATCGGCCCTTTCATAGGGTCATTGGGAAACATTTGTCAAAAAAGTGTTGCAACTTTTTGAAAATATATGCTACTATTAACTCACATAAGTGAAAGCGCTTTACCTATTTTAGGAGTGCTTGTCTTCTAGAATCAACCTCATTTTAATAGAAGGAGGGTTAAATCTTTCATTTATATTATTATGAAAGCGCTATTTTAATGTAAAACTTTTAAAAGGCAGTTTATTAAAAATTTTCTTCTATTATTTTTTTGGAATTTTTCACAAATTTTTAGTTTTTGAGAAAGCGCTTTTCTTGTTTACTGTTGATATTTTTAAGGGGGAAAGTAAAGTGAAAAAATTTAAAAAGTGGTTAGGTGTATCTTTTCTATCATCTTTACTGATTGCAGCAGGTTGTGGAGGAGACGACGATTCAGGGGCTTCCGGTGAAGGTGAGTCTGGATCAACAGAAGGTGAGTCGATTTCCGTTGCCATGGTGGCAGGGGCTGAATCGAGCTCATTAAAACAACTCGTTCCGGAATTTGAAGAGGAAACGGGTATTGAAGTGGAATGGAATGAATTCGATTACAATACGCTTTATGAAAGAATCTATAACGACTTGCGGACAGGCACTGGAACATATGATGTAATTTTTGCCGATGATCCTTGGATGCCGATGTTTGCAGGGGGTGGATTTTTAACACCGCTTGATGAACTAGGCTATGAATTAGATGAAGATTTTGCAAAGATGTCGCGTGAGGTAAGTATGTGGCCGGCACCGAGCGGACCTCGTCTTCCTGATTCTGATCCGGATGAAGAACCGCGTGCTTACGGTATACCACAAGTAGGTAATGTGCAGTTGTTCTTTTATAGAAATGATATTTTAGATGAAGCTCCAGAAACTTGGTCAGATTTACAAGCAGCTATTGAAGAAAATCAAGATGAAGTAGATTATGGCTTTATACATCGAGGTGCACGCGGTAATGCAATTGCAACCAATTTTAACGCGTTTCTTTGGTCACATGGAGCAGACTTCTTTGATGAAGAGTGGAACGTAACATTAGATAGTCCAGAAGCAATTGAAGCGCTAGAATTTTATGTTGATTTGACAGAACATGCCCCAGACGGCATTGCCAACTATAATGCCGATGAGATAGGTCGTGTAATGAGTAAAGGAGAAGGGTTAGCGTCAATTGTATGGCCGGTTTGGGGAGAAACAATGGAAGATCCTGAAAAATCCGACGTCGTTGGGGATATTGGATACTCTCTTGTTCCACGTGCAGAAAATGGGGATTTCTCCCCTATGATTGGAAACTGGATTTTAGGTATTCCACAAGCTTCTGAAAAGAAGGAAGCTGCATTAGAATTTATGACTTGGGCTTCTTCTGAAGAAAATCAAAAGCAAATGACAAAAGATGGCGGGCTTCCTAGTCGTACTAGTGTATTGACAGATCCTGAACTGACGGAAGATAAACCATATCTTGAAGCAGTGAACGAAGGTCTTGAAAACGCTAATTTCCGTCCGCGTACTCCGCTTTACTCTGAGATTGAAAATATTTACGGCACATATTTAAATCAAGCATTAACTGGAGATTTGACACCAGAAGAAGCATTGACGGGAGCAGCAGATGAAATTGAAGCACTTATGGAAGACAATGGTTACTAATAAGTTGTGGCACAGAGTCCCTCGGACTCTGTGCTCTCCCGATATATTTAATACAAACATAGGGAGTGTAAGACGATGAGTAATAATACAAATCAAGCGGCTTCTGACTTGCAGCGAAATGAATTACCGGCAAAAAAGCCGAAAAAAAGTAAAACGTTACAGCAAAGTGATAAAAAGCTTCCTTTTCTATTGTTAACACCGACATTTATTTTATTGGCTGCAGTTACTATTTTTCCGATACTATACGCATTATACGTATCCGTGATGAACTTTGATACATTTGGAAATTCTTCCGGGTTCGCCGGTTTAAAGAATTACATGGATATATTTGCAAGCAGTACGTTTTGGAATGCAATCTTTATTACTCTTCTTTATACTGCTCTTGCTGTATCCATTGAAATTTTTCTCGGGTTTAATCTAGCTCTTATGGTATCGAAAGACGGTAAAGCAATGACATACCTGCGCTGGCTGCTGATTATACCAATGATGTTATCACCACTTGTTGTAGCCGTTGTTTATTTATTGATGATGAATACAGATATGGGAATTCTCAATTATATGCTGCAAAGCATTGGTCTTCCGAAAATTAACTTTTTAGGAGAGCCAACGACTGCTTTTCTATCGTTAATATTTGTCGATGTTTGGCAATGGATGCCAATGTGTTTTTTAATTATTCTTGCTGGTCTTCAGGCACTGCCGAGAGATCCGTTTGAAGCAGCAGAAATTGACGGGGCATCTAAATTTCAAGTTGTTCGTTTTGTTACATTGCCAATGTTGAAACCGATTATAGTGGTGGCGCTTGTTATCCGGACTATGGATGCTCTTCGTACATTTGACCAGGTATTTGTCCTAACGCAGGGCGGTCCAGGCCGAGCAACAGAAACGATAAGTTTTCTCATGTATCGCGCCTCGATGAAAAATTCAGATTTTGGATTTGCATCAGCAGGGCTATTCATTGTTTTAATTATTACGATTATTATTTCGACCATGTTAATTCGATTTATGAATCGATCTCAGAGTGCTTAACTGAAAAGGGGTGACGCAGTATGGATGCTTCAGTAAAGTCATTTAAACGTAAAGAACTCGGTATGAAAATTTTCCGTGCCTGCTTTTTGACGGTGACAGTTTTATTTGTATTATTCCCTCTTTACTGGATGTTTATTACTAGTTTAAAAGGTGAAAGAGAACTGTTTTCAGATGTGCAGACATTTTTCCCAAAAGAGATTACTTGGCAGTACTATTTTGATCCAGTAAACGGAATTTTTGGTGCAAACAGTCCATTTTTAAGTTTTTTTATTAATAGTATGATTGTTTCTTTTGTTTCGATGGTTCTTTGTCTTGTTATTGGGTCGTATGCTGCCTACGCATTAGCTAGATTTAAAATGAAAAATAACAGAAATGAAAAGTTATCCTTTTTAATTTTAACGGCAAGAATGCTGCCGCCTATTGTTGTCGTTATTCCAATGTATTTGATTATGCAGAATATTGGCTTGCTCAATACTCTCTGGTCCATGTTAATTGTGTACATCGGGTTTAATTTGCCATTTGTTATATGGATGCTAAAAGCTTTCTTCGAGGAAATACCAGTGGAGTTGGAAGAGTCCGCTATGGTAGACGGATCTTCAAGAATGAGAGCTTACCACAGTATTATTTTACCGCTTGTCATTCCAGGATTTGTGGCAACATCCATTTTTACAGTTATTCTTACATGGAACGAATTTTTATTTGCCATGTTTTTGCTGAATTCCACTGACAAAATGACGCTGCCAGCTGGTATTTCCACTTTTATTACGCAGTATCAAACGAACTGGGGAGCGCTCTGTGCTGCTGCAACCGTTTCGGTTATACCGGTGCTTTTCTTCTCGCTTCTAGTTCAAAAACATCTGGTTAAAGGGATGACGCTCGGAGCAGTGAAAGGATAATGGGGCACCGTACAATGAATAAAGAGAGGGGTTAGAATGATGGACAAAGCAGTTGTTGCTATAGTTGGGGCTGGAAAAATTGGACAGATCCATATTGATAATATTCTTGGCATGAATAATGTTGAATTGAAGGCAATACTCGATGTATACACCGATCATCTGCAAGGAACGGCATATGAAAAAGCCGTTCCTATCATCACGAATAACCCGGAAGATATCACAAATGATCCGGAAATCGACGGGGTGCTCATTTGTACAAGTACAGATACCCACGCAGCATTTATCGAGCTGTTTGCAAATGCAGGAAAACATATTTTCTGTGAGAAGCCGATCAGCTTTAAGACAGAAGAGACAAAAAGAGCACTCGACGCAGTCGATAAAGCCGGGGTGAAGTTTCAAATTGGGTTTAACCGTCGTTTTGACCGTCATTTCCGCAAAGTTCAGGAAACGGTCAGAGAGGGGGAAATCGGAAATCCACATATTATTAAAATCACATCACGTGACCCGCAGCCGCCTCCGGAAGAATATGTTAAACGATCAGGCGGAATGTTTATGGATATGACGATACATGATTTTGACATGATACGATATCTTTCTGGCAGTGAAGTGAAAGAAATTTCCGTGAAATCTGCTAATCTTATAGACGATCGTTTTGAAAGAAATAACGACGTGGATACAGCAATCATTACGCTTACGTTTGAAGATGGTTCACTCGGTGTGATTGACAATAGCAGACAAGCCGTTTATGGATATGATCAGCGTATTGAAGTGTTTGGCAGCAAAGGATCAGCTGAAGCTGAAAATGAACGGCCAACCAATGTAAAGATTAGCACGAAAGAGGCCATTACTGTGGATCATCCGAAATATTTCTTTTTAGAACGATATAATGATGCATATATAGAAGAAATCAAACAGTTTGCCATAGCCATAATGAAAAACAGCCCGGTTGCTTGCAGCGGTGAAGACGGATTAAAAGCAGAGCTGCTTGCTAGGGCTGCCCAGCTTTCATTAGAAGAAAATCGGTCTGTGCCTCTAACTGAACTAACTGCAAAAGCTTAATAGAATTATAGAATATAAGATAACGGAGGAGTGACTGATATGAAAGTGAGAATTGGACTTATTGGAGCGGGTTGGATGGGGAAAGCCCATTCCAATGCTTTTCGCCACGCATCGATGCTGTTTGGACCTGAAGCAGGAGAGCCAGTATTTGAAATCGTTCAGGACATTGAGGCTGAAGCAGCACAAGCAGCCTGTCGTAATATTGGTTTTTCACGTTGGACAGAAAACTGGGAAGATGTAGTCAGAGATGAGAATGTAGATATGGTTGATATAGCAACGCCAAATGCTTTTCATTATGATGTGGCAAAAGCAGCTTTAGAAAACGGCAAGCATGTTTACTGTGAGAAGCCTCTTACTATTTCTTCGGAACAATCAAAAGAACTTGCAAGCTTGGCAAAAGAAAAAGGTGTAGTCAACTATGTTGGATTTAATAATGTCATGAACCCGGCAAATAATTATATTAAAGAGTTGATTGATTCTGGAAAATTAGGAGAAATAAAAAGATTTTCCGGCACTTATGACCAAGATGCTCTGCTAGATGAAACTATCCCAATTTCCTGGCGTCATATTAACAAATTTTCAGGATCCGGATCGTTAGGAGATCTTGGTTCTCATTTGTTAAGTGTTGCTCAATATTGGTTCGGTGATGCAAAAAAAGTTAATGCAGTTTCTGAAACCATTATTAAAGAACGTCCAAAAGCACCGAATTCCACCGAAAAAGGAAAAGTCGAAAACGATGACTTTTTCTTTTCTATGATTAAATATGAGAACGGAATCATCGGAACCATCGGATCAAGCCGAGTCGCTCCAGGAAGAAAAAATCATTTAACGTATGAGATCCAAGGTACACTGGGTACAGCTTACTATTCATTAGAAAACTTAAGTGAAGTTCATGTATATTTTCACTCTGATGAGAGTGCAGATCGAGGATTCAGGAAAGTGCTGCTAGGAACAGATCATCAAGGATATAGTGCTTTTCATCCGCAGTCGGGGATAGCCATAGGATTTAACGATTTGAAAGTGCTAGAGGTTCATGAAATCTTTACCGCCCTTAAAAAAGGAAAAGACTATACATGTAATTTTGAATTCGGCTGGAAAGTGGATCGTACAATTGACGCGATTCTCCAGTCTGCTGCTGTAGAACAATGGGTCCCTGTGGAGTAATCAATAGAGGACCTGAGGACTGAATCCACGTTTAGATAAAAAATCTCTATTTTATTTTTGAAAAATATGTAAGCTGACACTAGCCAAGTACTGGTATTTAATTTTAATAACGAAGTTCAAGTGTTACATTTTAATAAAGTAAAAAATAAAGGTATAATAGTAGAATCTAAAAAACAATAAAAATGAATGGCAATATCAAACTATTTTAAGTAATTAGTTGAGAAAGCGTTGAGTTAAATTGTATTTTCATAAAAGTATGGGGTGAACGGAATGCAGAATACAACAAACATGGATGCGGTTAATTATGAAAACAACCATATATGATGTTGCAAAAGCATCAGGTGTATCTATTGCAACAGTTTCTAAAGTTATTAATAATTCTGGGCGTATTGGTGAAAAAACAAAGAAAAAAGTACTAGAAACCATAAATGAACTAAATTATCACCCAAATATGATAGCGACAGCTTTGACTGGAAAATCTACTTTTAGTATAGGTCTTCTCATCCCGGATTTAGCGAATCCTTTTTTTGCAGAATTAGCAAGAAGCGTCGAAGACCGTGCTCATGAATTAGGATATAACCTTGTAATCTGCAGCACAGATTATAATCCGGCTAAAGAAATGAAATATGTTGATTTATTAAAAAGAAAGAACGTCGATGGCATTATTTTTGCTTCAGGTTTTGAGCAGCTAGATAAAATTGAAGAATTAAATGAATCTCTTCCTATCGCAGTAGTAGCACGAGACTTTCCTTCTTCTAATGTGAATACTGTCTCTTTTGATGATTATTTAGGAGGATTTAAAGCGACTTCCCATTTAATTGAACTAGGCCATGAAAAAATAGCGTTAATAGGACGCGATGTATGGAGCAACCGAGAGAGAAAACGAGGGTATGAAGATGCCATGCACAATAATGATTTGAACTATAAATTTCGGTTTGAGTACATCGAAGAATCTAATGTAGAATGGGGAAAATACATGGCTGGAAAGTACATGACCTCGGAAGATCCTCCAACAGCTATTGTGGCTTGTAATGATCTGCTGGCATCAGGAGCCATTCAGGCTGTTAAAGAATATGGGTTGTCTGTTCCGGATGATGTTTCTATAGTCGGATTTGACAATACAATTATTGCAACCTTGACAGATCCTTTGCTGACAACGATTGCTCAACCGATCAAAAGCATGGGCAAACATGTCATGGATTTAATGAGTAACGAAATTGAAAATAACGTCACGGATAAGTCAAGAATTACTCTTATCCCTAAGCTTGTAACTAGAGGTTCAACCAAGCAAGTAAATAAACGAATCGTTCAATCGTAAAATGAGAGCCTGCACTTCGTTTTTGTGTAAGGCTCTTATGCTTGCTTATCTGGATATAAAAAATGTCGAACTCTTGTGCCTTTTTATCTAGCTTATACCCTGGGATGAAACCCAGGGTATAAAAAACTATGAATATTGTTTTTTGTTAATGAGTTCTTCTGTTAAGCGTTCAAGCATGAAACGACTGGATTCTTCTGCTCGGTGTTCCTCTCCGAATACAGCTGATGTAACAATGCCATCGAAGTTAATGTCACGAAGTTTATTAAATAATGTATCCCATGGGATATCTCCTTTGCCGATATCTAAGTGCTGGTGAACGGTAGCGTGAACACCAGGAGGATTCACGACATAACGCAGGCATGAAGACGCTTTATGGTTAAAAGTATCCGCTATATTGATATGGCGCAATTTTTCTCCTGCGTAATCAAGCATTGCAGGAATATCTCCTTTTCCGTCATCATAGAAAAACGTATGCGGTACAGAATAGAAGTAACCGATCCAGTCCTTATCGAAGGCGCGAAGCATATCTACTGCCTCATAATTATTTTCAATAAAGTCATAAGGGTGGGCTTGAATGTGTAAATTTAGTCCTTCTTTTTCAAAGAAAGGAATCAGTTCGTCCATGGATTTCACAAATTGTTGTTCACATTTGTATGGCATGTCATTTTGACCTGTGAATTCAGAGTTTACGACGTCTACCTCTAACTCTACGGCGATTTCAATTGCACGTTTCCAATTACGTACAGCAGCTTGACGATCGTCTTCTTCTGGGCCAGCCCAATGCTGCATAGGAAGGATAGAAGAAAGTTTAACACCAGCGTCTTTACATGCTTGTTTTAGTTCTTTAATACGCGCTTTATCAACGCGCGGGTATTTATAAAAAGGCAAAAAGTCATCGCGAGGGGAAAGCTCAATGTATTTATATCCCATTTCAGCGACCTTATCAACCATTTTAGGGAGCGGTAAATGTCTAAACATATGTGGATCTAGTGTTAATCTCATAGATAATTCCTCCTTTAATAGAATAGATTAGGAGTATAAAACGTATAGGCTGTGAGAGGGACAAACTATTTTAATAGATATAAACATAATACTGTTTTTTATTTTTAGCGCAAGCGACCAGCGTTTATTCCAGGGCACTTGCGCTTTTGTTCACCTTTAGAAAAATTTATTTTCTAAAAAATTGCTATAAGAATGCGGCGGCAAACCGTTTTCTAATTACCAGCGAGCTGTTAGCATTTTCTTGCGAGTGTAAAATTCTACGCCGTCTGTTCCGTTGGCATGAAGATCTCCATAAAAGGAATTCTTCCAGCCAGAGAATGGAAAAAATGCCATAGGTGCTGGTACACCAAGGTTAACCCCGAGCATTCCTGCATCGATTGTTTGACGGAATTGACGTACAGCGCTGCCGCTGTCAGTGTAGATACACGCACCATTTGCAAATTCAGACTCGTTAGTAAGAGCAATAGCCTCATCAAGTGTGTCTACGCGTACAACAGAAAGTACAGGGGCGAAAATTTCATCTTTCCAGATTGTCATATCGGTTGTTACGTTATCAAAGACAACTGGGCCGATGAAGTAACCTTCATCTAAGTTAACAGTTTTTTCTCTTCCGTCGTATGTTAGAGTTGCACCTTCTTCTACTCCTGTTTTAATGTAGTTTTCCGTTTTTTCTTTATGAGATTGGCGAATAACCGGACCGAGGAATACTCCATCATCAAGACCATTTCCAATCGTAATGTTGTCGACTTCTTTTTTCAGCTTATCAACAAATTCGTCAGCTACGTCTCCAACTGTTACTACAACAGCAGCTGCCATACATCTTTCGCCTGCAGATCCATAAGCAGCGCTTACTACTTGAGATACTGCGTTATCAATATCAGCATCTGGCATTACGATGGAGTGGTTCTTTGCTCCAGCTAGAGCTTGTACACGTTTGCCGTTTTGAGCGCCTGTTTTGTAAACGTACTCTGCAACAGGTTGAGAACCAACAAATGAAATACCTTTTACTTCTGGATTTTCAAGAAGTCCGTTTACTACGTCATGTGCACCGTGAACAATGTTAAGTACACCATCAGGAAGTCCAGCCTCTGAAAATAGTTCTGCAAGGCGGTTAGCTAAAATAGGTGTACGTTCAGATGGTTTCAGCACAAAAGTGTTTCCGCATGCAACAGCTAATGGGTACATCCAGCAAGGAACCATCATTGGGAAGTTAAATGGAGTAATACCTCCAATTACTCCTACTGGATAACGGTACATACCGGATTCAATTCCTGCAGCAATGTCAGGAAGCTGTTTGCCCATCATTAAAGAAGGGGCCCCTGCTGCAAACTCAACGCATTCGATGCCGCGTTGCACTTCGCCGTATGCTTCGTTAAAACTTTTTCCATTTTCAAGAGTTACAAGACGAGCAAGCTCATCCCAGTTTTCGACTAAAAGCTGCTGGTACTTAAAAAGAATACGAGCACGCTTTGGTACTGCTGTATTACTCCATGTTTTAAATGCTTCTTGTGCAGTTTCTACTGCTTTATCTAAATCTTCACGGCTTGAAATCGGCACATGTGCAATAGTTTCACCAGTTGCAGGGTTAGGTACTTCATCAGACTTACCAGATGTTGCTTCTACCCATTGTCCTCCAACGTAATTTTTAAGATGTTGAACTGCTTCTGTCGTATTTGCCATTTTCTTTTCCCCTTTCAGCTTAATATATATTCATGTATGTCAGGCTGAAACAAAAAAACCTGACAGTGATACCAACTTAGGAACTCAATTGAATGAAATCGATTTCAAACAGTGATAAAAATTTACATGTCTTAGTGTAAGATATTTTTTTTGTTTTGTAAACGCTATTTTTAAAATTTTTCTGAATGTAAAAGTTGAAATCCTTCCAAAAATACTGCTGCCAAAGCCTTAAAGGAAACCTATTAAATTTAAAGACTTGCTTTTGGCGGCATAGTAGAACGAGCTTTTCCTCCACAAGAATCGCGAATGATAAGCTCATCTTTCATTACAAAAGAGCGTTTTTTAATTTGTTCTTTATTAATCATTTGTACTAAGAGGTTCATTGCTTTTTGACCAATATCATATTTAGGCTGGTCGATAGAGGTTAAGTGAGGTTCTATTACCATCGACATTTTTAAGTTGTCAAAGCCGACAATTGCAATATCTTCAGGAACTTGAAGGCCGCTTTCTTTCACAGCTTTGATTGCTCCCATCGCCATTTCATCATTGTAAACGAAGACACCGGTTGGAGGTGTTTCTAATGCTAGCAGTTTCGTCATCTGATTATAGCCTGATTCAATGGTTAACCCGCCTTCTTGTATAAAAGAGGGATCTACATCTAAATCATGACTCATCATTGCTTGGCGGAAACCGCGCAGACGGTCTCGGCTTAAAATAACATTCATTGGCCCGCAAATATGAGCAATTTGTTTATGACCAAGGTGAATCAAATGCTCTGTTGCTTTTCTTGCGGCACTTATGTTGTCGATTGATACGGTTGGAACATTTAGCCCGTCGATATATTCGCAGGCCAGGACGATAGGAAAATGTTCCGCAAGCTCTTCCAATCTTTCTTTTTCGAGTTTTGCAGTGAGAAGTACCATGCCGTCAACTTGCTTTTGAAGCAGCAAATTAACATAGTCGCTTTCTCGTTCTAAACTGTGTTCTGTGTCTCCTAAAATGACTTGATAGCCTTCATTGATTGCTACGTGCTCAATTCCCCGCAGCACTTCAGAAAAGAAATCACTTGTAATATCAGGAACCACAGCAAGAATCGTTTTTGTTACTTTCGTTCGAAATTGTCTTGCAACGATATGCGGTTGGTAATTCACTTTATCAATAACCTCTAACACCTTGTCTCTGGTTTGTTTGCTAACCAAATCCGGATTGCTTAGAACCCGGGATACCGTGGCAGGCGAGACATTGGCCATTTTAGCTACATCGCTCATTTTCATTGTAATATTCCCACTCTCTTCACGGCGATTTACCTACTTTTCAGATTAAAAAAAGTATTACATGTTATCTTAAACGTGACTGAAAGAAATTTCAAGAATAAATGTAATCGCTTTCGGTGCTGGTATTATGTAGTTTGTTAAAAAAAACGGCTCTATAAACGTAAGAATGAAAGAATTATTCAGATTATATGCTATTAAAAATTTGAAAATTCACTAATGTTATTTTAATCTAAAAGGGCATTGAAAAATATAGACGAACGAAGGAGGACTCATGATGAAAAAAGTTCAAATTGGAAAAACCGACTTACGTGTCAACCCTATAGGACTTGGAACAAATGCGGTTGGTGGACATAATTTATACAATGATCTCGATGAAGAAAAGGGAAAAGATCTTGTTCGCACCGCGCTAGATAACGGAATAGACTTTTTTGATACGGCATTTATCTATGGACCAGAGCGTTCTGAAGAATTGGTTGGAGAGGTCATTAAAGAATCTGGAAAAAGAAATGAAATCGTTTTAGCTACGAAAGGTGCACAAAAATTTGTAGATGGCGAAGAAGTGATAGACAACTCTCCGCAATTTTTACGTCAAGCTGTAGAGGACAGTCTGCGTCGTTTGCAAACGGATTATATTGATATGTACTATTTGCATTTTCCAGACGAAGAAACACCTAAAGATAAGGCTGTTGCTGCTTTACAAGATTTGAAAAAAGAAGGGAAAATTCGCAGTATTGGTGTATCAAATCTATCTTTTGAACAGTTAAAAGAGGCAAACAAAGATGGTTATGTTGACGTTTATCAAGGAAATTATAATCTTGTACAGCGGGAAGCTGAAGAAGATTTTCTTCCATACTGTGCTGAAAACAACATTTCCTTTATTCCTTTCTTTCCATTAGCATCAGGGCTATTAGCTGGTAAGTATACAAGTGACATGATTTTTGATGATCTGCGTGCTGATTTCCCGCATCTTCAAGGGGAAGAATTTAAAAAGAATTTGGAAAAAGTGGACAAGCTTCGTCCAATTGCAAAAGAAAAAGGAGTAGAAGTCGTACATGTAGTACTTGCATGGTACTTAACCCGAGAAGGAATAGATGTTTTAATTCCAGGAGCTAAACGATCTGAGCAAGTCCTCGATAATTTAAAAACATTGGATGTGACTTTAACAGACGATGAAATCGATCACATTGATCGCACCTTTCAATAATAATTAACCCAGCTGGTTATCGTTGTACAGCCAGCAGTATTTCAAAAATTATAAATTAAGTTTAGCAAAAGTATAAACAGCAAGACTCAGCAAAAATGGAAAAAACATTTGCAAAAAACACCAAAAGTTTTACAAATGTTAAAAAACTAATATTGACTGAAACCGCTTAACATATTATTCTTAACAAAGAAGATATTATTCAGTTAGACATTGGGTGTATAGACAACATGAAATATGGTCTTTGGTTTATGCTACAGACCTCTCTATTCACCCACATTTTTTTCTCATTGATGAAATCGATTTCAGAATTCTGGCGTTAATTTTTAAGAAGGAGGCAGTTAACGAATGGCTAAATTGTTAAAAAAACCGTTAAATAAGCAGTTGGAAGAAGGGGTGTCACTTGTTCACGAAGTAACATCCGAAAACTCGGAACTAGAATATGTCAGCTTCAAAATGATCGACCTAGCGGACGGCGGGGCGTACAAAGAAGAGTTAGGCAAACTCGAGGTTTGTGTTGTAGCGGTCACGGGGAAAATTACTGTCTCAGACGGCAGCGAAACATTTGAAAATATTGGTACTAGAGATACTGTTTTTGAAAAGAAGCCCACAGACAGTGTTTATATTTCAAATGATCAAACGTTTGAAGTGAAGGCTGACTCAAAGGCACGGGTTGCTCTTTGTTACTCGCCGTCAGAAGAACAGCTGCCGACGAAGCTAATTAAAGCCGATGAAATTGGTGCAGAACATCGCGGCAAAGGAAACAACAAGAGAATGGTACACAATATATTGCCGGACGACAATCCATCTGCAAATAGTCTTCTTGTGGTAGAAGTGTTTACAGAAAGCGGAAACTGGTCAAGCTACCCTCCGCATAAACATGACCAGGAGAATCTCCCTAAGGAGTCAATGCTAGAAGAAACGTATTATCACGAGCAAGATCCTGGTCAAGGATTTGTTTTCCAGCGCGTATATACCGATGATCGTTCCCTGGACGAAACAATGACTGTTGAAAATGGTGATATGGTGATTGTGCCAAAAGGCTACCATCCAGTAGGGGTGCCAGAAGGATATACATCTTATTACTTAAATGTCATGGCAGGACCAGAACGTATATGGAAGTTTCATAATGATCCAGACCACGAATGGATTTTAAAATAAGACATAAATCATGTGGGCGAAGCGGCTGCTTCGCTCCCGTTTTAAATGTACCAATAGATATAAAGGAGAGACCTCATTTTATGACTATTTCATTTTCTACAGATAAAGAATTTGACGTGATTGCTTTTGGCAGAGCATGCATCGACTTGAACGCAGTAGAATACAACCGCCCGATGGAAGAGACGATGACATTTCAAAAGTATGTCGGCGGATCTCCTGCAAACATTGCTATAGGAAGCTCTAAACTAGGCTTGAAAGCAGGATTTATTGGGAAGATTCCCGATGATCAGCATGGCCGCTTCATTGAGCAGTATATGAGTGAAAAAGGAATAGACACATCTAATATGGTTGCCGATACAGAAGGCCGCAAAACAGGACTGGCGTTTACAGAGATTTTGAGTCCGGAAGAGTGCAGTATTCTTATGTATCGTGAAAATGTAGCGGACCTTTATTTAGAGCCATCTGAAGTTCATGAAGATTACATTAATCGTGCGAAAATACTATTAATTTCTGGAACAGCTTTAGCTCAGAGTCCTTCTCGAGAAGCGACTTTAAAGGCGGTCAATTTAGCAAAGAAGAATAACATCAAAGTGGTATTTGAGCTGGATTACCGTCCTTACACGTGGACGTCCTTGGAAGAAACAGCAGCCTATTATTCTCTTATAGCTGAAAAAGCTGATATTGTGATTGGTACTCGTGATGAATATGACGTTATGGAAAACCTTTCAAGTGAAGGAGATAATCAAACGACGATAGATTATTTATTTCAGCATGAACCAGAATTAATTGTTATTAAACACGGTGTTGACGGTTCATATGCGTATACACGTTCTGGAGAAACATACCGAGGCAGAGCTTATAAAACAAAAGTATTGAAAACATTCGGAGCTGGTGACTCTTATGCATCTGCTTTCCTTTATGCTCTTGTTTCAGGAGAAGACATTGAAAAAGCGTTGAAATACGGTGGGGCATCTGCCTCTATCGTAGTTAGTAAGCACAGCTCTTCAGAAGCTATGCCGACGGTAGAAGAAATCGAAAAATTGATTGAAGAAGATAATACACATTAAGGGGTATGAGCGATGGGAAAAATTAGATTAACAACAGCACAGGCTTTAGTTAAGTTTTTAAACCAACAGTACGTTCATATTGACGGTGAAGAATTTCCTTTTGTTGAAGGCATATTTAACGTTTTTGGACACGGGAATGTATTGGGAATTGGGCAAGCTTTAGAACAAGATGCAGGAGACTTAAAAGTCATTCAAGGAAAAAATGAGCAAGGAATGGCGCATGCAGCAATCGCCTACAGTAAGCAAAAGCTGCGCAAGAAAATTTTTGCGTTAACTTCATCCAGCGGACCGGGATCTGCAAATCTAACGACAGCAGCAGCGACGGCACTCGCAAACAATATTCCCGTATTACTTCTTCCAGCTGACACATATGCAACCCGTCAACCTGATCCTGTACTGCAGCAAGTAGAGCAGGAGCACAGTATGGCGATCACAACAAATGATGCGTTGAAGCCAATGTCTCGTTATTGGGACCGTGTGCAGCGCCCGGAACAATTAATGACAAGCTTAATTCGTGCTTTTGAAGTAATGACTGATCCGGCTAAAGCAGGACCGGCAACTGTCTGCATTGCCCAGGATGTAGAGGGAGAAGCTTTTGACTTTGATAAAGAATTCTTTCAAAAGCGTGTCCATTATATTGATCGTAAATTGCCAACAGAACGGGAGCTTAACGGTGCAGCTGCAAAAATTAAAAAGAGCCAAAAACCACTTATTGTTGTCGGCGGCGGGGTAAAATATTCCGAAGCCAGAGGGGCTCTTATGGACTTTTCTGATAAATACGAGATACCACTAGTTGAAACGCAGGCAGGAAAATCAGCGGTAGAGCATTCATTTAAAAATAACCTCGGCGGCTTAGGAATCACAGGGACACAAGCTGCTAATAAAGCTGCAAAAGAAGCAGACCTTGTTATAGGGATTGGAACGCGCTATACCGACTTTGCTACATCATCCAAAACGGTTTTTAACTTTGCAGAGACAGAATTTCTTAACATTAATGTCAGCCGTATGCAGGCGTATAAATTAGATGCTTTTCAAGTGATAGCAGATGCTCGGACTGCTTTAGAGAAGCTTTACCCGCTGCTCGAAGGGTATAAGAGTGAATATGGATCTTCCATTCAAACGCTGAAAGATGAGTGGCAGGAAGAACGTAAACGGTTACGTTCTGTAACATTTAATCGAGAAAACTTTGAACCAGAAATTAAAAATCATTTCTCACAAGAAACAATGAATGAATACGCAGATACATTAGAAACGGAGTTTCCGCAAACCAATGCGCTTCTCACAGCGAACGAAACAGTAGATGAAGATGCAGTAGTCGTTTGCGCTGCCGGTTCTCTTCCTGGTGACTTGCAGCGTTTGTGGGAATCAAACACTCCAAATACGTATCACCTGGAATATGGGTACTCTTGTATGGGTTACGAAATCGCTGGAACATTAGGCGTTAAGCTGGCTGAACCAGATAAAGAAGTATATGCTGCCGTAGGAGATGGAAGCTTTCTTATGCTTCACTCTGAGCTTGTAACTGCTCTTCAATATAATGAAAAAATTAATATTCTACTATTTGATAACTCTGGCTATGGATGTATCAACAATCTGCAAATGGACCATGGAGGCGGAAGCTATCACTGCGAGTTCCGTACAGCAGATAATAAAGTAATGAATATTGATTATGCGAAAGTGGCAGAAGGATACGGTGCAAAGGTTTATCGTGCTAATACAGAAGAAGAGTTAAAAGCAGCGATTGAAGATGCGAAAAAACAGGACCGCTCTACATTGATTGAAATGAAGGTGCTTCCCAAAACCATGACTGATGGATATGAAGGAAGCTGGTGGAACCTAGGAGTAGCAGAAGTTGCTGAAAAAGAAAGTATTCGTGAAGTTTATGCATTTAAAGAAAAAATGTTAGAATCCGCGAAAAAATATTAAGAAAGGAGGGCTATCATGGGTCATCAAAATATTGACTGGGGTATTGCCCCAATTGGGTGGCGCAACGACGATATCCCTGAAATCGGAAAAGAAAACACGTTATCTCATTTGTTAGGGGATATATACATTTCAGGATTTGACGGAACAGAGGTGGGTGGTTTCTTTCCGGAAGCTGACGTATTAAATAAAGAACTGCAGCTTCGAAATTTAAAGATTGCTGGGAAATGGTTTTCAAGCTTTATTGTTGAAGACGGAGTGGAAGAAGCATCGAAAGCCTTTCATGAACATTGTGCTTACTTGAAAGAAGTAGGAGCAGCTGTTGCTGTCGTATCGGAACAATCGTACAGTATCCAAAAAATGGATAAAAATGTTTTCGCAGAAAAACCTGAATTCAATGCTGATGAATGGGATAAATTAACAAGCGGCCTCAATTCACTGGGTGAGATTGCTAATGAGTATGGCTTGAAACTTGTGTTTCACCATCACATGGGAACCGGTGTTCAAACGCTTGCAGAAGTTGATCGTCTCATGGAAAACACAGACCCTGCTAAAGTACACCTCCTTTATGATACGGGGCATATTTACGTTTCTGATAAAGAATATATGCCGCTGCTTCAAAAGTATATTGACCGGATTGCCCACGTGCATTTTAAAGATGTACGCGATTCCGTCATGAATGAATGTGAAAACGAAGGAAAATCATTTCTCGACTCCTTTTTAGCTGGGATGTTTACTGTTCCAGGAGATGGCGACCTTGACTTTGGAGAAGTATATGAAGAATTGTTGAAGCATGACTACCATGGCTGGATTGTTATCGAAGCAGAACAAGATCCGGCAATAGCACATCCGCTCGAATATGCTTTAATTGCTCGAAAGTATATAGATAATAACCTTTTAAACAAATAAATAGTTGGGGATGTCTCAAAAGCTTGGTTTACATCTAGAAACTTGAATATGTGTGAGACTCTAGAGGGAAATAGAATAGGGTAAAGCCCTTGCGGTAAGCGTTTTTTGTTCACGGGCAGGCTGAACCGCCGCCCGCGGTAAAACTACGCGAATGAACAAAGAGAGTTAGAGTGGATGTCTCTATTTGTGCCCTGGGTAAAAGCGAGTATATTCCATTTGCGTAGAACTGACTTTTGGGACAGCCCCAAAACCTATTAAAATATTAAAGTGAGGGATTTTGTATGGCTCTAGGATTTGGAGTAGTAGGAACAGGAGCAATAGGCCGGGAACACATGAAGCGTATTACGAAAACGCTTACCGGAGCTGAAATTGTCGCCGTAACAGATGTGAATCAGGATACAGCACAGAAAGCAATAGAAGAATTAGATTTAAAAGCGAACATATATGCTGATGATACAGCTCTCCTCCAAGATGAAAAAGTTGAAGCAGTACTTGTAACTAGTTGGGGACCTGCTCATGAAAGTACCGTTCTTAAAGCGATTGAAGCAGGTAAATTTGTCTTTGTAGAGAAACCTCTCGCGACGACAGCAGAGGGCTGCATGCGGATTGTAGAAGCAGAACAAAAGCATGGCAAACGCCTGGTTCAAGTCGGCTTTATGCGCCGTTATGACAGCGGTTACCGTCAAATGAAAGATGCGATCGACAACAATTTTATAGGAGAACCGCTTATGGTGCGCTGTGCACACCGTAACCGAGAAACAGGTGAAAACTATACAACGGACATGGCAATTTTAGATACTCTGATCCATGAAATCGACACACTGCATTGGCTTGTTGGTGACAATTATAAGTCTATTCAAGTAACGTATCCGAAAAAAACAAGTAAAGCATTAGAACATCTAAAAGATCCTCAAATTGTGACTTTCGAAACAAAAAGCGGAGTAATCATTCATGCTGAAATTTTTGTCAATTGCCAGTTTGGTTATGACATTCAATGTGAAGTGATTGGAGAAAAAGGAATTGTAAAGCTTCCAGAAGTTCCAACAGTAGAATACCGTAAAGACGGTGTACTAGGTTCACGTATCCTGCAAGATTGGCGGAACCGCTTTAATGATGCTTTTAATAACGAATTTCAAGACTTTATCGATTCAATCAGGAACGAAGGGGAACCAAAAGGGCCGTCTTCTTGGGACGGATACATTGCAGCAGTTACAGGAGATGCTGGGGTGAAGGCTCAAGAGTCCGGGAAAGTAGAACCTATTGAAATTCCAGAACGTCCTCTCTTTTATCAACTAAACATAAAATCGGAGGTGAAGTAATATGAAACTTTGCTATAATGAAGCGACAACCCTTGAAAACTCGAATCTCGAAAAGGACTTAGAGCTTTGCGAAAAGCACGGTTACGATTACATTGAAATTCGTACAGAAGATAAGCTTCCGGAATACTTGGAAAATCATTCTATTGAAGAGCTGGCCGGATTTTTTCAAAATAATCATATAAAGCCGCTGGCCATGAATGCTCTTGTTTTCTTTAACAACCGTTCAAAAGAAGATCACCAAGCTAATATTGAAGAGTTTAAAGATACTTTAGAAAAAGCGAAGAAGATTGGTGCCGAGTATATCGTTGCAGTACCGCTCGTTACAGAAGAAAAAATATTGAAAGAAGATATTAAGAAAAGCGCGGTGGAAGTGTTAACCGAACTTTCCACTCTTGCTGATGCTTACGGTATTAAAGTAGCATTGGAGTTTGTCGGCCACCCGCAATGTACGATAAATACTTTTGGACAAGCGTATGATATAGTAGAGACGGTAAACCGCAGTAATGTAGGGCTTGTGCTGGATTGCTTTCATTTTCATGCAATGGGCTCTGATATGGAAGATTTAAAGAAAGCAGATGCTGATAAAATTTTTATCCTTCATATAGATGACACAGAAGACTTCCCAATCGGCTTTTTAACAGATGAAGACCGTGTATGGCCGGGGCAAGGAGCCATTGACCTTGACGGAATTATTTCAACAGTAAAAGAAAAAGGATTTGATGGTGCAGTATCCGTCGAGTTATTCCGTCCGGAGTATTACAAATTAGAGGCTGATGAAGCAATTAAGACTGCAAAAGAGACAACCCTAGAAGTGCTAGATAAGCTTCAAGTCTCCATTTAGGAAAAAATATGTTTAATTAAAAGAACCACTTTGACATTGTCGAGTGGTTCTTTTTGAAAAAGGTAAGAAATTATAAATAGTTGGCGTTTTACATGTCTAGCGCAAGCGCCTACTCGCTCGAGATTCCTTCAGTTCGTCAATGGAAAGCAAAGACCAGTTTTCCATATGCCTACCCTCCAGGACTTGTCGCTCGTGAGCAAGGCGCTTGTGCTTTTCTTATGAACACATACAGATCAGAGCAGTCATACTACGGTGCTTGGAAACAGTAGAAGACTGTGTTAAAAGAATAACACAGCCTTTGAGATATTATTGAGCTGATAGATGGCCGTTAACAAGCCAGCCGCCGTCTACTTTTAAAATGACACCTGTTACATAATCGGATTCGCTTGAGGCTAAAAATAATGCAGGCCCTGCCATATCATCTACATTTGCCAGTCTCCCAAGTGGAATGCGGTCCTCTAGTTGCGAAGGATCATGAACACCTTTTTTCACTAAGTCATCAAATATGGGAGTACGGACATATCCAGGACTAATTGCGTTTACTTGTATGTTGTGTTTTCCCCATTCTAAAGCTAACGTTTCTGTGAGTTGGCGAACGGCACCCTTGCTGGCGGCATAAGCTGCACGTTTTGGAATGCCTGCGTGGGCCACGATTGATGTAATATTAATAACTTTACCGCCGGTGCCTTGCTCGATCATCTTTTGGCCGGCTTGTTGAGACATAAGAAATGTGCCGGTTGAATTAATATCCATGCATTGATTCCATTCATTCAGGCTTAGCGTTTCAGCGGGAGATACTTTCGTCATGCCTGCTGCGTTCACAAGAATATCGACGCTCCCAAACCGTTCTTTTGTCGTTTGAACGATGTGACGGGCTTCTATTTCTTTTGAGACATCTCCTGCAATATAGTCTGCTGAGGGGCTTAAATCAGCCAGCTCTTCTCTTTTTTCTTTTAGTGCAGATTCTGTTCTTGCCGTTATCATTACAGAAGCACCTTCTTTGGCAAAAGCAGTGGCGATAGCGCCGCCGATCCCGCTGCTTCCCCCGGTAATAATAGCTGTTTTGTTTCCGAGCCGCATAGAAAACTTGACTCCTTTCTTGGCTAAAGTAATCCGTGTTTCTATCAGAAAAGGTGCTGTTATCTAAAGTAATAAATTTTTATTGTAATACCATCTAAATAAATTCGAACGTCAAAGCTTTCCTGTTAAAAACTGGGCTTCTCCCTTTCCAAAGCTCCAATCGGCATCATTGTTTTCTGAGATATTCACCATAACATCCTCAGGTGAGATACCGCATTCTGTTTCTAAATTTTCGGCGAGCAAACGATAAAGCGCTTCTTTTTTCTCATTTGTTCTTGATTTACTCACCACGCTGATGACTACGACATTTTCTGATCTTGTCAAGCCAAGACCAGTGTCTTTGATGATCATTTCATTTGGTTTATGCTGGTGTACAATCTGATAACGATCCGAGTCTGGTACGTCAAAAGCTTTAACCATTGCATTATGAGCAGCATCTAACATCCTTTTCAGATCTTCCTCACTGCGTCCTTCTATAACGTCAAATCGTAATAACGGCATGATGCTGCCTCCTTATAAATTGTTTGTATTTTCAGTGGTACATAAATAAACATTATGATTTTTCAGCTCGTTCATAAATGTACTCGATGGACTGGTGTTGGTGATAATGCAGTCTACTGCTTTAAGCGTGCAATAGGTGATTAAGGCGTGTTTATCAAATTTAGTGCTGTCTGCTAAAACATAGACCCGTGTACTTTTCTTTACGATTTCTTTTTTTATTTCACTTTCTAGCGGGGAGGCGTGTGTCACTCCATTATCATTAGAAATACCTGTTGTAGCCATAAATGCTTTATTTATGTTGTATGAAGTGAGAACATCAGAGCTTTGCAAGTTTATAAATGAATTCGTAGCGGCGTCAAAAAGGCCGCCAGTTGAAATTACCGTGATATCTGGTTCTCTTTTGGACTGAATGATAAAGTCAAGATTATTTGTCAGTACTGTAACCTTTTTTCCTCGTAAATATTCTGCCATGTACACGGTTGTAGTTCCCGTGTCTACAAAAATAATATCTTCGTCCTCTACCATTTCCGCGCTGGCTTTAGCAATCTGCCGTTTTGCCGATTCATTGACGATTTCTCTTTCCTCGTACTGGGCTGGCTGCGAGTCATACACCGATACACCGCCGTGTACCTTTTTTAATTGTCCTTCATTTACTAGTTTTTGTACATCGCGGCGAACGGTATTCACTGACACTTTGAACGTTTTTGCCAGACGATCAAACGATACGACTTGATGGTGCTTCACGTACCGTCTTATTTCTTCAATTCGCTGCGTTTTGATCATACAAGACCCTTCCTCGCTTTAATTTATCTGTTTCTCGTCTATATTATCAATTGTTATGCGAAAAATCATCAAATGCAATCCTAGAAAAGACACATATTACAAAGTATTTGTTAATACTAGCATAAAATTTTAAAAAAACACACCTTTTTTAACAGAATATAATCAAAAGTTATCAAAAGATGATAAAATACAAACAAATAACAAATAAGGAGTGTTACATAATGACATTAGTATCAATGAAAGAAATGCTGCAAGAAGCAAAGCAAAAGGGGTATGCTGTAGGTCAGTATAACATTAACAATCTAGAATTTATCCCCGCATTCTTACGTGTAGCCGAAAGCGAACAATCCCCTATGATTATAGCTGCCTCTGACCGTATGGTAGATTTTCTTGGCGGATTTAAAAATACTGCGAGGATGGTAGAAACACTTTACGAAGAATTAAACATTACAGTGCCTGTTGCCTTGCATCTTGACCATGGCCAGACTGTTGATCGGTGCAAGCAGGCGATTGATGCTGGATTCAGTTCTGTAATGATTGATGGTTCTCATCATCCTATTGATGAAAATATCGCAATGACGAAGGAAGTGGTGGCTTATGCAAAGCCTCACGGTGTATCTGTAGAAGCAGAGGTGGGAACGGTTGGAGGTCAAGAAGATGGCCTTGTTGGCGGTGTGCAATACGCAGATGTACATGAATGTTTTCGTTTAGTGAAAGAAGCTGAAATTGATGCATTAGCAGCGGCACTCGGTTCTGTTCATGGACCTTATCAAGGGGAACCAAAGCTTGGTTTTGAACAAATGGAAGCAATCTCACAGGAAACGCAAGTGCCCCTTGTACTACACGGAGGAACCGGCATTCCAATACATCAAATCGAACGTGCGATCTCGTTAGGACATGCGAAAATCAATGTGAATACGGAAAACATTCAAGCATGGACGAAAGCAGTTCGGAAAAAACTTTCTGAAGACGAAAAAGTTTATGAACCACGGCTTATTCTGCTTCCAGCTATAGAAGCCGTTGGAAATTCCGTGAAAGAAAAAATTCGCGAGTTTGGCACCAATAACAGAGTATAGTACTTTTTATACTTTGGGGCTGTCTCAAAGCTGACGTTAATTAAAAAATATGATCCGACTTATGGGACAGCTCCATTTATTTATTTTTCCGTCACCAAAAATACCATTTCATTTGGTATTTGGTGGTATTTTTCTTTTGATTGAATCAATTTCATAAGTGCTATTTTTATTATCAAAAACAAACATTGTTCGATTCATTTAAGGTTATTTTAAAAAAGGTCAAGGAAACAAACTCTGAGATATTTATCATCAACGAAGCTTCATTTGAAAAAGAAGTGAGTTGAATAGTAAAAAATAATAAAATGCAAAGTAATCATTGGGAAGTTCGGCAAAGATATTTTCACGCGCTTAACCGAGGATCGTTTAAGAGTCTCATCAATCTTATTATCATTTAACTCGGAGGGGTTTTTTTGAGACCATCACATTTTGTATCAGGGAAAATTATCTTAAACAAAACGGTAAACCGTATAGAGCAGAACGGTGCCGTTTTTAATATCCATTATTGGGGGGCGATGCCTGAACATTTTAATACACTGCGTCATAAACATTCTTTTTTTGAAGTGTGTTATGTAGTGGAGGGTGAAGGGGTTTATATAGACGGCGATCGTACCTATCCGCTTAAAGGGAATACGATATTTCTTTCCAGACCGGATGTTTCCCATCAATTAAAAAGTGAAAAAGGGCTGCTTCTTGTACATGTTGCCTTTGAGTTAATAGAATCTGAATCGAGTCAAGAATGGATAAAGATAATTGATGATGCCAAGCAATGTTCTGAAATAATAGCATATGTAAATGAAGAAAATGCTGCCGCGATGTTATGGAAATCCTTGTTCATTCAAGCAGCAAAAACGGATCATTCTTTTTTGCAAGAGATGTTGACGAACTTGGCCGGTAATCTTATTCTTTCATTAATTGGAACGTTTGTTTCACTATCAAGAAATGAGAAATCAAAAGACCTTGGGGCGTCATCGTCTTCACCGCTTCTTAAACAAGTGAAACTTCACATCCGAGATAATCTTTCAGGTCCATTAAAACTAACAGATGTAGCGAGTCATTTCCACGTTTCCAGTCGCCATTTATCACGTTTATTTGTTTCTGAATTAGATGTAAGTTACTCAGAATTTGTACAAAATGAAAGAATACAAAAAGCTGCGTCTCTTCTAAAAACAACCGATCTATCCATTAGTGATATTGCAGAGGAATGTGGTTTTTCAACGGTTCATTATTTCACCCGTGTATTTACCTCCATTATGCGCGATCCGCCAGGACGATTTCGATCTCTCTATACAAACCTAAAAACAACCGAATTTACAGATTATTAAAAACCATTTCAAGTGCGTGAAATGGTTTTTTTGTATGGATTCCCCGTCCCTCTTTTTCAATAGCTCTTCCCTCTGCTTTCAACTTAAATAATGATTATAAAATAATTTTAAAATCTGTCTTCATAATATAAACAGTTATTAAAATCAAATTAGCAGCATGTATCTCTGGGAATAACCGATGAAATTGTTTTCATATTTTATTTAGATGTATACATTAAATTTTTTCGCGTGTCTTAAAAATGCAAAAATGAGTCTTTAAATTGTAAATACAAATATTTCGCGTTTACCTACAATGAATTGTAAGGCAGAAAACGATTACATTGTGAATATTCTGTAAATAGAATGGAGTATCGGGGGTGCTTTTATGAGAACTAGTTTAGTAACAAATATATCAGCATACTTGCAGGACTTGGATTTTAACACTTTTTAAATGAAGAAATGAAACCGGTAACATGATCGGATGAACTTTGATATAAGCCATTTACTTTGGATGCGAGGTTATCCTGTACCAACTGCAAGAACATTAGTTTAATGAAAAGTAAATAAAGAGCTATGTCCGCTCTTGGACACGAAGGGCCTGTTGTATTACCCAAACAGGTGTAAAAAATCTATTTTAAGGAATCTTTACCACGAATTTTTGAAACTTAAACGTAATTCAAATTATATTTTTTACCAATATAAAATATCAAAATCTCAAAACATTATTCATTTAGAAGGGAGATATATATGAATAAGGTATCTCATAGAAAGTATTTAATTATGGTTATGGTTATTTCTACATTCGGGGGTCTTCTTTTTGGGTATGACACTGGTGTCATTAACGGTGCACTCCCTTTTATGTCTCAGGAGAGTCAGCTTAATCTAAATCCTTTTACTGAAGGTCTTGTGGCTAGTACTTTATTGTTGGGAGCCGCACTAGGTGCTATTTGCGGCGGAAGGTTGTCTGATCGTAACGGCAGGCGTAAAACTATTATTCATCTCGCTGTACTATTTTTTTTAGCTACAATCGGTTGTACATTAGCACCAAATGTCGGTGTTATGGTTATCTTTCGTTTTATGCTAGGTTTAGCTGTTGGGGGTGCCTCTGTTACGGTACCGACCTTTTTAGCGGAAATGGCGCCAGCGGAACGAAGAGGCCGTATGGTTACTCAAAACGAATTAATGATCGTTACCGGGCAGTTATTAGCCTTTACTCTTAATGCAGTCATTGGAAACACCCTCGAAAGTGCGAATGCTTGGCGTTATATGCTTATCATTCCAATAATTCCTGCAGTTATATTATGGATTGGTATGCTGTTCGTGCCAGAGAGTCCACGCTGGTATGCATCTAAAGGCAGGTTTGGAGACGCTTTCAACATTTTAAAAAAGGTACGTGAAGAAAAAGAGGCTAAGTCAGAACTTAATGAAATCGAATCTAACATTGCCGAAGAGTCCAAAATTAAAAAAGCTAGCTTTAAAGACCTAACTGTTCCGTGGGTACGCCGCATCGTTTTTCTAGGAATTGGTATCGCTGTCGTCCAGCAAATTACTGGTGTTAACTCGATTATGTATTATGGTACTGAAATTCTCATAGATTCTGGCTTTGAAACGAATGCTGCATTGATTGCAAATGTTTCTAATGGCATCATTTCAGTGTTAGCTACCTTTGTTGGTATCTGGCTTCTTGGAAAGGTAGGCCGTCGTCCAATGTTGTTGACTGGTCAAGCAGGTGTGACTACTGCACTTTTGCTTATTGCAATCTTTTCCTACACCCTTCAAGGGACTGCTGTACTTCCTTTTATAGTGATGGCATTAACCGTTACTTTTCTTGCTTTTATGCAGGGAGCCATTGCACCAGTAACATGGCTGATGCTTGCAGAAATATTCCCATCGCAGCTGCGGGGAATGGGGATGGGTGTAAGTGTATTTTGTCTTTGGACTATTAATTTTCTTATTAGTTTGGTATTTCCGGTTGCACTCAGCAGTCTTGGTTTAACTACGACGTTCTTTATTTTTGTAGGGCTTAACGTTTTGGCAATCGTTTTTGTGATGAAATTTTTGCCAGAAACGAAAGGGCGTACGTTAGAGCAGTTAGAACAATATTTCCGTTCGTATGATGAACAAGCACTTCAATCAACTGCTAAAAAAGCAAATTAAAGTCCCCAAGATTATATGAAGGTTGAGACGTATGAAAGTTTAGTACTTTATGAAAGAGGGAAATGTATCGTTTAATCTATAAGGCCATTACTTGTCCATTCGTGTTTATTGAGACAAGTAATGGCTTTTGTTGAAAGGTAAGAAATGATAAATAGTTGGCGTTTTTGATGTCTAGCTTCAGCGCCCAGCCGCTCAGGTGTACACGATAAAGAGGAACTTTTGCTAAAACCGCGACGTCCTGTTGCAACGCAAAAGTCAACACCTCCTGTGCAAGACAGTTCAGTGTTGTCACAGGACGTACTTCCACACGATGTGGTGACTTCTACGTTGCACACTCGTCGCCAAAAACGCCACGTCCTGTGGCATTGGCGACATTAGCACATCCTATGCGTCGACGTGTGCGATCTTAGTAGAAGTTCATTAAAATGAGCTGAACGTCTTTATGTCTTCCCTTTCGACTCCGGGCCGAAGGCGACCCTGCGCGAAAGCTCCAGAACCTGTCGCGGGCTCCCAGGATGGGAGTCAGTTCGGCGTTGTCACAGGACGTGACGCTCGTAGCCGAACTTCCTTCTTTTAAGGCGCTTGCGCTTTTCTTATACTGTATTTTCTTTTTTCTCTCTGATATGATTGGCCGTCCTCTTCCATCCCAAAAAACGGCTAGATATGATAATATGAAAGGTAGTGAAACGATGCAGCTGATTATTGGAGGAATTCTACAGTGAATGAAAATCGTTCTGCCTTGCAAACTGTTATTGAAAACATTGAACGCGTTGTAGTGGGAAAACGCGAAGAAATAGAATTAAGTTTAACTGCTTTATTAGCCAAAGGCCACGTTTTACTTGAAGATGTGCCAGGGGTTGGGAAAACAATGATGGTTCGAGCAATTGCACGTTCCATCGGAGCAGAGTTTAATAGAATTCAGTTTACACCTGACTTACTGCCTTCGGACGTAACTGGTGTCTCAATTTATAATCAGAAGACACTCGAATTTGAATTTCGGCCAGGTCCGATCATGGGAAACGTTGTACTTGCAGATGAAATCAATCGTACTTCTCCAAAGACACAAGCTGCTTTATTGGAAGCATTGGAAGAAAAAAGTGTGACGATTGATGGAACAACTCGTCCTCTTCAGGATCCATTTTTTGTAATGGCCACACAAAATCCTATTGAATACGGAGGGACATACCCGCTTCCGGAAGCCCAGCTTGATCGTTTTCTATTAAAATTAAAAATGGGCTATCCAAGTTATGAGGAAGAATTAGAAGTACTAAATCGTGTGGCTGAAAAACATCCAATTGAGGATTTAACAGAAGTACTTTCACTTGAAGAAGTCTTGGCTATGCATAAGGAAGTTACAAAAGTGTATGTAGATGCTTCCATCAAACATTACATTATAGCTATTATAAACGAAACGAGAACACACAGGGATATTCATTTAGGTGTTAGTCCGCGTGGGTCGATTGCATTAATGAAAGCAGCTCAGGCATACGCTTATCTTCAAGGAAGAGAATACGTTATTCCAGATGACGTGAAGTATTTATCACCTTTTGTTCTCTCGCATCGCCTTATTTTAAGACCCGATCTGGAAATGGTGGAAAAATCGGGAGAAGACGTCATCAGTGAAATTCTTAACACTTTGCGAGTTCCCTTATCTAAAAAGGAAGCGGTGCGTTAAAGCATGAAGTTATGGGGAGCATTTATAAAAACCATTAAGCTTCTGTCCATATTTGTAATGGCAGGAGCTTTGTATGCTTATGCGATGTTTCAGGGAGGATATGTGAGCTGGTTTTTGTTTTATAGTGTTATAGTGATTGTTTTATTTAACGCTGTTTTTATTCTATATCCGCTTCGCTTCATAGAGGTGGAACGGCGGATAGATAGAAAGCTGCTTTCTTATAATGATACAGTAAAAGTGGACTTGATTTTAAAAAAGAAAGTACCGTTTCCCCTCCTCTTTTTAAGTGTTTATGATGAGGTTCCATATGGTTTAGGAGGGCAAGGCCAAACTTCAGGTACGGTCTTTTTCTTTGCAGCAGCAAAAAATTTAAGTTATACGTATGAGGTTCGGGGAAACAGACGGGGTGAATACGATTTTTCTCTTATTCACCTTCAGGCAGGGGATTTATTTGGCTTTTTTCAAAAAGAAAGAACAGTAAATTTGCCTGTTACGTTAACTGTTTTCCCGCGGCTTCTACCATTAAGAAAATGGAATACTGCTCAACGAGATGAACAATTCGATAATTTTCTTGTTTCCTCAAAGTCAATAGAGGATACATTATCAGTTGCTGGAGTAAGAGAGTATAAACCGGGCGATAAAATGACAAGTATTGATTGGAAAGTGTCGGCGCGAGCTGCTAAATTAGTTACTAAAGAATTCGAGTCACAAGAGGGAAAAGGATTTCTAATGATACTTGAAAATGACAAGATAGATCATTGGACAGAACCTTTTGAAAGTGCAGTAGAATTTGCCGTTTCTTTTGTTGATTACTGCTATAAGCAAGAGATACCTGTTGGTTTTACCCTTTTGGCTCGGAGCGAAATGCTGATCGAAGAAGAAGCAAAACTAAGCCATTTCCAGCAGATTTATAAGGAACTGGCTAAAGTAAAAAAAGAAAAAATGGCTCCAAATACTACAAGTTTTGCTAAGCGGTTTTCCGGCCGTTCTATAGTCTGGATTTCTCCTGGATTAACGCTTCAAACATTAGATGATCTCCAGCGCTTAGCCAATCTTGGCAAAAAGCTTATCGTTTTTTACGTTCCGAATGAAACAAATAACAACTTGGAAAATGAACGTCTTTATCATTTACAAAGGCAAAAGGTCAATGTTTATGCTATTCAGTTAAAGGAATCTTCGTTTGAAGTCACTTCTTATAGGGGGAAACCATAATGGAAAGCACAAAGCGAACACCGCGTCTGTTTCTTCTATATATGCTTGGCTATTTGTTATTAATGGAGTGGCTGATTCCTCTGCCGGAAGTAACAAAAACGGGATTTGTACCTGTATTTATGGCTGTCGCTGCTTTCTTTTTTTTAATTATGTTTTTAGGGTTTTCTTGGTGGGGAACATTACTGCTTATATTTGCAGGGATACTGTTCGGTCTTCATACGATTTTTTTTGATTCCGCTTTTTTAGGAAGAGAATGGTGGAACACGCTATTTACCGATATTGGTCATAATGTCGGTTTTATGTTTGGCGGGCAGTGGCATGGTTTGAGTGACTTGTTTCGCAGTCTATTATTTCTGGTTTTATTAGCAATCATGAGTTATTTAATTTATTTTTGGGTCGTGCATGCGAGGCGTATTCTATTCTTTTTCGTTTTCACGGTGATTTATATAGGGGTGATGGATACGTTTCTCCCGTACGATGGGAGTCGTGCAGTGATACGAATATTTATCATTGGCTTTGTGTTAATGGCGCTGCTTCAATGGGACAGACTGGCTGCGTTTTTTCCAGGTGCGAAGCGAAGGTCTTTATGGCTGCGCTGGTTTTTTCTTTCCATGGTTATATTAGTCATTGCAGCTGGTGTGGGAATGGCAGCTCCTAAAGCTGACCCACAATGGCCGGATCCTGTTCCATTTCTTGAATCCAAAACAGTTTTAGATGGAGAAAACGATTTAGGAAACAATAACACACGGAGGATTGGTTACGGCAACAATGACGAACGGCTTGGCGGCGGCTTTGAAATGGATGAATCTGCTGTTTTTACAGCAAAAGGTGAAAAGAGCGGGTATTGGAGAGGTGAATCAAAAAACGAATATACAGGGCATGGCTGGAATTCCGATACCCCTGAGGATTTTGCCGAACGCAGTATGTTTTTGGAAGACACCGTCCAAACGGAAGCTAAGACAGTGGAAGTAGAAATGGCAGATAACAGGACATTTGACTTTGCTTTTTATCCAGGAGCTTTTCATTCAATAGATATTCCGGGTGAGGAAAATGTTCAACCCCAGGTGGATAGATATTCTGGTAAGGCCAATATATTAGTTAATGAAGAGTCTCATGAAACGGGGGCTTACACTTTAACTTATGGAGATCCTGAATTTTCTATAGACAAAATGCAAAATGTTTCAAGCGAAGATCCAGAAGAAATTACAGAATACTACCTATCGTTACCAAATGACCTGCCTTCTTCTATTCATGAACTAGCGGAACAATTAACAGAGGAAGAAGACAACCGCTATGATAAGGTTCGTGCTGTAGAAGATTATCTTAAAGGACCTGACTTTGTGTATGATACGTCTAATATTGCTGTACCCGAAGAAGGCCAGGATTACGTAGAACAATTTTTATTTGAAACGCAAAGAGGTTACTGCGATAATTTCTCTACCAGCATGGCTGTCATGCTGCGCACCCTTGATATTCCAACAAGGTGGGTGAAAGGATTTACAGAAGGAGAAGAGTTAGACAGCGGTAATGAAGAAACACTTTATGAAGTGACAAACGCCAATGCCCATTCTTGGGTAGAAGTGTACTTTCCAGATGTAGGCTGGGTACCTTTTGAGCCAACACGCGGCTTTACTTCTGAATTTGATTATATTAGAGAAAATACAGAATCTGACAATGAACAAGAGGAAGAAGAAGAGGAAGAGGAAGAGCAAGAAGAAAAGGAAGAAACAGAAGAAAACAACGAAGAAGAAGAGGAAGATGATGTTTCGTCTGCTGGTTCCGGTATGCCGGTTTGGCCTTTTTTGGCGGGCGGTATTTTCGTAGTAAGCATGGCATTTATCTTCCGCTTTTATTTAATGAAAAGGATTCTTCTCTATCGATTTAAAAATGCAAGTAGTACCCCAGCGTTCACCAATGCTTTTCATTCTCTTTTATGGCTGCTTGGCTATGCAGGGTTTAAAAAAGAAGATAGTGAAACACTGCGGGAATACGCATGTAGAATTGATAAATTATTTCAAACAAATGACATGTCCTCCCTCACATACGAATATGAAAAAATGCATTATGGAATGCAATCTAAGACAGTGAAGACATCTTTTTCCTTGTCCACTTGGGAAAACATGGTGAATCGAATAAAAGCTTGACCGCCCTATGTGCTACTGCTAGAATGATAGGCATGTTTTAGTCGCTATATCTCTTCGTATATCCTGGGGATGGGCCTGGGAGTCTCTACCTGGTCACCTTAAATGACTAGACTACGAAGGCAGTTCTTGTATTTGATATCTAAAGGTATCAACCTTTGTTCCCGGACCTGTCTTCGTTTCCCTAAGAAACAAAGACAGGTCCGGATTATTTTGCACTACTATAAAAATAGAAAATACAGCAGCATTTTTCTAACAACGGTAAATATCTTCATCAAAAGAATACAGAAAAGCCATTTTTTCTATGTTATAGGTTTCAATTTGAATATGTTGTTTACACTTTTAAATATAATAAGACTTTAATTGAGGTGGAATAGACATGGAACAAGACAATGAAATGATTGTTGTTCTCGATTTTGGAGGCCAGTATAATCAATTAATTACACGCAGAATCAGAGACTTGGGGGTCTACAGTGAACTCCACCCAAATTCTATCAGTGCTGAAAAAATAAAAGAATTAAATCCTGCAGGTGTTATTTTTTCTGGCGGGCCTAACAGCGCTTATACAGAGGGAGCTCCTTCCTGTGATCCGGAAATTTTTAATTTAGAAGTTCCGATTTTAGGTATTTGTTATGGAATGCAGCTTTTAACCCACCACTTTGGCGGTAAAGTAGAGGCGGCTAATCATAGGGAATATGGAAAAGCCGTCATTAAAGTTGAAAATAATTCTGCTTTATACCATGATCTTCCTGATGAACAATCCGTTTGGATGAGTCACGGAGACCTTATTGTTGCTCCCCCTGAAGGGTTTGAAATTGATGCCGTCAATCCATCATGCCCGGTCGCTGGTATGAGTGATAAAAATAGAAAAATGTACGGTGTACAATTTCACCCAGAAGTTCGTCATACGCAATTTGGAGATGACCTATTAAAAAACTTTGCATTCGAAATCTGCGGCTGTGCTGGCAATTGGACGATGAGTAACTTTGTTGATGAACAAGTAGAAATTATTCGTGAACAAGTTGGAGATAAAAATGTTTTGTGTGCATTAAGCGGGGGTGTTGATTCATCAGTAGTAGCTGCTTTGATACACAAAGCCATTGGAGATCAGCTTACTTGCATGTTCATTGATCATGGTTTGCTGCGAAAGAATGAAGCGGATAGTGTAATGCAAACATTCGGTGAAGACTTCAATATGAATTTGGTGAAAATTGACGCACAGGATCGATTTTTAAATAAACTCGAAGGGGTATCAGATCCTGAACAAAAGCGGAAAATTATTGGGAATGAGTTCATTTATTTATTTGAAGAAGAAGCCGGCAAGTTAAGCGATATGGACTTTTTAGCACAAGGGACTTTGTATACAGATATTATCGAAAGCGGCACAGATACAGCACAAACTATTAAGTCCCACCATAATGTTGGCGGTTTGCCTGAAGATATGAATTTTGATTTGATTGAACCGTTGAATAGTTTATTTAAAGATGAAGTTCGGAAACTGGGGACAGAGCTTGGCGTACCAGATGAAATTGTATGGCGTCAGCCTTTCCCAGGACCAGGATTAGGTATTCGAGTACTTGGTGAAATCACAGAAGAAAAGCTTGAGATTGTTAGAGAATCGGATGCAATTTTGCGTGAAGAAATCAAAAATGCTGGGTTGGACCGGGAAATTTGGCAGTATTTCACGGCTTTGCCTGATATGAGAAGTGTTGGAGTCATGGGTGATGCTAGAACTTATGACTATACAGTCGGAATCCGAGCAGTTACTTCTATAGACGGAATGACATCAGATTGGGCGCGCATTCCTTATGAGGTATTGGAAAAAATCTCTACACGGATTGTAAATGAAGTTCAGCACGTTAACCGGGTTGTGTATGACATTACTTCTAAGCCGCCTTCGACGATTGAATGGGAGTAAAATATTCTGTAAGCCGAATAATTTTGTGGAATAATCTATCAATGTTCGGTTATTAGTTGACTTATGTAAAGTCAGTTGCTAAACTATTGATTAGGTAATAAGTAATATAAGCATTTCGTATAATCGCGAGGATAGGGCTCGTGAGTCTCTACAGGCTACCGTAAATAGCTTGACTACGAAAAATCTGCGGCTTGGAATGTATGAAAACGAGAAAATTCGTCCATTATATTCTAAGGGTTGATTTTTTGTATCAAAGAAGCTCCGGGTAGTTCATACTGCCTGGAGTTTTTTTGATGTGAATTATTATTCGCAGATTGTATTACAGAGACCAATATGAAATGGAGGAGCTTATTGTGAATCGCTATTTTGAGTTTGAAAAATGGAAGACCAATTACCGTCAGGAAAGCGTTGCTGGATTAACGACATTTTTGTCTATGGCTTATATTTTATTTGTAAATCCTCTTATTTTATCTGATGCGGGAATGGATCAAGGGGCGGTTTTTACAGCAACTGCTCTTTCCGCTGCAATTGGTACGCTTATTATGGGGCTTATTGCTAGATATCCTATTGCACTAGCACCGGGGATGGGGCTGAATGCATTTTTTGCTTATACAGTCGTCCTAGGAATTGGCATTGAATGGCAGTTAGCGTTATTTGGTGTATTACTTTCAGGTATTATATTTATTTTAATTACGTTATTTGGCATCCGAGAAAAGATTATTAATGCTATACCCGCACAGCTTAAATATGCAGCAGCAGCTGGTATAGGTTTATTTATTGCTTTTATAGGGCTTCAAAACGCGGGAGTAGTGGTTCCGGATGAAGAAACCGCGGTTGCTCTAGGTAATATGACCAGTCCTGCTACCATCCTTGCTTGTTTTGGATTAGTTGTAACGGCAATATTAATGGTATTAGGTATCAAGGGCGGTATTTTTTACGGAATGGTCATTACTGCTGCTGCAGGTGTGATAACTGGTTTAATTGGGTTGCCTGAAGGTATCGTAGGATCAGTTCCAAGTTTAGCTCCAACGTTTGGATCTGCTTTTTCGATTCTTGGTGAAATGGAATGGACAAGTCAGTTAATTGTACAAATGTTAATTGTCGTATTAACCTTTTTGTTTGTTGACTTCTTTGATACCGCGGGTACGCTGTATGCAGTGGCAAATCAAGCAGGTTTTGTGAAAGACAATAAACTGCCGCGTGCTGGAAGAGCATTACTGGCCGATTCTTCAGCCACTTCTATTGGTGCGATACTCGGTACTTCTACAACAACAGCATATATTGAATCTTCCTCAGGTGTTGCAGCGGGCGGAAGAACAGGTTTTGCATCTATAGTTACAGCTGCCTTGTTTCTTTTAGCTATGTTTTTTTCACCGCTTTTAATTGTTGTTACAGAAGAAGTGACAGCTCCAGCACTTATTATTGTAGGGGTGTTAATGGCTTCGTCTCTAAGACTGATTGAATGGAATAAGCTTGAAATCGCTCTGCCTGCCTTTTTAACAGTAGTCGCTATGCCTTTGACATACAGCATTGCAACAGGTATTGCACTCGGTTTTATTTTCTATCCGATAACGATGCTTCTTAAAGGCAAAAGCCGTGAAATTCATCCTGTAATGTATGTATTGTTCTTTGTTTTTATAGCGTATTTTGCTTTTTTAGGAGAATAAAAAAGTTTTGTTGTATGCCCTTAATATGCAAAAACACATGATCATTTTTTATAAATAGCCATGTGTTTTTTTAGGACTTTACATAAGTTAGTTTAATAAACTCGCATTCATCCTCAGGGCACAAATGAAACATCTATTTCAACTCTCTCTGCTCAATTTCGTACTATCTTTTTGTTCCGGCGGTTGTTCAGTCTCCTTGTGAGCATCCCTTCACTGCGGGGTATCCATACTGCCCCTTGTCCCCTTCCCTTTGGAGTCTCTCGTATTCCAGTTGATAGATGGCCGTCATATCTAAAAAAATCTTTTGAGAAAGCCCCGTTTAAGTGGGGTAATTCGTACAGAAACAAGAATAAAGACGGAGTGCAGTTGGTGGAAAATAGAGGTAAAATAAAATTAAAATATTCACGTAAGGAGGAATTGTTGTGAAAAAACAAGTACGGTTAATTCCTTATCGTGTCGAGGAAGTGTTGAATGCATCCGAAGAGAATATTCCTAAAGGTGTTGAAATGGTACGAGCCCCTAAACTTTGGGAGGAAGGGTATAAAGGAGAAGGAAATGTTATTGCGGTTATAGACACAGGGTGTCAGCCGGACCATCCCGATTTAAAAGATCGTATTATCGGCGGAAAAAATTTCACTGATGATTATAATAGTGATCCTGAAAATTTTTCAGATAACCAGGGTCATGGGACTCATGTAGCAGGTACAATTGGTGCTGCTTTAGATGAGTCAGGAGTCGTCGGAGTTGCACCTCAAGTGAATCTTCTTATTTTAAAAGCTCTTTCTGGAGAAGGATATGGATCGTATCAAGGCATTATAGATTCTATTCATTATGCAGTAGACTGGCGAGGGGACAATGGAGAAAGGGTCCGTGTCATCTCTATGTCACTAGGCGGTCCGAATGATATTCCAGAAATGCATGAGGCGATCAAAAGAGCAGTTGAAAACAACATCCTGGTTGTCTGCGCCGCTGGAAATGAAGGAGATCAGGATGAAAACACAGAAGAAATTGCTTACCCCGGATACTACAAAGAAGTAGTTCAAGTAGGAGCGGTTGATTTTGATGGAAATTTGGCTGAATTTACTAATTTCAACGATGAAATTGACCTGGTAGCCCCAGGTGTTAATATTCTATCCACTTATCCAGATAATAAATTTGCAAGACTGTCAGGTACATCAATGGCTGCTCCTCACGTGACAGGTGCAGCCGCCCTTATTATTAATCAATGTGAAGATGACTTTAACAGGGAGTTAACGGAGCCGCAAATCTATTCACAAGTAGTAAAAAGAACGGAATCTTTAGGGAACAGCAGGAGTATGGAAGGAAACGGTTTGATTGTGCTGACAAATTACGTTACAAGCTCTGAAGATAAGAAAAGACGTCAGAAGAAATATGCATCAAAAAAATCATAAAATTCTTTGTTTGAAAAGAAAATATATAAAAGCGCAGCCTCTTTTATAGGGGCTTGCGCTTTATTATGTTTTCCGGGTTTCTGGGTCAAAGGTGAACCCTTCACCCGCTACTTCTTTTACGTCATGAACAGCTACGAAAGCGTACGGGTCCACGTCATTAATAATGGATTTTAGCTGAATCAACTGATTTCGATTGACAACACAATATAACACATTACGCTTATCACGGGTGAAACTCCCTCTTCCGGTTAATACGGTCGATCCCCGATGCATACGTTTAATAATTGCATCTGATATAGCATCAGTATGATTGGAAATAATCATAGCAGACTTTCCAGCATTTGCCCCTTCGATAATAAAGTCGATAACTCGTGCCGCAATAAAGACAGCTACAAGAGTATACATCGCTTCAGGCAGTGTTAAATGAATTAAGGAAAACGTAATAACAAAGGCGTCAAACATAAACATAAATGTACCGAGCCCCATCCCGAAATATTTCTCTGCCAGCCGGGCAAGAATATCTACGCCTCCTGTTGTACCGCCTGCACGAAATATGATTCCAAGTCCAGTTCCAGCAAAAACCCCGGCAAATAAAGAAACGAGTATCATATCGTTTTGAAGAGCTACGTTCATATGCCAGTATTTTTCGAAAAAATGAAGTGAACCGGAAAGCATCACTGTGCCAAATACGCTATATATAAAGACTTTTCGACCTAGAAGCTTATACCCTACAAAAAACAAAGGAATGTTTAATACAAGATTTGAGATCGAAGGTTCAATGGTAAACAAATAATAAATGACGAGAGTGAGACCAGTAAAACCACCGTGAGCCAGCCCGTTTTGCAAATTAAAATGAATAAGCCCGAAACCGAAAACTATTGTGCCTAGAAATATAATCAATATATTGGTTAAGCGAATGCCTTCAAATAGATTTTTCAATCCGGGTATCCTCCTATACTTTGTTATTAAAAACTTTAAAAACGCTGTTAAATACACAATCAGGCCAGTATAAAAAAATCATCCAATAAAGAGCTTCTCTTTTCAGTATGGCCAATTATAAACGAAACAGCCGTTTATCGACGCAGTGATTATTGGAAAGAGTGAGAAGGAATAATTAAAAGGAATATAAATGATTTTGTAGAAGATTGTCAGAGCAATACGACTAATAAGGAGGAACCTATATAATGACCAATTTTCAAGCAATGATGGTAGAAGAGACAGGCAATAAGGAAGTAGAAAAATGTATTCGTACGCTTACACTAGATGATCTGCCAGAAGGAGATGTTCTCGTAAAAGTTCACTACTCCAGTGTGAATTTTAAAGACGGTATGGCTTCTATGGCAAACGGAAACATTGTAAATGAATACCCAATGGTTCCTGGTATAGACTTAGCAGGGGTAGTAGAAGATTCGTCAGATTCTCGCTTTTCTAACGGTGATAAAGTCATCGTAACAAGTTATGAATTAGGAGTTTCTCATTATGGAGGTTTTGCTGAATATGCAAGAGTTCCGGCAGAGTGGGTTGTAGCGCTGCCTGAAGGTTTAGATTTAAAAGAAGCCATGATCTATGGCACGGCTGGTTTTACAGCAGGTTTATCTGTTATACGGCTTGAGGAGGAAGGTATTACACCAGAAAGCGGCACTGTACTTGTAACAGGAGCTACAGGCGGTGTAGGAAGCATGGCGGTTGCAATGCTTGCTCAACTAGGATACAACGTGGCGGCAAGTACTGGTAAATCCTCTGAACATAATTATTTAAAAGAGTTGGGGGCAAAAGAAATTCATTCACGAGAAGACGTACAGCCGGAGAAAATCCGTCCGCTTGATAAACAGCGTTGGGCTGGAGTTGTTGATCCAGTAGGAGGCGAAACGCTGGCATATGCGTTAAGCACGCTTTCCTATGGCGGTGCTGCTGCGGTCAGTGGGTTAACAGGGGGGACAAAGATTCCAGCCACAGTGTTCCCATTTATTTTAAGAGGTGTGAACCTTGTAGGTATTGATTCTGTCTATTGTCCAATGGATAGAAGAAAGCAAGTCTGGAATCGTCTCGCATCAGATTTAAAAGTCGAAAATTTGCTCGAAACGATCGCAAGTGAGATTTCCTTAGAGGAGCTTCCGGAAACATTAGAACAAATTCTTCAAGCGCAAGTGCGGGGGAGAAAAATCGTTCGTTTATAAAAATATAGAAAAAGAGGTGAAGTTGTCTCAAAAGGTTAGTTTCGGGTATGAAAATTGTCGAGCAACCGGAATATCCAAATAAGGCAGAGTGAAGAGTTTGCTCACGAGGAGACTGAACCGTCTCCTGTGGCAAAGAACAAACTGCGAAAACGAGTAAAGAGAGTTGGAGTAGATATCGCACTAGTGCTCTGAGTGTATATTCCGCTGCGTTAGCTGAGAACTGACTTATGGGACAGCTCCACCTTCTTCTGTATTTGAATCCCACTTTATTGCAAAATATTCTAATGGTTGTTCTAGAGTAGAAATTCCCATTACTTCTTCATATGGGAGAGCATGATTGCTAAGCCGAAAATAATTGAACACGTTCACCTTCTATTGTTATCGAAATTTTCTTACATATTAATTTTTGTTAAGGTAAAAGCCAATAAAGAAATCGAAAGAAGGAAAAAACTTTCTTCTCTAGAAACTAGGGGAGGAAAATCTTATGCTGTTATCGACACCATTTTTAGTGTTAACAGTGTAATAAAAGGGGTATGGGTACGTATGAATGTATTTTCTAAGGAAAGATTGCTGGCTTCTAACGATATTTTTACTCTAACTGAATCTCTCAACCCAGAAATTTTGGCAGATAGACTAGCTGCCTTAGCAGAAATAGGGAAAACAGAAGAAGGTGGAGTTACACGCTACGTCTACACGGAAGAAGAAGCAGATGCTAAAAAGTTATTTCGTTCCTGGATGGAAAACGCGGGACTAAAAGTAAGGGAAGATGCAGTTGGAAATATGTATGGAAGATTAGAGGGAAAAGAGCCCGAACTTCCTGCGCTGCTTACGGGATCGCATTTAGACACAGTACCTAATGGAGGGGCTTTTGATGGATCCTTAGGATGTGTCAGCTCATTAATGGCTATAGAAGCAATTATTCAAGAACATGGACAATTGAGAAGAGCACTTGAACTAGTGGTGTTTGTTGATGAAGAAGGGGCTAGGTTTGGAAGCGGATTGTTTGGAAGCAGGGCTGCCATGGGAGAAGTGAGTAAGGAGGATCTATTTCAGCTTCGAGATGAAAATGGAGTTACAGCAGCAGAAGCAATGAAGCGACAAGGCTACGCTCCAAATAAGCTGAAAAAATGTGTATATCCGAAAGAGGAAATTTACGCATTTTTAGAACTTCATATAGAACAAGGTAAAAGCTTAGAACAACAACAGCAAAATATAGGCATTGTCAACGGAATTGCGGGCCCTTCTTGGCTTGAGGTGATATTTGAAGGAGAAACGGATCATGCAGGTAATACACCTATGGATATGCGGTCAGATGCTGCAGCTGGAGCAGCTGATTTAGTTTTATCGATAGAAAATATTCCCCGGGAAATTAGCTCGACTGCTGTCGCTACAGTAGGAAAATTGCAGCTTTTTCCTAATGGATCGAATGTTATCGCAGGAAAAGCAGAGATGACGGTCGATGTTAGAGATATAGATGAAGAAGTGCGCGATAATATGTTAATTGAAATAAAGAGAGAAGCAGAACGGATTGCGGAAAAAAGAGATTTGAAAACAGAAACGAAGATTCAGATTAAAATACCTCCTGTCCCTGTTCCTAAGTGGATCCAGCAATATGCACAACAAGCAGCAGAGAAACTGAATTTATCCTACAATAATTTACCAAGCGGAGCAGGTCATGATGCAATGATTGCAGGTAAACACGTAGCTTCTGGGCTTATATTTGTACCAAGCTATAAAGGGAAAAGTCATTCACCGGAAGAATTTACCTCATTGAAAGATTGTTTTAACGGAGTATTGGCGCTAAAAGAGATATTGGAAAATATAGGAAGTGAGGAAGGGTAGAGTTAAAGATTTAACTCCTTGAAAATAGAGTATTATTTAGCAGCAAAGGAAAAACTATACTTGACGATTATAGAGAAGGTGAAACAATGCCATTTATACAGCATGTAGAAACAGCAGATGCTCCTTACCGAGTAACTCAGCAAGAAACGGTAGAAGTGGTTCGTGAATTATTCGGTGATTCTTTTCCTGACATCGATCGTTTATTAAAAGTATTCGGGAATGGTCAAATTGAAAGCCGTTTTTTGGCTGCGCCGCTGTCTTGGTTTCAACAAAATCATGATTTTGAAGAGAAAAACCAGCTATATATAAAACAGGCACTTACGTTAGGAAGCGAGGCTGTAACGAGGTGTTTGCAAGAAACAAACACGTCAAAAGAAGAAATCGATGCCTTTTTCTTTATTTCAAGTTCTGGAATGGCAACACCGACGATCGATGCACGGATTATGAATGAATTAAATTTCCCTTCTCATATAAAAAGAATTCCAATTTGGGGGCTGGGGTGTGCTGGAGGAGCCTCAGCCTTGAGTCGTGCCCATGAATATTTACTTGCTTATCCTTCTGCTAAAGTACTTGTACTTTGTCTTGAATTATGCAGTCTTACTTTTCAACCTAATGACAGATCTAAAAGTAATTTAATCGGTACCTCACTATTTGCAGACGGTGCTGCTTGTGTCCTAATGACAGGGGAAAAAATAAAACATAAAAATACTCGCCCTCGCACGATAGATACGATGTCTACTTTGATGCCCCATTCGGAAGATGTGATGGGGTGGGATATTAAAAATGAAGGATTTCATGTTATTTTCTCAAGAGACATACCAGCTATTATTGAAGAATGGTTAAAACCGAACGTAACTGCTTTTTTAAAAAAGCTAGATAAGTCACCAGCCGATATTAACCATTTTGTTGCTCATCCAGGCGGTAAAAAAGTTCTTCAAGCATACGAAAGAGCACTGGGTTTTTCAGAAGAAAAAACAGAGCCGGCAAGAGAAGTTTTAGCTGTACAGGGAAATATGTCTTCTCCAACTGTCTTGTATGTTTTGAAGAAAATAATGGAAAAAAAGCCTTCATATGGAGAAAATGGTATAGTGACAGCTCTTGGTCCTGGATTTAGTTCAGAATTGGTATGGCTGGAATGGGGAGAATAAGAATGACGTTTTTTATCATTTTGGTATTAGTTGTTGTATTGCAGCGATTAGCAGAAATTATATATGCCCGTCGAAATGAAAAAAAAATGAAAGCAAAAGGCGCTATAGAAATCGGAGCTTCTCATTATAAATGGATTGTTTTGTTACATATTTTTTTCTTCTTTTCTTTAATTATGGAAGCGACAGAGAGACAATTTATTCTTAGTTCAGGCTGGCAGGTGTTTTTGCTGCTTTTTATTGTTGTGCAAATTCTTAGAATCTGGACGCTGACTTCACTGGGAGAATTTTGGAACACGAAAATAATCGTCCTTCCTGGGGCAAAGAAAGTAAACAAAGGTCCATATCGCTGGATTTCTCACCCCAATTATGCCATTGTTATGCTTGAAATTATCCTGTTACCTCTAATATACGGTGCTTGGATCACAGCACTTATTTTCTCAGCTGCAAACGCCATTATTTTGCTTTTCATACGAATTCCTACTGAAGAAAAAGCACTCGAACAATTAAAAAAAATGACGAATGATTAGTACTTCCCACACTATCTAAAACGTGATATATTTTTTTCGAATTCATGATGAATGCGCTTATAGCGGGGAAGGAAGCGGTTTAATATGCTCGATATTCTCCTTGAGAATGCTTGGACGATGCTCCTTATTATTTTTACTATTAACATTGTCTATGTCACCTTATTTACGCTGCGTATGATTTTTACTTTAAAAGGACAGCGTTATTTTGCTGGTACTATTGGTATGACAGAAATTGTGGTATATGTTCTCGGACTCGGCCTTGTACTTGATAACCTTGATAATATTTTAAATTTAGCAGCGTACGCTATTGGTTATGGGACAGGAGTAGTCGTAGGGATGAAAATTGAAGAGAAGCTGGCATTAGGGTATATTACCGTAAACGTCATTACAAAGGAATACGAACCTGATATTCCAAATGCTCTACGTGATAAAGGATATGGGGTAACTAACTGGGTAGCATACGGCAGAGAAGGTGAACGCTTAATGATGCAGATTTTAACCTCGAGAAGGTCAGAAACGGATTTATATAACATTGTGAAAAAACTAGATCCTAAAGCTTTTATTATTTCTCACGAACCAAAAGCTTTTTTCGGAGGTTTCTGGGTAAAAGGAGTAAGACGCTAATTATATAGAAAGTAGAAGGAGATGGAACAGTGCCCAAAAAAACAACGAAAAAAAATTCGAAGTAAAAGACGGGGAATCGATTGATGATTGTTTGAAACGAATAGATGAAGAAGGTTATGTTCCTGTTCGCCGCATGGAAAAACCTGTATTCGAGGAAGTGAGGAAAAACGGAAAAACAGAAAAAATTCCTGTGAAACAACAAATATTATTTGAAACTAAGCTTAAATAACCGAACATTAAACTTTTTGCGGGTTTAAATGTTCGATTTTTGTTTGACAGATTTCGTGACAACTTGTTAAGCTATACATGTAATCAAACGGATGAAAGAAATAAACCTCATATAATGTCAAGAATAAGGCTCGACAAGTTTCTACCCGGCGACCGTAAATTGCCGGACTATGAGGGAAAGATACGCAAGCACCGGAACATGGAACAGCCGGAGGCAGCGCCTGTTCACCATGTCCATAACCCCGGCGTCTGGCAGCTTTCTCTCATAGTACAGGGATCTGTCAAACCGGGGTTTTCTAATGTGCAATTTAAAGGAGAGGAAAAAATAATGGAACCGCAAGTAGGAGTAATCATGGGAAGCACTTCTGATTGGGATACGATGAAACATGCTTGTGAAGTGCTTGAAGAATTATCTGTTCCTTATGAAAAAAAAGTAGTTTCGGCTCATCGTACGCCAGACCTCATGTTTGAGTACGCTGAGAAAGCACGGCAAAAAGGATTGAAAACGATCATCGCCGGTGCAGGAGGTGCTGCACACCTTCCTGGAATGGTAGCTGCTAAAACCACCCTTCCGGTTATTGGGGTTCCTGTGCAGTCTAAGGCCTTAAATGGCATGGATTCCTTATTGTCTATTGCTCAAATGCCAGGAGGCGTTCCGGTCGCTACCGTGGCAATCGGTAAAGCGGGAGCTGTAAATGCAGGACTGCTTGCCGCAGAATTTTTGGCAGCTTTCGACCTTGAACTGGCTGACCGACTCGACCAAAGAAGAGAAGACCTTCGTCAAAAAGTGATAGAAACGGGGGATTTATCGTGAGTAACATTCTCTCTCCTGGAAAAACAATTGGAATTTTAGGGGGCGGCCAGCTTGGGCGAATGATGGCAATAGCGGCGAAAGCGATGGGCTTTCGAATTGCTGTATTAGAACCAAAAACAGATTCCCCCGCTGGACAAGCCGCTGATATAGAAGTAGAGGCGGCCTATGACGACAGAGAAGGTGCCAAAGAACTTGCAAAACATTGTGATGTCCTTACCTATGAATTTGAAAACATTGATGCTCCGACTGCAGCTTTTCTAGAAGAAACGCTTTACCTTCCGCAGGGCGGCAGCCTTCTCTACACTACGCAGCACCGCATACGAGAAAAAAACGCGATTGAAGAAGCTGGCGTGCATGTATCGCCTTATCGTTCAGTAGATTCAAAAGTGTCTCTAAACCATGCATTAGAAGAGCTTGGAAGACCTGCTGTTTTAAAAACGTGTCAAGGCGGCTACGACGGAAAAGGACAAGTAGTAATTAAAGAAGACACTAATGCAGGTAAAGCATTTGAAACCCTTAATGGAAACGAAAAGGATCTAGTCTTAGAATCCTGGGTTCCTTTCGAAAAAGAAATTTCTGTGATCGTCACAAGAAGTACAAACGGTGAAATCTCGACATTCCCTGTCGGGGAAAATATTCACGAGAATAACATTTTGCATCAAACCATTGTTCCAGCAAGAATCACGTCAGGAACAGAAAAAAAGGCAAGAGACATTGCGTATCAATTAGCCGAGAAACTCGAACTTACTGGTACTTTAGCTGTAGAAATGTTCGTATTAGAAGATGGGGACATTTATGTTAATGAATTAGCTCCCCGTCCGCACAATTCCGGACATTACACGATTGAAGCATGTGAAACGTCTCAATTTGAACAGCATATCCGGGCCATTTGTGGATGGCCGTTAGGGTCTACCAACTTGCTAAAGCCTGTAGTAATGACTAACTTGCTCGGTCAACATCTGTCCTATGTTTACGACAATGTGGAAAGCTTCAGTAAAAACGGACATCTTCATGTGTACGGAAAAGATGAAGCGAAACACGGACGGAAAATGGGACATTGGACTGTGCTTGGGACCGACATAGAAGAAGCTCTTACCAAAACAAACTATGTTTGGGAAAAACAAACTTCTTTAATTAATAAATAAAAAGAAGAAAAAAGAAGATAGAGAGTGGAGGAAATCTCATGATCGAACGGTATACACGCCCTGAAATGGGATCCATTTGGACTGAAAAGAATCGTTTTAATGCTTGGCTGGAAGTAGAAATCTCTGCATGTGAGGCTTGGGCAGAACTTGGAGATATTCCAAAGGACGATGTAAAAAAAATTCGCGAGAATGCAGACTTTGATGTGGAGCGTATTAAAGAGATTGAAGCCGAAACTCGTCACGATGTCGTAGCTTTTACCCGCGCTGTTTCGGAAACTCTTGGAGAAGAAAGAAAGTGGGTGCATTATGGACTAACTTCAACAGATGTGGTCGACACTGCCCTTTCTTATCTACTGAAACAAGCGAACGATATTTTGGAAAAAGACCTTGAACGTTTCCTTTCTATTTTGAAAGAAAAAGCACTGAAACATAAATATACAGTGATGATGGGAAGGACACACGGTGTTCATGCTGAACCAACCACCTTTGGCCTAAAACTTGCGCTTTGGTATCAAGAAATGAAAAGAAATCTAGAGAGGTTTAAAGCGGCGTCAGAAGGTGTCAGAGTTGGAAAGCTTTCGGGTGCGGTAGGAACATTTGCAAACATTCCTCCGTTTATAGAGTCTTATGTATGTGAAAAGCTTGGACTTGAAACAGCTGAAGTCTCCACTCAAACGCTGCAGCGAGACAGGCACGCTCATTATATGAGTACAATCGCTCTTATCGCAACATCTATTGAAAAAATGGCGGTAGAAATTAGAGGGCTGCAAAAAAGTGAAACGAGGGAAGTAGAAGAATTTTTCGCGAAAGGACAAAAAGGATCGTCCGCAATGCCGCATAAACGAAACCCAATAGGATCTGAAAACATGACCGGGCTTTCAAGAGTCATTCGCGGACATATGATGACAGCTTATGAAAATGTACCGCTCTGGCATGAACGTGATATTTCTCACTCCTCAGCAGAACGAATTATTTTGCCTGATGCAACCATAGCACTCAATTACATGCTCAACCGTTTTGGAAACATCGTGAACAACCTGACAGTATTCCCAGAGAATATGAAAGCCAATATGGAAAGGACATTCGGCCTCACTTATTCTCAACGTGTTCTCCTAACTCTCATTAATAAAGGAATGGTGCGAGAAGAAGCCTATGACCTTGTTCAGCCCAAAGCAATGGAAGCTTGGGAAAAAGGAATTCCATTCCGAACATTAGTGGAACAAGAACCCCGCATCACAGAAACGCTGACAGCAGAGGAAATTGATGATTGTTTTGACTATAATCATCACCTGCAGCGAGTAGACGAAATTTTTAATAGAGCAGGTTTAGAATAAAACGGGCCTTAAAAGCCCTTTCCAGACTTTAATGAAAAAACAAGGAGGCGCTCTCCGGTGCAAAAAGAGAAGCTGTTGTATGAAGGAAAAGCGAAAAAGCTTTACCAGACGAATGAAAAAGAGATTTTGTGGGTTGAGTACAAAGATGACGCTACTGCTTTTAATGGGGAGAAAAAAGAAGTTCTTCATGGTAAAGGAAAACTGAACAATGAGATCTCATCCTTGCTTTTTCAAAAATTAGCAGACACAGGAATTCACAGTCATTTTGTTAAAAAATTATCTGCTACCGAACAACTTGTAAAACAAACAACCATTGTTCCTTTAGAAGTCGTGGTCAGAAACATCGTAGCTGGCAGTCTTCACAAAAGGACCGGCATAGAAGAAGGAACTGAGCTCAATCAGGCTATTGTTGAATTTTATTATAAAGACGACGATCTTGGTGATCCGCTTATTAACAATGATCACATTCGCATCCTTCAAGCAGCAGAACCGGAACAGGTCAATAACATGAAAGAACAAGCGTTAGCAGTTAATGAATCATTAAAAAAACATTTTGACGACTGCGGCCTGCTGCTAGTAGATTTTAAGCTTGAATTTGGAACGACTGCTGATGGAGAACTTCTGCTGGCAGATGAAATTTCTCCTGATACATGTCGTTTATGGGATAAAGAAACGAGAGAAAAGTTCGATAAAGATTTATTCCGTTTTGGACTAGGTTCATTGCAGGACGGCTATACCGAAATATTAAAAAGACTGGGAGGGGCTGTACATGGTTAAAGTCCAAGTATATGTAACGTTAAAAGAAGGGGTGCTCGATCCGCAGGGAAGCGCCATTACACACTCTCTTCACACGATGAATTATAATGAAGTGAAAAGTGTTCAGACCGGAAAATATATTGAGCTCGAAGTTGAAAAAACTGATGACTTGGAAGAACGTGTAAAAGAAATGTGTGAAAAGCTTCTCTCCAATCCAGTAATTGAAGATTATACGTATACGATCGGGGAGGCTGTTTCCTAATGAAGTTCGCTGTCATTGTCTTTCCTGGATCAAATTGTGACGACGATATGGTCTATGCTGTTCAAGAAGGTCTGCAAGAAGACGTAGATAAAGTATGGTATACCGAAGAAAGTGTAGCCGATTATGACGCTATTTTACTGCCTGGCGGTTTTTCTTATGGCGATTATTTGCGTTCAGGAGCAATTGCAAGATTTGCTCCAGTCATGGAAAGTGTAATCGAAGAAGCACAAAAAGGAAAGCCTGTATTAGGTGTGTGCAATGGATTTCAGGTTCTCCTTGAAGCAGGTCTTCTTCCAGGGGCGATGCAAAGAAATAAAAATTTGAAATTTATCTGCCGTCCGGTGGAATTAAAAGTAGATAACAACGAAACTGGTTTTACCAAAAGCTATGAAAAAGGGGAATCTATAACGGTTCCGGTTGCTCACGGAGACGGCAATTATTATTGCGATAACAAAACACTACAGCAGCTAAAAGAAAATAATCAAATTGTCTTCACTTACCAAGATGATATCAATGGTTCCGTAGAAGGCATAGCAGGCATTGTGAATGAAAAAGGAAATGTTCTTGGTATGATGCCGCATCCGGAGCGTGCCACGACTAGTTTATTAGGAAGCAGCGATGGCTTAAAGCTTTTCCAATCGATCTTGAACCATTGGAGGGAATCTCATGTCCTTACTTCTTGAACCAACTCCCGAGAAAATTAAAGAAGACAAAGTCTATCAGGAAATGGGCTTAACAGACGAAGAATTTGAACTGGCGGAGAAAATTCTTGGACGTCAGCCAAACTACACAGAAACGGGCTTATTTTCCGTTATGTGGTCGGAACATTGCAGCTATAAACACTCGAAAGTACTTCTGAAAAAATTTCCTGTCAAAGGAGAAAAAGTGCTGCAAGGTCCAGGTGAAGGAGCAGGAATTATAGATATTGGAGACGAGCAGGCAGTCGTTTTCAAAATAGAAAGTCATAACCATCCTTCAGCCATTGAACCTTACCAAGGTGCAGCTACAGGAGTTGGCGGTATTTTGCGTGATGTTTTCTCCATGGGAGCAAAACCAGTAGCGCTGCTAAACTCTTTGCGCTTTGGAGAACTCACTTCTCCTCGCGTCCGTTATTTGTTTGAAGAAGTAGTAGCTGGCATTGCAGGTTACGGGAACTGTGTCGGCGTACCAACAGTAGGCGGTGAAGTTCAGTTTGATCCTTGTTATGAGGGAAATCCTCTCGTTAACGCAATGTGTGTAGGACTGATTGACCATAAAGATATTCAAAAAGGGCAGGCTAAAGGTACTGGCAACACCGTGATGTATGTGGGGGCAAGTACCGGAAAAGACGGGATTCACGGAGCTACTTTTGCTTCTGAGGAGTTAAGCGAGGAATCAGAGAGCAAACGACCTTCCGTTCAAGTAGGCGACCCATTTATGGAAAAGCTTCTACTCGAAGCTTGTTTAGAGCTGGTTCAATCTGACGCTCTTATTGGTATTCAGGATATGGGAGCTGCCGGATTGACATCATCTTCAGCAGAAATGGCAAGTAAAGCCGGTTCTGGTATTGAAATGGATCTAGACAAAGTACCTCAGCGAGAAAAGGACATGACACCTTATGAGATGATGCTTTCAGAATCTCAAGAACGCATGCTGCTTGTTGTCGAAAAAGGCCGTGAACAAGAAATGAAAGACATTTGTGACAAGTGGGGGCTGCTTTCTGCAAAAGTAGGTCATGTCATCGAAGACAAACGCCTTCGTTTACTACATGAAGGAAATGTCGTAGCCGATGTACCTGTAGATGCACTAGCAGAAGAAGCACCAGTTTATCATCCGCCTTCTAAAGAACATTCTGCGTTTCAAGTGAATCAGCAGGTGAAAGAAACCGTTTTTCACATTGACGATACGAAACAAACATTGCTTGACTTATTAAAACAACCGACCATCGCAAGCAAAGAATGGGTATATGATCAATATGATTATATGGTCCAAACAAACACAGTCGTACAACCTGGTTCGGATGCAGCAGTTCTGCGAGTACGCGGGAAAAATAAAGCACTTGCGATGACTACTGATTCTAACAGCCGTTTTATTTATTTAGACCCAGAAGCTGGAGGTAAAATTGCAGTAGCTGAAGCGGCTAGAAACATCGTTTGCTCTGGAGGAGTACCACTAGGTCTAACAGACTGTCTAAATTATGGAAGTCCGGAAAATCCAGAAATATACTGGCAGCTTGAAAAATCTACAGATGGTATGAGTGCAGCTTGTGAACAACTACAAACTCCTGTTATAGGCGGTAACGTATCTCTTTATAACGAAACAAAAGAGGGAGCTATTTATCCAACTCCTGTTGTAGGCATGGTTGGTCTCATTGAAGATTTAGACCACATCACTACTCAATCTTTTAAAAACGCAGAGGACATCCTTTATTTAATAGGAGAGACCAAACCTGAATTTGGAGGAAGTGAGCTGCAAAAACTTTTAGAAGGCGATATCTCAGGGAAAGTTCCAGAAATCAATCTTGAGACGGAAAAAGAGCGTCAGCAAAAACTTTTAGAAGCTATACGAAATCAGCTTGTTTCGTCGGCACATGATGTGGCCGAGGGCGGTCTTGCTGTAGCCGCAGCAGAAAGCCTGATTGGTACAGGGCTGGGTGCAGCAATAACAATCAATGGTGATACCGCAGCAGAACTTTTCTCAGAAACACAGTCACGTTTTCTTGTTTCTGTACCAAAGGTTAAAAAAGAAGCTTTTGAAAAGATTATCCCGGAAGCTCGTGCTATTGGGTCAGTGACAAATGAGGAGAATCTTGAGATTTATAGTCCATCAGGAGAAATCGTGCTTCAGGCGGCAGCGAATGAATTAGAAAGCGCCTGGAAAGGAGCTATTCCATGCTTGGTGAAATCAAAGGACTAAACGAAGAATGTGGAGTTTTTGCTGTATGGGGACACAAAGATGCTGCACAAATAACCTATTACGGATTGCATAGTCTTCAGCATCGCGGACAAGAAGGGGCAGGAATTGTAGTAAGTGACGGAGATCAGTTGTCTATTCATAAAGGACTTGGACTTGTAACAGAAGCTTTCAAAGAAGGAGAACTTGATCAGTTAAAAGGCAATGCTTCCATTGGTCACGTACGGTATGCGACTGCTGGAGGCGGGGGGCTGAATAATTGTCAGCCTCTCTTGTTCCGTTCACAAACCGACAGCCTTGCGGTTGCTCATAATGGTAATATCGTTAATGCCAATGGAGTAAAGCACCAGCTTGAAAACCAGGGCAGTATTTTTCAATCTACTTCAGACACCGAAGTCCTTGCTCACCTGATTAAGCGCAGTGTATACCCGCGTCTTGAAGATAAAATGACAAATGCATTATCTATGCTTAAAGGAGCTTATGCATTTGCAGTGATGACAGAAGACAAGCTAATGGTTGCTCAAGATCCGAACGGTTTACGACCGCTTTCGATTGGCCGTCTGGGTGATGCATATGTTGTAGCCTCTGAAACGTGTGCGTTTGATGTAGTAGGAGCAGAATATGAACGGGAAGTACAGCCGGGTGAAATCATTACGTTTGATGAAAACGGCATGCATTCTGAATTGTTCTCCAATGCAGCTCCGCGGCGGCTTTGCAGTATGGAATATGTTTATTTTTCTCGTCCTGATTCCAACCTTGATCAAATAAATGTTCATACTGCTCGTAAAAATCTTGGAAAACAATTGGCAGAAGAGTCTCCTGTTGAGGCTGATATCGTAACGGGGGTACCGGATTCTTCTATTTCTGCAGCAATCGGTTATGCAGAACAAGCCGGCATTCCTTATGAATTAGGAATGATTAAAAATAGGTACGTTGGCCGCACATTTATTCAACCGTCTCAAGAGCTGCGCGAACAAGGTGTGAAAATGAAGCTTTCGCCTGTACGAGGAGTGGTGGAAGGAAAGCGTGTCGTTATGGTAGATGACTCCATTGTAAGAGGCACGACCAGCCGCCGTATCGTACGGATGTTAAAAGATGCTGGAGCATTAGAGGTGCATGTGCGGATTAGTTCTCCGCCTATTACTCATCCATGTTTTTACGGAATTGACACGTCTACAAAGTCAGAACTTATCGCAGCAAATCACACGACCGAAGAAATGCGGGAAAAAATGGATGCAGATTCTCTTTCCTTTATTAGTATTGACGGTATGTTAAAAGGAATTGGCCGAAAACATTATGATTCCAACTGCGGTCAGTGCTTGGCTTGTTTTACAGGTAATTATCCGACAGAAATTTATCAAGACACTCTTCACCCCCACGACAAAATTACGAGCGGTTAAGAGATTAGAGCAATGATGAGGAGGCTCACTTTCATGTCTGAGGCATATAAAAAAGCCGGTGTCAACGTAGAGGCTGGCTATGAAGCAGTAGAACGAATGAAAAAACACACCAACCGCACCCTTCGTCCGGAAGTGTTAGGGGGACTGGGGGGATTTGGCGCCATGTTCGACTTTTCCTCCCTTCCTTATAAAGAACCGGTCCTTATTTCAGGTACAGACGGGGTTGGTACAAAGCTTATGCTCGCCTTTGCCGTAAACAAGCATGATACGATTGGAAAAGATGCGGTGGCCATGTGCGTAAATGACATTGCAGTACAAGGAGCAGAGCCTCTTTATTTTCTTGATTATCTTGCATGCGGGAAAGCAGATCCTGTAAAAATTGAAGCAATAGTAAAAGGGGTTGCTGATGGCTGTGAAGAGGCAGGCTGCGCATTGATTGGCGGTGAAACGGCGGAAATGCCGGGAATGTATGAAGAGGAAGAATATGATCTAGCTGGTTTTACCGTTGGAGCAGCTGAAAAAAGCTCTATTATTACAGGAAAAAGCATTAAGCCTGGTGATAAATTAATTGGACTGCCTTCCTCTGGCATTCACAGCAACGGCTTTTCCCTTGTACGAAAAGTACTGATTGAACAGGCAGGATTAGACTTAAACGAAACGTATCTGCCGTTTAATCGTCCGTTGGGAGAAATTCTGTTAGAACCAACCCGTATATATGTAAAGGCAATAAAAACGTTAAGAGAAAGCGTGGAAGTAAAAGGGATGGCTCATATAACGGGAGGAGGATTTTATGAAAATATTCCTCGTATGCTTCCAGACGGTCTAGGAGCCTCTGTTGATCCATCCAATTGGGACTTGCCGCCAATCTTTTCATTTATTAAAAAACACGGAAACCTTTCCTTAGCTGATATGTACGGTACTTTCAACATGGGTGTCGGTTTAGCAGCAGCGGTCGATGAAGATCAAGCAGAAAAAGCTGTCACTGCGTTACAAGAAAAAGGGGAAAAAGCAGTAATCATTGGTTCTATTACGGAGACAGGGGAGCTTACGATTGAGAGGGGGAGCTTCTCGTGAAACTTGCCATTTTTGCATCAGGCAGCGGGTCAAATTTTCAAGCAATAGCTGATGCGGTTCAAGAAGGAAGAGTTCAAGCAGAAATAGCCTTGCTTGTTTGTGATAAACCAGGGGCATATGTAGAAAAAAGAGCTAAAGCACTAGATATTCCCGTTTTTTCCTTTCTTCCTAAAGAATATTCCGATAAAGCTGCCTTTGAAAAAGAAATCGTAAATCGGCTTCAACAAGAAGAAATTGATTTAATAATACTAGCTGGATATATGAGGTTAATTGGTTCAACTCTGCTGCACGCCTATGATAAGCGGATTTTTAACATTCATCCCTCGCTTTTGCCCGCTTTTCCTGGGAAGGATGCAATAGGCCAGGCTTGGCAAGCAGGCGTGAAAGTTACGGGCGTTACGATTCATATGGTAGATAAAGGAATGGACACAGGTCCTATCATTTCACAAGAAGCCATATCACTTAAAGCAACGGACTCCCTTGAATCTTTGACAAAGGCTATTCAAGCAGTAGAACACCGTTTATATCCAGACACTATTCAATGTTTAATTGAGAAACGAACTTCAGAAGGGAGCCAAAATCAAAATGAGCATCAAACGAGCATTAATTAGTGTTTCAAATAAAGAAGGAATTCTTCCTTTTGCAAAGCGGCTTGAAGAACAAGGGGTAGAAGTGATTTCTACAGGCGGGACAAGTCGCGTTTTGAAAGAAGGAGGTGTTAATGTTACCGGCATTTCGGAAGTGACTGGATTTCCAGAAATTCTTGATGGCAGGGTAAAAACATTGCATCCAAATATTCATAGCGGCCTCCTTGCTATGCGTGAAAAAGAAGATCATATTGCTGAACTGGAAGAACAAGGGATTGCTCCGATAGATCTTGTAGTCGTAAACCTTTACCCATTCAAGCAAACAATTGAAAAGCCTGACACAGAGTTTGAAGAGGCTATTGAAAACATTGATATTGGCGGACCAAGCATGCTCCGCGCCGCTGCTAAAAACCATAAGCATGTTACTGTGGTAACCGATCCGGAAGATTATGAAACTGTGTTAAAAGAATGGCATACCGATGGAGATGTTTCAACGGAAACGAAAAAGCGTTTGGCTGCTAAAGTGTTTCGTCACACTGCTTCATACGACTCGCTTATTGCTAATTACCTAACGGCACAATCAGGAGAACTGTATCCTGAAACGTATACAGTTACCTACGAGAAAAAACAAGATTTGCGTTACGGAGAAAACCCGCACCAGAAAGCGGCTTTTTACCGAGAACCAATCGGTCCGTTGAGTTCAGTTGCTAATGCGATTCAGCTGCACGGAAAAGAACTTTCGTACAATAACATAAATGATGCTGAAGCTGCTCTTTCGATCGTTAAAGAATTTGGTCAGCCGGCAGCCGTTGCTATCAAACATATGAATCCTTGCGGCGTGGGTGTGGGAGAAAATATTTTTGAGGCATATGAAAAAGCATTTGAAGCCGATCCAGTTTCTATTTTTGGAGGCATTGTTGCTCTGAATCGGGAAGTGGATAAAGATACAGCTCAGAAGATGAAAGAAATTTTCCTTGAAATTATTATTGCTCCAGCTTTCACACAAGAAGCATTAGATATATTGACAGAAAAGAAAAACCTTCGCTTGTTAACAGTTAACCTAGATGAGGAACCACAAGAGCGCTCAAAAATTACTTCTGTGCATGGGGGAGCCCTTATTCAAGAAGAAGACCGAAAAGGATTTTTAGATGCAGACGTACGGGTTGTAACAGAACGTGAACCGACAGAACAGGAGTGGCAGGATCTGAAACTGGCCTGGAAAGTTGTTAAACATGTGAAATCAAATGCCATACTTCTTACAAAAGATGAAATGACGATTGGTGTTGGCGCTGGACAGATGAACCGTGTAGGTGCCGCGAAAATTGCTATAGAACAAGCTGGCGATAAAGCAAGTGGAAGTGCTATGGGATCAGATGCCTTTTTCCCAATGAAAGATACAGTAGAAGAAGCTGGAAAAGCAGGCATCAGTGCTATCATTCAGCCTGGCGGCTCGATACGTGATGAAGAATCGATTGAAAAGGCGAATGAATTAGGTATAACAATGGTCTTCACCGGAATGCGCCATTTTAAACATTAATTGGGGTGTTACAGTTCAAAGGAGGATCCTTTTAAAATGAAAGTGCTGGTAATTGGAAGTGGGGGCAGGGAGCACGTAATAGCTAAAAAATTAGCTGAAAGCCCTAAAGTGGAACAAGTGTATGCTGCCCCTGGAAACCCGGGAATGCAAAATGCTGCAGAATGTATTGATATAAAAGAAGAGGATCACGAAGGGTTGATTCGCTTTGTAAAAGAAAAGAAAGTGGCATTTACTGTCGTAGGCCCCGAAGCTCCTCTACTTGCTGGAGTAGTAAATCATTTCGAAGAAGCTGGACTTAAAGTATTCGGACCTACACAAGAAGCAGCTCTTATTGAAGGCAGTAAATCATATGCAAAATCGCTGATGCACCGTCATCAAATCCCGACTGGATCTTATGAAGTATTTTCTGATTATGATGAAGCCGCAGCATATATTGAAGAAAAGGGCGTTCCGATTGTCATTAAAGCGGACGGATTAGCAGCAGGGAAAGGTGTTACGGTTGCTTTCTCGAAGCAGGAAGCATTAGCAGCTTTGAGTGATATTTTAGAAGATAATAAGTTTGGAGATGCAGGTTCTGAAGTGGTGCTAGAAGAATACCTTGACGGAGAAGAACTTTCCTTGATGGCATTTGTTCATGGAGAAACGGTTATTCCTATGGTAGGGGCACAGGACCATAAACGCGCTTACAATGGCGATCAGGGTCCTAATACCGGTGGAATGGGTGCCTACAGCCCGGTACCTCAATTTACCTCTGATGATATTGACCGTGCTGTACGTGAAGTCTTGCAGCCTGCAGCATCAGGTTTAGTAAAAGAAGGACGTTCTTTTACAGGAATTTTGTATGCTGGGCTCATGATGACAGAGAACGGACCAAAAGTTATTGAATTTAATGCTCGTTTCGGGGACCCTGAAGCCCAAGTTGTGCTTCCTAGGTTAAAATCTGATTTGTCTTCTGTCATTCTTGTGTTGTTAAATGGCGGTGTTCCGGAACTTGAGTGGTCTGATGACGCTGTTTTAGGAGTAGTGGCAGCTTCGAAAGGATATCCAGGGTCTTATGAAAAATATAAGCCATTAAATTCGCTGCCTTCTTCGGAACACCTTTATTTTGCAGGGGTGGAAAAAGAAGGAGATCAGCTATTAACAGCAGGCGGACGTGTACTGTTAATAGCAGAAAAAGCTTCTAAACTGAAACAAGCAAGAGATACCGTCTATCAAAAGCTCGAAAAGCTTGATACCGAACATCTTTTTTATCGAACAGATATAGGAGATAAAGCTATTTATCGAGACAATTCCTAACTAAGCCAAATAAAAGGGTATTGCAATACAAGACAATTAATATTATCTTTTATTTCAGAAACCGGTTCGGCATAAGGGAATTTCCCCGTGTGAACCGGTTTTTTGATTCTATGTCAAATGATAAAAGCTCAATTATTTTGTGAGGTTATCTCTTAAATCAATAGAAAATAACTAGTATGACTTGGTACACTATCATCATACTGTTTACATAAGCTTGCGTTTACAGCTCATTTATTTGCGGGTCAGGTGTGGAAGATTCGGTTTCAGGATAGTTCTTTTGAGCAGAGACACTGTCAGTAATCATTTTAGTCAGCGGACAAAAACGTGTTATGCCCTCCGCTACTTTCATGGCTCCCATCATAGCATATAGAAGATGTCTGCCGTTTCGGCGGTATTTGGTTAATTCTGCAGTGGAACATGCTAAAATGGTTAAACCGCAAGTGATCCGGACCATTGCATTTAATGTACCTATATTAGGTTTCATACTTATATCCTCCTTAATAAAATCTTTGAAATCTTGTCACTTACTTTCATGGAGTAATGAGTGAAATTGTGATAAGATAGGGAAACATTAACGCAAACACTGTTGTTAATCCAAAAAAATTGTCTGTTTATTTACGGCAATAAGATGAACATTTGAAAGAACTATACGCTGAAGGACAAAAGAAAGCAGGTGACGATTATGGCAACACAGCTATTTCGTTGGAATAAGCAAACGTTGAGACGCCAGCTTTCCGTTATACGCGGTGAATTGGCACCAACCATTATACTAAAAGACGCAACGTATTTGAGCAGCTCACGAAAATCATGGCTGGAGGGCCATATCTGGATATACGAAGATAGAATCGTTTATACTGGGAAAGATTGGCCCGCGAAAACGGAAGGGACAGAGATAATTGATTGCCGAGGCAAACATATTGTACCCGGTTATATTGAGCCCCATGCTCATCCGTTTCAGTTATATAATCCCCATACGCTTGCTGAATATGCATCGGTGCGGGGAACAACTACACTGATTAATGACAACATGTTCTTTTTTTTAAATATCGAAAAAAGGAAAGCGCTTTCACTTATTGAAGAACTGGATCAATTACCAACTTCGATGTTTTGGTGGGGGAGATACGATGCCCAAACAGAATTAGAGGAAGAAGATGCTTTGTTTTCTCCTTCGAACATGAAGGCATGGCTTGAGCATCCTCTTGTTGTTCAAGGAGGAGAATTGACATCTTGGCCTAAAGTAATGACAGGGGATGAAACGGTTCTGCATTGGATGCAGCATACTAAAGAACTAAATAAACCAATTGAAGGACATTTACCAGGTGCTTCATATCGAACGCTTACACAGATGGCTCTTTTAGGCGTGAATGGGGATCATGAAGCCATGGATGGGGAAGAAGCGTTGAGAAGATTAGATGCTGGAATGACAACCTCACTACGTTATTCTTCCATTCGGCCTGACTTGCCGAAAATGCTGGATGAATTACTTGAAGCTGGTGTCAACGAATTCCGTCGTTTTACGTTTAACACAGACGGATCCACCCCCTCATTCTACAAGCAGGGGGTTATCGATAAATCGATTGCTATTGCTTTAGAAAAAGGGGTTCCTGTCATAGATGCTTATGAAATGGGCAGTTATAATACAGCTAAACACTACGGATTAGACGATTATATTGGAATGATCGCGCCGGGACGTATCGCTCATCTTAATATATTAGAGGATGTTTATAATCCTGTTCCGAAAGCCGTGCTGGCAAAAGGGCAGTGGGTGTTTAAAGACGGACAGAGCTGTTATCCTGATCGTCATTTTTCCTGGGAAGACTATGGAGTACATCCTTTTATGATCGATTGGGATTTAACCAATGATGATCTGCACTTTTCCATGCCGATGGGAATTGAATTAGTGAACTCTGTCATTTTAAAGCCTTATCAAATTAGTGTAGATGTAACAAATGAGCACCTTTCCGAAACCCATGACGAATGTTTCTTTGTAATGCTCGACCGACATGGGAAGTGGCGGATTAATACGGTCATAAAGGGATTCGGCACCACACTTGGAGGGATTGCCACTACATTTTCCAATACGGGTGATATCGTATTGATAGGCAAAAATAAAGCGGACATGCGAAGAGCGTTTGAAGAATTAAAACAGCATGATGGCGGAATTTTTATGGTGGAAAATAGCTCTGTTATAGAAAGCATTCCCTTGAAACTATTCGGTGCTATGTCGTTAGAACCAATGGAAGAATTGATCAATAAACATGAGAGCCTCGAACATGCTTTGAAACAAAAAGGCTATCCTCATGAAGATCCGATATACAGTATGCTTTTCTTTTCTTCAACTCACCTTCCTTATATTAGGGTGACACAAAAAGGAATTTTTGATGTTCATAAGAAAACGGTACTCTTTCCTTCGATTATGCGTTAAACTGTAAAAGTGTAGTCATTTAAAATAGGAATGCATATGGAGCAGCAACTAATCGAACCGAGGCAGTGCTGGAACTGGATATCAATGCGAAAAAGGATTTGGGGATATGAATAAGTGGATTTTAACCTCATATTCTCTTTGTTTTCTTCTTCTTTCTGCTTGTTTCGGAGGTGATGAAGAAGTTAAGACACAGCCAGATGAACAAAGCCAAGTCGAAGAAACGGATGCAAAACAAGAAGAGCGGGAGAATATTAGACAAGAAGAATTGGAAACATCAAATGAAGACGATGACGAACAAGTATACGAAGAAATGCATCCATTGACTGGAGAGAGGACAAAAGAAGTATCGCCCTACAGGCCGATAGCCGTAATGTTGAATAATCATCCTGCTGCTAGGCCGCAAAGCAGTTTAAGTAAAGCTGACATCGTATACGAAGTGTTAACCGAAGGAGACGTAACTAGGTTATTAGCAATATACCAGAGTGAACAGCCTGAAAAAATAGGTCCTGTGCGAAGTGCCCGCGGCTATTTTATTGATTTGGCTCAAGGTTACGATTCATTTTTTGTAACTCATGGCTGGAGTCCGGAAGCTGAACAAATCCTCCAAAATGGAACTGCTCCGTTTTTGAATGGATTGTTTCATGATGGTACTCTTTTCCAACGTTCAAGAGATCGTCAGCCGCCGCACAACTCATACATTACCTTTGATAACATTCTAAAGGGATTAGGAAATAAAGGATATGAACTAGAAAAGGAAGTAGAGCCAAATACATTTGAAGAAAAAGGGATCTCGTCTTTTGAAGGTCAAGAGGCAAAAGAGATAGAGGTTTGGTATCGTGACAAATACTCTGTTCAGTTTGAATATAATGAACGTGAAGAGGCATACGAACGTTCTAGTGATCACGAGCCAACCTTAGATGAGAAGGAGAGTGCACGGGTTTCTCCTGAAAATGTTCTCATTATCGAAGCCCCTCATCAAGTAGTAGACGATAAAGGGCGCCGGCAAATAAACTTTGAAGCTGGTGGAAAAGGTCTTTTACTTCAAAAAGGAGAACTTTTACAAATAAAATGGAAAAATGAAGACGGCCGTATTCTTCCTGAAAAAGAGGGAGAGGACATAGCGTTTGTGCCAGGGCAAACATGGATTAATGTTGTGCCAACTGCATCTGCTCTTGACGATATAGTAAATGATTTACATGATTAATACATTGCTGTATGAAGAGTACTTGTTTGGAAATGAGGTGTAGCATAATTGCAAATCGATAAGTTAAGAGGTAAAGAATTAGACCAATTATTTAAAGCAATCTTGTCCCTTCGTGATTTAGAAGAGTGCTATGAATTCTTTGATGATCTTTGCACTATCAATGAAATACAATCGCTTGCACAGCGGCTTGAAGTAGCACGTATGCTGCAGCATGGCCATACCTATCATAAAATTGAAACAGAAACCGGTGCAAGTACAGCAACGATTTCGAGGGTGAAACGCTGCTTAAATTATGGAAATGAAAGCTACCAGATGACTTTAGACCGCGTACGAAAAGAAGAACAAGGAGAAAAGGAAAATCAGAAATAACACAACAACGCTAACTACTCTTTTGGTGACAGGGGCGGCCAAGAGAGTAGTTTTTGTTTACTCCATAGGATGGAGCAAAAGCAAAAGGCTTCGCTTTTTCCATAAAACGAGCTAGTATAGAAAGTAAGTTAACAAGAACAGGGGGGCAGACATGACAGATTTCATCGGAAATAGCGTACGTTCCTTTGTTAAACGATTTGGCCTTCATTGGTGTAAACAAAACAATAATCTTAAGCACGCTCTTTATGCCCTATATGGAAAAGAGAGACAAGACATAAATGTAATTATCAATATGCTTGAAGAAGGAATGGTTGATTCTCTCGAAGAATTGAATTCTATAGAGGAATACGAAAAGTATGTTACATGGCTTCAAGATAAAAAAAACATATCTGAACAGATGGCAAAATGGGCTGTCCATACGTGGACAAAAGCTATTTTTGATCGTTCCTTTTTAAAAGAAGCATCACCGCCCCCGTCCTATGTCTCCTTTCCCTACTTATATTCCAAGTCATATATGAAGAAATATTCTTCTACTAATTCACAGAAGGATTATTCTAATCATGCAGAACAACGAATCCTTACCACACCTTTGCAGCAAAGCAAGGAACAAACTTTGTCTACATATCTCCCTGTCGATACAAGAAGATCGGTTTGGCGGCCAAAAAAATTATTATTACTTGTGATTGCATGTATGATAGTAATTCTTTTATATGCATGTTTTATGTCATTATTTTCAGATAGTCAAACGGAAGTTAAGGTGTCAGAAGCAGAAAAACCGTCAAAACAGGATTGGATAGATTGGCTGGAGGATATAAAATCTGGTGAAAATGAAAATAGACTGGTGATCCCTGGCTGTGAAAGCCTAGAAAAGGGAGGTAATGTTCAGCATTTATTGACCAAATACGGATATAGTGACACTCAATCTGTTATAGAAGATCGTTTTTACTACAGATTTGATACATGTACGTATTATGAAAAAGACAATAAGAATACTGGTAATATTTTTTCTGTAGAGCGCCAGGCAGAAGATTGGCAGCCTTCTAGAGAAGAAATAGAGGAACAACTTGGGGACCCAAATGATTTAATGATTAATGAGAGTAAAAGAGAAGCACGGACACTTTATCATTTTCCCGCACATGATTTGCTTTTTATTTACCAGGGAGTTGAAAACACTAGCTCTTTAAAGAATGTGGAAATGGGAGAAATAAATAAAAATGCGGCAGCACTTGAACCAGAACATGAAGCTAGTGCAGTGCAAACAAACCTGCCTCAACCACACAAAGATAGGAATTTGAAAAATATTTCAGGTCAACCTGGAAGAAATAATCATCTAACTGAATCTGCTCGCATGTTTTTGGAAGAACTGGTCTTATCGGTAAAAGAGTGGGGAGGGTATGCACCTGGCTGTACGATGTTAGAAGCCGACCTGAACGCAGAATCACTTGTAGGTTTATTAGGACCTCCAGATGCTGAACAGAAAATAGGAGAGATGCAAAGGTACACGTATGGAGAATGTGAATTTTACTTCCTGTCTACGGATCGAACCAAGTCTATAAAAGCTATTTCTTCTACAGATATTAACAAAACGATTTCTGAAGGAGAGGTAAGACACTTTTTAGGAGAACCGGTGTCGGATTTCTCAGATCCTCAATCCTCCATTTTTATTTATACTATTGGAGATTATTTTATACAATTTGAGTTTAATCAAAAAAAGAAAGTGCTCGAAAAAGTAACTTTAAGTGATGAACAGCTGTCGCAGCTCCTTTGATCCTTTAGGAAAATTTAACTTTGCTAAAAGATCAAAATATATTGCCATAAGGACTCGGCGGCAAGCAGAGTTTTCTATCAAAAGGTAAGAAATTATAAATAGTTGGGGTTTTACATGTCTAGCTCAGCGCCTACTCGCGAGAGTTTCCTTCGGTTCGACAATGGAAAGCAAAGATCAGCTTTCCATATGCCTACCCTTCAGGACTTGTCGCTCGTGAGCAAGGCGCTTGCGCTTTTCTTTTGACGAGAAGATAGTGCCTCCTCTTCAAGCTTTTGAGGAGAATGTATAATGTTTGCTATAATCAATCGTTGAGAAGAATATTTGTATTTTTAATTTGGAGGAGCAGAAATGCTTTCATATACAGAATGGAAACATGTATTTAAACTTGATCCAGCAAAAGAATTGAATGATAAAGACTTAGAAGCTGTTTGTGAATCAGGAACAGATGCAATTATTATCGGAGGCAGCGATAATGTTACATTAGACAACACAATTTCTCTTTTAGCGAGGGTGCGGCGCTATTCGGTAGCTTGTGCGCTTGAAGTTTCAACTTTGGATTCTATCACGCCGGGTTTTGATTATTTTTTCATTCCTACCGTACTGAACGCGGGTGATCCTCGCTGGATAACCGGAATGCACAGACAGGCCTTAAAAGAATACGGTACAATGATGAATTGGGAAGAAATTGTGACGGAAGGTTATTGTATACTTAACAGTGATGCAAAGGTTTCATCTTTAACGGAAGCCGATACAGCACTTGATCAAGAAGATGTAGAGGCAGCTGCAATGCTTGCTGACCGTCTGTTTCATCTTCCTGTTTTTTATTTGGAATACAGTGGCGTTTACGGTGATCCAGCTATCGTTAAAGCTTGTGCTGACACTCTTGAAAACGCCAGACTATTCTATGGCGGCGGTATCAAAACGACTGAGCAGGCAGCAGAAATGGCAGCTCTTGCTAACACTGTAGTTGTAGGAAATATAGTATATGAAGATGTGAAAACTGCACTGAAAACTGTAAAAGCAGTAAAAAACAATGGAAGCGATGACGGAAAAAACGTATAATATATTCGAACATATGTTTGAGGTGGTGTACCGATGCAACGACAAATTGTAGAAAAGATGCTCGGCGGAATGAATCCAGAACAAAAAGAAGCAGTACAGCACACAGAAGGCCCTCTCCTAGTGATGGCAGGAGCAGGCAGTGGAAAAACCCGTGTGCTCACACATCGGATTGCTTATTTAATACGTGAAAAAGGGGTGCCTCCGTATGCCATTTTGGCCATTACGTTTACGAATAAAGCAGCCCGTGAAATGAAAGAGCGCGTTGCTGATTTGGTTGGACCAGTGGCCGAAGACATTTGGATGTCGACTTTTCATTCCATGTGTGTAAGGGTATTGCGTCGTGATATTGACAGAATTGGATATAACCGAAACTTCTCGATTCTTGATAGCTCTGATCAATTGTCTGTCATTAAACAAATTTTAAAAGACCAAAATATTGATTCCAAAAAATTTGACCCACGCAGTATGCTTGGAATGATATCATCTGCTAAAAATGTGCTGGATACACCGGAAAAATTTGCAGAAAAAGCATATGGACCTGTTGAAGAAACAGCAGCAGATGTTTACAAAGAATATCAACGCCGTCTGCGAACCAATCATGCTCTTGATTTTGATGATTTAATTATGATGACCATTAAGCTATTCAAGCAGGTGCCGGAAGTTTTATCTTTCTATCAACGAAAATTCCAATACATTCACGTCGATGAATATCAAGATACAAACAGAGCTCAGTATGTCCTCGTTAATTTACTAGCTGAGAATCACCGGAATCTATGCGTAGTGGGGGACTCAGATCAATCGATTTATAAATGGCGCGGAGCTGATATTGAAAATATCCTTTCTTTTGAAAATGATTATGAAGAATGCAGGTCGATTCTTTTAGAACAAAACTACCGATCCACTAAGAAAATTTTGCTAGCTGCCAATGAAGTCATTAAAAATAACAGCGGACGCAAACCTAAAAACCTTTGGACTGAAAATGACGATGGGAAAAATATACACTACTTTCAAGCTGCGGATGAACGGGATGAATCGGTGTATGTCGTGGAAAAAATAAAAGAAGCAGTACAAAACGGAAACTACGATTATTCTGATATTGCCGTTTTATATCGTACCAATGCCCAGTCCCGTGTTATGGAGGAAATGTTTTTAAAATCAAATATAAACTATAATATGATCGGCGGCACGAAGTTCTATGATAGAAAAGAAATTAAAGATGTACTTGCCTATTTACGCGTTGTTGCTAATCCAGATGACGATATCAGCCTTGGCCGAATAATAAATGTACCAAAACGTGGAATCGGGGCAACGACAGTAGATAAAATTGCTGCTTATGCCAACAATCAAGGAATTTCTATGTTTGCTGCTCTTCAGGAAGCTGATCAGATTGGGTTAAGTGCACGCCCGACTAAAAAACTGCTGGAGTTTTCGGAGCAGCTTGGCCATTGGATCCAATTGCAAGATTACTTGTCGGTCACTGAGCTAGTTGATGAATTGCTCGAAAAAACGGGTTACCGCGATGCTTTAAAAGAAGACAAGTCTCTAGAATCTCAGAGCAGACTAGAAAATATTGATGAATTTATATCCGTAACGAAAGACTTTGAGAAGAAAAATGAAGACAAATCTTTAATCGCGTTCTTGACTGATCTTGCGCTTGTCTCTGATATTAATCAGGAGGAAGAAGACGATGAAAGCGCAGTTGTGATGATGACACTGCACTCAGCAAAAGGGCTTGAGTTTCCTGTAGTGTTTTTAATTGGAATGGAGGAAGGTGTATTCCCGCACAGCCGCTCCTTATTTGAAAACGAAGAAATGGAAGAAGAAAGACGTCTTGCTTATGTAGGCATTACAAGAGCTGAGAAAGAACTGCATCTTACACATGCTCATATGCGCCAATTATATGGCCGTACGCAGGCAAATCCAATGTCGCGTTTCATTCAAGAACTTCCGCAGGATGTTATTGACGGAATGGAAAAAGAAAACAAACCGGATTGGATGAAAACAAGTATAGGCGGGACAAACAGTGCTGTTTCACCACAACGAAAGGCAGCGGTTGCTCCTGCAAAAGGAAGAACCATATCAGCGTCGACTGGCGGAAGCAGTTTTGACTGGCAGGTTGGTGATAAAGCGGAGCATAAAAAATGGGGGACAGGAACTGTGGTTAGTATTAAAGGAGAAGGGGAAGATGTTGAACTCGATGTAGCGTTTCCTACAGAAGGGGTTAAACGTCTCTACGCCAAATTTGCTCCGATTTCAAAAGCCTAACGCAGAGTTAGAAAGGAAGACAGTCTATGAATCGAAAAGATGCAGAGGAGCAGGTCAAAAAGCTCCGGCAATTATTAGATAAATATGGCTATCATTATTATGTGCTGGATAACCCGCTTGTCCCAGATTCTGAGTATGACGAAAAAATGCAAAAACTCATGAAGTTAGAGGAAGAATTTCCAGAGCTTCAAAGTAATGACTCACCTACCGTTCGTGTAGGAGGTCCACCTTTAGAAGCCTTTGAGAAAGTACAGCATCAAATCCCAATGATGAGCCTTGGCAATGCTTTTAACGAACAGGATTTATATGATTTTGATCGAAGAGTTCGGCAAGTAACAGGAGATGACGTTCAATATACATGTGAGTTGAAAATTGATGGTCTCGCTGTTTCGTTGTCGTATGAAAATGGTAGCTTTGTCCGCGGAGCAACACGAGGAGACGGTACAACAGGAGAAGACATTACGAGCAATTTAAAAACAGTAGGATCCATTCCGCTTCGGTTGCGAAAACCAGCTGATATTGAAGTGCGTGGAGAAGTATTTATGCCCAAACGTTCCTTCGAAAGATTAAACGAGGCCAAAGAAAATGCGGGAGAAATGTTGTTTGCCAATCCGCGCAATGCAGCAGCAGGGTCTTTGCGTCAGCTTGATCCTAAGATTGCTGCTAGCAGAAATCTGGATATTTTCTTATATGCAATAGCTGATGATAAAGGGATAGGATTAAAAACTCATTTCGAAGCTATTACTTATATGAAAGAGTTAGGATTTAAAACAAATCCGGAAAGCAAACATTGCAGCAGTATAGAAGAAGTTCTTGAATATGTGAACAGCTGGGTAAACCGCCGTAACGATTTACGTTATGAAATCGACGGAATTGTTATAAAAGTAGATGATCTAAAGCAGCAGCAAGACCTTGGCTTTACAGCGAAAAACCCTCGCTGGGCGATTGCGTATAAATTTCCCGCTGAAGAAAAGGTGACTACACTGACAGGCATTACTCTTTCTGTCGGAAGAACTGGAGTCGTTACCCCCACCGCACAATTGAAACCGGTAAAAGTTGCTGGAACGACAGTACAGCGGGCTTCTCTTCATAATGAAGACCTCATTCGCGAGAAAGATATTAAAATAGGCGACCAAGTCGTCATCAAAAAAGCAGGAGACATTATTCCTGAAGTTGTTAGAGTGTTAGACGATCTGCGTGAAGGAAATGAAAAGGACTTTGAAATGCCTACAGAATGTCCTGCGTGCGGAAGTGAACTTGTTCGGCTTGAGGAAGAAGTAGCACTTCGCTGCATCAATCCACAATGTCCTGCGCAAATGCAGGAAGCATTGATTCATTTTGTCTCAAGAGATGCTATGAACATCGACGGGCTGGGTGAGAAAGTTATTCAGCAGCTTTTCAGCCATAATCTTGTAGCAGGAATTGCTGATTTGTATAAGCTTGAAAAAGAAGAGCTTCTTAAACTTGAGCGAATGGGAGAAAAATCTGTCCAAAACTTGTTAAACGCCATTGAAGCGTCTAAAGAAAATTCTTTGGAAAAGTTAATATTTGGTCTTGGTATTCGGTTTGTCGGTTCGAAAGCAGCAAGAACCCTAGCTGAACATTTTGAAACGATGGAACGTCTGCAAATGGCTTCTTCTGATGATTTGCTTGCTATTTATGAAGTTGGTGAAAAAATGGCAGATTCTATTGTCAGTTATTTCGAAAAACCAGAAGCTCAAGCGTTAATAAACGAACTAAAAGAACTCGGTATTAATATGACTTATAAAGGACCGAAAAAAGCAGTGACGGCGGTTGATTCTATTTTTTATGGGAAAACTGTTGTTTTGACTGGTTCCTTAGAGAACGTAACGAGAAAGGAAGCAAAACAAAAAATAGAATCATTTGGCGGAAAAGTAACAGGAAGTGTCAGTAAAAACACAGACTTGCTTATTGCTGGCGAAGATGCGGGATCAAAATTAACCAAAGCCCAAGAAATTGGAATAGAAATATGGGGAGAAGACCAATTTTTAGAAGAGGTTGATTCGTAAGTTCATATTCATGAGATAAAGTACAATGTTAAGGAGAAAGGATGAAACCTTTCTCCTTTGTCTCATTTAAAACACTATTTTTTTCACTTGAGAATCTTTGTCAGTCGTTCTATGATGGAATTTGAACTAGTTGAAAATAGATAACATTACATAGATAAACGTTTTACAGGAATAAAAAGTTCCCGGAGAAATGAGGAGATGGAAACATGTGGAAGAATACGGGAATGATTGCGTTGTCCTCTCTTCTTTTATTATCAGGTTGTCTGCCCGGTTTAGAACCTGATGATGAAGGAGTGGATATCGATCAAGAAGATGATGAAGAAGAAGTGGACGTAGAAGTAAGTCCTGAAATACCAAGTTTAGATAATTACTACCGCAGTATTTTACAGGATGGACAGTTTATACACGGTGTAACAAGGGGATTCAATACGGATGTTGTTTATAATCGAATGGATTTAGAAAGAATGGAAGTGGGCATGCAAGAGATTGCCTCAGAAGAATTTAACCAGAACGACTATTTCTTTCGAGAGGGTCAGTTTATCAATAGAAATGAATTGAACAGCTGGCTTATGAGACAAAAAGAAGGCAGTGAAGAGGAAGATGGGAATCCAGAAGGATTAAATCCTCCGCTTGGGAACGGAGAAAGCTTTGAAGTGCAGGAGAGCTCGCAGCCAAGAGTCCTCTCTAATATTCTTGAACATAACTACGTATTTGAAAACGAAGAAGGAAACCTTCAAGTAGGAGGACTCGTAATAGGTCTTTCCATGAACAGTGTTTATTATTTCAGGGAGCAAAATAGTGATGGCACATATGGTCCGTGGCTAAATGAGGCAATTAATGAACAAACAAGTTTAAAGGAAGGCAAAAACATAGCAAATGAAGTACTCGAGAGATTAAGAAATGAAGAAAGAGCGGAGGGAGCATTGTCTAATGTTCCGATTATGTTTGCTATTTTTCGTGAAGCTCCTCGTGATTCAACGGTTCCCGGTGAATTTATTGCGACAGCAGTAGCTCCACCTGAAGAAGGTATAGGTAATTGGCAATCTTTAAATGAATCACATTATCTCTTTCCATCTAATAATGCTGATGAGGAACAAAGAGAAGATTCCGAAGCTTTTAATCAGTTCAGAAATGATGTCAATCAATTTTTCGAAAACTACGTCGGAGTAGTCGGAGAAGGATATTACCAAAATGATGAGTTAAGAAACCTCTCCATCGACATACCGTTAACGTTTTACAGTAAAACAGAAATCATTGCGTTGACTCAGCATGTTACTGACCGATTAGAACAACGGTTTCCAGATGAATTAGAAATAGAAGTGAAAATTTCGTCTACAGGGGGAGAAGAAGCGTTGGTTGTAAAAGAGCCAGGTGAAGATCCATTTATCCATGTATATTAATCAACAACTTAATGGGCAATGGCGCTGATACGTTGCCCGTCTTATTCTTATTTGGTATCATCTATATATTGTGAAAGAACGAATTAGGTGGAGGTGACCGGAAATGGCCCGTATTACAAAAGATCAGGTAAAACACGTAGCTCATCTTGCTCGTCTGTCTGTAACAGAAAAAGAAGTGGACACTTTCACAGAACAGCTTGATGCTATTATCGGATTTGCAGAGCAGCTTAATGAGCTTGACACGGATGGAGTGGAACCTACCACTCATGTGCTTGATATTCATAATGTATTACGTGAAGATAAACAACGCCCTTCATTAGATCGTGAAGAAGCGTTAAAAAATGCACCCGACCAAGAAGATGGACAGGTGAAAGTGCCGTCAGTGTTAGAGTAAAGGAGGGAACAATTGATGTCGATTTTAGAAGAAAGCTTTTCATCGATACATAAAAAGCTTCACAATAAAGAAATGAAGGTATCAGATCTAGTTGATGCATCTTATTCGCGAATTAAGGAAGTAGACGATAAAGTTCAAGCATTTTTGACATTGGATGAACAGGGAGCTAAAGAACAAGCAAAGAAATTAGATGAAGCACTAGAAAATAATGATACGAGAGGTCTTTTGTTTGGACTGCCTGCAGGAATAAAAGATAACATCGTAACAAACGGACTTCGTACTACTTGCGCAAGTCAGCTGTTATCCAATTTTGAACCAGTTCATAATGCTACTGTTATAAATTGGTTGGAGAATGCAGAATCAGTTACAATTGGTAAATTGAACATGGATGAATTTGCAATGGGATCTTCTAATGAAAATTCCGGTTTTCAAACCACTCGCAACCCTTGGAACATAGAATATGTTCCTGGAGGATCAAGCGGCGGTTCTGCAGCTTCAGTTGCAGCAGGAGAAGTAACTTTTGCTCTTGGTTCTGATACAGGCGGATCGATTCGTCAGCCGGCTTCATACTGTGGTGTAGTAGGCTTAAAGCCAACATACGGCCGTGTATCCCGTTTTGGACTTGTTGCCTTTGCTTCCTCTCTTGACCAAATTGGTCCTTTGACACGTACTGTAGAGGATAACGCGCTTGTCCTTGGAGAAATTGCAGGGCATTGTAAAAAAGATTCCACATCTGCTGACGTTTCTGTACCGGATTATCTTTCATCACTAACAGGCGATGTAAAAGGACTGCGAATTGCTGTACCAAAAGAATATCTTGGAGAAGGAGTCAATGAGGACGTAAAACAGCGCGTACTCGAGGCTCTCAAAGTATTAGAAGAACAAGGAGCAACTTGGGAAGAAGTATCCCTGCCACATTCCCAGTACGCTGTAGCCGCTTATTATTTACTTGCTTCGTCTGAGGCATCTGCTAACCTGGCTCGTTTTGACGGGGTTCGTTACGGGGTTCGTGCAGAAAATCCAAACAATCTGATTGATATGTATAAAGAAACACGCAGCAACGGTTTCGGTGACGAAGTAAAACGCCGTATTATGTTAGGAACATTTGCGCTAAGCTCCGGGTATTATGATGCTTATTATAAAAAAGCTCAAAAAGTACGTACATTGATTAAACAGGATTTTGATAAAATTTGGGAAAACTATGATGTTGTGATTGGACCAACTGCTCCAACGACTGCCTTTAAAGTAGGCGAAAAAATTGACGATCCATTAACGATGTATGCAAATGATATTTTAACTATTCCGGTAAACTTGGCAGGGGTTCCTGCAATATCAGTTCCTTGCGGATTTTCAGAAGGATTGCCGGTTGGTCTGCAAATCATTGCTAAACCATTTGAAGAAGGAACAGTATACCGCGTGGCACACGCTTTTGAACAAGCGACGGATCATCATAAAGCAAAGCCGGAACTGTAAGGGGGGAAAAGAAGATGAAATTTGATACGGTAATTGGACTAGAAGTCCACTCAGAATTAAAAACAAACACAAAAATCTTTTGTAATTGCTCAACCGAATTTGGAGCACCGCCAAACACGCATACTTGTCCGGTATGTCTCGGTCATCCTGGTGTATTGCCTGTATTAAACAAACGAGCAGTAGAATATGCGATGAAAGCAGCGCTCGCGCTAAATTGTGAAATTGCGGAGGAAACGAAGTTTGACCGTAAAAACTACTTTTACCCGGACAATCCGAAAGCATACCAAATTTCTCAGTTTGACAAACCAATTGGAGAAAATGGCTGGATTGAGATTGAAGTAGAGGGCTATAAGAAAAAGATTGGGATTACCCGTATCCATATGGAAGAAGACGCTGGAAAACTGACGCACGATGAGTATGGAGATCATTCCCTCGTTGATTTTAACAGGGTAGGTACACCTTTAATTGAAATAGTATCAGAACCGGACATTGAAACACCAGAAGAAGCCTATGCATATTTAGAAAAGTTAAAAGCCATATTGCAGTATACGGAAGTGTCCGACTGTAAAATGGAAGAAGGTTCGCTGCGCTGTGATGCTAATATTTCATTGAAGCCGGCAGGGCAGGAAGAGTTTGGTACGAAAACAGAGCTTAAAAACTTGAACTCTTTTGCAAACGTCCAAAAAGGTCTTGCTTTTGAAGAAAAGCGCCAGGAACAAGAATTACTTTCCGGCGGAGAAATTCTTCAAGAGACCCGGCGCTGGGATGACGCGAAAAAAGAAACGATTCTTATGCGTGTAAAAGAAGGATCAGATGACTACAGATATTTCCCAGAACCAGACCTTGTATCTCTTTACATTGATGAAGACTGGAAAGCTAAAATCAAGGAAGATATTCCAGAGCTTCCAGATGCACGAAAAGCTCGTTATATTGAAGAATATGGATTGCCTGAATATGATGCGGGAGTCATTACGCAATCCAAAAATATGTCTGATTTCTTCCAGGAGACGATTAACCAAGGAGCAGATGCAAAACAGGCTGCTAACTGGCTGATGGGTGAAGTGAATGGTTATTTGAATTCGGAAGGCTTAGAATTAAACGATGTCGCTCTCACGCCGGAAAGTCTTGCAAAACTGATCAGCTTAATCGAAAAAGGAACCATTTCAAGTAAAATCGCCAAAAAAGTTTTCGCTGATGTCATGAAAGAAGGCGGAGATCCAGAACAAATTGTAAAAGACAAAGGCCTTGTACAAATTTCAGATGAAGGCGAATTGAAAAAAATCGTGGATGGTATCCTTGATAATAATGCACAGTCGATTGAAGACTATAAAAACGGAAAAGACAAAGCGCTCGGTTTCTTAGTTGGCCAAGTCATGAAAGAAACAAAAGGGAAAGCAAACCCGCAGATGGTCAACAAGCTGATCGTAGAAGGAATGGACGAGCGTTAATAATGGATATATACCCCCTTTGCTCAGCAGGAGTGAGGGGGTATGTTTAGGTTTCAATAATAACAGATTCGACGTGATATTCTCCGTTATGATAAATAAGTGCATTTAATTGTTTATTAAATCCCGCACCGCCATCAATGCCGATTTTGTCAGGCTGAAACCACACTCCTGCATCTTCTTGAAGTGTCATCGTAGGGGTATGTCCAAAAATAACCTTTTTTGTAGTAGAGACGGTATTTTCTAAAAAAGGGGACCGGATCCATAACAACTCTTCTTCGGGCGTTTCTTTCCAATTATCCAGTGAGGGGTTAATCCCGGCGTGGACAAGAATGTGTTCCTTCGTTTCTCTATAGTTTTCAAGATTCTTTATAAAGTGATAATGTTCAGCGAATTCGTTTGTTATCCATTTATGGATTTCGTCAAATGAATCTTTTAACAGCCGGTTTCCTGCATAACTTTTTAAGGTTTCCCTTCCGCCATTTTGTATCCATAACGATACATCACTATCGTCTGCATTCTCAAAGGCATCAAGCATCATGCGCTCATGATTTCCTTTTAGAAATACAACATGCTCTCCTGCAATTTGTTGGAGCTGCAACAAATAACGGATAAGCTGATTGGATTGAGGTCCGCGGTCGATGTAATCTCCCAAAAGATAAAGCTGGTCTTTTCTAGGGTTATAGTTTAATTGACTTAGTAGAGAAGTGAAAGCTTTAAATTGGCCATGAATATCTGAAATAAAAATTTCCCGCATAATAATGTCAGTTCCCCCTTGCTCTGTCTATACACGTAAACATTCCCTTTTGAACAAGGAAAAAAACGCAAATTTCTGCTGCTGAATATAAAGCGGCAAGAGCATGACTTGTTCACGATATAGTTTTGTTTTCTAAAAGTCGATGTTTAAAACGCCGCATGTGATAACCAAGGCATATATTAAAAAGAGGCCAGGTATAACAACCAGGCCAATCGGAGGAAGTCTTTTCATATATCCAATAATTGAAACAAAAGAAGACAAGGGGGAAGAGGCATCTTTTGTTTCACCTGTTAAGCAAATTGTACAGCATTTGTATATTGGTCTAACTGATATTTCATATATTCAAAATCCCGGTCTGTGGCATTTTCCAACATATCAACAAGCAGTCCAAAAGATAGTGGTTCTGTACCTAAGGGATCTTTAAAAACAGATCTATCTGCACTCCAAATGAGAGACATCATCTCAATAAAAGGAATTTTCCCCTCTACATGCGGAGCGTTGTAATAAACAAAATCCCGTAAAGCGCACAAGTCATCCCGATTGAAAGCATTTTCATATTTTTCTAGAAATAAACAAACAAACGCTTCGACTTCCCTGCTTGGATTCATTATCATTCTCCTCTCACCGAGACAATTTTTAAACGAACCAAAGGTACTCGGTCGTTCTAAAAATAAAACTTAGTCTAAGGATTCAGATAAAGCCTGGTTTCTCTCAAACTGTTAGGAAAGCATGAATTTCAGCGGTTAACAGTATAAGACAAACATGGATTTAACTCATAGAATTGGAGAAAATCAAGTGTTTCTAAAAAAGAATCCCCTGCGGATAAAGCAAGGGTTAAAAAAGGGGGTAGCTTGGTTGTGGTGTAAAGATTGTCCGAAAAATGATTAGTTATTAATAAGCATGTGGCAAGGATACATCTAAAGTACTTACATCACCAGTAGAAGCTAATATGGCTAAAGAAAAAGCTATCATACCTAGAGCTTGTAATTTTCTCACATTAATTCCTCCCCACTGAATTTTTATTTCATTGATTTCATCCTGGGTATATTGTTACATAAATTGAAAAAAAACACATCCGCCTTTATAAAGTATGAGAGTTAATGAGGGCTTTTAAAGTAAAAATTTCATGGTAATATACTAATTAAGAGAACTATAGTACTCAGTAGCTGGAGGGAAAATAATGGAAGGACCCTCACTAGGGATCAAGTTAAAAGATTTAAGAGAATACTACAATGTCAGTCAAAGAGAGCTGGCTAAAAATATATGTTCACAAAAGGCCGTTTCAAAAATTGAAAGAGGAGAAACACAGCCTACAGCAGACATATTGCAGCAGCTGGGGTTAAGACTGGGGGTGGACATCAGTTATTTTTTTGAGGAACAAGAAGCTCCAAGATTTAATTATATACAAGAAACGAAAGATAAGATAGAAGATTTGGTTAGTAAATGGAAATATAAAGAAGCTGTTGAAATTATAAAAGAAGAACTAAAAAATCCTTTGTTTCGAAAGGCCACTCATCGAAAATTTTTATTATGGAAAAGAAGTGTTTGTCACTTTAACCTTACCCAAGAAAAAGAAGACGCTATAGAGTTATTGAAAGTGGCAATGGACATAGAAACTCATTCTAAAAAAACAGTTACAAATGACGATATAGGGATTTATATAAGCCTTGGGAATATGTATTCAGACACGCAAAAATATGAACAATCGCTATATTATTACGAGCAAGCAAAAAAAATGGCAAAGAAATTACCGGTTCATGGTAGTGCGCCGCCAATTTATAAGCTTTATTATAATCTTAGCATTGTGTATTTTCGAATGCATAACTTCGAAGAAGCGGTAAAAGTTGCCGAAGAAGGTATTAATTTTATTTTCAAAAAGGACTCATTATATCTTCTAGGAGAACTATATTATCAAAAAGGAATTTATCTCTTTTATTCTGGGAAAAAACGTGAAGCCCTTCAAAATATGAAAAAAGCTTTGTTTGTGTTTGAAGAAAAAGGTCAAGACCGTTTTTATAAATTTGTGGAAACAAATTATTTAGGTTTTCAAAGGGCAGCTAGAGATACTGTTTAGTTCCGTACTAATATCGAAACTTATTAGAGATTATATTGAATATGATATAGTATAAAAAACAAGATAGAATATTTATAATTTATAATTAGGAGAACAAACATGAAACGTGCACGTATCATTTATAACCCGACATCGGGTCGAGAACAAATGAAAAAGCAGCTGCCGTATATTTTAGACCGCCTGGAAATGGAAGGGTATGAAACCTCTGCTCACATGACCAAAAGAGAAGGATGCGCGAGAGAAGAAGCAAGAAGAGCTGGAATATCCGGCTTTGACATGGTCGTGGCAGCCGGCGGGGACGGCACTATTTTTGAAGTTGTAAATGGCCTGGCAGACCTTGGGACACGTCCGAAGCTAGGATTGATTCCGGCCGGGACGACCAATGATTTGGCGAGAGCTCTTGGTATTAGCGGAAATAATATTGAACAAGTCTGTGACGTTCTTTGTTCAGGGAAAAGCCGCCCTATTGATATTGGAAAAGTGAACGATCAATATTTTATTAATATTGCAGCGGGAGGGAAACTGACCGAGTTAACATATGATACTCCAAGCAAACTGAAAACCATGATGGGGCAGCTCGCATATTACGTAAAAGGGTTCGAAAAGCTGCGCTCTTTGAAGCCGAAATATGTAAAAATGGAGTATGATGGCAAGTTATATGAAGGCCAAATTATGATGTTTCTCATTTCTAATACAAATTCGGTAGGAGGATTTGAGAAACTGCTTCCGAATGCTAAATATAACGATGGTATGTTTGACATGATTATTATTAAAAAAACGAACCTGCCAGAACTTGTCCGTATTGGTACACAAGCGTTAAATGGAGAACACCTTCACCATGAAAAAGTAATGTACGTACAAGCTAACAGAATTAAAATCGACGTTGAAGGAGACATGCAGCTCAATTTAGACGGAGAGTACGGTGGGAAACTTCCAGCGGAATTTGTGAACCTTCACCATCATGTTGAAATGTTTTGTCCATAGCAGCGGACCAGGCTGTTATAGTGCCTGATCCGTTACCTGCCTTTTTTTAAGATAAGAAATTATAAATATTTGGCGTTTTACATGTCTAGCTCCAGGGCCTACTCGCTCGAGATTCCTTCGGTTCGTCAATGGAAAGCAAAGTTCAACTTTCCATATGCCGCCCCTCCAGGACTTGTCTCTCGTGAGCAAGGCGCTTGCGCTTTTCTTACCATTCATGTTTTAACAGTCCGTAAATATTGATATCACGACGTACACCTTTAACGAGCAAACGCTGTCTGATGGTCCCTTCGTATGTCATGCCTAATTTTTCCATAACGCGCATGGAATTTTTATTTTCTGCATAACAGCGCGCTTCGATTCGAACAAGCCCCATTTGTTCGAAGCCGAAGGAAACAAGTTTCGATGCTGCTTCAGGTATGATCCCTTGCCCCCAATAGTTCGGTGAGAGAACATAGCCAATCTCTGCAGCGGCGTGCCCCTGTTCCCACCAGACATAATCAATTGTTCCAATCAATTCAGCTGATTCTTTCCGTTCAATTCCAAATGGAGCGAGGTGACCCTGCTTGTATTTTTCAAATGCAATATCTAAAAATTGCTGTGTATCTTCGGTTGATCGGTGTGTATCCCACAGTACATGCTCACTGACTTCAGGTTTAGAGGCATAGTCAAATACAGCGTATAAGTCCTCTTGCTGCAACCTTCTTAAACGTAATCGCTTCGTTTCTAAATGGGGAAACGGATAAAATACGCCAGAGGTTTTCATGGACATAAGGAATCCCTCCCTTCAAACTACAAAGAGATTCGTGACATAAGTGGTAATCCCCTTCCATTTTTTAATCTTTTGTATGTCTCCCCCAATATGTAAAAAATAACGACATTTTACATGAATGGCAGAAAACGTGAATACTCTGTTGTAAGTAACCCTTTAGTATTTAAGTGTATAGGGTTAATTGAACATCTCTGCCCCCATTTAATATCTCCTTCTTTTTTCAAATACAAGATAATTTTTAATAAAGGAAAATAAATTAATGTAAGAGCATGGCTTTAATATTAGTTGAAATTTTGGGGAAGGGAGAAGGAGTGAAGTCATGACGTTACCTTCATCTACTACTTCGATTATTAAACAAACAGAAAAATACGGTGCAAGAAATTATCACCCGTTACCGATTGTTATATCAAAAGCGGAAGGAGTTTGGGTGGAAGACCCGGAAGGAAAAAAATACATTGATATGCTGAGTGCTTACTCTGCCTTAAATCAAGGCCACCGCCATCCTAAAATAATTCAGGCATTAAAAGATCAAGCAGACAAAGTAACACTCACATCACGAGCCTTTCACAATGATCAGTTAGGTACTTTTTATGAGAAAGTATGCAGTTTGACGAAAAAAGAGATGGTACTTCCAATGAATACTGGAGCGGAAGCAGTAGAAACGGCTATCAAAGCGATTCGCCGCTGGGGATATGAAAATAAAAATATTAAAGCAGGCAGGTCAGAAATTATTGCTTGTGAAGGAAACTTCCACGGACGGACGATATCTGCTGTATCTTTGTCTTCAGAAGATGAATACAAGCGCGGTTTCGGACCGATGCTTCCTGGAATCAAAATCATTCCTTATGGTGATTTAGAAGCGCTAAAATCAGCCATTACTCCAAACACGGCTGGATTTTTACTCGAACCAATCCAGGGAGAAGCAGGGATTGTTATTCCTCCTATCGGCTTTCTAAAAGAAGCAAAAAAAATATGCCAGGAACATAATGTTCTGTTTGCAGTTGATGAAATTCAGACCGGTCTAGGGCGTACAGGCAGAACTTTTGCTTGCGATTGGGAAGATGTAAAGCCGGATATCTATATTCTTGGTAAAGCACTCGGCGGCGGAGTTTTCCCAATTTCTTGCATCGCAGCAAATAAAAACATTTTAAGCGTATTTAATCCTGGTTCCCACGGATCTACCTTTGGAGGTAATCCGCTTGCAGCAGCTGTAGCCGTTGCAGCACTGGAAGTTTTGGAAGAAGAAAATCTGGTGGAGCGCTCTCAGAAACTTGGAAACTATTTCAAAGAGAGAATCAGTAAAATGAACATTTCAAAAATTAAAGAAATCCGCGGAAAAGGTCTTTTTATTGGAGTGGAGCTTACAGAAGCTGCCCGTCCTTATTGTGAAGCTTTAAAGGAAAAAGGCTTACTTTGCAAAGAGACCCATGATACAGTCATCCGTTTTGCTCCCCCTTTGGTCATTTCTAAAGAGGAGTTGAACTGGGCACTGAAGAAAATGGAAGAAGTACTAAGCGCTTAAAAAAGAAAGGAGAGTTATGATGTATACTGCTTATAGACATGAACCCTTTACGGATTTTACAACTGAAGAAAACAGCAAGGATTTTCAAAAAGCATTAGAAAAGGTAGAAGGTTATCTCGGGCAGAATTATCCTCTTCTTATTGATGGCGAACAAATAACAACAGATGACAAACTAGTTTCATACAACCCGTCCAATTATAAAGAAGTTATCGGAAATGTTTCAAAAGCGACTCCTAGACTAATCGACAAAGCTTTTGATGCTGCAAGTGATGCTTTTAAAACGTGGAGACATACCAATCCTACGGCGAGAGCAGAGATACTGTTCCGCGGTGCGGCAATTATGCGCCGCCGCAAGCATGAACTGTCGGCGCTGCTCGTTAAAGAAGCAGGAAAGCCATGGAAAGAAGCAGATGCCGACATTGCAGAAGCAATAGACTTTCTCGAGTACTACGCTCGGCAGATGATCGAACTGAAAGAAGGAAAAGCGATCAACAGCCGCGATGGAGAATATAACCAATATACGTATCAACCGATGGGTGTTGCGGTTACGATTCCACCTTGGAATTTTGCTGGAGCCATTATGGCAGGTACGACTGTTGCACCACTTGTAACAGGCAACACAGTTCTATTGAAACCTGCTGAACCAACCCCAGTAATTGCAGCCAAATTTGTTGAAATTCTTCAAGAAGCCGGTACGCCTAAAGGAGTGATTAATTTCGTCCCAGGTGAACCTTCTGAAATTGGTGATTATCTTGTCGATCATCATAAAACGTCAATTATTACGTTTACAGGTTCAAGAGCAACCGGTCTTCGCGTTTTCCAGCGTGCTGCTGTTGTTCAGGAAGGTCAGCATCATTTAAAACGCGTTCTTGCTGAAATGGGAGGGAAAGACACCGTCATTGTAGACAATGAAGCAAACCTTGATACTGCAACAGAAGCAATTATCACCTCTGCCTTTGGTTTCTCTGGACAGAAATGTTCTGCTGGTTCTCGAGTTGTTGTACATGAAGATGTGTATGATGAAGTGTTGAACCGAGTCGAAGCACGCACGAAAGAATTGACAGTCGGTGATCCTGTTTCTAAAAATAATTACATGGGGCCTGTTATTAATCAAAAAGCTTTTGATAAAATTACTGGCTATATTGAAATCGGAAAAGAAGAAGGACGTCTCGTCGCTGGTGGTGATGCAGACAGTTCAAAAGGATATTTTATTCAGCCAACTATATTTGCCGATGTTGAACCAAATGCTCGAATTATGCAAGAAGAAATCTTTGGGCCTATAGTGGCGTTTTCAAAAGCTAAAAACTACGATGAAGCACTTAAAATTGCAAATAACACAGAGTACGGCTTAACGGGTGCAGTGATTTCTCACAACAGCGAACACCTTGAAAAAGCAAAACATCATTTCCACGTCGGTAACTTATATTTTAATCGTAACTGTACAGGTGCTATTGTCGGCTATCACCCATTTGGCGGGTTCAAAATGTCAGGAACCGATGCAAAAGCAGGCGGGCCCGATTATCTTCTTCAATACATGCAGCCGAAGACGATCAGCCAGATGCTTTAATAAAATGGTTAAAGGAATTTAAAAAGGCTAATCCAAAACGGTCTTCGTGTAAGTACAGTTTTGGATTAAAAGGAAAATACAGTTATTTCTAAAGAAACTTCTAAAGCAGAGATGGTTAGCACTGGCTGTGCGGTGTTAGATAAACGTCGACTGCTTTAGGAGTTTTTATTATCTTAGGATTATTTTCTATAGAAGCAGCAAAAACGTCACAGCTGAACAGAACGCTTATGGCAAAAAAATTATATTTAATACTAAGCGGCTTTTGTTTATAATGAATCTAGGTCACTCTTTATTTTTATAACTGCATGTTGTCATATAATCTGTGTGGCTAGCACGTTTTCACAATCAACTAGGAGGTTATTATCTTGTTAATCCAAAGTGATACCACTTCTCGCCTTAACAACATAAAAGAAAAAGTAGAAAATAATGTTAGATTGTCCATGGAAGATGGTTTATTTTTATATAACTCAGAGGATTTGTTAACGATTGGCGAGCTGGCTAATCAAGCTAACTTAAAAAAGAATGGCAAAAAAACATATTTCGTGGAAAATATGAGTCTATACTTTACCAATGTATGTGAAGCCACTTGTGCTTTTTGCCACTTCAAAAGAAAACCAGGAGAAGACGGAGCATATACAAATTCTCCTATGGAAATGGTAGAACAAGTAAAAGAACGTATTACACCTAATGTAAAGGAATTCCATATTACTGGCGGCCACAACACAGAAGTCCCTTTTGATTATTATGTGGATTCTATTAGAACGTTAAAAGAACACTTTCCGGATGTGACCATAAAAGCTTATACAGGGGCTGAAATTGAATTTTTCTCTAGACAAAGCGGTCTTAGTTATAAAGAGGTGCTTAACAAGCTGAAAGACGCTGGTCTTTCCTCACTTACGGGTGGAGGAGCAGAAATATTATCAGAAAGATACCGGAAAAAAATGAGTGTCAATAAAGCAACGACTGAACAATGGTTAGACGTACATCGCAGCGCTCATTCATTAGGTATCCCTACTCATGCAACCATGCTTTATGGATCGATTGAAACGCTTGAAGAAAGACTTCAGCATATGATTTATTTACGTGAGCTTCAAGATGAAACAAACGGCTTTTTAGTATTTATTCCACTGGCGGTTCAGCCGAAAAGCACCAATTCAAAAATAACGAAAAGAACAAGTGCCGTAGAAGACTTAAAGACAATAGCTATCAGTCGTTTGATGCTAGACAACTTTCAACACATAAAGTCCTATTTTATTACATTAGGGACACAGGTAGCACAGCTGGCATTGAATTTTGGGGCGTCAGATATCCATGGGACGCTCGTAGAGGAACGAATTAGTCATTCCGCTGGCGCTTTGTCTCCAAAAGGTTTAACAAGAGATGAATTAGTATACCTAGTAAAAGAAGCAAATCGTATTCCAGTAGAAAGAGATACACTTTATAACGAATTAAAAACATACTAAAAAAAGAAAAGATGGAGCCATTCCTGAAGTAATTAATGAATGGCTCCATTTTATTATCGTTAAATAAAAGGGGGCTCTTGTGCAGTTTCTTCTCCGTTACCGTATGTTTTTTGGTTAGTTGGAATTTTCATATGTACCCGTACTGCTGTCAAAGGAATCTTCCCAAAGGTGGTTGTTTTTCTCTTCCTGATTTTCATATGTTCCTTCAAACTTTTCCCCGAAATCTGCCCATTTTTCTTCAAAAGAAGCGTTTTTATCTTCCGTTTGAGTATTTTCTCGTTCAGTATCGGATAATAAGGGGGCAAGAGATTGATCTTCTTTATGGCTGCTATCGTCTAAGTTGGGTATTGTATAAAAAAATTGGTTCCATAGCTGACTGATAGATCCAAATTCAACACCAAAGTTATTCCACCGGTTAGAAAAGGATGAATTCTCAGAATCGGATTTTTTTGTACTGCCGTTTGTTTTCCATTTTTGATCGAAATCTTCAAGTTTTTCTTCTTCTGAACGAGTGTCTTCTTCAGATTTTTCCGCTGCTTCTTGTGCTTCTTCCCACGTTTTCTCCCATTCTTCTTGGGTCATGTTTTCTTCTATTTCATTGTTCTCTTTAGGTTGATTCCAAAAAGAATGGTCAGAAGCAGCTTCTAATGGGAGTGGAACAAGTAAGCTTATACTAAAAATAATAATTGCAGCTTTTTTCAATACGTGACGTCCTTTCGTTCAAAGGTAAGAATTTATAAATATTTGGGGTTTTACATGTCTAGCTCCAGCGCCCAGCCGCTCGCCGGGCTGCAGGCACCCTGCGCGAAAGCTCCAGAACCTGTCGCGGGCTCCCAGGATGGGAGTCAGTTCGGCGTTGTCACAGGACGTGACGCTCGTAGCCGAACTTCCTTCTTTTAAGGCGCTTGCGCTTTTCTTACAAATCTTTAAGAACATAGTAGCACAGAATAAGTATTGTTCCTATTCGTTTTAGGAAAGTTAAAAAGGAATTTTGCAGAATGACGATAAAAACTTCATAATATAATAGGAACTGAAGGATCTCTACGTAATTTAAAAGATAGGGGGGGATAAGATGGAGCATGCTTTAACTGGGGCAACGTGGTTTTGGCTGCTGGTGCCAATGCCATTACTCATTATTTTATCTATTATTACTTACTTTACGGAAAGGAGGTATAAACAGTGAGTGCTCCGACGCTGATTACATTTTTAATTTACTTAATTGGAATGTTTTCGATTGGTCTTATTTTTTACAAATTAACGAATAACCTATCTGATTATGTTTTAGGGGGACGAAAACTTGGCGGTGCTGTGGCAGCATTAAGTGCCGGAGCCTCAGATATGAGCAGCTGGCTGATTCTAGCTTTGCCAGGAGCTATGTATATCGGCGGGATGAGTGAAATTTGGCTTCCGATTGGCCTTGCTGTGGGTGCCTATTTAAATTGGCAATTTATGGCGAAGCGATTGCGCCGTTATACAGAAATCTCTAACAATTCCATAACTATCCCGGATTTTTTGGAGAATCGTTTTAGGGATCAGTCTAAAGTGTTAAGAATCGTTTCTGCTGTTTTTATTTTATTATTCTTTGCTTTTTACACATCTTCTGGTCTTGTGGGCGGGGCAACGTTATTTGTGCAATCATTTGGCTGGGAATACACAACAGCTCTTTGGATTGGCGCTGCTATTATAATTACGTATACGTTTCTTGGCGGTTTTTTAGCGGTAAGCTGGACCGACTTTTTCCAAGGAATTATTATGTTTTTAGCACTGATTGTCGTACCGATAGTCGCCATTACAGAAATGGGCGGCTGGGGGAATATGATTGCAGCTGCAGGAGAAGTAGATGCGACTTACTTGGACGCATTTGCTGGTACATCTGTGATTGGGATTATTTCTCTATTAGCTTGGGGGCTGGGATATTTTGGACAGCCTCATATCATTACAAGGTTTATGGCTATTCGTTCCGAACAAGAAGTTCCAAAAGCACGTTTGATCGGCATCACATGGATGGTGTTATCTTTGTTTGGCGCCATATTCACTGGGTTTGTCGGTATTGCATACTTCGCAGGAGCAGGGCCGGGTGATGCGCTAGCTGAAGGAGCTCATGAAACGGTCTTCATTGCCTTTACTCAGCTGCTTTTTAATCCTTGGATCGCTGGATTCCTATTAGCTGCTATCTTAGCCGCTATTATGAGTACGATTGATTCACAGCTTTTGGTGTCATCGAGCGCTTTGGCTGAAGACTTTTATAAAGGATTGTTTCGCCCAGCTGCAAAAGAGCAGGAACTGGTGTGGATTGGCCGCGTTGGTGTATTAGTGATTGCGTTAATTGCTACGTTGTTAGCTTACAACCCTGACAGTACAGTCTTGGAGCTGGTGGAATATGCTTGGGCCGGATTTGGGGCAGTATTTGGACCGGTTATTCTTCTATCGCTGTTTTGGCGGAGAACAACAAAGTGGGGGGCGCTTGCCGGTATGGTAGCCGGGGGACTAACGGTAATTCTTTGGGCTATTCCAGAAGGCGGTTTGTTCGACTTATATGAACTCGTTCCAGGGTTTTTGATCGGCGGATTAGCTGTTATATTTGTCAGTTATATCGATCGGGAACCCGTTTCTGAAATTACGGAGGAATTTGATAAAGTAAAGGGATAACAGACGTTAAAAACGCGCAACAGGAAAAATTCCTGTTAGCGCGTTTTTTACATGGGGTCCTTGCGCTTTTCTTTATGTAGATTTCTTAGTAGCCTTTTCTTATATTAAATATGGACCAAATACCTGTTGCGATGGAGACAATAACACTACCAATGATAAACCAATGCATGAATAATCCAAACCCCTTTCTTCTAGCTTCACAACTCTTTACTATCTAAAAGAATAGTATGGTTTTTGAAAAAAATCAATGAAAAAAGAAAGAACGTTTACATTAAAAGTACTTCGTGTTTAATATTTCTGTTTTAGACCAGAATATGTATGTCTTCCTTAGGAGATTAACATTTAGTGAAATGCATTAGTAAGATAAAAACTTACATGTTTTTATGGAGTAGAAAAGGTGTTCTATAAGCTGAAAATGCTGCTTAGAACACCCTTTACATTTGATCAAGTTTGTGTCCTTTCTTCTTCCTGCAACGCCTTTCGTTCTTCTTCAGAATATACTCTAGATCGAGTTAAAAATCGTTTACCTTCCGGGCCTTCAAGAGAAAACATGCCGCCGCGTCCATCTACGACGTCAATAATGAGCTGCGTATGCTTCCAGTATTCGTATTGGTCTTTTGAAATATAAAAGGGCATTCCGCCAATCTGGCCTAAATACATATCACTGCTGCCTACTCTAAAATCTCCTTCCGGAAAACACATCGGAGAACTTCCGTCACAACAGCCCCCTGATTGGTGAAACATCAATGGGCCATGCCGCTCTTTTAATTTTTCAATCAATTCAAGGGCTCCATCGGTGGCTGTCACTTTTTCTACTTTCAAAGAAAGTCACCCTTTCCGTAAATAATCATAGGTGCGCCCTGATGAATGTGCTGGTCTGTTTCAGAAATTCTGCGCTGCGTTGTCAGGACATGGGCGCAGTCACAAGTATTATTAATAGTATTACCACACTATACCCGCTAAGATGAATGGTGTAACAGAAAAAGCAGGCGAGGGCAGTTATTAACTGCACCGGCCTGCAAAGAAAGATTTTAAAAGAAACCTAGAGCTTTGTCGCTGTAGCTGATCAGCAAGTTTTTCGTTTGCTGGTAATGATCAAGCATCATTTTGTGGTTTTCTCGGCCGATACCGGATTTCTTGTAGCCGCCAAAGGCTGCATGAGCTGGATAATCATGATAACAATTGGTCCAAACACGGCCGGCTTCAATTTCACGTCCGAAACGGTAAGCTGTATTAATATCGCGGGTCCAAATCCCAGCTCCTAATCCGTAAAGCGTATCATTTGCAACAGATAAAGCTTCTTCTTTTGTTTTAAAGGTTGCAACAGATAGGACAGGGCCAAAAATCTCTTCTTGGAAGACACGCATTTTATTCGAGCCTTTAAAAATAGTCGGCTGTACATAATATCCATTGGCAAGTTCTCCGTTTAGTTCGTTTTTGCCGCCGCCGGCCAGAACTTCGGCTCCTTCTTGTTTTCCTATATCAAGATAAGACATAATTTTTTCCATCTGTTCTTGAGAGGCCTGTGCACCCATCATCGTATCGGTATCAAGCGGATGTCCGGTTTTTATTGCTTCAACCCGCTGCAGTGCTCGTTCCATAAAGCGATCGTAAATCGACTCATGAATAAGGGCGCGGGAAGGACATGTACAAACTTCCCCTTGGTTTAAAGCGAACATGACGAAACCTTCAATTGCTTTATCAAGAAACTTGTCGTCTTCTCTCATCACATCTTCAAAAAAGATGTTCGGAGATTTACCGCCAAGTTCTAAAGTGACAGGAATAATATTTTCAGAAGCATACTGCATGATCAAACGACCGGTTGTTGTTTCTCCTGTAAATGCTACTTTTGAAATGCGGCTGTTTGAAGCAAGCGGCTTCCCGGCTTCTACGCCAAAGCCATTTACTATATTTAACACACCAGGCGGGAGAAGGTCTTTAATAAGGTCAAGCAGGACGTGAATGGAAGCAGGTGTTTGTTCTGCCGGTTTTAAAACGATGCAGTTGCCGGCTGCAAGTGCCGGAGCAATTTTCCAAGTGGCCATTAACAGCGGGAAGTTCCATGGGATAATCTGCCCGACAACGCCAAGCGGTTCATGGAAGTGATAAGCAACCGTATCATCATTAATTTGACTTATCGTACCTTCCTGTGTACGAATAACACCGGCAAAATATCTGAAATGATCAACGGCAAGCGGAATATCAGCATTTAATGTTTCACGTACAGCTTTTCCGTTTTCCCACGTTTCCGCAACAGCCAGCATTTCTAAATTTTCTTCGATACGATCAGCTATTTTATTTAAAATATTGCCGCGTTCGGCAGGCGATGTTCTGCCCCAGGCGTCTTTTGCCTGATGTGCAGCATCAATAGCAAGTTCCACGTCTTCTTCGGTAGAACGTGACATTTGACAGAAAACTTCCCCGGTGACAGGCGTAATGTTATCGAAATATTCGCCTTTTACAGGTGCTTTGTATTCGCCGCCGATAAAATTGTCGTATCGATCTTTAAAATTTACTAGACTTCCAGATGTATTAGGTGCATCATAACGCATTTTATTCTATCCCCTTTCTGTTTGTAGAAAAGTTGTTTTGAAGAAAAAGCACCAAACCTGCTAGATTGATAGACTGTAGACCTTCATCCCTCCTTGCATATTATTTGAAACCGTTTACACTTCATTATTTTACCATTATTGTAGAAAATTTTAAATATTTTATTTATACACGCACACCTGTAATGAATCTTAATTCGTTATTGAATATTTCTATATCAATTGCAAATCACTCAACTGAACCAGTGAAAGCAATTGAATTTTTCATTTGAAGGGAAGAATGTTTTTTCATATACTATAAGGAACCCTATCTAACAACTAGGACAACGAAGAAGGAGTACCATAAAAATGCTAAAAAGTATTTTGCAAGTGGTTTTTTTTATTGCGGTCGGTGCCCTGATTTTCAATGATTTTTTCCCGCATACTCCCTTTGCAGCTAATATATCAACTACAACCATTTTATTCATTATGGTTGTGACAATCATTGCGTCTGTTGCTGTTCCTTCTATTCGACGGGCGTTCAGCCCGTGGTCGAGCTTTCGTTTTAAATTAATATTAACCATTTATGTTGTCGCGCTTATTACAGGGTTCACGCTTGTTGGAGGATCATCAACCGCAGGGTTTGACCTGTATAGTCCATTATTCATTGTACTTGTTTTGCTGCAGACGTTTTTGTTGATTAACGAATATCGACGGCTAAATAAGCAGCAATAACATGGAGGTGTATTTTTGAGATATTCGTTTGAACGGTTGCAAAAGCAACATTGGCCTGAAGTAAAAGAAATTTATGAAATGGGAATAGAAACAGAGATTGCTACATTTGAAACGCAAGCTCCATCATGGGAAATCTGGTCAGCAACTCATGATCTCGTCTGCCGCCTTGTCGCGCTAAAAGAAGAAACCAATGAAGTGCTTGGGTGGGCCGCTATTTCACCTGTTTCCAACCGGGCGATATATGATGGTGTAGGGGAAACAAGTATATACATAAGAGGCGATATCCGCGGTCAGGGACTCGGGACAGCTTTATTGAAAGAATTAATAGCAGTAACAGAAAAGGAAGGCTACTGGATGCTTCAAGCTGGCATTTTTCCTGAAAATCGAAACAGCATTAAAATTCACGAAGGAGCAGGCTTTCGAAAAGTAGGTACACGTGAGCGGATTGGACAGTTGAATGGGGTATGGCGCGATGTTGAATTGTTCGAAAGACGAAGTGATGTAGTTGGGGTATAACCGATAAACGGTTGTACCCTCGTTTTGTTTTGGCATTATCGGCGGTTAGAGGGGTTTATCAGCGAAAAAATTGTCGGAATGAGCGAGAAATTTGTCACTTCAATCGAAAAATGGAATGTTATCATCGAAAAGGAAAATCAGCAACTCATGTCGAATAAAACACTCATCCAAGTAGAAAGAGAAGTGATAAATTGATCATCAAACCCCGAACGATGCCCCTCTACCTGCAAAAACTGAAAGCGCTGGAAAAAAGACTGCCACCAGACCATCCAAAGTGTTTCGTACTTGAAAAAGACGCAGCGAAATGGTTCGCTGGTTATAAAGGCGAACAGTCGATAGACTATCCACTAACTTTTCTCCCCTCACACCAGTTTTATATTCGACGGCTCCCATCACTTTCAGATCGATACGTTAATATTGTCTCCGTCCTTTTTTCTTATTTTAGAAGTGAAAAATATCTCCGGGACGTTAATTTTTGATGCAGATTTTACCCAATTTATACGAAAAGACGGGGAGAAAGAAGAAGCATTTCTTCATCCCCTGATCCAGGTCAGCAGGCAGCAAGCCCAGCTTTCCACTTGGATTCAGCAAAAGGATGCTTTCTCTGTTCCAATTGAAACACTAGTCGTTATCGGAAATAATCATTCTGTATTGAAACGAACAGGACAGAAAATGTATGAAAACGTAATACACGGGTCTCTTCTTCCTAATAAAATTAAGCACCTCCAACGTCACTACCCCAAATGGCTTCTTAGCCATTCCCAATTAGAGTCTCTTTCGATGTTATTGACTGAAGCCCACAATGATAGAAATCAAGATATCTTAAAACAATATGGAATAGATACTTCCCACGTAATAAAGGGAGTACAATGTCCAGAATGTTTTCACTTCTCTATGAATAGGAAGCACGGCAGCTGGCAATGCCCCTCGTGCGATCACCGTTCCAAAACAGCACACCTTCAAGCTCTCCGTGATTATTACCTGCTTTTTTCTTCGATGATTTCGAATAAGGAAGCAAGGATATTTCTAAATGTTTCATCTTCTCACACTGCAAAACGGATCCTGCAATCGCACGGTTTTACTCGGGTGGGAGTCTCAAACCGCGGGGCAAAATATGAGTTGAGGTTTGGGGAGGGGATTCGCTGATAAAGCTGCTTTTTTCGATTGAAGCGACATTTTTTTCGCTCGAACCAACGAATTTCTCGCTGATAACTGCAGCAAAATCGCTGATAAACTCCCAACCCAAGTTTAAAAAACCTTTTTTGTGATACAATGGCTCATATCTTAACTAGTACGGAAAAAGAAAGGGTCAGCATCAATGAAAAAGAAAAAAGCAGTCCAAGCACCGGTTCAAAAAAATGAAATGATCACCGCCGTGTTTGAAGACCTCACCCATGACGGGGCGGGGGTTGCCAAAGTCGACGGCTATCCGTTATTTGTGCCATACGGCATCCCTGGAGAAAAAGCAGAAATTAAAGTGATAAAAACAAAAAAAAATTACGGTTTTGGGAGATTAATGGAACGAATCGAAGAAAGCGAAGACCGGACCGATCCGCCTTGTCCGATTTATTACGAGTGCGGAGGCTGCCAGATCCAGCACATGACCTACGACGCCCAGCTTCGTTACAAGCAAAAGCAAGTCCAAGACGCTATAACCCGTATTGGCGGTCTGGAAAATGTGACGGTTTATCCTACTCTAGGCATGGATGATCCATGGCGCTACCGCAACAAAGCACAGGTGCCAATCGGAACAAGAGAAGACGGCCACTTAAAGGCCGGTTTCTATCAAAAACGCTCGCACCGCATTATTGACATGGAAGCCTGCATCATCCAGCAAAAAGAAAACGACGACCCGGTCCAGGCTGTAAAGGAAATGGCTGATAAATATAACATTAAAGCGTATGATGAAGAAAAACACCGCGGCACGCTCCGCCATGTCGTTACCCGCTACGCAAAAAATACCGATCAGCTCATGATCGTGCTTGTCACAAACGGTCCAGACCTTCCACATAAAAAAAATTTAATAGAAGAAATTCGAGAAGGCATTCCGAACGTCGCTTCGATCGTGCAAAACATCAATAACAAACGAACCAATGTAATATTTGGCGACAAAACGAATGTATTATGGGGCGAAGAATATATTTATGACACCATCGGCGACGTTAAATTCGCAATATCGGCACGCTCGTTTTATCAGGTAAATCCCGAACAGACGAAAGTCCTCTATGACAAAGCACTCGAATACGCAGAACTTCGCGGAGACGAAACCGTCATTGACGCATATTGCGGCATCGGCACCATTTCCCTGTTTCTAGCTCAAAAAGCTAAACACGTTTATGGAGTGGAAGTCGTGCCAGAAGCAGTATCCGATGCAAAGCGGAACGCTCGTTTAAATAAAATGGATAATGTCGATTTTGCCGTCGGAGAAGCAGAAGAAGTGATTCCCTGGTGGCACAAAGCACACGGCATCCAGCCCGATGTCATCGTCGTCGACCCGCCCCGAAAAGGCTGCGATGAAACACTATTAGACACCATGCTTTCCATGAAACCGGAACGCATTGTCTACGTATCCTGCAACCCAGCAACCTTGGCCAGGGATTTAAAGATTTTAGAAAAAGGCGGGTATGCAACGAAGGAAGTACAGCCTGTTGACATGTTTCCGCAGACTACACATGTGGAGAGTGTGGCTAAGGTAGTTTTAAATGTATAAACACATAATAAAGTCTTGCCATTTGAATAAACATTTGTGGAAATAGCAGCTTCTGGAATAATAAAGTTGTTGTTACCCGTTCGATTGCAGTGTTAGGGTGAAAAATTCAAGAGCTAATTGTTATTGTACAGACCAGTAAGCCGGAAGACTTAACTTCGCTTTTATATTTAGTACATTTTACTGCCAGCTTTGGGTAGTTTATAATGGAATGTCAAACAAAGTAAAAGAAAAGTTGGGTAGTACCTTATGACTAAACAAAAGAAACGCGGATATAAAAAATCCAGAAATAAACAATATCAATCTGAAAAACAGAATAGCAAACAACCTCCACCACAGAGCAATCGAAAAAATGTAAAATCCAATGGCAAGCCTAGTGTGTCCAATAAAAAAGGGCGTGGCCAGAATAGTGTAACCATAGAGGTAACTTGCTCAGGCCTGACAAGTGAAGGTAAAGGGATTGTCCAGTGGGAAGGGAAGCAGCTTGAGGTAGCGAATCTGTTGCCTGGTGAAACAGCTGAAGTGATCGTTTCCAAAAAAGGACGCTTTTTCAACACGGAGTTAAAGCGGTTGATTAACCCTTCAGAAGACCGTGCCCATCCACCATTCGCTTATTATCACGAGGGTACAGGATGTCAGATTCACCACATGAACGATCAGGCGCAAAAACGTTTCAAACAGAAAATCATAGATGAACTAATGAAGCCTTTTGGAAAGCCAGAGCCCATCATAACCATGGAACATCCGTATGGTTACCGGAATAAAAATGTTATGACATTCGGTTTGAATAAAAAGCGACAGATTATTAGTGGACTATACGCCGAAAATACTCATCAGATCATACCAATGGAAAGGTCCATCATCCATGATCCAAAAGCGGATGAGATTATTCAAACCATCAAGGGAATGATGAAGTCCTTTAAAATGCAGCCGTACAACGAAGACACTGGGCAGGGCTTTTTGCGGCACGTATTGATAAGGGTGGGAAAAATGAGCGGTGAAATCATGGTGGTAATGGTAGCCGCATCACCAGTGTTTAAGGGGAAGAATAATTTCGTTAAAGCACTAAGAAAGACTCATCCAGAAATTACGACCATACTGCTGAACATAAATGACAGGAATGACAGCATGGTGCTTGGCGATCAGGAAAAAGTGATATACGGCAAGGGAACCATAACAGACACCCTCTGTGGATTAGAATTCGAGATCTCAGCGAAGTCCTTCTATCAGATTAATCCAGTCCAGACAGAAAAGCTATATACAAGGGCTATTGAAATGGCAGAGCTAACTGGAGAGCAGACCGTAATAGACTCATACTGTGGAATCGGTACGATTGGACTGGTTGCAAGCAAGAGAGCTGGCAAGGTCATTGGCGTGGAGCTTAATAAAGGTGCGGTTCGTGACGCCATTCGTAATTCAAAGCGTAACGGCGTAAAAAATGCCCGATTCTATCAAGGTGACGCTGGAGAGTTCATGGTACAGATGGCGGAACGTGGTGAAAATGTAGATGTGGTATTTATGGACCCGCCTAGAAGTGGGAGCGACGAAGCTTTCTTGTCTAATTTGGTTAAACTCAAGCCGAAGCGGGTCGTGTATATCTCCTGTAACCCGGAAACGCAGGCACGTGATTTAAAGTATTTGGTGAAGAACGGCTATAAGGTTGGAGAGATTCAGCCTGTGGATATGTTCCCACAAACGGTGCATGTTGAGTGTGTGTCGCAGATAGTTTTAAAAGAAGAAGCAGGTTCCCAATAAGGGATTACCTGCTTCTATTCAATTCGTAGGTTATGACGGAAAGAAATTATGTTAGTTATTTAAGAATCTAAATACAAACGAATCTAATATATAATATAAAAAACTGAGTTGAATACTGATATAATTTCTTACAATGCGGGTATGGATGTTTTTGATAGAGGAATTAATAACTTCTTACAAACAATAAAAAATATGTTGACATTAATTAAAACATTAATGATACTTAGATTAAAAAATATTACATAATATTTAGAAGGGTGAGGAGTTTTATATGTACCTTATTGAGACATCGGAGTATCCTAATATAAGAGAGTGGGATACAAAAGTTTTCTCAATGCCGAAGATTCCACGTAGTTCAAATGGGTACCCAGAATCATTAAAAGTTATATTAACTGCACTCAAAGAAAATAAACCTTATACTAAGCCAATAGAAATTGAAGGTAGCAATAGAAAAGATACATTAGACCGTTTATTTGTTTTTTTGCGTCCTACTGGTATTGTTAAAAAAAGACTAAATGGCAATTGGGAAATGTCAGATGAAATTTCGAAATGGCTAGATTCAGGGGATAATTTATATTTAGCGGCTATTCTAAATGCTAATATTAGATTTTTTTCCGAGATTCTTCATATATTATCTAAAAATTCTGCTCAAATTCAAGAAATAAGAGAGATAGCGAAAAATGATTACAAATTGCCGTGGAAAGAGAAATCCGAAATACATAATAGGCTAGGTTGGCTAAGGGATCTAGAACTTGTCACGTATGAGGATTTTTCATACACATATAGTATCACTGAATTGGGTAAAAAATTTCTCAGCTTAGTAGGTTACTTTAATCATGAAAATATAGAGGTTGAACTCGATAGTACGGTAAATGAAGCAGAAGTGCCTATATCAAAGTGGGCATTAGAGTTATGTGATTTATCTGCTGAAGAAAAGTTACAAAGGAAAAACGGCCTTGGATATCTTCCAGGAAATGTACATGTAATGCATGAAACTGTTTATGACTATTTATTACTAATGGCTAATCCAACTGACATTACAAAAATAAATAATTATTCGAATGAAACTTACGGTATTAAAGACAGCTCGGTTAATTCACTATTAACGACACTATCTAATTTAGACTTTATTGAAAGAAAAACTAAAACACAGTACCAAACAACTAGCTTGGGTAATAAGTTCCCCACAGATAATTTTGAATTAGATTTTGCCTGTTGTGTTAATCGCAAATTTAACTTTGTATTTGAAATACTTGCTGAACTTTTTCAAGAAGAGTTAAGCCTTAAAGAACTTTCTACTAGAGGTAAAGTTTCTTATAATTTTTCGTATCAAGACCATACAGAACTTCGCAAAAGGTTACACATTCTAAAAGCGGCTAAATTAATTCAGGAGATTGGCACTGAATTGTATGGATTAACAATTCGTGGGTATAACTTCTATGAGTTAATAAAAGAACATGTTTCCTTAAATACCATAGAAAAATCACAAACTGATAGTTCTAAAATTGAATATGAGAACTCAAGTTATGTAGATAACTGTTTAAATGAATTAGAATTAGCATCTAAAGATTCTTCAAACCCAGAGCGTTTTGAAAAGGCCCTAGAGGTGGCATTTAGATTATTGGGGTTCAAAGTTGAACATTTAGGTGGTGCAGGAAAAACGGACATTCTTCTAAATGCACCAACAGCCCCCAAATTTGCATACTCTGTAACAGTGGATGCGAAATCAACTTATCATAGTGTGATTTCAGAAAGTTCAATTGATTTTGATACTATAGTTGAGCATAAAAACAAGCATGGAGCAAATTATGCTGTAATAGTGGGTATAAAATTTCAAGGCAAACGATTGATTGATCGAGCAAAAAATCGAGAAGTAGCTTTAATTGATGTTGACTCGTTGGAAAAATTAATTAGACATCATGTTAAAGTACCATTAAAATCAGATTCCTACAAGAAAATATTGGAACAGAGTGGCTTGGTAGACTTAAAAGTTCTTGAAGAAGACCGAAAAAAAATAACCAGAGAAGGACTTTTGCTTCGGGCAATAATCGAATGTTTATCTGAGCAAAGTAGTGATCCTTTTACTAAAGGAATTGTACAAGCTCGTGAAATCTATTTACTGTTGAAAAATAACCAACAATTTGATAATCCTCCTGATTTAAACGAGGTACAATTTATGCTAGAGTTTCTTTCTTCTCCATTAATTTCTGTCGTTGGAGCAGCAAAAGAAGGATATTATGCATTAGGTTCTATTGAGGACGCAGCACAAAAGTTTGATTTTTATTTAAAAGCTTGTAAACGTAGTAATAACATAAAGGGCTAAGTATATTTAGAACAGGAAGAACATGTTTGCACAACAACACATGGATGTAATTAATAGTCCACTTGCGTATAAACTCCATTTTGGAATAAGTATCGTCTATTAGATAATCTGGAACGTTTGTTTAATAGTACAAAGTTAGATCGTGATTCTTAGTATAGCAACACCGTAACAAAAAAATTTGATGCTTATATTGAATGTGTCTTACAGATAGTTTTAAAAGAATTCTATTAAATTTATGGTGCGAAAAAGCGATAGTGAATTCTTATCGTACCATCTTTCTTAACATCGATTCGATTAATCAATCGGTGTAAGATGTCAGAAGTTAGTTCATCAAAGTTAAGAAAGGTAAGAACCGACGATACCAATTCGTTCTTTTTCGCCAGTAAGCCATTAATCTAATTACTTTAAGTTTCAACATTATCACGATACTCTTCATGTGTAATAAGTTCATGAGCCAGCATATTGATATACTTTCTCTTTCTATCTTCAATATCTCCATTTGTTTTGTCACTTATGCCATCGTGACTATACAGGCGGTATGTCAACATTAAACTTGACAAATATTTAAAGGTTCATTGACTTATATTCAGCAAGTGTTAAGTAATCTAGTGATCCATGAATGCGAATGTTGTTGAACCAATGAATGTAATCAAAAAATTCAAGGTCAACTTCGTACTGGTCGGCCGTGTTGACAATGCTTTCACTAAAGCTAGAGAGACGTTTCCTCCCGCCTTCAGGGTTTCTAACGGGGACCGGGGCCAGTTTGAAGGCTGGAACTTTCAATATGTTAACTAGTTAAAAAGGAAGAAAATCGGTAGGAAATACATTTTTATTCATTTACACATCTTGATATCTAGGATGAACTTCAAGGCAGAGACATTACTAATATACATTAAAAGAAGGGACGCCCTTATAAGGCAGTTGTCACCGACTTATAGAACAGTCCCTTTCTTGGTGGGCGCGAGGGGAGGTATTTTTATAGTGAATATTCAAGTGGGAGGAAGTCTTAGGCTTCTATAACTTCTTTACTTTCGTTATTTTCTTTCCTCCAGATTTCTTCCAATTCCTCTAGAGTTTTACCCTTCGTTTCAGGAACCATTTTCCATATGAAGAACATAGCTAATAGACTAATAAAACCATAGATGGAAAAAATCATAGCACCAAAAAGTTCATTTAGTGGAGGGAAAGTGGATGAAATAGTTAAATTAGCTAACCAATGCAAAGCTACTGCAATGGACATTGCCTGGCCGCGTATACGATTAGGGAATATCTCAGAAACCAGGACCCACGTCACGACTCCCCAAGACATTTGAAAGCAGGCGACATACAATAAAATGAACACTAACGTTGTGATCCCAAAGATATCAAAAGATGCTAATGCTGAGACACTGAATAAGCTTATCGCACAGCCAATCGATCCTCCAATGAGTAATGGCTTTCTCCCCCAGCTATCAACAAACAAGATAGCCAATGCCATGAATATGACGTTTACTGTCCCAACAATAACTGTTTGGAACATAGAGGCCGCTTGGCCAGCACCCATTTCTTCAAAAATACGAGGGGCGTAATATAAAATAACATTAATCCCGATCAATTGCTGCAGTATTGCGATAGATATACCTATAAATATGACTAGTTTTCCATACGCAAAGATAGAAATTTTCCCTGTTGCTTGTTTATTCAATGAGTATTTTATTTCATCTAATATTTCTTGGGCCTTTTGTTTGGAACCGTTTACTTTCTCTAGTATAACAAAGGCTTTATTATAATCCTTTTTACTAGAAAGGTACCTCGGGGTTTCTGGAACAAAAAACAGTAATACAAAAAATAGCAAGGCAGGCACCGTTTCAGAAGCAATCATATATCTCCAGCCAATATCATCGATCCAGGCCGAACTTTGCCCAGTTACAATCATTAAGTTCACTACATATACTAATCCTGCACCAATCCCTATAGATAGTGTATATAGGGCCACAAACTTTCCACGACTTTGTTTAGGTGTTATTTCACTAATGTAAACAGGAGCTATAGCCGAAGCCATTCCTACTCCTATACCACCCAATATCCTGTAAAGGTTGAACATGAGCAGTAAATTGAAGGTTGGGTTATCGATAGTAAAAAATAACAGCTCAGGATAAGCACTACCTAATGCAGATATGAGAAACAAGATTGCAGCTAGAATTAATGTATTTTTTCTTCCTATTTTATTTGCGAGGAAACCGGAAATCATGCCACCTAACACACACCCTAATAGAGCACTAGAAACGGTTACCCCATGAGCAAAGGATCCAAGCCCCAAACCATCGATTAAGTACTTTTGGATAGATTGTTCTGCACCGGATATAACGGCTGTATCATACCCGAAAAGAAGGCCGGCTAATGCAACAGTTAAGACAACTGTAATGATATATCTGTTATTTTGCCTCTTATTGTTTATTTCCGAATGTACTTTCAATTTTATCCCCCCCATAACTTAAGTATTAAGCGCTTTCATTAAAGTGAAGAAACAACGGGAATTGATATTAAGATATTGCTCTGTAATTCTTAATTAAACTATAGGACAGCTTTATTGATAGCAGCTCTATCTTGGATATATGAAGTAGGTGGATTAAGTATATTGTTATAACTTAACAAAACAAACATGTAATTTGAATGGATGGAATTTAGTTTAAAGTACGTCTTTAACCAGCTTGAAAATATAAAGTAGTTTACAAGAAGTACTTAGTCTCTACCAAGTACTTCCTGTATAAATCTTTAGGCAAGCTCTCTAGATATTCATATATTCTTTTCGAAACAAGGTCTCTAAATAATCATACGTTCTTTTTGCAATTGGAAAAGGTTTATCAAACGGAGCGGGATACATATCTTGTTCCACAATTGCCCAACCATCAAAGTCAATATCTTTTAATACTTGGGCAAACGCTTCAAAATCAACAACCCCTTTTGCCGGTTCGCACATGACGTCTTCACTAACCGCTTTGGCAAAAGACCATCCTTCTTTCTGCATTCTGTCTCTCACTTCAAAATCACAGCTTTTAAGATGCAGGTATGGTATTCTGGAGTGGTGTTTTCGTATAAAGGCTACCGGGTCACCATCTGTATAAGCGTGATGGCCTGTATCTATACAAAGGTTAATATCACTATCTCTTAACAACCTTTCCATTTGTTCCTCTGTCTCGATATGACTTTGTGCATGTGGATGAAAAACAACTTCTAACCCATATTGAGATTTTGCGTGGTCTTTCATTTTATCGATGTTGCTGACGAATTGTTTCCATTCTTCTTCATTTAAATCTGGAGAGCGGACAAGTTCTCCCGTGAATAAATCTGTATAGCATTCATCAATCAAAACCACATATTGAGCAGTCGGAAACTTTAATTGCAGTTCGCTCATTTCATCGAGTAATGCTATCATCTCATCCGTTTTTGTATTAGAGGTCAAATCGCCAACTAATGTCGTAGCTGTTAATGTTAAATTCCTTTTTTCTAATTCTTCCTTTAATTTACTATACTCGTTTGGAAGATACCCCCATGGGCCGAGTTCGACCCCTTGATACCCTGCTTTCTCCATCTCATCTAAACATCTTTCCCAGGGGATTTGCTTTTCATTTTCTGGAAACCATACTCCCCAAGAATCTGGTGCGGTGCCTACTTTAACATTCATACGGTAACTCCTCCTTTTTTACTAACATCAATCCACTTCTTCTCTTTGGCAGATTTCAGGATAGCATCTACAGTCTTATCAATGCTTGCTCCAAATTCAAAATCGCAAACATATGGAGTGTCATTTGATAAAGCTGATAGCAGCTCATGTGCCTCTAACACTTTCATATCGTTATAACCCATTGCATTTCCTGCAGTAGGATAAAAGGCATTATACCCTTTGTGTTCGGGGCTTAGAAACACTTGTCGAAAACCTCTGTCCGCAGCGTTATCAGAAGCAAAATATATATTCACTTCGTTCATTCTTTCAAGGGAATAATAAACTGTCCCTTCCGTTCCCTGAATTTCATATGTTAAGAAGTTCTTTCTCCCAGCAGCAACTCTGCTTGATGATATCGTTCCCAACGCATCATTTTCATAGTTTGCAAGGATGGATATTACATCGTCATTCTCTACTGCAGCCAATTCAGAGGATCCTTCTTTTACCGGTCTGTCTTTAATTACTATTTTTGATAGTGCATTGACACTTTGAATATTGCCAAGGATAAATTGTGAAATACTAAGCAAATGTGAACCAAGGTCGCCTAATGCTCCAGAACCAGAAAATTTATTAATGTGGCGCCAGGAAATAGGGATCGATTCGTCCAATAATCCATCTTGGTCATACGTTCCAGTAAATTTGACAATCCTGCCTAATCTTCCTGAATCAACAAGCTCTTTGATATACGCGTTAGCTGGATTCATCACATTGTTATAACCAACATAATTGACAAATCCTTTTTGTTTAGCGAGCTCTGCCAGTTCTACTGATTGTTCAGCAGTTAAGGTTAACGGTTTTTCACAATATACATGTTTTCCGTTCTCTACTGCAGCTTTTGCTATTTCATAATGAAAGGCGTTTGGCGTTGCAATATCAACGACATCCACCTTCTTATCTGTAACAATGTCTTTCCAGTCTGTTGTGTACCTTGAAAAGCCTAATTGTTCGCTTGCATTTTTTGCTGCATTTTCATTCACATCAGATACCATTTCAAAAACGGGTTTACCATAGTCAGGGCCAAAAGCCATTAAGGCGTTTACGAAAGCATTCGTATGAGCTTTTCCCATCCATCCTGCTCCCACAAGTCCAATTCGTACGTCCACATAATCACTCCTTATATGTAATATTGTTTCAGTGAATGTACTGCAAGTTTATATAATATTGAAAACGTTGTCATTAAAGTAAATTGCTGATTAGTTTAGAAATATTGCTTTTTTATTTTGTTGATTAAGAATTTGGGCGTCATTATAATATTGGAAACTGCAGGGAATTAACTCTTGTATGAAAAGTAATGGAAGGTATAGCATCAATTTATTGCTAAAATTGAGTTATAATAAAAGAATGCAAAACACGTGTTAAACTGAAACCTAACTATGTAACAAAATGGGGGGAGAAGATGTACGAAAAGGGAGTATTACCAACATCGCAAATGTACTTTTTTTCACCGAGTGAAATGGCAAAACAGGCCTTGTACTATCTCATATATGCTGGTGATTTTTATACGACTGCGGATTACTATATAAACCGCGATAATTGGAATAGCTATTTAATAATGGTGGTGGAGGAGGGGGAAATCCAAGTAGAGTTTGATGGGAATAGATATATTGCTAATAAAAATTCGCTGGTGTTGTTAAATTGCTATAAACCTCATATTTATTTTTCAAGAGGCTCTTGTCATTTTAAATGGTTTCATTTTACTGGAAACGCAAGCGATTATTATTACGAACATCTTTATGAAAAGCATGGATGTATATTTGAGGGGATTGAAAACACATTTTTACACCAATTGATGGATACATTAATAGATCTCAGCAGGGTTAAAAACATAAATGAAGAGCTTATATCTATTAAAATCAGTCAAATGTTGTATGAATTAAATAACGTAAACGCGAATAAGAAAATGGACGGTACCGATATCATTGAAAGGGCAGTATCTTTCTTAAAAGATAATTTTCAGGATAGTATTACCCTGGATGATATTGCTTCAGAAGTGAACTTAAGCCCTTATTATTTTTTGCGTGTTTTTAAAAAAGATATGGGAGAAACCCCCATTCACTACCTTATACAGCTCCGACTAAATGAAGCTAAATATTTATTACATAATACAGATTTAAGCGTTGCGGAGATTGCTTTCAAATGTGGATTCAATAGTGAATCACATTTTATAACAACTTTCAAAAAGAACAACATGCTGACACCAAGCCAATTTAGGGGGATCAGATTTTAATTTACAGTGACAGTGAAGCATACACTAGACCGCAGCAGGCACTTAAACATCCAGACAATGTACTGACGGTAACCGCTTCAGTTACATCTTTTTATCCGTCTATATTGTGATCTTTATGTCGCTAGGGATTGCAATTAACGTATTTATCGCTCAATGTTTAGGAGGAAATCAATTTCGGAAAGGCGAATGAGTAAAGGAGCACATGCGAACTGGTAAATTTGATAAATGTGGCCCCGCATTCTATGAATCGTTTCCATATTCCTTATAAGGACAGTGTTACAAAGAGAGGAGAACCTCCGACTATTTATGGTGCAATAAGAGAGTATATAGGTAGCCAGGGTATCGAATTACTTCGTTACAGTGAGTTATAATGTATAGAAAGAAAACCATCCATTGCTGCTAAAAGCAATGGGTGGTTTCTTAAAGACTAATAAGCAATCCCGACATTCATCTAGACTAACATCAGAATAGAACGGCAGTCTGCTTACTCATGTAGGTTTCGTCCTTTTCTTTTTACGGTGGCATTAAAAAGTAATGGATAGATGTTGAACTGAGTCAATCCTAATCCGGTCAGAATAATTTAATTCATCCGTCTGCTCATAAAAGAAAGCGGGCTGGAGCGTGAAGGCGGTAAGGAAGGTATCAAGGCTTATCTGGAAGCCAAGCATTATCGATTCGGTCTGTGAAACACCGCGTATCATTCATTTTCTCCGAAATTTCGGTATTTTTTCATCCTCCGGATAAGGGTTGGCTGGGTCATGCCCAGGCTTTTGGCAGTTTCTCGTGTATTGGGGTGTTGTTCTGCCGTTAGAAAAATGATGGCTTTTTCAGCTCTTTCTAGAAAGTCATATAATATCTCATCGCTGTGCTTTTGAAAAATCATGTTCTCCGGTAGAAGTGTTTCCTTTTGAATGAATCCTGGTAAGTGATTAGGTCTAACCACTTCCTCAGGGGAAAACACAACGGTTCGTTCGATCACATTCTCCAGTTCGCGTATGTTGCCTGGCCACTTGTACTGTGTAAGAAGATCCACGGCTTCACTCGATAAAGATATAAATTTCCCGTACTCTTTGTTGTATCGATGAAGAAAAATATAAGCAAGCGTAGAGACGTCTTCTTTTCGCTCACGTAACGGTGGAATGTTGATACCGAAGACATTCAACCTGTAATACAGATCAGATCTGAAATGTTTTTCTTCCACCATCTTTTCTAATGGTTGATTAGTAGCAGCTATAATTCTAATATCTGCTGCCTTTTTTTTCGTGCCGCCAATGGGCATAAAGGTTTTATCTTCTAATAATTCAAGTAGTTTCACCTGCATGGTATAGGGTAATTCGCCAATTTCATCTAAAAACAATGTTCCACCTTCAGCAGCTTCTACAAGTCCGGATTTGCCTGTCTGACTGGCTCCGGTGAAAGCTCCTTTTACATAACCGAATAATTCACTTTCTAATAAAGAATCCGGTATTGTGCCGCAATTGATTGATAAATAAGGACCGGAACTTCGGTTGCTCGATTGATGGATCACTTGTGCCACAAAACTTTTACCGACTCCTGTTTCACCCGTTAAAAGCACGGTGGATGAGAGATCCGAAACCCGTTGAATCGAATACTTTAGGTGCTCCACGGCCTTGCTGTTCCCTGTGATCGTTCGTTCGGCAACAGATTTGGCATCCAGCGAATACACCTGCTGTAACTGGCACATATATGTTTGCAGCAGTTCCTTCAATTCATCTATCTGATCTCCGTTTTGATCAATCTCATCTAAGGAATGACTCACAGAAATGACAATATCTATTTTACCATCTTCATTAAAAATCGGCCCGCTAACCGTAACACGCTTAACATTCGCATTAAGCTCCTGTACTCGGGTAACTGGCGATCTTTTTTCCAGCACCAAACGTGTGAGCGAAGGATTCAAGATGTTTCTTTTCTCAAGCTCCGCTACATGTTCCCCCTTTATTTTTTCCCGTGGTATCCCTATGCCTTCTTCGCTGCGTTTGTTGTTCCAAATTACATTGCCTTGGGCATCTGCAACAAATATAGCGACTGGAAGCTGATCTAGGACAGCTAATAATGTTGGATTGTAAAATAATTGAGTATATACCACACCGAATATCCTCCTGCGATCCTTTTCGATATGTTTATCATATCATCTCTAAGAAAAAAGCATAAGCACACTGGTCAGGATCGACAGGTAAATGTTCTTCAGGCAAAAAGTTTTGTGCCTTTTATGACGAAAAGTTATTTAACCCTGATAGATGGTGCGCTGAAGCTAGACCTCAATGCCAAAATTATTATAGGAAAAACCACAAATCCTGTGTAAGCCAAGGACTTATGATTTAAGATTTTAGGCCGAGCAGTCTTCTGACGTATTTTTGGTCGAATTGTCATTGTTTTGGAAAAATGTAATGGCTAATAATACAATCAGTGAAAGGGGAAATCCAACAAAGACAGGATGGACCCCGAAAGGCTGTCCTGCAAACTGCCACACTAATGTTAAAATAAGCCCGGACCACATGGAAGCAACTCCTGCCAGCTTGCCAGGCTTTTCCCAAAACATCCCTATCAGAATGGGAGCCAGCAAAGCCGCAACGAGAATGGCAGAACCTGTCATCCAGAGTTCCACTAATCGTGGAATAGCCAAGGCCAGAATAAGAGAGATCACGGACATCGCAATAATCATTAACCTACTGTAACGAAGCAGCTTCGCATCTGATTTTACTTTCAGCAAAGGTTTAATAATATCACTGACCATTGTTGTCGACCCGGCAATAAAGAAGGAATCTGCGCACGAAAGAATTGTGGCAACCAATGCTATAAGCATAACAGATCCAAACCAAAATGGAATGGCTCCAAAAATGACTTCATAATAAATCAGATTAGGCTGCTCGGCAGCAATCCCTAGCCCAGCATTGGCAAACACACCAATAATGATGACTAAAGCACCAGTGATAAAGATAACAAGACAAGCCAGCCAGTTGGATATAACAGATGTTCTAATATTTTTTGCTGCCCATACTCTCTGCCACATATCTTGCCTTACTAATGTGGCAGCACCGATCGTCAGGAAAGGAATGAGGATTTCTGAAATCGGCATGGTAAAAGGATTTAGAAATTCAGCCTGAAGATCTGCGGTCTGGCTAACATTTTCAGAAACATTACTCCACCCGCCAGTCAAAAAATAGATGAAGAAAAATAAAATAGTGATACCGAGCGTCTGAATGGTACCTTGCACGGCATCGGTCCAGATAACAGCTGTAAGACCTCCCAGATACGTTTTTAGAGTAATAAAGATCCAGGAAACGATAATTCCTATGGTCATTTCAAGGCCAAACACAAGATTGAAAACAGTTGCCAGCGCAACAAACTGTAAACCGGTAAGAGCTCCAAGGGCAGCAATATTTCCGATAAAAGCAGGATAACGAGCTGCATTCCCATAACGAATTGCTGCATAATCCCCTACCGAGAAAAGCTGATGTTCATCTCCTGCTTTTCGTATTCTTTTTAGAAAGAATAGTGTGAAAATAACCACTGAAAAAGCTAGAGATGCAACGTTCCATATTTGTCCCATCCCTAACAAATAAGCATTTGTCACGAATCCTAGGACGGTCGATCCACCGACCGCTCCTCCAACAATGGTTAAAATCATTGGCAAAAGCGGCATGGAACGTCCGCCCATATTAAACGAATCATACGTCCGTGTTCTTCTATAAAAATAATAGGAATAAGCTAGAATAGCTACTCCGTAAACGAGCATGATGAGTACCAGGATCGATTGATTTGTTTCGCTAATAAACATAGATATGCCCCTTTTTACAAATATTTGTAGCTGCCCTACCCTGTGAGGAAGAGGGCAGCAGATTCGTCTGGTTATTCACTTGGCTGCTCTTCTTTACACCAATTGAGTATAAAAGCTGCAATAGACTTGGTAAGTATTTTTAAACTATCTAGTTCAAGATACTCATCTACGCTGTGCATGTTCCCTCCGCTCGGTCCATAGCAAACGGCTGGTATTCCGAACTCATCGAAAGCGCGAACATCAGTAGTTCCTGTAAAAGCAGTCTGTTCCACTGACTCGTTTGTCGCAAGCTGGTGAGCGTTGTTCAGACTGTCGAATATCTCCAAATCAGGTGAATGGGAACTACCAGGCGCGCTGAATCCATAAAATGTGACCTCTGGAGGTGTTTCTTTCAACCAGGTGTCCTTCTCAGTCGCTTTTAATATCCACTCTTTTACTTCTCTTTGAATGTCAGCAGGATTCTCACCGGGATAAAAACCGATTCGTGCTTCCAATGTACATTCAGACGGAACGTTAGAAGGCCAATCACCGCCGTTTATGGTCCCGACATTCACATTAAGTGGATGCGGATGGTTGGAGAAATCAGGATGTTTCGGCCTGGAGTTAATATGCTCTCTGTATTCTTCAAGCGCCTGAATTATATAGGCTGCTTTGATAATAGCGTTCTGCGCTTTTTCGGCGCGTTCCACATGAGCACCGCTTCCTTTGACCTTCACTCTTACCCACAACACACCTACTTGAGCTTGCATGGCTCGGAGCGTAGTCGGTTCAGGAATCAAGGCTCCGTCCGCAACAAACCCTTTATCCAGCAAGGCCAAAGCGCCATTTCCGGTACATTCCTCTTCAATTACAGTTTGAATCTGAAGATCGGCCCCTAATGTAACTCCGGCTTTCTGAAGAGCTTTTACAGCATAAATCATTGCTGCAACTCCACCTTTCATATCCACAATGCCGCGGCCGTACATTTTGTCACCAACAATCGTAGGATTGTAGGGATCATGTTTCCACAAATGTTCCGGCTCCGCACTGACCACATCTATATGTCCCTGGAGTATTAAGCTTTTTCCGATTTTAGGTTGGTTGGTCTTCCACTCACCAACTACCACAGGACGGTCTTCATACGACCATTCCACATGCCCGTAATTTTGATAAGACGAAAGCCGCTTTGGATCCGGAATAAATGAAGTCGCTTTCAAATTCATCTCTTCTATATGATTTTTAATATACATCTGAATGTATTTTTCATTTCCCAATGTGCTTTTAAACGAGCCAATCGTTTTTAAAAACAGCAGCTCTTCTTCCCATATATCATCAATTGCTGCAAGCACTTTTTCTGTCGTTTCTGTTTTATGCATATCGTTCCCTCCAATATTTTTTGGTTTCACGCTGTATTAATGCAAAAAACATGCCAATAATTTAAGGGCGAATGTATAATTTTTTGTTTCATTTTAAGGTTTACGGAAAGCGCAGGAAGAGATTTTGATTCAATATTAAATCAAATACATTATAGTAACAGGGGGGGATACAGGTTTTGATCCACAATTGATTCGGAAAATATCTTTGATTTAATAATGGATCATCACCCCTCTTTATGTTCGTACTTTGATCAAACGGAATATAATAAATCTCTTTTTAAATTCTTCACCTTAAAGTAATGACAGCATCCAGTGACTTCATATTCAATTTTCATTGAAAATACGTTCTCAATCCATAACCTCTTGCCTTGTCTGTAGAGGATAATTACTAAAAATTAAAACAGGCTTTACAACATCGTTTACGTCCCAGGTGCATTGATACTAGTCTTAAAAGATAACGACATAATGTAAATATTACAAGTTACAAAAGATTGAATCGGTTATATTAGGGAAAGAAAATTTAAGTAAGAGAGGTTCGTGGAAAATAAACTGACTAGAATCCAACTTGAGGTGAAAGTATATGTGTGATTATGCCAGAAGTCACAATTTGTACAGGGAGGGGAGAATTTCAAGGAATTGGTACCATGCCGTGGGCTTTATTTTTCCCTTGTCCGTGTTAATTTTTTGGACTTGCCCCAGTCTGAAAAAGGGTGATGATGAGCGGCAATCTGATTGTCATTCTAAAAAATATGAAGACTGCCATTTTCCCGATAATGATGGGTATGCTCAATAATTTATGGGAAGCATAAAAGGTATGAAGATGATCATTTATAGCCCGAAAGCATGGTGTAAGCAGCTATTGGGTTTAAATAGAAAACGATCAATTTTTTAAGAATGATCTCGAGTTGAACGTTAAACTGATCCACATTCTGTATGGATGTAGTCTAAAAGAGTGATACCAATTGAATTTTTAATAAAACTATAAGATAGCGTAAGATAGTTTGTGAAAGATCCTTGAGGCAAAAAAAAGAGGTGGGGTATCCTCGGAATTAACGACCAAATCAACTCGAGGGGAGATGCCCTACCTATGTCTACTAGTATAGGACAAAATAACTTAGAAAATCAATTAGACTAAATGGTCCGTGACTTCGTGAAAGAAAAACTGGAAACCATCATAAAAGAAGAACGCGAAAGCTTCTTTGAGTATGCACATCCTGAACTAAAAAACTAGAAGAATGTAAAAGAGTATGGTTTTTTCTTTATACACACTTTGGAAAATATGGTTTATTTAAATAATAGATTAATGTTGGTATAATAAAAACTTGGATTCGGCACGCAGGCGTATTATGATATTACAACCCAATTTTTCTTGCTTGGGAAAGTAGTGATCAATAGTTTTTAGACACTCTGAATAAAAGGGCTAAAGAGAATAGATAATTCGTATAAAAGGGACTTAAAATAGCATGATTTAGAGGGTATGAATGATATATTATTAAAGGACAAGGCTTTCATCTCAACTAAATATGAACATGGATTCCCAGACATGTATCATGGTGAAAAGTTATAATAAGCAGCTTCAAAATCTTATTATAACTATTATATAATAGTTGATATTTTAATCTATAACTAATAGTGATACACTATAATTAAGTTGTTATTACTGATACGGAAAAGGTGTTCCTAGATTGCGCCTTGGCTTGTGATGCTTGAATAGGAGCGCCTAAATCCTTTCTGCAAATCTAGGGAATAAGGATATGGTAAAAATGAGTAACAGACAAACTGAAACAGATGTTATTTTAATTGGTGCCGGAGTCATGAGTGCGACTTTGGGGACGCTTCTGAAAGAATTAGCACCGGATTGGAATATTACGGTGTTTGAGAAGCTCCAAGACGCAGGAGAGGAAAGCTCTAACGAATGGAATAATGCGGGGACGGGGCATGCTGCACTGTGCGAGCTTAACTACACCGACGAAAAGCCGGATGGATCCGTAGATATTAGCAAAGCTGTAAAAATTAATGAACAGTTTCAGCTTTCCAGACAGTTCTGGGCTTATCTTGTAAACAGCAATTTGATCCGTAATCCGCAGGACTTTATCATGTCATTGCCTCATTTAAGTTACGTACATGGGGAACAAAATGTACAGTTTTTGAAAAATCGTTTTGAAGCCCTATCAAACAACCCTCTGTTCCAAGGAATGGAATTTTCCGATGACCCGGAAAAACTGATGAAATGGATTCCGCTTATGTTGAAAGATCGAACTTTAAATGAACCTATTGCGGCAACAAAAATTGATTCTGGAACCGATGTCAATTTTGGCGCTTTAACGCGTATGTTGTTTGACCACTTAAAGAGTAATAATGTTGATATAAATTACAGACATAGTGTTAATGACATTCAACGTACAAGTGACGGGTCATGGAAATTGAAAGTGAAAAATCTCGATAGCGGTACGGTCGAACGCCATACTGCAAAATTCGTCTTTATCGGCGCCGGGGGAGGAAGTTTGCATTTACTGCAAAAATCCGGTATTCCTGAGGGAAAACATATTGGAGGATTCCCGGTAAGCGGACTGTTTATGGCGTGTAACAATCCAGATATTGTAGAACAGCATCATGCAAAAGTATACGGCAAAGCTAAAGTTGGTGCTCCGCCAATGTCTGTTCCACATCTTGATACAAGATATATCGATAACAAAAAGTCACTGCTTTTTGGACCGTTTGCCGGCTTTTCACCAAAGTTTTTAAAAACTGGCTCATTGTTAGATTTGGGAACTTCCGTAAAACCGGATAATCTCATAACGATGCTGGCATCAGGCGCTAAAAACATTCCGTTGACAAAATATCTCATTCAGCAAGTGATGTTATCAAAAGAACAGCGCATGGAAGAGTTACGTGAGTTTATCCCGAACGCCAAAAGTGAGGACTGGGATTTAGTCGTAGCCGGCCAACGTGTACAAGTTATCAAAGATACTGAGGATGGCGGCAAAGGAACACTTCAATTTGGTACAGAAATGATTACGGACGCTGATGGCTCGATTGCAGCATTACTAGGCGCTTCTCCAGGTGCTTCTACTGCTGTTCACGTTATGCTCGAGGTTATAAAAAAATGCTTCCCGCAGCATATGGAAGAGTGGCAGCCGAAAATAAAAGAAATGATTCCTTCTTATGGCGTGTCACTAGCAGAAAACCCAGAACTTTTCCACGAAATTCATGCTGCAACAACGCAGGCGCTTGGTTTAGACGAAGACTCGCCGAAAGAAGATAACACTTCGGATATAGAAACAAGGGAATTAGAAAGAGTGTAAGCCATATTAAAGCAATGAATGAGAGAAGAGAGTAAATAATAGTCAATAAATATAGAACCTTTGATCTTTCTTTGGATTGAAGGTTCTTTTTCATTTGAAGTTAGATAGGCTGCTGTAATCAAATAAACAATGTCTTTTCGATACGAACATTTTCTTAAAAGTATCTACTTATCACTCAACCCTAGGGAAAATGTGTCGTGGTTTGAAGAAAAAATCTGTAGATTGAAACACGAGGTGAAACTTTAAAATAAGCAGCTAATAAACAAACAAGGAAGAATCAATAAAGTGATCCTTCCTTGTTTGTCTCTAAATTAATAGGGAAAACGGCCATGGCAGGCTCATTCTCCAAAAGCTTCCGGCAGCATTTTAAACCCGTCAACCTCCGCATCTTCTTCCACTTCAATCATAATACAGCGTTTCCCCTGATAGTTAACCTGCCTTACGTATTGCAGATCCTGGGGGCTGATTGAGATGTTTGCGATTTTTGTATTGATTTTTATCGATTTTGAATTGTATTTGGGGACGATGCTGCTTGCTTTTAGCTCGTAGGTTTCGTCAGTGGTGACTTGCTGGAAAGCAGTTTTTACTTTTTCAGCATCGACTTGTTCCCCGCTTTGGTTTAGAACACGCTCTACGTCTTTGTAGTCAAGTGTTGGTGGTTCGTCCTCTTCACTTTCTTCGACAACACGGTTGATTTCTCCGTACACATTGGCGAGGGTAGAGGGGTTGAGTTGGTCTCCTATGACGTCTTTGATAACTTCCTCGAACACCGCTTTGTCTTCTTTCGCTGTCATAATGTCTTCTCCGTTCAATACATTTTCAATAAACCAGTAGTCAGGCTCATTGGCTTTGCCTGCCGCGTAAAGAACGTGATTTACATCAGAGGCGCCATCCGAAATGGAAGGGAAGAGAAATCCTGACATTGGGTTTTTGAGATCAATGACCGGATCTGCCTCAATCTTGTATTTGAATTCCTTCTCGATATAGTCGAACTGTATTTCTTTTTTCGGCTCCTCGGTTTTGTTGATGCTGCAAAGAATAAAGGGGTTGGAGTAAACAGCGTCCCGTTCACTTTCCTCGGCTTCTTCATTCCTTTGTTTCGTTGGTTTCAAGTACTCGGCGCGGATGAATGAGATGACAATATCCTTTTCATACGGATGTTCCTTGATCATTTTTTCTGTCATAAGCAGCATTTGTTCCTTCCAGGCCTCGATGTCACTGCTTAGTAATCCTTTGTGAAGGATAAGCTGACTGTTGTTTTCAGCATCACGCTGAAATTTTAATTCAAATAATTTTTCATCCAGCTGACCTGTCAGGACTTTCTTGAAATTGTTCATAAAAAGCTCCTGTTGATCTCTGTCAAGCATTTCAAACGGCTGACTTTGGTGATGGTAAATGTCCGTTGTGTCTTTCATGATATATACGTTGAAAATGTCGGAGATTTTCAGTAAATCATTGTCTACTTTTAATTGTCTGCGGATACCCGCTATGTCTTTTTTGTCCATCTATCGTTCACTCCTGAGCGGCTTAGGGTATAAACTTTCATTCTATAAATTTCTATTTTAACACAAGGTTCTTTTCATCACGCAGATTCTGAAGACTAGAGGTTTAAACACATTACATTCCCTTTTTAAACTACTTGGATGAAGCAATCGATATATGGCGGGAAAAGCAAGAATCCGCAGTCAGCTGCTCACGAGGCAGTGGAAAGCCAGTTGCGTTTGCTGAGAACTGATTTGTTGGGACAGCCCCCATCTTTAATAAGAGCTGCTTTTTATAATTTTAATGAATTAAAGCGCAAAAAAACAGAAGAAAATTCATGTCTTCATTGGTATATTGCTTATAGAAAAGAGGTGAAGGCGTGAACAATACATCTATTGGATTATTTCAAGGTATTGCTTTATATATTGCGACAGTTTTAGGATCAGGTGTTCTTTTTTTATCTAGTGTCACGGCCTCTATAGCAGGGCCGGCATCCTTATTATCCTGGATCATCATGATTATCATCAGCTTCCCTCTTGCTTATTCATTTGCCTGCTTAGCACGTGAATATCCAGATGCTGGTGGAGCTGCCACTTTTGTAAGACAATCATTTGGAGAACACGCAGGAAATATTATTGGATGGTTCTATTTTGTTACAGCAGCTGTTGGACAAACGATTGTTGCTTTAACAGGGGCCTATTATTTAGGGAATGCCTTTCATTTTTCCCAACTGGAAATTATGATCTCGGCTTTAATGATGTTGGCCGCTGCCGGAACTACTAACTATTTTGGCATTCGTGTTAGCGGCACAGCAGCGTTATTTTTGAGTGGGTGTTTATTTTTTCTTTTAGTTATAACGATTACTTTGGCTATACCAAGAATAAGCTGGGACCAATTTACACCTTTTTTTCCTTCCGGCATCGCCTCTGTTGGAACTGCCATAACAGTCATTTTTTGGGCTTTTTTTGGGTGGGAGGCGATCTGTAACTTATCCAATCATTTTAAACATTCCCATCGAAACATTGTTAGAAGTACGATGATTAGCGTAATAATGATTGGTGTTCTTTTTTTCTGTTTAAGTGTTATTACTATTGGAACAGGAACGTATGGGAGTAAGGAGAGTAATTTTTCTCCTATTTCCGTTATAATGAATGATACGTTTGGTTGGAATGCTCATATGATGACGGGAGTTCTTGCTTTCATCATTTGTACAGGAACAACAAATGCCTTTGTAGCAAGTCTGACGCAGCTTGGTTACTCCCTAAGTAGAGATGGGGCATTCCCAGATTATTTTTCAACGTTACATCCAAGCCTTCAAATCTCAAGACGTATGGTCTTGTTTGTCGTTATGTTCGCAGGGACAGGGGTTGTCATTACTGAAGCTCTTTCTATTCCATTTAATGATATATTATTTATTCCCACTTCTTTAGGGATTCTTGTTTATATCCTTTCCATGGCTGCAGGTATTAAACTATTTACTAAGGGATCGCTATCCTGGTTGAGTTCACTCTCCGCCTTTATACTATGCACTCTGGTGCTTCCATTTTTTCAAGCCCAAATCCTTGTTCCGGTGATCGTTATTTTTCTATATACTGCATATAAGCTCTATTGCAATAAAAAGAGTTAAAAGAAATGGTGAAGTGAAAAAAGGAGTTGAACGTTATGGCTGTTTATACAAAGTTTTCTTTTAGTGAATTAATAAAAATAGTTCATGCTTGCGATGATGCATATGACGGCCTATTTTTCTATGCGGTGAAAACGACAGGAATCGTTTGCCGCCCCTCCTGTAAGTCTCGAAGACCGAACAAAATAAATATCACCTTTTTTCAAACATTTGAAGAGGCAAAACGAGCAGGTTTCCGCCCTTGCAAAAGGTGCAGGCCTGATACTATACGTTTTAATCCAAAGATGGAAGTCATTAATGATACAAAAGCCTATATTCAAACACATTATAAAGAAAATATAACGATGCAGCACATAGCACGACATATTGGCATAAGCCCATATTATCTAGGACGGCTTTTTAAAAAGATCGCGTTAGAAACTCCACGCTGCTATTTAGAAAAAATACGAATAAACAAGGCTCTTCAGCTTCTGAAAACGACTAATCTATCTATTGTGGATATTTGTTATGAAGCAGGATTCCAGAATTCTTCTAGTTTTTATCATGCTTTTCGAAAACACTTCCAGCAAACCCCTCAACAATATAGAAAGACGTTTAGTCATAATGTCAAACGGACACTGGACATGTGAGGTTTGTATGAATTGTTGTTAGTGTCGAGAGCTGCAATGGTGAAAGCAGCTTGCACACATTATGATTCAGTATTTCTCTTATCTTGTCATCTTGAACCCGGGTGTTAGGAGGAGAGTAACTCGACTCTCTTTGAATCTAATCAACTTTCTCCAAAATTGTCATTTTTACACATTTCTATAGATTACTTCGCAAAATTCACAGTCAATTTTTGCTAAAATGAATACTAATTCATACCAGGGAGGTTTCTCCTATGAAAAAATGGCTGATCGGAGTCCTTTGTACAGCAGCGATTATGGTAATAGCAGCAGCGGCGATATCGAGCGAGTCTGCAGAAAACATCCAGCCCGCTTTTACTGGAGAATTTACAGTAAATCACAACGGGCAGATTGCTTTCGTCTTAGAAGAAGAGCAGATGCAGGTGTTATATAAGCAAACAGAAAGCGGCGTAAAGCGTGTATTTGAAGCTGATGAAGACCGGGAGATCAAAAGCCCTGTCTTTACTGAAGAGAACAACCTGTCATTTATTCATACGACCGGCTATCCTCCCGAGCCGGAGGGAGAGCAGAAATTTCAGCTGGAGTACAGCGATGTTGTGCAGGTAGAAGGTGAAGATACGGATGAACTCGTCAGCATGCGCGGGGTGATGACGGATCTTGTTGTAGATCCAACTCATGACAGGCTGATCATCGGCGGTATTCTGCTTAACATCGAGGAAGCGCCTCAAGAGGGATTCATTCCATATTCTTCTTCTCTGCATACATTAGAACAAGATGGAACGCTGGAAGAAATCCGTTCGTTTGACGCGTATTCTCCAGATTCACTTCAGCTGAAAGAAGGCGGGGAAAACTTGCTGATGATTCTTCCAGATGATTTTGAAAACGTTACACCGGATTCCATGTTTGAATCTACTGATCGGATATACGAAATGAATATGGACAATCCGCAGTCACTAAAACTTGTTTCCGATGAGGATACCGAAATACCAATCAGTGAAGTAGTGATATCTCCGGACAACAGTAATCTTTTATTCCAGACTATCATGAACTGGAATGAAAGCGGTGACTATGAATATGATATGGTACAGTACGATCCGGATTTGATGACAGAGGGCAAGCGGCTCCACATCGATGACAGCGTAATGAACGCAGAAGTACATAATGAAAACCTCTACTACATCAAAATGAGCCGAAATACAAACGGTTCTAACAAATATGCCTTGTTTCGTTTCGATTTAGCAAGCGGTGAAGAAGAACAGATCAATTTAATTTCACCTTAAAATGGGTTTTTTAAAGTATAAGCAAAACTTCGACTTGTGCCATAAGGACTGGCGTCAAGTCGAGTTTTTCGAATTATTATGCTTGGGGCAGCAGCGGCATAGCAGACAGGACATTATATTAGTAAAAGCACGTAAAAAAGAAAAATTTAAATTATTTGGGGAACGGTCTAGCCACTCCTCTGGAAAATTAGTATGTGATCATCGCGTTAATCGCCGGTGAAGGATTTGCCGGATCAGCGATGATGATGACGTATTTGCCGCTTTTTTCCTAACACGACCTAACTTTTCGTGGAATTGTTTACGAAAATGGACATAGAAGACACCATGAGAAGACACGACGATAAAGGCATTTATCGCAACACCACAAAAATTGCCCTTTGAACTTGCACTTCTTTTATTCCTCCCCCTTACAGAAGATTAAGTTATTTTCTCATTATTAAAAATAAGAGGCTAATAACCATCGCCGTTTTCACGTTACAATATTCAAGGCAAACTCAAGGTCAGCTTCTAGGTGTGATTTCATTAAATCACTGGCTTGTTCTGGTCTATGGTTTGCGATCGCTTCACAGATATCGCCGTGTTCTTCTACGAGAAATGGACGTTTGTGGCTTACTACAGCGCGGCTGAACAAATAGATGATCGCTTGCATATGTTCGAAATTTTTAATCATGATTGGGTTTCTGGATTCGCGGACGATCAGGTCATGAAATTGCTTATTGTAATAGATAATCTCTTCTGTATCCTTGTTGGTTTTCGCATAATGAACACAGGCTCGTAATTGTTCGATTTGGTCATCGATCATGTAACGGGCTGCTTTCTTTGCGGAAAAGCTTTCTATTAAGATACGCATTTCAAATAAGTGACGTATATCTGTTTCGGTTGGTTTAAATACTTTTTTATTTTTAATTAATCCTTCCTGCTCAAGTCTTCTGATGGCCTCCCGGATCGGGGTGCGGCTCACGCCGATGCTCTCTGCAAGATTCATTTCCGTCAGCTTTGTCCCGCCTTCGTATTCTCCATTCAGTATTTTATCTCTTATTTGTTTATATGCGTACAATTGTGACGTTTTCTTTTCATTTTTATTCATACTGATTCTCCTGTTCTATGATAGACAATCAAAACCGAATCCAGCATTCAGCCGGCATCGGGTACACGCGACGTCCCTATAATGTCACGTGCTGGGGTGTTGCGGCATAGAGCTTCTATGTGTTGATGTGTACGTTTTTAAAAGACGTTCTTTTATACTTTAGCCGAATTCCGTTTTCAAGTTGTTAGCGCTTTTCTTATTATACATGAACAAACACCTTTCCGTACAATCTGAAATAAAATGTATACAAATTAACATAAAAATGTATACAAAATAAAATGATTGTATTATAATTCTATCCAGAACAACTTGAAAACAGTTACAAAAGGAGTTTTTGATATGCAGGTAGGATTTATTGGTCTCGGTATTATGGGAAAACCTATGGCTTTGAATCTATTAAAAGCTGGGTTTTCTTTGAAAGCGTTTGATATTAGCGAAGAGGCAAAAAATGAGGTGAAAAAAGCAGGAGCTCAAGTAGTAGAGGATGCCAGCGCTGTAACAGAAAAAAGCGATATTGTTATTACGATGCTGCCCAATGCGGCCATTATTAATCAGGTGATTAACGAACAGCTTCTGCCATATTTACACAAAGAAACAATTGTTGTTGATATGAGTTCTGTTTCACCCGTCGAATCAAAACAATGGGCGGAACAGTTGGCTGAAAAGAATGTAGAATTTATTGACGCGCCGGTGAGCGGCGGAGAGCCAAAAGCAATAGATGGAACCCTTTCCATTATGGCAGGCGGAAGCGAATTTGCATTTGAAAAAGCACTGCCTGTGCTAAAAGCAATGGGACAAGACATAGTCCGAGTTGGAGAAGCCGGGGCTGGTTCTACAACAAAACTTGCCAATCAAATTCTTGTAAACGTTACAATGGCGGCGATGTCTGAAGCTGTTCTTCTCGCTTCTAAAGCAGGGGTTGATATTGAAAAAATGTATGAGGCCATTCGCGGTGGTCTGGCTGGAAGTAATGTACTTGATGCCAAGATTCCGATGATTCTTGAGCGGAATTTTGAAGCTGGTGGACGCATTGATATTAATTTAAAAGATTTAACAAATGTCCTTGCAACCGGAAAAGAGATTGGCGCGCCGCTCCCGCTTACATCAGATGTCGCGGAAATGTTTCAGTCGCTCACATCACACGGTAAACAGACGATTGATCATTGTGGTGTTCTCCAATACTATGAATCTTTATCGAATTATCAAGTACCAAAAGGTGGGAAGCAGAATGTCTAATGTAAAAGAAATTGTCGATTCTTTACAGGAATATTCTACAGAAACAATTAATGAATGCTTTGAAAGCCGCTTTAAAAATTTTCATCATAAAATTATCGCGCTCGATGATGATCCAACCGGCGTACAAACCGTCCATGACATTCCGGTCTTCACTGATTGGACAGAAGAAACGATCGAGCAGGCATTTGATGATCCAAGACAGCTCATTTTTATTTTAACGAATTCACGCTCTTTTTCAGAAGAAGAAACAAAAAAGGTCCATACGGATATTGCTGAAAGGATCGCACGTGTGTCAAAGAAAAAGGAAATGCCGTTTCTTCTTATAAGCCGAGGAGATTCAACACTGCGCGGCCACTACCCGCTTGAAACGGAAGTGCTGAAAGATACGCTTGAGCGGGAAGGAGAGGACGCGATCGATGGTGAAATCATCATTCCATTTTTCCGTCAGGGAGGCCGACTGACCATCGGTGACGTACATTATATCCAGCAGGGGGAGACGTTTACGCCTGTTGGAGAAACAGAATTTGCTAAAGACCGCATGTTTGGTTTTCAAAGCAGCAATCTTGCTGCTTATGTCGAAGAAAAAACGGCTGGTCGGTTTCCGAAAGATAACATACAACGTGTAACGCTCTACGAATTGAGAAATCTTGAGTTTGAGGCTATAGAAGCAAAACTTATAGGTTTGAATCATTTTCAAAAGCTGATTGTCAACGCTGTAACCGATGAAGACATCCGGGTTTTCTGCACTGCTTTGTATGGTGCGCTTGCGAAAGGGAAGAAATTTCTATACCGGACGGCAGCAACATTTACAAAAGAAGTGGCCAATATATCATCAAAACCTTATCTTAAGGCAGGTGATCTATATGAGAAGCGAAATAGCAATGGCGGATTAATTATTGTTGGATCGCATGTCCAGAAATCTACTGATCAGCTTAATGAATTAAAACAGCTTAAAAATATTGAGTTTGTCGAATTCTACTGTCCCGCAGTAAAAGAAGATGATGCATTCAAGCGGGAAACGGAAAGAGTGCAAAAGGTAATGAACGAAAAAATAGCGGATGGAACCACGGTCTGTGTTTACACGTCACGCGAACGTCTTGATTTAGGTGAAGATCGAAGGGAAGAAGAGCTCGCGCTTTCCGTGAAAATATCTAATTCCGTAACGCAATTTGTCAAGCAATGTCAGCATGAACCGAAATTTGTTATCGCAAAGGGCGGTATAACATCAAGTGACGTAGGAACGAATGGATTAGAAGTGAAAAAAGCAGAAGTGCTTGGGCAGATTGCTCCGGGCATACCAGTTTGGCAAACCGGAAAGTACAGCCAATTCCCTGGCATTCCGTATATCATTTTCCCTGGTAATGTTGGGAATAAAGAAACGTTAAAAGAAGTAGTCACCATTTTAGAAGAACAGTAATCGGAGGTCTATACTATGGAAGGAAATATGTTAATTCTCGTCTTTATTCTTTCACTCGCTGCACTCTTTTATATGATTCTAAAGCTGAAAGTAGATCCTTTTATTTCTTTAATCGTTATTGCTTTTCTCACCTCACTTGTTTTAGGATTTGCGCCGGAAGACATTCCGGCACTCATCACCGAAGGGTTTGGAAGCACGCTCGTTGGGGTCGGAATCTTAATTGGGCTTGGCGTAGTATTTGGGCAATTGCTTGGCGCCTCAGGAGCAATTGAAAAAATAGCAGAAGCAGTTCTTAAAGTCTTTGGAATTAAACGCTCCCCTGCTGGTCTTTCCATTACGGGGATAGCTGTGTCGATCCCTGTTTTCTTTGACGCTGCTTTTGTCATCCTTAGTGGCTTGGTTAAAAGTTTAACGAAAAAAACCGGTATTTCTATTGTATCGTTTGTAACCGCTTTAGGTGTCGGTCTCATTGTATCTCACAGCATGATTGCACCAACACCAGGTCCATTGATTGTTGCTGAAAACACTGGATCGGAGCTTGGACTATTTATCGTATACGGGCTCATTTGTGCGATTCCGGCCACTATTGTCGGCGGATATATTTATGGAATGGCAATCGGTAAAAGAATTAAACCATCAATGGAAGACATAGAAGCACAGCTGCCAGAAAAAACAGATGCTCCCCGTAAAGAAATTTCAACAGGATTATCGTTTTTACTATTGGTATTGCCGATTTTTCTCATCTTGTTAAACACTGTTGCGGGACTATGGGTTGACGAAGGTCCGGCTGCAAGTGTCCTCGGGTTTATCGGGGATAAAAACGTTGCTCTTCTCATCAGTGTCATTGTGGCAATTATTGTTTTGCGTCCTTATATTAGTACACCTTATTCTCAGCTTTATTCCGAAGCGATCAGCTCCGGGGGGATGATCATTCTTATAACTGGTGCTGGTGGTGCATTTGGGGCTGTCATTAATGAGAGCGGAATAGGGGATTATCTCGTTGAAACGATGCAGAGTTGGAGTATTCCGGTCGTTTTGTTAGTGTTTATTTTCTCTCAAATACTCCGGGCTTCTCTAGGATCGGCGACCGTTGCTTTAGTAACGACATCGACTATCATGGGACCAATGGCTGCTGATCTCGGTATTTCTCCTATATTAATGGGGCTTGCTATTTGTGCTGGTGCTATTGGTCTTTCACTCCCGAATGACTCTGGATTCTGGGTTGTCAATAAATTTGGAAGACTGACGATCCCACAAACAATACAGGCCTGGTCGATCGGTGGTTTTGTTGCTGGTGTCACCGCTCTGTTTATGGTCTTTCTGCTCAGCTTGTTCAGCGGAATTCTGCCAGGTTTATAAGTCAAATTGAATCCATTGAAAAAACCCGAACGACAGGTACAATTCGTTCGGGTTTTTTTAAGAGTCGAGGGAAAAGCCCGGCTTCTTTTTTTAATACGAAATAATTTAATTAAATAATACCGGAATTCGTTCAGGAATATGTATATCTTTTACGTTCATATACTTATGCCGGCTGAAGATTGCAATACTTATCATCAACATGCCCACCAAACCGATAGAAATCAGATTAAACCATTCATCGGATGAATGTGGAAGATCTATAAACAGCACAACAATTCCTGCAAGAATAATAAAAACTGCTATAACAAATGCTGCTTTCATTTTGCGCTGATACATTGAAGCAATCATCAAAAATCAACTCCAATAATCGTCTTTAGTATAAGTTTGTATGATAGAGGTAAAGTATTCAATATTGCAATTTCTAGAAGTGTGTGTCTAGGAATTGATTTTTTTCTGTTCGAGATAACTATATTTATATTATTTGATCTATGTCTTAGATTCAGCGCGTTGCTGCTCGAGTGATCACGATTTCTTTACTTAAAACGAACTTCCTCTTTAAAAGGATATTGCGTTTTTGGTGAGTTGAAGCGCATGATTGTTTAAAATATTTTTGGTTATTTGAAACAATTAAAGTTAGTTTTTTGTATTCAATATGAGAAGAAGCTATGGTTAGTGTGATCGGGAAGCAAAATTTAAAACGAAAGAACTATTAGTAATGAGAGGCACTCAAGTGTTTGATATAAAAGAGAGGAAGTGAAGAAATGAAAAAATACTTACTGTTTATCGTTAGTTTTGGCATACTGTACATTGTCTTTGAAATAATGTCAGGTATGATGCTTACATCTATGTATTTGTCTGATTTTTCTTATCGGGAAGCTAATTTAAACCAAAAAGTGTCTTTTGGAACTCATTCATACCCTTTTCTTATGGGATTGTTAGCTGCCACTTTAGCATTTTTTATTGCACAAAAATCGTTTAATGAAAAATGATTATAATACTTGCGGCTGTAAGGTTACTTCATTCTTGCCCTGACATAACAGAAGGTGGTCAACTTTTATATAAAGTTGACCACCTTCGATTATTGTAGGAGTCATTACTAGTGTTAAAATTCTATATTCCCGTTTAGAGTCCCAGAACAGAAGCATTCTTCTTCTCCTTCACGGCATGCAATAGATAAAGTATGAACGTCACTCTCTAAAAGGATTAAACTTCCACCAACTGGAATCCTGAATAATATTTCTTCTTCATTTAGCTTTCTTACTATGAGAGTGATATTTTGAGAACAAGCATTAGTTATATGAATAGTAAGAAATATTGTATTAGGAATAGAAGACCAAAATAAAGGTTCAGGAAGCTCTGCACTAGGAAATCTAAATTCGGTAGATATATTATTTTTTAAAGGCTCTTCCTTTGATTTTCCCACAGTAGTGTGAATTTCAGGATTAATGTTAATAGAGCCTTTTATTCCTGTGGCTTTTGAGCTAGTATCAGATTTTGATTTGCGACTAGCTGAGCCGTTCTTAGTCTTGTTGGTTTTATTCACATTAATTCCCCCTGAACAAGATGGTAAAAAAACTATTATATTACATACTATGAGGATAGGTTGCATTTGAGTGGACGTACGAAGGACCTAGCAGGCATTCGGCTGATTCTAAATATGTTAAACATTGAATTTATCGAATAAAGGAAGGGATTATAATCTGGAATAGTCATGCTATCATTTTAATTCAACTAGAGATAATGGAGAGAGAAGTAAAAAAAGTACGAAAACCACGATGCGACATCTGTTTGATAAAAATGTTTAGATATATTTAATCTAAAACAGTGTCTGCTGAAAAACTCCAGGATCCTGCTGGGACTTGAAGTTCATTTTCCAAAAGTGTGTTTCCGTTCAACGTTCAGCGGCTCGAATGCACATAATACCAGGAACACTCAGCCGCTTACGCTTTATTTCAATGATTCTTTTATAATTTTTTTATAATAGATTACAGACAACAAACCAAAAATGGAATACAGCGCTGTATATATACCCATGACAAGAAGCATTGGCGTCCACACCTCGGTTCCGAAGAAAAACCAGCCGGATTGGACTGCGAAATAGCTATGCAGCAGGCCTACGATGAGCGGAATTCCAAAGTTGAACAGTTGTTTACCCTGAATACCTTTTACCAAATCTTTAATGGTGAAGCCTAGTTTTCTTAGAATGGTATAATTCGGTTGTTCTTCTTCACTTTCATCCATCTGCTTGAAGTAGAGAATACAACCAGACGTGATTAAAAACGTTAAGCCAAGAAAGCCGACGATAAACATGTAAAGCCCCATATTCTGTTTCTGTATTTGGGCTGATGCATATTGAGAGGCGTTACCATGTTCCTCACTTAGCGGCATCTCTTGAAAGAGATGATTCGCTTCTTCTATTGATGAAGCATTTTCTAAGTTAAACCCAACGAACACGGATGATTCACGTTGGATGTCCGCATTTGAATCGGCCGAAATCTTTTTAAATGTATCATCATCGACAACAACTGTCGGAAGGCCCGCTGTAAAGTACAATGGGAGAACGTCTTCTTTGGTTACACCGATATATTCTCGTTCGATTGCTTCGTTTAATCCATGAATCACGATGTCCCCGGATTCTTTAAAACTCATAAGCTGCTGCATCGCATCGCTCGAGCCGGTAAATTGTGTTTCATTTTGGCTCACATCTACATTTTCCACATAACTATCGCTAACAATCGGCATCGTCATCATTCCGCCATTAGTATTTAAGTCATCTATGTTCGTTCCTACTATATCCTTAATATTTATTTCTGCCATTACAACCTCACGGGTTAGATCATTATATCCAATTTCATGTTCAGCTAATACGTCGCCAAAAGCATTGGCATCTTCTGTACTAATAAAAGCGAAATCAGCAGGTGCATTACTTTCAGCGGTTTTTTCAGCAGAATAGTAGGAAATATAGCTTAACGATAACAAACCGATTGCAAGAGCAGAAACCGTAGTAATGACCGTCAATAGCACAGCGTTTGATTTCATTCGGAACATAATTGAGGACATGGACATGACTTGATTAATATTCAAGTAGCCGTCTTTATTTTTTCGAAGAATATTTGCTAGAAAGCAGACAGAACCTTTGTAGAAAAAATACGTACCGATAATGACAGAGGATAGAATGAAAATCATTGCTAGAAACAGTTGGTTGATAGAAACGAAATCCCCATCGAATAATTTCGAAGATACATAATAACCGCCAGCAATGAGTAAGATTCCACACACTCCCATAAAACCTTCGATGATGGATATTTTCTTAATGTGTATTTCGGTTTTCGATCTTACATGAAACAAAGAGAGAATACTTTGGTGTTTGATAAATACATAGTTCATCAATAAGATCAACAAAGAAATACCACTAAACACCATTATGGTCTGCCAAAATGCTTGAGCTGAGAAATGTAAAGAAGCAACAGCTTCTACATCAGTCACCTTAAATAAAATCATGGTCACTAATTTTGATGCAGAAAATCCAAGTATACTTCCGATTAATACGGAGCTGAAATAAAGGATCAAATTTTCTGCACTCAATATCCAGAAGATGCGATTCTTAGTCAATCCAATCAGTTGAAACAGACCAATTTCTTTACTGCGGCGTTTAATGAACAGATTATTTGCGTACAAGAGAAAAATCGAGACAATCGCTACGAGTAAAATCGAAGCTGTCCGCACGGCAGCTGCCCCTTTTATCGATCCCGTCGCTTCATCCATCGATGGGTCGTATTGAAGGGTAACAAACATTAAATAAAGCGCGGCACTGAAAATTAGAGCAAATACATAAAGATAGTAGCTTTGTACATTTTTCTTTAAATTACGCAAAATGAGTTGGTTAATGCTCATATTGCACCCCGCCCAATACACCTTGTGTAGTCATGATGTCTTTTAGAAACGTTTGGCGTGTCTGATCCCCTTTATTCAACTGCGTATAGATCTGTCCGTCTTTAATAAAGATAACACGGCTGCTGTAGCTTGCGGCAACAGGGTCATGCGTAACCATGACAATAGTTGCCAGGTGTTTTTCATTTAAATTGCTCATTTTATCTAATAAATCAGAAGCAGATTTAGAGTCAAGTGCACCTGTTGGCTCATCTGCAAAAATAATACTAGGGTTGTGGATGAAAGCTCTAGCTGCAGAGGTTCGTTGTTTCTGCCCGCCGGAGATTTCGATTGGATATTTATGTTGAACGTCTTCAATGCCAAGTTCTAAGGCTATTTCCTGAAATTTTTTATTTGCTTCTTGTTTCGAGACTTTTGTTATTGATAATGGAAGCAATATATTCTCTTTAACCGTCAACGTATTCAATAAATTGTATTCTTGAAAAATAAAGCCTAAATGGTGTTTTCTAAATGCGGCTAACTGCTTTTCTTTTTGACTAGTTAAATCTTTGCCTTCTATTTTAATAGTGCCGCGGCTCAAACGGTCAATAGAAGAAAGCACATTTAATAAAGTCGTCTTTCCGGAACCAGAGGCACCCATAATTGTAAGAAATTCGCCCTTTTCAATTCTGACATCAATGCCTTTTAACACCTCTTGCTTTGTAAATTTGTTTCCATAGCTTTTATAAATTTTATTCGCTTCTAAAATAGTCATTTGTATTCCCCCATACATTGTTATCTTTATTATATAAACTTCAAATACGTCTGTCCTTTCAACCATCGAACAAAAAAGAAAAGCGAGTGACATTTTTGTCACACGCCTTGAATATCGACAAATTCATTTGCTTTTGGAAAAGTAAGAGAAAAAGAGGTACCGCAGCCGAATTCCGATTGAACGTTAATATGAATATGCAGGGAAGATGCCACTTTTTTTGCTAAGTAGAGCCCCATTCCAGATGCAGTGTTGTCTTGATGTTGACTCGTTGAGGTAAAGCCTTTGTCAAAAATACGCTGCAGGTCGCGTGCCTCAATGCCGCGCCCGCTGTCAGCCACCGTGAAAATAGTTTGTCCGTTATGCTTGCTGCTTGATATGGAAATATCTGAACCTTTTTCACTATATTTTACGGCGTTTGTGAGAAACTGGCGAATGATAAAAGAGAGCCATTTTGAATCGCTAAGTACATTTATAACTGTCAAATCAATATTAAAACCAATACCTTTTTGCAGACACCATGATCGCAGAGTGTTGATTTCACTATAAACGATAGAAGCGAGCTCGATTTTTTCCATATATAGATCATTCTCCATAAATGGCATGCGTTTTTGATGGAGCTGTTGATCGAGCAGCAAATGTACTCGCATCCATTCATGAGTCAGCTGCAATTTCAGGTGCCGGTCTTCCACGCGGTCAATAATTAATTGCATAGCCGTTAAAGGAGTTTTCACTTCATGAATCCACGCTAGCATTTCATCTTTTTCCTGTTCGAGTAATGTATGCTGAGTGGAAACTTCTGCTTTTAGTTCTTCTATCGGTTGGGAAATGCTTTGTTCTATCAGTTTCTCAAACGGGCGGTTTGGCTCGGGTAAAGTGGTGATGTCTGTATCCTTTTTACGCTCCGAAAGTTCTATGAAAAATTTCACCTCTTGATGGTAACGAATGATGATAAATATAGTGAAAATGATGGTTGATAGAAAAACGTAATACATGACAGCGGAATATGGAATCGATGAATCGAGATAGGTGATAAACAGTGCAAGTACCTGTAAAAACATAAACATAAGGATCCAGCTGCGCCGCTCTCGTAAATATTTTCGAATCATTGATTTTCCTTTTCTAATGCGATATAACCCTGACCGATTTTGGTCTCGATCGTATTATTAAGTCCAATCTCAGACAATTTTTTCCTTAGACGATTCACATTGACCGTCAGCGTATTGTCACTGATAAATCGCTGATCATCCCATAGTCGAGTCATTAAATCCTCGCGACTGACAATTTGATTTTTATTCTCCATTAAAAGCTTTAAAATCCACATTTCGTTTTTTGTCAGCTCAACCGTTGCTTGTCCAATCGCCACTTGATTTCGTTCAAAATCAATCGTTGCTCCTCGCCAAGTTTTAAGGTCCGGAACTGCAGTGCTGTAGTTATATACCCGGCGCAGGATCGCCTGGATTTTTGCAATCAGCACATCAAAGTGAAAAGGTTTCTGAATATAATCATCGGCCCCAAGATTCATGGACATCACCATATCTGTCGGGTGGTCACGGGATGACAAGAAAATAATCGGCACATTCGAATGTTCACGAATCATCCGGCACCAATGAAATCCATCAAATTTCGGCAGCTGTATATCTATGATCACCAAATGAGGCTTTACAGATGTAAAAGTTTCCAATACTTTTTGATAGTCTGTTATCCCGGAGACGACATATTCCCATTGAGAGAGACGGTTTTTCATTTCATTAAAAAGGGAAGCATCATCTTCTATAAGCAGTATGTTGAACAACAGGATCACCTCTAGGAAAATTATAGCAAATATCTATCTGCTGCTCTATTGCTAAAAAATAAAAAGCTATTATTCCCCTTTATTTCCAGAATATTCAACAATTCCTTCGATGTACATGAAAAAAGAGAGTCTCTCTGTATCTCGAAAGAATGGTGACCACACAAAATCCAAGAGTACAGAAGAAACTCCCTATGTTTACTTATTTTCCGTTTGAGCTGCGAGAATACACGATTTTAGAACCTCAAATTGCTTGAATGGCGGATCCTGTTGCATATTGTCACTTTGAGGAATGATTTTTTGCAAGTTTTTCTCGATCAGCGGACGTTGGAGGCTCCTCTAACCAGCCTTGTTTAATCATTAAATTTGTTCCTGTATTAACATATTTTCCGATTCCAACGGAAAGTGAAGCAAAAGCAAGGTGTACATCATGCCTTAATATTTTACTCATTGCTGATCCATAATTTTGTATCCCAACTCCATTAGATAATACAGTATGATAAAGCAATAGCTTATCAGAAAAAGGTGAAATAGTAGAATCGGTAACATGGGAGTCCACTATCTTAGGAGAAGGCAGCATATCTTTCAAAAGTATCTGTCCTAATTCAGTTATTTGTTTCTCTGCCAATTGAGATCCTTCTTGAAAATAACTTCTTAACTCTTCTGAAGATGCTATTTGGCTAAATGCTATCATTAATGCTTTGCCTAGTGTATTGGTATTGAGGTTAAGTTGTAATTGCTTGATTTCTAAAGCCGTTAATGGCCTGGTTTTTCCTGCTATAACAGATATAAAAGATTCTTTTTCTATAAAGTCGACTTTGTTAGGATAAGGAATTTCAGGATGAGAAATGTCGATCCCTTTTGAAAGCAGCAAGTTGATGCCCTGTTTATAGGTAGATATTGTATCATTTAAGCCCGTTTCAAAATATTCGATAATATCGTTCCTAAAAGAAGTAGAGAGAGCACTGCCGTATGTTTCAAAGCCTGCTCTTGCCATTTCAGTAATATAAAAAACCATAAAAACGTCGCTAAATAAACGAGGTGCTTCTTTTCGAATATCTTGTTCCCCGAATCCTACGGGAATAGGGATTTTTTCTTTTGTAAAAATTTCCTCTATGGCTCTTAAATGCTTTTTAGAAATATTTAAAGCAAACTCAATAAATTTTTTAATTTCATCGTCTTGAACTACTTGAAGATGATGTTCATATACGCAGCAAAACAAAGAGTCACCTAAATAATTTGAAAATAAATCACCTAGTTCCGAGGAGACTAATTTTTTATTTAGATAATGTTCTTTCATTGTTCTTTTTATATCTGTTTCTTCCTGTGATTCATTCTTCTCCACTTTTCACGCCTCCTTCTATGTAATCATGATGTATTATTTGTAAAAAAAGAAAAAATATAAGGACTTGATTACATAAATCGAACATCCTATATGAGCTGAATTCTCAGAGGGTGCATTTCAAAAGTAGATACGCTTTTCAATTTTTACGTAATTCTTCTATGCCTTTAAACGCCATAGACTTTGATGGTTAAACGGACGAGTGAGGGTGTGGTTATTTTCGTTCAGAGACTCCCGGATAAGGAAGTTCTTATGAAAAAACTGGGGTCATATTGATGGATTGTCTGAAATGAAATCGATCTCTTTTAAAAATATAATAGTGCTCAGTTCATGGTAACGAGCAGTTTATTATTTGTGAAATGCAGTATTAAGAAAATAATATTGTAATACCTTTGACTATAGAAAATGAGGCAATCTTTATGGATATAAGTGGGAGAATATTTGCAATCGGGGTGGTTGATTTGCTAATATTCTTCGTTATTTTTATTATCATCAATATTTGGCATTGCCTTTTAAATGGAATCTCTTTGTGTGACCAGCTATATTTCTACTGATTGCCTGGTGGCGCGAAAAACAATATGACAAAGCAAAATATTATTCTGGAAAAGGTCCATTAACCAATACGTATAATCGACGAACAGTGGAAAGTATCTTCCAAGCATTTTCTTTGCATTCGAAGAAAAGAAACGAAAAACTAGACATTTTTATCATTGACCTCAACCATTCCAAGAAAATTAGTGATGCATATGGGCATAATACAGGGGATGAATTGTTACAGGCTATATCCTTTATCTTAAGAAAGATGATTTTATTGCAAGGTGGGGAGGCGATGAATATTTAATCCTCATTCCAAATTCAAGCGAAGTATTTTCGAAGATATTTTATTAAGATCTCCGTAAAGAACTAGAACATAATGAGGTCGTGAACATTTCCTATTTTGGGGTTTCTATTGGTTGTGCAATCTATCCTGATAATGGAGACCGTTTTCAGATGGCTGATAAGGAGAGGTATAAGTTGAAAGAGAAAAACCTGGGCACTTATGAACATAAAACGTTAATATTATTTTTTATAGGGAAGTATTATGGAAGGCATTTATTTTTGTAATTATTATTAGTTTTATTGCGTTGCCTTTTATTAGACTAACAGCATAAATGTCTGAGGGTAATGAAAACAAATGAAGTGAACTGTTTTGTTGGGTACTTGCGCAATGATTTATACAAATAAATGAGGTTGAGAAAGTCTTTTGAAAATAAAATATAAAACAAAAAGCCCCCGATTCAGGGGCTCTTTGGTATTACTTGTTTTCAAGTATTTCTTCAATAACGTGACTGGAGTTTTGTGCCGCTTCTTCGACGAAGTTTTCTTGAATTTCTGCTGCTTCTTCTCCGGCGTCGTCGGAAGCAGAGCGAATGACAACGTATGGGACGTCATTCAAGTAGGCAATTTGGCCAACTGCAGCGCCTTCCATTTCTACTACGTAAGCGTCAAACGTTTCGTTAATCCATTGCGATTTTTCTTCGCTGTCAATAAATTGGTCACCGGTAGCCACTGTTTCAGTGAACACATCCACATAGTCAGGCAATCCTTCTGTTCCTTCTTCTGCAAGAGAAATCAATTCATCATCAGCTTCAAAGTACAGTACGTCCATATAGGGAATTTGGCCAGGTTCATAATCTTTAGCTGTTTCATCCATATCATGGTGAACTGTTTGGGTAGAAATTACAATGTCGCCAAGACCTACATCAGGATGTATACTTCCTGCTACACCTGAATTGATCAATGCATCAACATTAAATTCACTAAGAAGAATTTGAGCTGCAATCGAGGCATTGACTTTCCCGATGCCTGATTGAACGAGCACAATATTCTCATCTTTTAGAGTTCCTTCATAAAACGTCATACCAGCGATGTCTTTTTCTTCTTCTACCTCCATATTAGAACGTAAAATATCGATTTCTACTTCCATCGGACCAATGATACCCACTGTTTCTTCTTCATTTTGATTATCTGTTTCCTCGGTTTCTCCACCTTCAGCTTGTCCTGAATCTTGACCGCAGCCTGCTAAAACAAGAGTAAGAACCAATAATAGAACGGTGTTTTTCCAAGATGATAAAAAGTTCACTTTTTTGTACCCCCATAGATGTTATTTAATTTCTAAAGTGAAATTGATGAAAAAACGAACATTAAATAAAAATTTAAATAAAATGTCCGTATTTTATTTTAAATAAATTTAATTAGAACGCAACCCTATTCTGCATTTTTTTCTGTATTCGATCTGAAAAAATCGACCGGAATGTGTTTAAATGTACCTACATCAAACAACCCGGCATCCGTTAATTTTAGCTCTGGTATAACGGGCAGTGTTAAAAAGGACAAGGTTAAAAATGGGTTGAATGTTTGGGAACATCCTATATCTAATAGAGATGCGTTTAATTGGTGAAGAAGATTGTTAACCTCGTCACTATCTTTGTCAGATATCAGTCCTGCTATGTTTAAGGGAAGGGCTGCTATCACTTGATTATCTTTTACAACAGCCAACCCGCCCTGCATATTTTTTATGGCATGTATAGCTGTTATCATATCCGTATCATTGGTTCCCGCAATAACGAGGTTATGGGAATCATGCGCTACGGTCGAGGCGATTGCTCCTTCTTTTATTCCGAATCCTTTGACAATCCCTAATCCAATATTACCGGTTCCAGAGTGTCTTTCCACAACAGCTAACTTTAATTGATCGTGTTCAACAGAGGGGATAAATGTATCATCTTCCACCGTGACATTTTCCACTAGCTTATTGGTGACCAAACTATTTGGAGATACACCGATAATATGAGCCTTTTTTCCATCTATTGGAATATTTAAGTCTTCTTCTCGCAAGGTTGGAACGTTGACCGTATTTGTTAGTCGAGAAGGTGGTTTTATGAATGAAAGCGTCTTGCCAACGTATTTTCCATCTTTTCCGGTAAGTTTTCCGAATTTGTAAACTGCATGAATTGAAACAGAGGCTAAGTCGTCGAGCAGCAGAAAGTCGGCAGCATATCCTGGTGCAATGGCACCTTTATTTTTTAATCCATAACATTCGGCAGCATTCAGTGATGCCATCTGTATAGCTAATAACGGGTCAAGTCCTTGTTTGATAGAGAGACGAACATTGTGATCGATGCTGCCTTCTTCTAATAAATCATCTAAATGTTTGTCATCTGTACAAAAGAGGAAACGACGGGCATTTTTATGATTTACGAGTGGAACAATAGATGTGAGATCTTTTGCTGCAGAACCTTCACGAATGAGAACGTACAATCCACGTCTTAATCGGTCTAATGCCTCGGAAGCTGAGTTAGCCTCATGGTCAGTACCTATTCCAGCTGAAGCATATACATTGAGAGCATCGGAATGAAGACCGGCTGCGTGTCCGTCTACCAAGCTGCTGTATTTTGAAGTGGCGATCAGTTTATCAATCATCGCATTATCTGAATTTAATACAGACGGATAATCCATAACTTCAGCAAGTCCAAGCACCTGTTTGTGATCAAAAAAAGCAGTGAGATCTGCGGCGTTTAACTGAGCTCCATTGTTTTCAAACGGTGTGGCCGGAACGCAGGAAGGCAGCATGACTTGAATATCCATCGGTAGATTTTCTGAGTCATCTAACATAAATTGGATGCCGTCTTTTCCAGCCACGTTTGCTATTTCATGCGGGTCCGTAATAATAGTGGTAACACCGTGAGGAAGTACAGCTTTTGCGAACTCAGCGGGGGTTACCATGGACGATTCAATGTGAACATGACCGTCTATAAAGGAAGGACACACATACCGGTTGTTTGCATCAATTACTTTTTTTCCTTCAAATTGACCAATACCCGCAATATATCCATCGGCAGTTGCAATATCTCCCTCAATAACTTCAAGGTTAAACACATCTATAATCCGTCCATTTTTTATGACAATGTCAGCCGGAATTCTTTGACTTGCCACAGCAATGCGCTTTTTTAATACGCTTTTATCAATCGCCATTAGTCTTTCCCCCTTTTTTATACTTTACGAAAGTTTTTTTGTTTAAAGGATCAAAGGCGAGCAGAGTTTTCTAAATACTAAAAAAACCCCAGGTTGTCCTGGAGTTTGACGTACGATAAGGGGTAACACATTTTACGTATAGGTGTAACATACGTGCTGTCTGTTAGTATCCCCTTCTCGTAGTCAAACTATTTAAGGTAGTTTGGTAGAAACGATTGGACCATATTTCCAACATTATACGAGCAAGGCATGAGTGATTCTATTTAAATATTGTTTCATATTGTAAAGACGTCTTCATAAAGTGTCAATATACAGAGGACATCAACTAAATTTTCACAATTGCTGGACCTTTCAAAAAGATAGGGGCACATACTCCAAAAGCCGCTGGGTGAACGATACGGGTAATATTTAAATCCAAGAAATTGGAAGGACAAAAATGACGGTTTCTTTTATCATTGGAGAAGTTCGAATGCGGAAGCTGTACACATGCTTGAATACCGGAATGATGGAAGTACAGGAACTATATTAGTAAAATTTATAAAGAGACTTATTAACAGGAAATGAAACAATGGTGCTGTTGGAAGGATTTGATTTAACGTTGAACAAATTGATGGAGGGATTGAACAATTTAGCGATATATTTAAAATTGGCAGTTATCTTATTTTGTATAACGGTTCGCATAACAAGACGCTACGAATGAATCTGGCTTCACTCGAGCTTTCATCCCATAAACTTTAAGACGGGCCATCATTTCTTCTACATAAATTTTTGTTTTATTGCGTTGACCCTTTCCAACATCTAGATGTCCTTCGAATGTAAAGGAGCTTCCTTCATCAATATGGGGCATGATAAGCTGTAATAATTTTTGTTTTCGTTTAGGTGTGAATAATTGAGCTACTTCTTCCGTTAAAAGGGTTTCCGTCGATACTTTTTCATGTAAATGTTCGATTCGTCTTTTCACTTCATGCTTTTTTAAACAAGCCCATACCCCGTGGCCTTCACGACGTATGACAATGCCGGTAACAAAACGTGTTGATTTCCTGTGTACTTGTGAGTCGGTGCCAATCATTAATCTATACTGTGCTTGCGGGTTTTGCTTCATGAATGTTTCTATATGATGATAAACCTCTGCAAAGGACATATTTTTATTCGATAAGTTATGAAAACGGAAATGTCTGCTCATTTTTTTTCTCCCCCTTATATAATAGATATAACGAAAGAAGAAAAAACAGACCATCTATTGTAACTTCTGACTGCAATATTTGAATATAACAGTGTGTCATTGACTTCTTCTTCACCTTTTTTTTAGAGAAATGAAACCATTTTTGTATGTGAGTTTTATTAACGAGTTTATTGCTATAACAATTAGAAAAACTATAATCATGTTTATACAATCTATACAAAAAAGACAGGGCAATAAGCCGATGTCTCTTTTATTTTTCTAAAATGGAGAAGTAACAGACGAATACTTTATTTAAAGACACACTGCCGAAGTACCCTGAGTTTTCTCGGGGTATCCTTTTTTATAAATATGTAATAATGACTTGGCATCAGGCTGAGCTTTTATTTTAAAGGTTTTGGGTACATACAAAAATAAGGAGAGGAAAACTGGTATGTTCATATTTAAAAATAAGAAGTATCACCATCAAGTAAATAATCATTTGAAAAAGGTAGCGGATGGGGATTTGAGTTTCCAATTATCTGATGTTGCTTCTGCAAAAGATTATCAATCAACAAATGGTATCTTACGTAAAACCGTGTCAGGGTTAAAAAATGTCATTCGAATTGTTCGGAATTCTGCTGCAACCGTAAATGAACGTGTAACCGATATTTCGAACCGGTCTAAAAACATTGCTGGTTCTATACATACCGTAACAGAGACAATGAACGAACTTACAGATGGAATTCAACAATCAGCTAATGAATCGGCAAAAATCGCAGAAGAGATGCATAGTGTACATCAATTTGCTGAAGATGTAGTAGAAAAAAACCATGAAGTGATGCAGGCTAATAAATCCGTAGCCCAAGCGGTAACGAGGGGAAGAGAATCTGTAAAGGAATCGGTAGTTGTAATGAACAAACTGGAAGAGGAGAGTAAAAATAACGAAGAAGGCATGCAGCGATTATCGTACTCTTCAGATGAAATATCGACGATTTTGAAGATGATAAAAGACATTGCTGAACAAACAAACTTACTCTCGTTAAATGCTAATATTGAAGCAGCAAGGGCAGGATCGTATGGTAAAGGTTTTTCAGTGGTCGCAGGAGAAGTAGGAAAATTAGCAATTCAATCAAAACAGGCAACAGAAAAAATAGAGCACCTTATTGGTGGCTTATTAGAAGAGGTTAACCAAACATCGAAACGAACAACTTCCGTGCTTGAACTAGTTCAAATGGGAGTAGATAGTATTACAAATTCAAGTTCATCCTTTGATTCAATAGAAAACGAACTAAGTAATATTGAAGGGCAAATCGAAAATATGAATGATGCAGGAAAAAAACTGTCAAAAAGCACAGCTGTTATAACGGATTCTCTTAATCATAATTCAGCCATTATTGAAGAAATTTCAGCTGGCAGCCAAGACGTATTAGGTTCTGCTCAGGAACAACAAGCTAATATTGAAGAAATGCATGCATCGATCCTGGACACTACCCAGCACACAAATACACTTACCGCTGTTATCTCCCAATTTAAGCTGCCAAATGTTAGTCAATTACACAAATACCAAAAGGAAATAGAAATGTTTTTAGAACAGGCATTAACTATACGCGGTATAATGGTTAACATGATTAATTGTACAGATATGGAAGAAATATCAAAATGGAACAAAAAAAAGAAAGAAACAGAAAAACAGTTATACAACACCATTCAACAATTGAAGAACTTTTCATTATCTCCTATAGACCAACAGTATCTAACTGATTTGGAAAAAGCGTGGAATACATTTAGTGAGATAAAAGATAATAATGCAAAATTAATGATAAAAGGAGAGTTTGAACAAGCACGCAAAAATTTAGTAAACAAAGGCAGAGCCAGTTTTAAAGAAGTAACCAATACCATTACTAGTTGGCTGGATCAATAGTTAATTAAGCAAGACAAGTTCACTTAAGATTTGAAGTACAAATGATTACAACTGGATAAACTAAATGGTTGATGAATTCCAAGATTTCTGGAGAGGAACTCCCTTTGTCTACTCCTTATATCTACGTATTTGGTATAAGGATGATATTATTTTATAAAAGTATAGGATATTTAATAAAGAAGAGGGCACTGAAATTTTATGGTGCCCTCAAATAAGATAAATCAGCAAATGACAAATACGGGCGAGAACCTAGAGACGACATAGGTCAATAGCGACAAAATGCGGTTTCTTTCTGGACATTCATATCCTAATGATTTTGTTAAGCTCTAATTAAATAAAAGAATGTAAATAGTCTTCTTTTATAGTCACTCTCCTTTTGCCTTAGTATCATTCTAATAATGTCATCTAATCGCCATTAATCACCATTAATCACTTCATCTATATAAAATTTAATAGAAATTGCACCAAAGACAACAGTTACTACTATAATAATCCAGGGTATACTATATAAAAGAGCTCCATATATATTCACTTTTCTACCCCTCCTTCTCTTCATTTAGTGAAGTATGGGCGAGTTCTATATTTTTAGCTGGAAATGTTTTTTCAAAAATATAAATAACGAAAAAAGTAATAATATTTGCTGTAACCCCGGGAACAAGTCCAGCAATGCCCCAAGGTTCATTTAATCCCCAGATCCAAACACTCGTTACAATGCCACCTACTATTATGGCATAGAATCCAGCGTTTTTACTGTATACTTTTCCAACCGAGGCAATAATAAGTGGAACTACCACTGTAGGAGCCCATAAGGAATAGGCGTACATTAGAGCGTCTATAATGCTTGGAGCTGATAATGCAAAAATAACGGCGGTAACCCCGACAACTAGAGTAACGATTCTACTTAATAGGAGTAATTTATTATCGTTGGTGCGAGAATTAGGTTTTAAAAATGGCGTGTAAATGTCTCTCATGAAGGATACACTGGTTGAATTTAAATAGGAATCGGCGGTAGACATGATGACTGCTAATAAAGCTGCTACTGCTAGACCTGTTATACCCATAGGGAGCAAATTTTGTACAATAGCAGGCAATGCTTGGTCTGATGGAATGCCAGGAAAAACAATATACGCTATCAAACCAAGTGTCGCGGCTATAAAGTAGAAGCCAAAAGAGAATATTCCTGAAATTAAATATCCTTTACGAGCGTGATTTGAATCTTTGGTACAAAAAGCCCGCTGTGCATAGGGAGGAACGAGGGCCTCTCCTAGTAAAAACGTAACAAACAAACTTACAAATGCAATGACCTCCCACTCACCGAAGAAAGTGAAGAATGAGGCAGGTACTTCTTCAACAAGACCAATAGGTCCGCCTGTTTGACTTAGACCAATAAGAAGGGTCACTGGCAAAAGAATTCCTAAAACGATAAATTGTATTACATCTGTTTGAATGACTGCCCAGATCCCGCCAATAGTTGAATACAAGATCACTAATCCCATACCTATGATAATCCCTGCAGCTGGAGGAATATTTAAAACCATATTAAAAATTGTTCCTATCGCAAGAGCTTGAGCTCCCAATATACCAGCGCATAAACAAATGGAAAGAATGCCTGTTAGTAGTTTTGTTTTTCTTCCGTAATGGTGTTCCATTATATCACCGATGGTTTGAGCGCCTTTATAATCTTTTAAACGTGGGGCTACGAAATAACCTAATAGTACGAATTGAATGGAAAAGCCAAAGAATGCAAAGAGAAATACATATCCATCGTTTGCTATGTTGCCGGCTATTCCTATTGAAGCTCCGCCTCCTAAAAAGGAAGCGGCTAAAGTTGCAAACATAACTGGCCATACAATTTTTTCGCCAGCAATAGCAAAATCATCCATATTTTTTACACGTCGGCTGGTTTGTACACCAATTAATGCTAGCATTGCAAAATAAATAACGACAAAGATCCAATCTAAAGCAGTCACAAATCTTCCCCCTTTTTGATATAATTAGAGACGCCCTTCCGTTACATATTGAATGGTTTCTTGGGAGCTCAATTTTTCTAAACCAAATGATGAAAGGGTCCTGGTAATATCATTAGGTTCCATATCTAAGAAAGCCATGCCTAGTGTAATCATTGAATCAATAATTGGTGTATCTATACCTAAAACATCGCCGAGAGATGACCAGGTTGTTAATCCATAAGGTATATCCTCTCCAAGATACCGTGATTTTAAATGAGTTGGACCTTTAACCGGGGTAAGCATCTGGCTGCCGTTTAAAGCTTCCCAAGTAGACCCTTTTGGAGACAAACCTCCTTCATGTAAAGCTTCAGAGATGGGCGGAAGTTTGAGGTGAAAGGCTTCCCCGATAGATCGTCGTTCTTCATCCAGCATGTCAATGATTTTGGTGACAGAAGGAGACATGCCTTCTTCATAAATATAAAATTCTCCTTTAGACCGTTCAATTCTGCCGGCATTTAATATGGTTCCAGGCGGGTGGATAACAGGGTTTATACTGTTTAAACCTGCTTCTAAAACATTTTGGGCAGGAGTGACGTCCAGAATCCCTTCTAATTTGTTCACTGTTTCCTCTGTTTTATTTGAAGGAAATACGCCTAACTGTACTGTTGTTTTACCATAAATACGAATATTACCAGGGGTATCTATTCTAGTTACGTAAGGAAGCGTATCCGCTTCTGCCAAAATTATATCTTTTGTAATTCCCTTATTTCCCCAAATGTGAGCAAATTCTAAAGTTCCCAAGCTTCCAGGTAACAATATATAGATCTGGCCCGGTTCCACATGGGGAGCAAGCAATTCAGCATATTCCTTATGCGTGAATGCTGGCAAAGGAATGAAGACAATTTCAGCTCCACTTATTGCTTTTCTAATATTACTAGTGACAACAGATATGGATGCTTTTCCTTCAATCACATCCCCAATGACATTAATTTCTTTTGTTTCAAATACTTTGTCAATACAATGGCGAAATCGTTCAAGCTCAAACAATCTAACCTCATTTCCATTCAAACTTTGTTCTGCTGCTAACGCATGTGCTCCGTTTCCGCCGCCAAGTACTGCAATTTTTTTCATGGTAAAAACCTCCAAATTTTTTAAATTTCTAATAACTTAACTTTATTATAAAATTTACGGTACACTGTTTGTTACAGACAAATTGTTAAAATTTTAAATCTATTTATTATATCGTAACTGTGCATTTTGCACAGTTGAACAGGAGGGAAAAGGAATGTTAACAAAGACAACTGCTATGGAAATAGCTAAAAAAACCACTGCTATTTGTGGGTATAATATTCTCATTATCGATGAAAAAGGTAACATTCTGGGGTCTGGAGATGTGGAACGTGTCGGTCATTACCATGGAGGCGTGCAAGAGGTTGTTAAGTTTGAGAGAATATTGATGGAAAAGCAAGATGAAGCTATAAGGAACCAAGCATTGCCAGGAGTTGTTTTACCTATCAAGGTAGACCATAACATCATAGGGGCAGTTGGTATTACCGGAAATCCAGAAGATGTATTTAAATTTGGAAAACTCATTCAAAATCAAGTAGAAATGATGTGTATGCAAGAAATGTCTCATCATATCTCAACTTTAAAATTGCAGAGTCAGAAATTTTTAATACAAGAATTGCTGGAAAATGATCCCGATAGAGATAAAATAGAGAAATTAGCAGATTTACTTAATTTAGATCTTCACAAGTCGAGAGTAGCAATTAGCGTTCGTTTGCTGCACCCCTCATTAGACTACGTGATAAAAGACGTTTTGAACCAACTCATAATAGATAAAAAAAACACCATATTTGCTCACATGAAAGAAGATCACTGGATAATGTTTTTGCCGTATTACGAGTATTCATATTATAAAATCAAGACAATTTACGAACGTATTCTTAAAAATTTTGGTAATTGCTGTCTTGTTGGTATAGGTAAAGCAAATGACAGGATTAAAGGGTATCGAACATCCTATAAACAAGCAGAAAATGCACTTTTCATTGGTAAAAAACTGAGAGGACATGGAATTTTTAATATTGAGGATTACTGGGTTGAAGAATTAATGTGGGAAAATGAAAGTAAAACAGAAGAGGACCTGTCTCAATTTAAGTGGTTAAAGAAATTAAATCCATATAAAACACCTCTACTAGTAGAAACTATAAATGCGTTTTGCAAATATAATTTAAATGTAAGTGTTACAGCTAAACATCTATATATTCATCGAAACACATTATTATACAGATTAGATAAAATTGAAGACGAAACAGGGTTAAATCCCAAAAATTTTCATGAGTTAATGGAATTATGGTTGATTAATAAATTATTTTGTTTAAAATAGAATACAAGAAACTGAAAATTCTAAAATAAACAAAAAGTCTTTCCCGATGTGGGTAAAATACTTTGTTAATTAATCTGACATTCATGTTGATAGTTACATTACGGAAATGATAAATTATTTTTTATCAACCTGATTGCTGCAGAAGTGGAGACAACAAGGATAATGCAAACAATTAGTGATTTAGGACAAGTAACTCATCTTTCTGATGAACAGTGCAATATTATTAAAAATATGGCAGCGAATATGCAAGTAATGGCTGATATTTCGCGGGCAGATATGTTTATTGACTGTCTTTCACCGGACAAAAATGCCGCTATAGTGGTAGCCGAAGCCTCACCTTCAACAGCACCTTCTTTGTACAGAGAAAGTGTATTAGGGGAGATAGCTCTTGAAAAAACAGAGCCTGGTGTTTTATTTAGCTTAAAAAATGGCAAATCGATTATAGGATCAAGAGGGATCTCGCAGGAAAATATTGTTATGCAGCAAGATATTGTTCCAATTACTGATCCATCTGGTATAACGATTGCTGTTTTGATTAAGGAACATGATATTTCAGATACGATCAGGAACGAACACAAAATGAAATCGCTTCTGAAATCCACAGATAAGGATCAAAAGCAGGAAATAAAACAATCACTGATTATTCAAGAGTTACATCACAGAGTCAAAAATAATTTGCAGGTTATTTCCAGCATGCTTCGTTTGCAGATGAGGCGATCTGCTTCAGAAGAAGTGGTTAGGGTATTTAGTGACAGTTTAAATAGAATAGCAAGCATGGGGAAGGTTCATGATTACTTGGCGAAAAATGGATTTGAAGAAGTAGATGTCACATTTGTAATGGAGCAAATTGGGACATTACTCGTTTCTTCATCCACTACTAGCGAACAAAGTATAGAAATATCTGTGAAGGGAAAGCCGCTATTTTTACCTTCAGATAAAGCAACATCCGTTGCATTGGTAGTAAATGAATTAATTCAAAATGGTATCAAGCATGCTTTTCACACAACGTCTGTTGGAAAAATTGAAATAAAGACGAACATAAGAAAACAGATGGTCAATATTATCGTTTCGGATAATGGGGGCGGTATGGACCATAGCGTCTATACTCAAAACTCATCTTCCTTAGGTCTTCATCTTGTTGAAATGCTAGTAGAAGAAGAGCTGGAAGGTATTCTTTCTGTTTTTCACTCGAATCGGGGGACAAACGTTTCTCTTACATTTCCGATTACAAATAAGGTGATGGAATGAAACAATCAAGGATTATGGTTGTAGACGATGAACCTATTACAAGATTCGATATAAAAGAAATATTAAAAGAAAAGAATTATCAAGTAGTAGGAGAAGCTAAAAATGGCGAAGAAGCCATCAAAGAGGCCTATGAACTTGATCCTGACCTTATTCTTATGGATATAAAAATGCCAAAGGTTGACGGTATTAAAGCTTCATCTATTATCAAGGAGTTCTCAAGTTGTTCGATTCTCCTCCTTACAGCATATAGTGATGATGAATATATCGACCAGGCAAAAAAGGCCGGGATTAATGCTTATGTTGTTAAGCCAGTGAACGAAAAAGAATTAAACCCGGCGGTGGAAATAGCATTACAACAACGTGCGAACCACTTAAACATGCATGAAAAAATAGGAAAATTAGAAAAGAAAATAAAAGAGCGTAAAATAATAGAAAAAGCAAAAGGGTATTTGATGGACCAACAAGGGTTTACAGAGGAACATGCTTACCGATGCATGCAAAAGCAAAGTATGGAACATCATATTCCTCTTATAGAAATTGCAAATAAAATCTTAGCTTCACATTCCAAGTAAATAAAACCAAAGCAATGGCGCTTTGAATTAACATCTACTTTTTAAATAGAAGAGTAGATATTAATTCAGAGCGCTTTTTTAATAGGTAAGAAATTGTAAATAGTTGGCGTTTTACATTTCTAGCGCAAGCGCCTACTCGCTCGAGATTCCTTCGGTTCGTCAATGGAAAGCAAAGATCAGCTTTCCATATGCCGACCCTCCAGGACTTGTCGCTCGTGAGCAATGCGCTTGCGCTTTTCTTATTTTTAATAGGAGGTGAGAAATCATTGAAAATTGGATAACGAGTATTGGACTTGATGTTGGGACGAGTACAACCAAATTCATTGTCAGCCGTCTGCTTATTGAGAATCGAGGAAATTCATTTACTTTGCCGGCTTGTCAGATAATGGATCGTTCTGTTATATATGCAAGCCAAATGTATAAGACTCCCTTAATAACTGAATACGAAATAGATATTAACCGTTTATCTGACATTTTAGCATTTGAGTACAAGCAAGCTGGCCTTATGTTTGAAAATGTACAAGCAGGAGCTGTCATTATAACGGGAGAAACGGCACAGAAACAAAATGCACAAACCATTATTAATTACTTAGCTGAGCGGGCCGGTGATTTCGTTGTAGCTACAGCAGGAGCCGACTTGGAAGGTATTCTTGCTGGGAAAGGTTCTGGGGCTAAGAAAAGGTCTGAAGAAACAGAGGGGGTAGTAGCCAATATAGACATTGGCGGAGGAACGGCAAATGCAGCGTTATTTCAAAATGGGAAAGCTATTCGCACATTAACTTTTCATGTTGGCGGCAGATTAATCCGGTTAACGGAACAGGGAGAGATTAAATACATCTCAAATTACATTCGCCCATGGCTTCAAGCTAATCGCTTTGATCTTCAAGTTGGTCATACAGTAAGTTTCGAATTGCTGAAAGAAGTGTGTCTTTGTATGAGTAAAAGCATGCTTTCATATTTTATGGATGGCCCAATCACAAGTGCAGAGAAGTTATTGTTTTCTTCTATTTCCAGCCCGCTGCCGCAGCTTAAAGAAATAATTTTTTCAGGAAATATTGGCAAAATGATTCATAAAAAGGAACCAGACTCTTTTAAAGAGGTAGCCAAGTTTGGCGATATAGGACCTATGCTTGCATATACGTTAAATCTTATTGTAAAAGAATCGTCTCTTTTCGTAAAACTAGCAAAGGAAACTTCAAGAGCTACTGTCATTGGAGCAGGAATGCAAAATACTGAACTAAGCGGAGCTACTGTATTCGTAAATGAACAACTTCTTCCCCTTAAAAACATACCGATTTTGAATGTATTCATTGATAGTGAAAAGTGGGAATCTCAAGTTTTTAAAGTGGAAGTAGATAAAGTTATGAAACAGGCAAAACAATTATTTGTAGAAAAAAAAGACCCGCCATTTGCCCTTGGACTATCAGGTTTAGAATACTGCAGCTATAAAATGCTTCAATCCATTGCAGCTGATATCTGTACACCATTTAAAAAATACTTTCCATATTCAAACTGTATGGTGGTTATTTGTGAAAATGATATGGCAAAAGCAATGGGGCAAGCTCTGAAAATCTATAGTTCAGAAGGTATGCAAATAATGAGCATCGACCAGGTTGATTTTACCTATGGAGATTATATTGACTTAGGTTTACCAGCTGCAGGGGAAGCCATTTCTATTACTGTCAAAACATTAGCATTTGGATAAATAGGAGAGGGTTATATGTATAAAAAGACAACATTGCTCGGAATCACCTATGAGTTTCACAGCTTAAAAGAAATTATGGCAAAGGCAAACGAAGAAAAGTCAGGGGACGAGCTTGCCGGAATAAGCGCGGAGAACATGAAAGAAAGAATGGCTGCCAGAGCAGTATTAGCAGAAACAACTCTTTCAGACATAAGGAGTTATCCCGTTGTTGCACCGGAAAAAGATGATGTATCCAAACTAATCGAAGAGAATGTCAATGAAGAAATCTACGGTGTTATAAAAAATTGGACGGTTGCTGATCTAAGGGAGTATATCTTAAATGATGAGCATTTGAGCAAGGAGTTACTTCAAATTGGCACCGGGTTGACGAGCGAAATGATTGCAGCAGTTACGAAAATAATGTCCAATTTAGATCTCATCCAGGCGGCTTCGAAAATAACAGTTATTACTCATTGTCAAACCAAAATCGGACAAAAAGGAGTGCTTGCCTCAAGAGCACAGCCAAATCACCCATCTGATCATTTAGCTGGGATACGCGCATCTCTTTTTGAAGCGTTAAGTTATGGAATCGGTGATGCTGTGATCGGTATAAATCCTGTCATTGATACAACAGATAATATTTATGCATTGTTAAACGAGACCAAGGAAGTTATCGACCGTTTTGATATTCCGACCCAAAATTGTGTGTTATCACATATATCCAGTCAAATGAGAGCAATTGAAAAAGGAGCGCCGGCTGATATGATTTTTCAAAGTCTGGCTGGTACACAAACAGGCAATGAATCGTTTGGAATATCTATTTCAATGCTTGAAGAAGCTACTTCTCTCATTTTTGAAAAAGGGACAGCAGAAGGGCAAAACCGCTGGTACTTTGAGACCGGTCAGGGGTCAGAATTATCAGCAGATGCTCATTTTGATGTTGATCAATTAACATTGGAGTCAAGGTGCTATGGCCTTGCAAAACATTTTAACCCTTTTATTGTTAATACAGTAGTTGGGTTTATTGGTCCTGAATATCTTTACGACAGTAAACAAGTTATACGTGCAGGCCTTGAAGATCATTTCATGGGTAAAATACATGGTCTGCCAATGGGGGTTGATGTATGCTATACGAATCATATGAGTGCCGACCAAAATGATATGGATAATTTAAGTACGTTATTAAGTACTGCAGGAGTTAATTTTGTAATTGGGGTACCAATGGCAGATGATTGTATGCTCAATTATCAGTCCTTAAGTTTCCATGATATCGCTACGCTGCGAAACGTTTTAGGAGTAAGTGCAGCTCCTGAATTTGCAGATTGGTTAAAAAAACAAGGGTTAACTATTTCATCAGGACAGTTAACGAAACAAGCCGGTGATCCATCATTTTTTCTGTAAATCCATGCAAGTAAAATTTCGTCATTAAGACTCGCCGATAATAAGAGTCTAGAAAAGGGGGCAATTTTGATGACTGATGAAAATATTGCTAATCACCTCAAGTCGCTCAAGAAATACACTCCGGCCAGAATTGGAGTCGGAAGAACAGGGACAAGGCCTCTGACAAAGGACTTTTTATCTTTTCGTACAGATCATGCTGCAGCGGTGGATGCTGTCTATGGAGAGGTGTCTTCTAAACTGATAGAAGAATTGGACTTGTTTTCGGTTGAAACATGTTACGAAACAAAGGATCACTACTTAAAGAGGCCTGATAAAGGAAGAATACTATCAGAAGAAGCAAAAACGATAATAAAAGAAAAATGTACTCCGAATCCCCAAGTGCAAATTGTTGTTTCGGATGGGTTAAGTGCTAGTGCTATCGATGAAAATATTTTAGATGTTTACCCTGCATTATTAGATTCTCTCTCTATGTATGGATTAAATATTGGAACACCATTTTTTGTGAAAGGTGGGAGAGTAGCGTGTATGGATGATATTGGTGAGATTTTAGCGCCTGAAGCTTTTATTCTCTTAATTGGAGAGCGCCCAGGACTTGTTTGTGCCCACTCTCTTAGTGCTTATATGTGTTATCAGCCTAAAAAAGGAATGAAAGAATCGGATCGAATGGTTATCTCTAATATTCATCGCAGTGGTACACCGGCTATCGAAGCTGCAGCTCACATGGGTACATTAATTAGCAAAATGCTGGATCAAAAAAAGAGTGGAGTAGGTCTTGTGATATAAAAAGTTACATCAAAATTAAATTTGATAAGGAGGAATCGTGAATGGTAATGATAGGTGAAATTGTTATTTACATTATTATGGCCTGTGCAGTCATTGGCGCGATTGCATCCATTAAAAATAGTGATGAAGGATTAGGGAAGCAGTTTATGGAAGGATTGCATGCAGTTGGGCATATTTTTGTGCCGGCTGCTGGGATTATGGCTTCCATTCCTTATCTATCATGGTTTGTAGATAAAGTTTTTGGACCATTCTTTGCTTCGATTGGTGCAGATCCGGCTATTGCAGCTACTTCTATCCTGGCAACAGATATGGGAGGTTATCAGTTAGCTGAAGCACTAGCTGGTTCATACGAAGGCTGGATTATGGCAATGATTGTTGGTTTTATGGCTGGAGCTACCATCGTATTCTCGGTTCCAATGGGACTGGCAATGCTTGATAAAAGGGATCATAAGTACATGGCTCTCGGTATTATGTCTGGCATATTAACGATTCCAATCGGAGCTTTTATTTCTAGCGTTGTTACGTTAATAACAAACTCCGAAGTTCGTGACGTTATTTCAACTACAACGGACTCTACATATGAGTTTGCAATAAGTTATTTAAGCATATTTGCAAATTTATCACCATTAATTATTTTTGTTGTTTTATTAGCTGCAGGTCTGTATTTCTTACCGGATTTAATGATAAACGGCTTTATGTGGTTTGGCCGCCTTATGGACGCAGCTATAAAGCTCGTATTAGTTTTTTCCATTGTAGAAGTATTCACTGGCTTGTTTTCTACTGTGTTAGGCGGTTGGGGTTTCGATCCAATAATGGCTGATACCGAAGATCAATTCAGAGCATTAGAAACAGCTGGTTATATTGGAATCATGCTTGCAGGTGCTTTTCCGATGGTTTATTTGCTTCAAAAGTATGCAGGAAATAAGCTGGAATCCATAGGAAGTAAAATCGGTTTAAGCAAAGAAGGAAGTGCAGGGCTGGTTGCAACAATTGCTAATATTTTGGCAATGTTCAAATTAGTTCGTAACATGAGGCCGAAAGATAAAGTGATAAATATTTCTTTTGCGGTATGTGCTGCCTTTTTATTAGGAGATCATTTATCTTTTACAGCTAACTTTCAACCAACTCTCATATTGCCAATCATAATTGGAAAATTAGCAGCAGGTGTGATTGGGATTGGGCTGGCTTACTGGCTATCGGTTCCAAAAGCTTTAGAATTAGAAAGAAAAGATCGGGAAGCAGGAATTATTGGTGAAAATGAATATGTAAATGCGGAAGAAAAACAAGAAACGAAAAAAGTAGGATAAAGAGAACTTTCTAACCACCCGAGAGAATATCGCGCGGGTGGTTTATTTTTTGAAGGTGTAGAAGGCACAACTATTAAAGATCATTGGTGATAGTGATCATTAGAACTCTCATCTGTATTTAATTGAAAACGTTATCGAGTAATTATATGTTCTTCATAAAAAAGCAGTGTGGCTAAGGGGATTATGGCGGTGAGGAATACACTTCCACAGCTCAACATGTTCTGCTATTTAATTATTAAAACAGCGCAATGAGCTCTTTTAGCTACTTTGTGACTTACACTGCCTAGAACCAATTCTTGAAAACGATTTAGCCCTCGGCTGCCTAACACTACTACATCAAAGTCTTTTTCATTTGCATGATTTACGATAGTTGGTCCAGGTTCCCCTCGTAAATACTCCACCTCATAGCTTATATCTGCAGCCTTTACTTTTTCTTCCGTAGGCCTTACTTTTTCTTTTCGTTTTTGTTGAGCACCAGTTGTGTTCCAGTTTTCTAAAACCTCCGTTTTCGAGCTATCCACAACATATATAACATGAATAACAGACTCTGGATTACATTTTGCAAGGTCAATCGCTTTTTCGGCAGCACGAATTGCGTGGTCAGATCCATCTGTGGCTAATAAAATTTTTTTAAACATTGGTTTACCTCCATTTAATGGCTGCTTAATTTATGTCGTAACTTTTCCACTAAAAGGGAACTTGCTTCATTCAGGCCAGAAATTTCAACTGTTATGCCATTTTCTTCAAATTTGGCGATAATTTTTTCCATAGCTTCGACGGCAGAATCATCCCAAATGTGGGCATGCGTTAAATCAATTTCCACTTCTTTAATATCTTCTTTAAAATCAAAACCAGCAATGGAATCCGTGACAGAAGCAAAGAACAATTGACCGTTAATAAAATACGTTCTCTTTTCTTTTTTATCATTGAGCTTGCTTTCTATACTTATTTTTGAAATTTTTGAGACAAAGAAGATTGCACTTAAAAGAATACCAGCAAATACACCTTTAGAAAGATCGTGAGTCACCACGACAACAATCACGGTAACCACCATAACAATTGCATCGGTTCCAGGTACAATAAACAATGTTCGGATTGAATTCCAGTCAAACGTACTGATGGAGACCATAATCATTACGCCAGCTAATACTGCCATCGGAATTTGCACGACAATGTTACCTAACAGAATGATCAGAAGAATAAGGACAACACCAGCAGTAAGGGCAGACAATCTTCCTTTTCCACCTGACTTTACATTAATCACGGATTGTCCAATCATCGCACATCCGGCCATTCCACCAAAACATCCAGCAACAATGTTTGCAATCCCTTGTCCTCTGCTTTCTTTGTTTTTATTACTGTTTGTATCGGTCATATCATCAACAATTGCTGCTGTAAGGAGGGATTCAAGCAGACCGACTACTGTCAGGGCAAGAGCATAGGGAAAGATGATGGTCAGGGTCTCATAGGAAAACGGGACTTGCGGTAAAAGAAAAACAGGTAATGTCTGCTCTAAGTTTCCCATATCACCAACGGTAAAAACATTTAACCCAGCTGCCAACGAAAAAGCAGTAACGATAATAATGGCTATTAATGTTGAAGGGATAGCTTTAGATAGGTACGGAAACAGATAAATAATCGCCAGTGTAACAGCAGCCAATCCCCACACTACCCATCCTTGTCCAGTTAAATGGGGAATTTGCGATGTGAAAATAAGAATGGCTAATGCATTTACAAATCCTACCATTACAGAACGCGGAATAAATTTCATATAACGAGCGATTTTTAAATAACCGAAAACTATTTGCAAGATTCCAGTAAGTATGGTTGCGGCGAATAAATATTCGAGTCCGTGTTGTGCAACAAGGTCAATGAATAGTAAAGCCATTGCCCCGGTAGCTCCTGAAATCATTCCTGGTCTGCCGCCGACAAAAGCAATCATTACTGGGATAATAAAGGAAGCGTATAAACCAACCATCGGATCTACCCCGGCTATAATGGAAAACGCAATGGCTTCAGGAATTAATGCAAGTGCCACAACAATGCCAGCTAATATATCTCCCTTTATATTCCCGAACCAATCTGCTTTCAATGTATTCACCTGAATCATCCTTTACAAGAAACATCTCTTGTCTTAGTTTCTTATAACATTTAAGATTTTATTGCAGTTAAAAGGTGGAAAGGTGTGTAGAATATTTTTTATGAAGCATTTAATAATCATGAACACATAAATCGATCGCAACATATTGACAGCAAAAAAGCGGTATGTAAAATAAAAGTAGGACATTTAGCACTCAGGTGGATAGAGTGCTAAAAAATTCCGTATTTTGAAAGGAGATAAGATGATGGCAACGAAACAATTTCAAGCGGAGTCGAAACGTTTATTAGAAATGATGATTAACTCCATATATTCTCAAAAAGAGATTTTTTTACGAGAGTTAATTTCAAATGCTAGTGATGCAATTGATAAAATGTATTACAAAGCTTTAACCGATGAATCCCTCACTTTTAATAAGGATGATTACTACATAAAAGTGAGCGCAGATAAGGAAAACCGAACCTTAAAGATAGAAGATACCGGTATTGGAATGACCGAAGAAGAGCTGGAATCCAATCTTGGTGTCATTGCAAAAAGCGGCTCACTAGCGTTCAAAAACGAAAATGAAATAAAAGACGGTCATGATATTATTGGTCAATTCGGTGTGGGCTTTTATTCCGCATTTATGGTAGCAGATGTAGTCACCGTTTACACAAAATCAGCAAATAGCGATCAGGCTTACAAATGGGAGTCAAATGGTGCTGATGGATATACAATAGAACCGGCAGACAAAGAGACGGTCGGAACAGAGGTTTACATTAAATTAAGAGAAAACACAGAAGATGAAAACTATGACGAGTATTTAGAAGAACATCGATTAAATTCCATTATAAAAAAATACTCTGATTACATTCGCTACCCTATCAAAATGGACGTTACCGTACAGAAACCAAAAGATGATGATGAAGAGGAAACGGCAGAGGTGAAAGAAGAACAAACCGTTAACAGCATGGTGCCGATTTGGAGAAAAAATAAAAATGAGCTGACTACCGAAGATTATGAAGCTTTTTATTCCGAAAAACATTACGGTTTCGATAAGCCGTTGACCCATATTCATCTTAGTGTAGACGGGGCGGTGCGCTATCAAGCGATTTTATTCATACCGGAAAATACGCCTTTTGATTATTATACGAAAGAATATGAAAAAGGTCTCGAGCTGTATTCCAATGGCGTTTTGATCATGGAAAAATGTTCAGACCTGCTGCCCGATTATTTCGGTTTCGTTAAAGGGATCGTTGATTCCGAAGACTTATCATTAAATATTTCCCGAGAAATGCTCCAGCATGACAGACAGTTGAAACTGATTGCTAAAAATATTAAAAATAAAATTAAGAGCCAGTTGAAAACACTCTTAAAAGATGAACGCGAAAAATATGAGAAATTCTATCAATCCTTTGGCCGTCAATTAAAATTCGGTGTTCATATGGATTTTGGAACCCATAAAGACGACTTAAAAGATCTGCTTCTTTTCTATTCATCTAAAGAAAAGAAATTAGTTACTTTATCCGAATATGTTTCAAGAATGCCAGAAGATCAGCAGTACATTTACTATGCTACCGGGGATTCATATGACAGAATTGAAAAGCTTCCGCAAACGGAAATGGTACTAGACAAAGGATATGAAATCTTATATTTCACCGAGGATATAGATGAATTTGCGATTAAAACATTGATGAGCTATGACGACAAACAATTTAAGTCTGTAGCGAGCGGCGATTTAGGTATTGAGTCAGAAGAAGACCAGGAAAAAGAGCAAGAAGAGAAGAAAGACAACAAAGAACTATTTGAAGAAATCAAAAACATCTTATCTGATAAAGTGAAAGATGTCCGTGCGTCGAAAAGGCTGAAAACCCATCCAGTCTGCTTAGCAGCTGACGGAGAAGTTTCTATTGAAATGGAAAAAATCCTTCAGCAAATGCCAGACAATCAAAATATAAAAGCGGACAAAGTACTAGAAATTAATATTAACCACGATGTGTACCAATCCTTAAAAAATGCGTACGATCAGGATAAAGAAAAATTAAAACTGTACACCAACCTTTTGTATAACCAGGCTCTTCTCATTGAAGGTCTGCCAGTTGAAGATCCTGTCGCATTTACAAATGATATGTGCAAAGTGATGGCGTAAACGATAAAAGCCTCCTTTCCGACTAATCGGAAGGAGGCTGTTTCTTTGTTGGTTGGGGGGAGGGTGAGATTTTCAATAAAAAAAGTCATATAGCGAGAACGAGGTTTATTACTTCAACCGTAGCCAGAGCTCCAATTATATAATTGTCCGTAATCTGTACTACTTTTTCTTTAATGTCGGACTAATTCATGCTGTCACTTCTTCGCTTTAAAAGTAATCCTTATTTGCGCTGCGAATAAACGATGCTTTCCATACAAAAACTAAAACCATAGCGAATCAGGAAAGGAGCATGGTAATGGCAAATAATAAAAAAAAGAAACCCGATAATCAATTTAAAGAAAATAAAAATCATGGAGAGCACCGAAATGGACGATTAAGCCAATTTAAAAATCATAGTGCTCATGGTGGAGAAGTACCGAACGAATATATAAACAAAGAGGAATAATAAAGAGTGGTGTGAGAGATTTAGAGCTCACACCACTGGATCTTATTTTACTGAGTCTGTTTAAGAAAGTGAAGTAGATCGGAAGGATGGGTGAAGACAGCATCAGGTTCAGTTGTGTATTCTGAAGATTGGTATTCTGGCAGCCATTTAGCACCTGCCGTCGTCACATTTGCCCGCCTACCAGCATGAATATCACCGTCGCTGTCTCCTATATACATAGACTGGTCACTTTTCATATCCATTTTTGATAAAGCCTTAAAAATGCCTTCTGGGTTGGGCTTATCATATTCTGTGTCATCACCTGTGATCATAACATCAAAAAGGCTGGTCATTTTCAGTATTTCTAATGATGTCTCAAAGCTTCTGCTTGATTTTCCAGTAACTACTCCTAATTTCATTCTGTGATTTTTCAGCTTGAAAAGCATGTCTTCTATATCTTTGTTTCTGTTCACTAAGTGAGAATGATGGGTTTCATACACTTTATAATAATATTCTATTGCTTTTTCCACTTGATCACTGTTTAAGTGCTTTTTAATAATCTCTGGTTCAGGAGGTCCAAACAAGTTTTTGACTTCCTCATCAGACAGACTTTTGTTATCAAATTCTTGAAAAACATGTTTAAAACCAGCATAATTCACGGGCAGCGTGTTGGCTAATGTTCCGTCAAAGTCAAAAATGATAGCCTTCATATTATCAACTGCCTTTCGTTATTCATATAAATAATCCGAGCCAAACAGCTGCGGTCATTGCTAATAACAGTAATATTTTTTCATATGCTGAGACTTGCTTGAAGTCATTAATATCCATTTTTCCAATGATAATAACAGAGACACATAATATCAGAAGCAAACCAAGTGCAGCAGGAAGGCGGTCAAGTCCCAGCCAAAACCCGCATAAAGCAGCAAAAATATAATACATTAACGCTGGAAAACGAATAAAAGAGGAACCGAATTTTTGTTCACACCAAACCACACTCGTTTGTTTCATAGGTGTTGCATTTTTATCCGCACGTATATCGGGAATGTGATGCACCATAACCCAGCTAATGCAAATGAGGGCGTTGATGACGGCATTTTGGAATGCCCAGTCTGGAATGTTGTCTAATGTTAACCATGCACCGGCTAGCCCAAGGAACAGAACAGACGGAAAGGTGCACAGCCATTCTCCAGTAAATGGACGGTAGCTTAGCCGTAAGGGCGGTAAGGAATAAGTAACTGCTCCCCATAATCCAACCGCTAACAAAACAGCCAGCCGATAAAAATCAAATAAGATAAAAATAAGCAAAACGAAAACAAGTGTAATCATCAGCCATATTCCAACCAAGCGCATCTTTTCTATAGTAATAAATCCTTTTTGAATGACACGGCTGCCGCCTGATAATATCGCAGGACTATGTATATCCGTTCCCGATAAATGATCAACATAATCGTTTAAAATATGTGTGAGTACGCCGTGTATCAAAAAGGCACTGAACAAGAGAAGAAAAAAGAGAGGAATCAGCTCTTTTGCAGAAATAGGATAATATAAAAATAAAGGAAGCATAGAAGAAATAATAGCAGCCACACTTGAAGAAATAACCGCTATCGAACGCAGCAGCAGCCATCCTCCTTTAAGAGGGGAAATTTTTCCGATACTATCCACTTCCTTTCTTCAAATAAACATATAATTTCACAAACCACGCGGTTTATTTATTGTCTCATGAAACGTTTTGATGGCACAGCCTTTTTAAAAATTTTACGCTTAAAAAAAAAGTGTCTTTAGATTTAATGCCTAAAGACACTCCATATAAAAACATTAAGAATTTTTTTGTTAAAGAAACGAAGTAAAGTAACAGTCTAAAACTTCCGCGGGGCAAGTAAAGTTTTTCTAATAGTTTTATAAAGCCAGTTTACATTCCTTATTAAATAACCCCTTGCTCAAGCATGGCATCGGCTACTTTTATAAAGCCTGCAATATTAGCTCCCACCACAAGATTATCGGGATGCCCGTAATTTTCTGCAGCTTCTACGCTGTTTCGATAAATAGTGGTCATAATTTCTTTTAATTTGGAATCTACTTCTTCAAAAGACCAGGAAAGTCTCATGCTGTTTTGAGCCATTTCTAAAGCTGAAACAGCTACACCACCAGCATTTACAGCTTTTGCTGGACCAAAGAGTACACCCTTATTTTGGAAGACTTCTATTGCTTGTAAGGTTGATGGCATATTTGCCCCTTCTCCTACAGCTTTGACACCGTTCGCCACTAGTACTTTCGCTGCTTCGACATCAATCTCGTTTTGAGTAGCACATGGAAGGGCAATATCACAAGGGGTAAGCCAAATATCAGAGCATCCTTCATGATATTGTGCGTCTGGGTGTTCATCGACATAAGCTGAAATTCTTTTTCTTTCAACTTCTTTGAGCCGTCGAACAGTTTCTACATTGATGCCGTTTGTATCATAAACATACCCGTTAGAATCACTGCACGCTATTACAGTAGCTCCCAATTGCGCAGCTTTTTCCATAGCATAGATAGAAACATTTCCCGAACCTGAAACAACGACAGTACGGCCGTTAAAACTAAGTCCTTTATCTTTTAACATTTCTTCAACAAAATAAACGGTTCCATATCCAGTTGCTTCGGTTCGGGTTAAACTTCCGCCATATCCAATTCCTTTCCCTGTTAAAATTCCGGCTTCATAACCTTTTTGAATTTTTTTGTATTGTCCGAACATGTATCCAATTTCTCTTGCACCAACTCCAATGTCACCAGCTGGCACATCTATATCTGAACCGATATGTTTAGACAGTTCCGTCATAAAGCTTTGTGTAAACCTCATCACTTCTCCATCTGATTTTCCTTTCGGATCAAAGTCCGCCCCGCCTTTTCCTCCGCCGATAGGAAGACCGGTAAGTGAATTTTTGAATATTTGTTCAAACCCTAAAAATTTAACAATACTGGCATTAACGGAAGGGTGAAATCTAAGGCCGCCTTTGTAGGGGCCAATCGCACTATTAAACTGCACACGAAAACCCCGGTTAACCCTCACTTTTCCTTCATCATCTACCCAAGGAACACTGAAGGAAATAACTCTCTCTGGTTCTGAAATTCGTTCAAGGATGCCATTTTCCATGTATTTAGGATGCTTAGCAAATACTGGAACCAAAGATTCAAATATTTCTTTGACCGCTTGGTGAAACTCGTTTTCATTGGGGTTTCGTTGTTTAATGGTTTCAAACACTTGGCTTATGTAAGTTTCAGCTGATTGTGTATCTGGAGTAGTTTGATTAATAACTGTTGGCATTCTCCGATCCCTCCGCATTTATTCAATGATTGATTTTTTGTAGAAAAAGAATTTTGTTATGGAGTATTTTATAATTATTAGCTGAAAAGAAACAATATAAATTATAGATAGGTTTCATGCGGTTATGAGATGAATGAATCGAAGACACGGCTGAATGGGGAAAATTATTTATTCATTTTTAACATTGAATAGTTGGAGGAAAAGGATCTGGACTTGTATTTTTTATTCACTTCCTTCATTTTTTTCTTTCTTTCTATCTCAGACATATCAGGTTTTACATAATCCTCACGAAGTACTTTTTTTTGCCAATTGTTCCAGTTATGTTCAGTCATCTGCTCTCACCTTTTTAACTATTATTAATTTTCGTACTTTTGATTAAAAAATTTGATATAATAACGAATCGATTGCCCGTTAGGAAAATGTTATTTGTTTAACGGTTGATTTACGTGTATTTTATTATGTAGCCAATCATCTAATCAATATGAATAACAGATAATAATGATATCGTATTGAGATGATTAAAGGAGAGAAGAACTTGTGGAATTAAGACAATTAAAGTATTTTATGGAAGTTGCCCAACGTGAACATATGACAGAGGCCGCTGAAAATCTGCATGTTGCACAATCCGCTGTAAGCCGTCAAATATACAATCTCGAATCAGAACTGGGGGTAGACCTGTTTGTGAGGCAGGGACGAAGAGTCCGTTTAACCCCAATAGGAAGAATGTTTTTAGAGAGCTCCACTCAAGCGATGAAAATGCTCGAAAATGCCAAGCGCGAAGTGAAGGAACATTTAGATCCGGAAAGAGGTACCATCCGAATTACCTATCCAATCAGTGTGGCTGCTTATACGCTCCCAACAGTTATTTCATCTTTTCGGGAGAAATATCCAGATGCTCGATTTCAGCTAAAACAAAATATATATTATGATGTCATAGAAGAAGTGGTAAACGGCGAATACAACATGGGACTGCTTGCTCCAGTGCCCAAAAACAACAAAAAAGTAGAAGGATACACGTTATTTACAGAAAATGTGATTGCGCTTTTACCAAAAAATCATTACCTGGCTGATAAAGGTACCTTGCAGTTGACCCAATTGAAAGAAGAGTCATTTATATTGCTTCCTGAAGGGATGTATTTTCGTGAAATGGTTATAGAAGCGTGCTTAAAACAGGGGTTTCACCCAGAAGTAGCTTTTGAAGGTGATGATGTCGATGCTTTAAAAGGGCTGGTTTCAGCTGGATTGGGTATCGCTTTGATTCCTGAAATAACTTTGGTTGATACTACGCCGCGTTTTACGGTGAAAAAACCAATTACAGATCCAGATGTAACCCGTAGCGTCGGAGTCATCGTTCCTAAAGAACGACAGCTTCTTCCTACGGAATGTTTATTTTTTGATTTTCTTAAGGAGTTTTTTTCCAGAATGGAAGAATATTAGAAACCATTTCTAAGATTAAAATATACTTATATATTTTTATGGAATAATATTTTGTGATAAGGAAATAGATCATTTTACTGAGTGCTGTTCATAAGGAATAACAAATAAACCATCGTTTTCTAACCATTCGGCAAAAAGAACTGTTTCTATATTAGCTATTCCTTGTCGTTCTAGTTGATTTTTCAGCCATTCTTTATCTTTTTCAATTTCTTGTAAGTTAGCATGAAGTAATTCTCCATCTCTTATCAAAGTCACTGGCAAATAAACGGAATGCGGGGGGAGATTTAAATCTTGCAACGTCGTTTTTTGATATGGTGACTTTTTTAATATACTTATGGCACCGTTTGGTTCAATAAATGCATAAGCTACTTCTCGGATAGAAAATACTTCACTTTGTCGAAGCAAACTTTGTAATTGATTGATGTTCATACGATTATTCTTTAATTGATCAAAATCAATTTTCCCGTTTCGAATAACCATAGAAGGTTTCCCATCAAACGCGTGACGAAACGGCAAAAATTTCTGTGATAAGTATTCTACTGCAAATAATAATCCTCCCCATAAAACCATTGTATATAAAACATGTAAAATGGCGGTGTTTTTTTGGTAAACAGCATTGCCTAATAACTCACTCAAAACAATAGCTGCAATAAAAGTAAACGGTGTAATTTGATTTATTAATTTTTTTCCGACAATTCTTATTAAAAGAAAAAGAACGAAGAATCCAATGATAAGCTTTAACGTGATGGATAAAATTATAGAAACTCCCTCCCAATCTAAGTTTTATTTAACGTTTTCACATATCCATAATTTCCAAGTTTACAATGACAAATACATGGAATCTATAAGATAATAAATCTATTATTAAAGCATAAAGCTATTCAAAGGACGTTTTTTCAACATAATAATTAAAAAGCAGAAAACCCCCTTCCGATAGCTTCTATTTTATCGATAAAGGGGCTTTTTTCACTTTGATTAAACAGCTGATTCTTTTCCTTCTGCTGTATTTGTTTGCTTATTCTTTTTACTCCTTTTTCCAAAACCAGGACCAGCTGCGGTAAACAGCCGATAAACAGCAGGAATAAGCAGTAAAGTGATAAGTGAAGCAAAAAGCAGGCCGGAAATAATGACAGTTGCCATTGGGGCTTGATAGTTACCGGCTGTACCTGAAGCCAGTGCGAGCGGAAGCATTCCGCCAGCAGTAGTTAAGGTAGTCATTAAAATAGGGCGTATCCGATTTCTGCCAGCTTCAATAAGTGCTTCTGTCACACTATATTCCTGCCGGCGAAGCTGATTGGTTCTATCTATAAGCAAAATAGCGTTGTTTAAGACAATTCCGATCAGCATGATGACACCCATGCCAGACATTATGCTAAGTTCGCGCTGCGTGATTAACAACCCTAATACAGCCCCAACGAAAGTCATTGGAATGACTGACATAACAATAATAGGATGGATAAGGTGGTTAAATTGAACAGCCATCACTAAATAGACTAAAAAGATGGCAATTCCAAGTACAAACAACATTTCCTGTATAAGTTCCTGCTGCTGCTCAAGGTCTCCAGCAACGGAAATACTATAACCAGCCGGTGTGTCAAAGTCATTAATTATTTGTTGTACATCTCGATTAATTGTTCCAAGGTCAGTTTCTTCTATATCTGCCGATACCGATAAAGAGCGCTCCCCATTAACATGTACAATCTCGTTTGGCCTTTCGACACGTGTTAACTGCACAAAACGAGATAAACTATCTTCTCCTTCAGCAGTTGGAACGTCTAAATCAAGCAGATCAGAAGCTGAATCGGTTTGTTCGTCCCATTTGACGGTTAAAGGTACATTTTCTTCATCAATGGTCATTTCACCAAGCGGCATCATGAAAAATACCTGCCCCATAAACTGTCTAATTTGAGCTTGGGATAAACCAGCTTCTTCTATTTCTTCCTCATTTAATTCAATCAATTGCTCTGGTGAGGTTCGTTCCATTGAATTCGTTACACCGACCACGCCATCGGTTTCTTCTAATTCTTTTATGAAATCATCCATAATTGTATGCAATTCCTCAAAATCTTCTCCCTTAATGTTTACCTGTACGGGAGCCGCTGTCTCACCGGACATAACATCTTGCACACTTTCTATAGGGTGGGAGTCTTCGAGTTCGCGTAAAGAACGGAAAATATCCTCATTTACTTCCTTTTGGTCTCTAGTAATGTCATCTTCTTTTGTCATATTAATTATCGTGTAAAAGATACTTCCGTTATCAATAATATAGCTTGATTTAACGTCGTCGATAGAGTTTAGAGTATCATACATACTTGCTACAAGGTCTTCTTTGTCATCTGGTGTAATCCCTGTTTCTAAATCTACCATCAGTTCTGCATATCGATTAAACATATCTGGCATGATAGTCATTGGGATTTTTTGCACAAACATGAAAGATCCGGCAAACATGAGGACAAACATTCCAATGACAGCAGCACTGTATCGTTTTTTCTTTACGAGTCGTGAAATCAAACCGGTGTACCCTTTTAATAACATTCCGTCCTGTTTCTCTCTTTTTCTTTTTCGAAGTTTAAGAAATTTTTCAGAAAGCGAAGGAATTAACGTAAAAGATACAAGTACCGAGCTGATAAGAGTTATAGCTACGACAGCGGAGAGCATGATCATAAACTGTCCCATCTCACCGCCAATTAGACCTATCGGAAGGAAAACAACGATGGTTGTTAACACCGAAGCGATAACGGCGGTCGCAACTTCTTTTGTTCCTTCTATAACAGCCTCAAGCGGCGGTAGCCCCTGCTCTTTTTTTCGGTAAATAGATTCTAAAATAACAATCGACGAGTCGACCATCATTCCTATTCCTAAACCAAGACCAATTAAGGTCAATATGTTAATACTGTAGTCAAACATCCACATCGAGGCAAAGGTAAGCAAAATAGAGGTTGGAATTGAAATACCAACGATAAAGGTAGCCCGGACGTTACGCAAAAACAGGAAAAGCATAACGATAGCAATGATACCGCCAAGAAGAATATTATTTGTGACACCATCAATGGAATCTTGCACATAATCGGCTTGTGCAACCATTTCATGCAATTCAAAACCATTAACGAGCCCTTCGTCTCTTATATTTTGAACTTCTTCTCGTACCGCCTGTGCCATATCAATTTGAGTAACATCAGTGGAACGACCAACTTGCACAAACATAAAATCTTTTGTACCGTTTTTCCAAACAAAAGATGAATTTTCAATAGGTTCTAGTGAGACGTCTGCAATTTCGCTCAGTTCGATGAACTCGTTTTCTACAGGAATTTTAATATTCTCCACATCTTCAGCAGTTTCTAAGGTCGTATTCCAGCGTAAGGAAGGGGAGTCGTTATCTTCGCTTAATTCTCCTAATGTGGCTGCGTTGTTCGCTTGTTGAATGACATCGGTCACTTGCATCACATCAAGACCCAGGCTGTTTAATTCATCTTGACTGAATTCTATATTCATTTCCTGTTCGACCGTTCCTGCCAGCTCAACGTCTCGAACTTCTGAAAGTTCCTCCAGTCTTGGTTTAAGCACATCTTTGGCAAAAGCAGTCATATCATCCATATCACCGCCTGAGACATCCATGTAAAACTCATAATCTTGAGTAGTACCGTATTGTAAAGCTTCAGTGTTATTGATATCTTGATTTTCAGAAGCTGAAGCATTCACAATGGATTCTACTTCATTGAAACCGTCATCACCGCCGCCTTCTTCAAAGGTTAATTGAAAGGTAGTTCGGCCAATTGTTGTGGTAGAATGCATGTCTTCTAGACCATCTATTCCTTGTAATTTTTGTTCTATAGGCGAAGTAATGGTTCGTTCCATTTCAATTGCAGGCAAATCTCCAGCACTTATTTCTACATAAGCACCATCCATTTTGATATCAGGAAGCAATTCTTTGTTTAATTCAAAAACAGCATAACTTCCAATCATTACTGCTAAAACAGCCATTAATCCAACTAAAATTTTACGTTTTACAATAAATCTCAACCATCGCATAAAACTCCCCCTTTTGTCTGCTCCCATCACCTCTCTTATCATATCGTTTTATGAAAAATTTGGTATTAAGCTGAAGATGTATTTTATCTCCGTCTTAAGGCCTACATATTTAAGGTTCTGGAGTAATATGATTCATTGATTAGAAAGTGAAGACCATAAAGAAAAGATTGGTGCCATGACCTGTCTTCTGCCGGCTATAAAGTTCCAAAAAATAATTATTTTTACAAACCAGCTGCCAAAGAGGTCCTTCTAATAAAGATATAATTTTCAGAAAAGTAAGTGAAAAGTGTTGACAAAAATGTAAGCGTTTTATAACATGGACAGTAGCAACTAGAAAATGAATATTGATGGATTGTTAAAATACGACTCCATTCCATACCAGAATGGAATCTCGGATCTAAAAGCCAGTCCATCTTCCTTTTAATACAAATAATTGTATTAATGTATAGGGAGAGGACTGGCTTTTTGCATGCTTTTAAAGGAAAACGATTAGGTGAACGAAAAAGGGGAGGGAGATAATAATGGATTTTCATTTTTCGGAAGAACAAGAAATGGTGAGGAATATGCTTAGAAATTTTGTGGATAAAGAAATTATTCCAAATATGAAGGAGTGGGACGAAAAGGGGCATTTTGAATCATCCATTTTTAAGCGTTTAGCAGAACTTGGCATGATGGGCACTTGTATACCTGAGCAGTACGGCGGCAGCGGAATGGATTATAATACGCTTGCAATTGCTTGTGAGGAGTTGGAACGAGGGGATACGGCTTATCGAACAGCAATTTCTGTCCACACAGGATTAAACAGCATGACTTTGCTGCAGTGGGGAAACGAAGAACAAAAACAACGAATTCTGACTCCTCAGGCAAAAGGGGAGAAAGTAGGTGCGTTTGGATTAACAGAGCCCAACGCAGGCTCTGATGTAGCAGCTATGAATTCTACTGCAGAAAAACAAGGAGATTATTATGTTTTAAACGGTTCCAAAACGTGGATTTCTCTATGCGATTATGCGGATCATTTTTTAGTTTTTGCTTATACCGATAAAAAGAAAAAACATAAAGGCATATCAGCATTTGTGGTGGAACGAGACAGAGAAGGTTTTTCTTCTAAAGCAATTAAAGGAAAACTGGGCATTCGCGGGGGAAATACAGGCGAAATATTCTTTGATAATGTGAAAATACCAAAGGAGAATTTAATCGGGGAAGAAGGAGAAGGTTTTAAAATTGCAATGTCAGCGCTTGATAATGGAAGATTTACCGTGGCTGCAGGCGCGTGCGGTTTGATTATGGCTTGTCTTGAAGCTAGCGTGAAATATTGTCACGAGCGTAAAACATTTGGAAAAGAAATCGGAAAACATCAGCTCGTTCAGCAAATGATCGCCAAAATGGAAGCTGGACTTCAAATGAGCCGGCTGCTAGTTTATAAGGCTGGGGAGTTAAAAAATGCTGGCAGACGTAATACCCGTGAAACGTCGTTAGCAAAGTGGCAGGCGTGTGATTTTGCTAATGAAGCTGCTAATGATGCAGTGCAAATTCATGGGGCTTATGGATATTCCAATGAGTACCCTGTCGAACGTTATCTTAGAAATTCAAAAGCACCGGTTATTTATGAAGGAACCCGTGAGATTCATACAGTGATGCAAGCTCGTTATGTATTAGAATATAACGAAGATAAGCCATTAAGAAAAATGCTTCCGTCCTGGCCTTTTGAAGAAGAAAAAATAAAATCTTAAGATGGGGGGAGTATCATTTGAATCAACCGCTGTCGGGAATAAAAATTTTAGACTTATCCCGTGTATTAGCAGGACCACTTGGATCGATGCAGTTAGCTGATCTCGGAGCAGAAGTTATTCGGATCGAAGCCCCTGAAGGAAAAGACGATATCAGGCATTGGTGGCCGTTTGTAAATGAAGAGAGCACTTATTATTTATCTGCGAATCGTAATAAAAAGTCAGTTACGATTAATTTAAAAAAAGAAGAAGGAAAAGCATTATTTAAAAAAATGACGGCTAAAGCTGATGTTATTATCGAAAATTTCAAAACCGGGACGCTTGAGCGATTAGGATTAGATTATAATACAATGAAAAGACAAAAGGAAGACATTATCCTTTGTTCGGTAACCGGGTATGGTCAAACAGGACCATATAAAGATCTGCCAGGCTATGACCCGGTTATTCAAGCTGTGGGAGGCCTTATGGATATTACCGGCCATCCTGATTCCGAGGCAACAAGGGTAGGCACTCCGGTCGTTGATATCATGACCTCTCATTATGTGGCCATAAGTATTCTCGCAGCGTTAAGAAAACGGGATATGAGCGGAGAAGGGGAGCATATTGATTTATCTCTTTTAGATATTCAAGTAGCTTCTCTTGGAAATATTGCAAGCAGTTATTTGTTAACGGGACACATTTCTAAAAGAATGGGGAATGCCCACGGAAACATTACACCATATGAGACATTTCAATGTGCGGATAAGCCAATTATGGTGGCGGCAGGAAATGATCGTATGTTTAATCAATTAGCTGAAATCATGGGGCGACAAGAATGGAAAGGGGATCCACGGTTTAAAACGAATGCGGACCGGATTAACAACCGAGAACAATTAAGAAAACTACTTGAAGCAGAGTTTTTAAAAAAAGACGCAGACCAATGGGAAGAACTTTTATCAACTGCTATGATTCCGTGCGGTCCGGTTAATAACGTAGAGCAGGTTTTTAATCACCCGCAGGTGAAAGCGCGTGATATGATACAAAAAAGCAGCCATCCCTCTCTTGGAGAAATAAAAACGGTTAGAAATCCTATTAAATTTAAAAACACAAAGGTAAAAGCAACATCCCATCCTCCTATACTAGGGGAGCATACCGTTGACATATTAATGGATTATGGGCTGTCTGAAAGCGAAATAAAGGAGCTAAAGGAAAATGGAGTGATTTAAACGTTAAAAACAGGAGGTTCTATCCATTAAACAGCAATCCATTGTACAATAAAGGAAGAAGCTGGAATGATGGGAGGACTACAATGGCTAATGTTCATACTTGTTTTATAGCTGGGCATGCCAGACTTCCGCAAGGAATGGCAGCTCAAAGCATCTTCAACTCTCTTACGATAACTGCAGAAGTGGACCGCAAATATGGGGTAATAATCGAAGCATCCTGTACGCTAGCAACTGACCATGGCCGCCAGTACATTCACGAAATATTAAAAGGGATCAGCATAAAAGATGGTGTGGAAGACGCGGAAAAATTAATCGAAACACATTATAAAGGAAAAGCAGCAAATGCATTAGTAGCTGCCCTGAAAGATTTATACCGCCAATACGAAATAGCAAAAGAAGATGAACAATCAAATAAAACCATTTAAAGGAAGAGGGAGCTGTCTCAAACGTTAGTTTAGTATGATGGTCATCTAGCAGCTGGAGTATGGGAGATTCCTGCAGGTAATCGAGTTTATTCCAGTGCGTTTACCGACAACTGCTTTATGGGACAGCACCGTCCTCTTTTAATTATTGTTTAATGGTCTATCTACCGATGAGGTATTGAACGATTATTGTAAAGCAGCTTTAAGATTAATGATTCCATTACCATAGTAAGAGGAATCACCTAATCGATCTGCTGTTGAATTTAGCTTTTGGCGTATTTCTTCATTAGATAAGGCTGGATTATTATCAAGCATGAGTGCTGCTGAACCGGCAACGTGAGGAGCCGCCATAGACGTACCATCAAAGGCTTGATAGTTATTATCAGGTGTCGTACTTAATATATTGACTCCTGGAGCCATCACCTCCAACTCCTCTCCTACACTAGAAAACGATGCACGAGTGTCATTTTCATTTACAGCACCAACGGCCAAAACCGAATCATACTTCGCTGGATAGCTAATGGTATTTAAAAAGAGTAAAGAGCCAGAGTTTCCAGCTGCCGCAATGACAGTAATGCCAGCTTCATTTGCATTGCTGCTTGCCTCTTTGAGTGTTTGAGAACCTATCGTGCCGCCAAGACTCATATTAACAATATCTATATTATTATCAATAGACCACTCCAATCCTTGTTCAATACTGCTGAAATCTCCACTTCCATCGGAACCGAGCACTTTTACGGCATATATTTCAGCTCCATGAGACATTCCGAGCACCCCGCTGTTGTTATCCACGGCAGCTACTGTTCCGGCAACATGGGTACCATGGCCGTTTCCATCTGTTTGTGGATCAGGCTCACTCTCAACGAAACTAGCACCTCCTGCTACTTGTAAATCTTCGTGTTTGCCGTCTATTCCACTATCAAGCACAGCAACTTTACATGCTTCCCGTGTTTCCATCACCATGCACATCAGAAGCTTTAAGTCTATTTAATCCCCACGGTACCTCTTGTTCCAATGCTTCCATTTCTTCATTTTCTTCAATAAATTTAACATTAGGGTTATTTTCAAAGGCATTTGCAGCTTGTTTAGGAATAATTATTTCTAAAACATTCATATGTTTAAATTCATGTTCGATTTCTCCGTTCGCTTGCTTTACTTCTTGAACTTCTTTTTCTCCAATAGCTGTGTTAAAACCGATTAAGTATTCTTCTTTATCTACTTGTTCCGCTTGAACTTGTCCGGTAAAGATAAATAGTCCGATCACTAAAGCAGTACCAGGTTTTTTACCCAAATTTTCTTTTATCATAAAAAATACCTCCTTGATTTAATAGATTAATTAAAATAGAGAAAGAGAAAGATAAAATTTTTAAATAATTGAATAAATTTCAGAATTCATTTCTATATCATTATAAACGAACGTTGTATAAAACTTCTTTGTTATCGTTGAAAATCAAAATAGCACTTATGAAATTGATTCAATTAAAATGAGAGAATGCTAGAAGGAAAAAGTAAAAGGTTATCACTTTTTATATAATAAGACTTGCAAGTATGCATATCATTTGTTTTGGTAACTTTCTACATCTGCTGGCAGGTCCTGAAGAGAGAATAAATCCTATCATCTCTATGTCAGGAAATTGTTGAGTTTTATAGTATTACTATGTTCCAAGCAGGACATAGGAAAGAGGGGTTAATAAATGAAAAAAATGAACAGACCAAACCTTCCTTTGACTGCAGAAGAAAGAAAATCTTTGCGTAGAAATGGAGTAACTCTTACGATGATTCATACTTATGAAACAGAAGACCTCCGTTTAATGCTGCGTTGTTCAAAGGAGCGGGCAGAAACATTAAGAGCGTTGGCTGTCTTTCAGCATATACCATCAATAGGATTAAAAGGAGCAGAACAGGTTGTTTATGGGTTAGGGGTGCTGTCGCTGCAAGAGTTAGCAGAGAAAAGCGGAGCAGACTGGCTGGATGAACTCGAACAAAATCTAGGTGTTTGGACAGACCCATGTGTAGAAGATCAACTGCGCTGTATGGTGCACCACGCCCGCCATCCAAACAGCAGCAGAAAATGGTTCGATTTTACAGTAAAACGAAAGGAGTATCGGGCGGAGTATGGATACCCAGTAGAACGTCCTGAAAGGGCATGGTATGAATAAAAAAACCTGCTGAGATGAACAGAGCATTCATTCCGCAGGTTTAGGTTTTACAAATGAAGAAAAACTACTTCCAGACGTCTGAGGCAATATCTGTTACATGTCGAAGTTTTGTCCATTGCTCTTCCTCTGTCAGCAAATTTCCTTCTTCTGTGGAAGCAAATCCGCATTGAGGGCTTAAGTTAAGCTGATCTAAAGCTACATATTTAGAAGCTTCTTCAATGCGGCGCTTTACTTCCTCCGCCGATTCAAGTTCTCCGGACTTAGAAGTAATCAAGCCTAGTACGATCTGCAAATCTTTTCGCTTAACAAAGCGAAGCGGTTCAAAACCTCCAGCACGGTCACTATCATATTCAAGGAAAAATCCATCGATATTCAATCCGTCAAACAAAATGTCAGCAACTGGCTCATAACCGCCAGAAGAAATCCACGTAGAACGGAAATTGCCCCGGCAAATATGCATCGTAATTTTCATATCAGCGGGCCTGTCAGCAATCGCTTCGTTGATCGTCTTTTTATACCAGGATTTTAACTCTTCTGGATTACGACCGCGTTCTTTAATTTTTTCTAGTTGTTCATCAGAACAAAAGTAAGCCCAAGATGTGTCATCAAGCTGCAAGTAACGGCAGCCGGCCTCATAAAAAGCTTGAATAGCTTGTTTGTATGTAAAAGCTAAGTCTTGAAAGAATGCTTCGTCACTATCATAAACGTTTGTATCTATGTCGCTTCGAAAGTGCAGCATACTTGGGCTTGGTATCGTCATTTTTGCTGTATGATCACCAGCTGCTTTCTTTAAAAAAGTAAAATCATCTACCATTGGATGATTGGAAAAACCAAGTTTCCCGGTTACTTTAATAGCACGTGATTTAGTTTGAGTATTTTTAAATTGAATGCCGCTGTCAGCGTTATATCCTTCGACGCCATCAAGGTTTTCAAGAAAATCAAAATGCCACCACCCTCTCCGGAATTCTCCATCCGTGACAGCTTGAAGACCAGCTTCTTTTTGCTTTTCCACGATACGAATGATCTCTTCGTTTTCTACATCCCGCAGCTGTTTTGCAGTAATCTCTTCTTTGTCGTACTGGGTACGTGCTTCTTTGATACGTTCAGAACGCAATAAACTGCCAACATGGTCCGCTCGGTATGGTGGTTGATTAGAATGGTCTGTCATCACTACATTCCTTCCTTCTTTATTAAATATGTAGAAAAGAGTAACAAACTTTATTTGACATGTAAATCGAATGATTTGTACATAGAAAAGATAATGTAATGACTTTTTACCTAAAAATGTGTTACATAATCTAACATTAATGTAGAGTTTTTGATTCTTAAGTGTTAATTTTATTTTAGTTGTTTCAACTATAGACTCTCATCTTTGCACGAAAGGCATGGTTCAATATGACTATTCAAAAGAAACTGCTGATCGGGTTTGGTTTTGTTCTAATTATTGCTATGATTGCTTTTATTAGTGTTTATTATTCGTTAATAAAAGTCGGAGATTCTTATAATGAATTAGCAGATGAAGAAATGGAAAAATTAACATTGGCTCAAGAGATTCAATATGAAGACTTAGCTTTATCAAGTGCCGTAAAAGGATTAATTATTGCACCAGGTAATGAAAAAGACAGTCAAAGCTATGAGGAAAATGCCGTACAAATTGAAGAAAATATTGAAGAAGTATTAACTCTTATTTCTGATGAAAGATCAATGGAACTGTTAGAAGAAGTCAATAGCCATAATACTCAATTAATTGAACTAGAAGACCAAATGATGGCTTTAGCGCAATCAAATAGAGAGACTACGTTAGATATTTATAATGGAGAATATTCAGATCTGCGCACTATTTTTAATGATAATTTAGAAGAATTTAAGCAAATTCAACAAGAAGCGATGGACAGCAAAGTAGCTGCAGACGAAAGAATGATCCAATCGAGTGCTGTTTATGGAATTATAGCAATCATTGTTATGCTAGGAGCAGGGGTTATTTTATCAATAATGATAGCAAGAAAAACGACAAAACCATTAAAAATGGTTGTAGAAAAACTTGAGGAATTATCACGAAATGAAGGAGATTTGACAGCCAGGCTTAACATAAAAAGTAAGGATGAGGTTGGACAGCTAGCCAGTGCTTTTAATGGTATGGTAGGAAACATTCAAAAGCTGATTCAGCAAGTAAAACATAATACAGAAGAAGTAGCGTCTTCTACAGAAGAGCTCGCAGCAAGCAGTCAGCAAAGCCAAGAGGCAACGAATCATATCACAACATCCATTCAGGAAGTAGCCAGCGGTGCGGAAACACAATCGAGTGTTTCCGAAGAAAACACTTCTATTGTTAAAGATATATCTCAAGGCGTCAGTAACATTGATTCACTTACATCTTCGGTTCTCGATTCTTCTTTAACGATGACAGAAGAGGCAAAAGAAGGGCAGCAGATCGTTCAAAGGTCCATCCATCAAATGAATAAAGTAGAAAAAACAATGGGAAATGCAAGTGAAAAAGTAGGAGAATTAAATAATCTTTCTGGTGAAATCGGACAAATTTCCAATTTGATTACAGATATTGCAGAGCAAACTAACTTACTTGCATTAAATGCGGCGATTGAAGCAGCCAGGGCTGGTGAGAGTGGAAAAGGCTTCGCCGTGGTTGCTGAAGAAGTCAGGAAACTAGCAGACGAATCGAAGACTTCCGCTTCTAAAATTGATGAGTTGATTAAGGAAGTTCAAACATCGACTTTTGAGGCCGTGCAATCAATGAATGAAGGAACTTCTGAGATGCAGGTTGGCATAAATGATGTGCAAGCAGCAGGAAGTGTTTTTGAAGGCATCATTTCAGCTGTGGAGAATACAACAGAACAAATTAAAAGTGTTTCCTCTGCTTCCAATAAGCTTTCAACGGGTACAGCCAACATTCAATCATCTATCAACCATTTAGCTGAAGTCTCAAAGGCCTCTACAGATCATTCTCAACAAGTAGCAGGAGCAGCTGAAGAACAGCTGGCTTCCGCAGAAGAAACACAATCTGCCATTGAAAATTTATCAAATATGGCGGCTGAATTGCAGAACCATGTCGGCCGCTTTAAAGTATAACCAATTATAAAAATAGCAGGTTGCCCATAAAGGAACCTGCTATTTTTTCTAATATTTAATTTAACGCATTCACCACTTTTTCTGCAGTACTTCTGCTTGATTGTGGGTTTTGACCAGTAACAAGGTTCCCATCCGCAACGGAAAAATCGGACCATTTGTCGCCGCGCTCAAAATTTGCTCCTTTTTCGCGCAGCTCGGTTTCAAGCATAAATGGCATATGCGTATCTAGCTGCATTTCCTTTTCTTCTTCATCTGTAAAGGCAGATACTCTCTTTCCTTTCACAAGCGGTGTGCCGTCAGCATATGCTGCGTTGACAAGCCCCGCCGGCCCATGACAAACAGCACTAATGACTTTATTATTTTCTGCAAAGTGCTGCAATACGGTTTGCAGTGTTTGGTTATCTGGAAAATCGAACATCGTTCCATGTCCGCCAGGGAGGAAAATGGCATCAAAATCTTCTGTGTCATTTTCGCTCAACACGGCTGTATTTTTTAGTTCTTCTTCTGCTGTTTTCCATTCAGGGCGCTCTTCAATGCTGTTTGGGTCAAGCGGAACTTCTCCGCCTTCAATGCTTGTGACCTTTACGTCATAGCCATTGTCTTTAAAAACATTGTACGGAACAGCAAACTCCTCAAGCCAAAGCCCCGTTTTGTGGTCATCTGTAATTGTTGTATGATTGGTTACAACCATGAGAATGTGTTTTGACAAAATAAAAACCTCCCTTTATTAATACAATCTTATTGTAAATTCTAGAAAATAAATTGTACATTATATTGCTTAGAAGAATAGGTGAAAATACATTGATATTTTCCACGTAATAGTATCAAACATCTGATTAATCTTTATTCTTTAAAAAGAGAAAGTTAATTTACGGGTTAAAAATTTGTACAAAAAAGGATGAATTTTTAGAATATTATTGACAATATATGATATATCATATATTTTATAGTTAAGTTAAAAAAAGGAGCAATTAAATGACAGTAACTAAAAACATTTACACTACCAAGTCAGATTATGTACATCAATTTTTGAAACGTAAAATATTGGACGGTGAACTATCCATGGGTGAGGATATAAACATTAGCAAGGTTTCTAAAGAATTAAATGTTTCTATTATCCCTGTGCGAGAAGGTTTAAAAAGACTAGAAACGGAAGGTTTAGTTGAAGTAATTCCTCATAAAGGAGCACGTGTCAAAACTTTTAATTCAGAGAAAATCAGAGAAATATTTGATATTCGGGCAGTGTTAGAAGGGCTTGCAGCAAAAACCGCTATTTCTAATATGGATGCCGACAAAATTAAACAGTTAAAATCAATGACTGATAAAATGAAAGCGTATGCAATAGAAGGTAATGATAAGGAATTTGGTCAAGCGAACAAAGATTTTCACCGATACATTTATAAAAACTCCGTCTATCCAAGACTATATGATATGATTTTTAACCTTTGGGAAGGAAGTTGGACCCAGGCAGTTTTTGCATTTAGTCCTGAAAGAATGCTTGCATCAGTAGAAGAGCATTATGAAATTATTAAAGCAATGGAAGAAAAAGATGAAGAAAAAACAGAACATTTAGTTAAATTGCATAAGTTGAATACGGCTGAACTGTTTGTAGAGGTCTCGAAAAAAGAGGAAGGATAAATGTTATATTGTCAACTTTTGTTGAAGCCATTGGAAGTTTTTAATAGAAGGAGGGTTAAACTTCGTGTCGGAATTTTTATATCATGTACCTAATAATTTAGACGATCTCTTTTCAACGATAAAAAAACATGGATCCTCAGCAGCATTACTTGCTGGTGGAACAGATCTACTTATCCATTTAAAAGTAGGAAAGATTGCTCCACAACATGTCATTGACATAAAACATGTTAAAGAATTGTATGAAAAAATAACTTTTTGTTCCAACGGAATGACAATTGGAGCGCTTACAACACTTATTAATATAACCAAACATCCTGATGTACAGAAATTATATCCAGCTTTGTCAGAGTCAGCTCGAAAGGTGGGGTCAAAGCAAATTCGCAACAGAGGTACACTAGTTGGTAATATTTGCAATGCTTCCCCAGCAGCTGATACTGCTCCGGCACTACTTATATACAATGCAGAAGTAACCATTGTTGGGATGAACAGTCGCCGGACTATACCGTTTGAATCTTTTATTAAAGGACCGGGTAAAACGGACTTAAAAGAGGGAGAAATAGTCGAAAGTTTGTTTTTTCCCTTCCCGCCTGCTAACTCAACATCAAATTTTGTGAAATTGGCGCGCAGAGAAGGGGCCGACTTAACTATTGTGGGAACAGCAACGTTAGCTGCATCTAATTATGAAACGCGAATTGCACTCTGTGCCGTTGCTCCTATTCCTTTTAGAGCCTGCTCGGCAGAATACGTATTGAATCAAGGGGGGTATAATCAACAAAATATAGATAAAGCACTTGAGAAAGTTGTACATAATGCAAATCCAATATCGGATTTACGTGCAACCAAGGAATATCGTCTTGCAATGGTTGAAGTAATAACTCGAAAGTCTTTAGAAAATTCACTCAAAATCCTTACAAACTGATATACAATTCTATTATTTATGAATATGAAACAGAAATGAGGTGAGAACCAAGAATGGAGAATGAATCTTTTGAACTTGAATTTATTTTAAACGGTGAAAGCAAAAATATAAGAGTGAAACATTACTGGACCTTAGCTGAAGTTCTTCGGAGTCAGGAAGGATTAACTGGAACCAAACTTTGTTGTGAGGAGGGTGAATGTGGAGCTTGCACGGTAATTGTAGATGGAAAATCAGTAACATCGTGTATTGTGTTAGCCCCTGAAGTCCAAGGAAGCAATATTGTTACAATTGAAGGTCTGTCACAAGATGGAGAGATTGACCCGGTACAAGAAGCATTTATAGAAGAAGGTGCTGTACAATGTGGATACTGTATTCCGGGAATGGTTATGTCTGCCAAAAATTTACTTGATGAAAACGACTCCCCTGATGAAGAAGAAATAAAAGAAGCACTCGGTGGAAATATTTGCCGATGTGCCGGGTATTACAGAATTATTTGTGCTGTTCAATCAGCAGCACAGAAATATAAAGAAAAAGTGAAAGTATTATAGAAATGAGGTGAAAAACTTGAGTATTACGATTGCAGATAAAGATACAGAGAACGATTTAAAAATAGTGGGGAAAAATGTTAAACGTTCAGATGCATTAAAAAAAGTAACTGGCACTTTAGATTATGTTATTGATCAGAAAATGCCAGGTATGCTACATGGAAAACTTTTACGTTCTGAGTATGCAAGAGCTGAAATTATTAAAATAGATACAACAGAGGCTAAAGCTATAAAAGGTGTTTATGACGTATTGACAGGAGAAAATTTATCTCAACCTGTACCGCGTTTTGGTTCTATTAAAGAAGATCAGCCGTTGTTGGCTGACAAGGAAGTTAAATATCATGGGGAACCGATTGCTATAGTATTAGCAGTCGATGAAGAGACCGCTAAGAAGGCCTTGAAATATGTAAAAGTTAAGTATAAACAATTACCGTCTGTCTCAACAATAGAAGAGGCATTAAAACCAAATGCGCCGATCGTTCATTCGAATGATCAGGATAACGAGAAAACAAATTCTAATATATGTGGCCATTGGGATTATAATTGGGGGGATGTTGATCTACAGAAAGAAAACAGTTCGTTCACTATCAATAATGAGTTTGAATTTCCTATGATTCACCATTTTCCAATTGAACCGTATTCTTGCATTTCATATCCTGTTGATGATGAATTAGTAATAAAAACCCCAATCCAACACCCTTTTATTTTGCGTCGGGTTGTGGCGCAAGCGTTGAATATGGAATTGTCAAAAGTAAGAGCCATTTCTAACACAATAGGTGGAGGATTTGGAGGGAAAGGCTATCCAAAAATTGAACCTTTAGCAGCCTATCTAGCAATGGAAACTGTAAGACCTGTAAAGATTACATTATCTTTAGATGAAGGTTTTTTTTCCGCACGACGCTCCTCTGCACAAGTCAATATATGCACGGGATTTAATAGTGAAGGATTCATTAACTATCAAGATATTACAATAAAATACTTAATAGGAGCTTATGCTGATTCTGCTCCAAGAGTAGCAGGAAAATCTAGTTATCTTGCATGCGGTCCTTATCGAACACCAAATGCTAGAATAAATTGTGAAGCTGTTTATTCAAATACAGTGCCCAGTACTGCATTTAGAGGATTTGGGATGCCACAGTTAATTTGGGCTTTGGAATCTCAAATGAATGAAGCAAGTAAAATTGTAGGTCTTGACCCGGTCGACATTCGACTTAAAAATCTTCCTGAGAAAGGAGATGTGTTAATACCAGGGGATAATCCTGTAGATGGGGATTGGAAACAAGGGCTGCGCAAAGCTGCTGAATTAATAGGTTGGGGAAAAGATAATGAAAAAAACAAAGGCAAAGGGATAGCGATTGGGATAAAAAACCCCATTCCAGCATCTGTTTCTAAATCAATTGTTAGACTACACGCCGATGGAAGTGTCACGGTATCTTCAGGAACTTCTGAAATGGGACAAGGAGCAAAAACTGTTATGGGTCAAATCGCAGCTGAGGAATTAGGTGTACCTATGAATCGTGTATCTGTAAATCTTGGTGACACATCCGTAGCTCCTTTTGATACAGCTACAGCAGGAAGTCGCTCAACGGTAAGTATGGGTAGAGCAATTAAGAGTGCGTGTGATGATATAAAAAATCAAATAAAAGAAATAATACATGAACTCTATACATTGAAAACAAGCGAAGAAATGATAATATCTGACGGATACGTAAAAGTACACGAAAAAGTTATCTCTTATGCTGAGATTCTTACTGAATATATGGGACCAAATTTAGGAGAGATTGTCGGACGAGGAGTGTTTAAAGGGACGAAGATTAATAATCATCCAATGGGAGGTTTGGCAGATTTTTGGGAAATTGTATTTACAGCTTCTGAAGTAAAAGTAGAGAAAGAAACTGGAAAGTTAAATATCAATAAACTGCTCAATGTAAGCGATGTGGGTTGTGTAATTAATCCATTACAAGCAGAAGCCCAAGAAGAAGGTGCAGCAATAATGGGGTTAGGTCATACATTGATGGAGCAATTGGTATATGATAACAATTCTTCTAAACTAATGAATGGAAGTGCATTAGATTATCGAGTGCCAACTTCAATGGATATTCCAGATAATTTTGAAAGCGATTTCATAGAAAACCACGATGGACCTGGTCCGTTTGGAGCAAAAGGTCTTGGCGAAAGTGGTATTATTGCTGTTGCTCCTGCTGTTGCTGGTGCTGTGTCTGAGGCAGTAGGTATAAAAATGAAAGATTTGCCAATCTCAGCAGAAAAAGTTTGGGGATTAATAAATAATAAAAAATAGATAAATACTTATCGTTTAACTCTTTTACCTTGAATGTACAAGGTTGAAAAAAAGGTTTTTGATCTGTTGTTTATTAGATTCTCGTATCATCTTCCAATTTATGCCGCGATTATCACGGTGAATAATTTTCTACTTATACCCAATTGGGAGTTAGAAGGTAAACGTAAATTTTAAGGGAGGATGAAATTATGGACAAAAGAGAAATTTCCAATGAACAAACTGCTTCAGATCAAGCTGTTGCAGAACAAGCTGCTACTGAACAGGCAGAAATAGAACCAAGTGACTTACAAGAAGCCAATAATGCAACACCGCTCAGTAAATTGATGAAATACTCAAAATTAATGGGACCTGCTTGGGTAGCTATTGCATTAAATATAGGAGGCGCAACAATAGCTGCTGCTGTTGTTGTAGGTTCATCAACAGGTTTTAAATTTTTATGGGCTCTGGTTCCAGAAGTGTTTACTATTTGGATCGCGTGTATTTTATGTACAAAGTTAACGTTAGCTACAGGTGAAGGAACGATAGGAGCTGTAAGAAAATTTTTAGGTGAAGGAGCAGCATTGTTTACCGGTATTTGTGTTTTTATGGTAAATGCGATTTTCCATGCTGTTAACTTTTTATTAGCTGGTATGGCATTAGAAACATTGTTTGGAGTAGACCAAAGATTAGGTTCTCTCGTTGGATTAGTTTTTATACTACTTATCGTGTTTAATCCGGCCAAAGGAGACCGATATATAAAGATCATAGAAACAACACTCCGAATTTCCATTTGGCTTCTATTTCTTACCTTTTTACTCGTACTATTTATGATTGATATTCCATGGGGAGAATTATTTAAAGGGTTATTTGTACCAACTTTACCTAATTCTAGTGAAGAAATGGCCACATTTGCAGGCCTTCTAGGAGCAGCAATTGCGGTAAACGTACCAGTAATGGCCGCTTATGGAATAAAGGAAAGAAAATGGGGTAAAAGGCGCAGCGGCTTAAGTATTTTTGAAATAACATTTACTCATATTATGTTACTTCTTGTACAGTTAGTTGTTGTTATAGCTACAGCCTCAACACTATTTCAAGAAGGAACAGTAGTAACAGATGGGATCGTTGCAGCCCAAGCACTCGAACCATTTGCAGGAGGATTTGCAGTCTATTTATTTGGGATTGGGTTGCTAGCTTCGGTATTTACAACATTGGTTTCACAAGTTCTTCTATCTGGTTATTTAATCACAGATACAATGAAATGGAAGGTTGATACAAAGTCTACAAAATTTAAACTGAGTCAATTAGCAGTAGTAATATTAGGTGTAACAGCTCCACTTTTTGGTTGGAATGCATTCCAGGGGGTTATCTATGCAAGTGCCGTTAATCTTACATTTATGCCGGTGGGAATAATTCTTTGGTGGTTAATAGGCAATAAAACAAACGTTATGAATGAATTAAAACTAAGTAAACCAATGAATATTAGTGTGGCTTTAGGTCTTATCCTAGTTTTGATTGCAACAATTAGATTTTGGATTAATCTGTAGTAATAGAATTTATCATTCATCGTCTTCCTCTATTAGAGCCATTGAAATGATAAAAACATAAACAAAAACCATACAAAAAAGAGGTGTTTATTAAATATGAAGCATTCTAGTTTAACAGGAGTAATTCCTGCTAATTTGATCGCCTTTAATGAACAATTAGAACTCGATGAGAAAAACTATCGACTCCATATTAGGCATATTGTAAACACAAAAGGTGTCGCAGGTATCACTACTAATGGGCACGCTGCGGAAGTAGCTTCATTAACATTTGATGAACAAAGAAGGAGTTTAAATATTACTTTAGATGAAGTCTCCGGAAAAGTCCCTGTTATTTGTGGAATCTATGAAAATGGAACTCAAAAAGCAGCCGACATGGCTAAAATGGCTGAAAGAGAAGGTGCAGATGCCCTTCTAGTGTTTCCGTCAGAAGTTTTAAATTTTGGGCATCAATTACGACCTGACATGGCATATTATCACTACGCTACGGTAGCTAAAGCAACGAATTTGCCTATTGTTGCTTTTGTGTACCCTACCACTTCAGGTTTGCATATTCCAACGGACCATTTAGTGAAAATTTGTAAAGAAATTGATAATGTAGTAGCTGTTAAAGAGTGGTCTAATGATATATTTGTTTATGAGCAAAACTACCGTGAACTAAAGAAATTAGACAAGCACATATCCATATTAACGAGCTTTAGTAAATCATTACTTGCTTCACTTTGTATAGGTGCTGATGGTATTCTTTCAGGACACGGCAGTCTTATAGCGGAAATTCAAGTGCACCTTTATGAGGCAGTTAAATCAAATGATTTAGAAAAAGCCCGTATAATAGCTGAAAAACTTTATCCTTTAGTTCAAGTGTTTTACAAAGAGCCTTTTTTGGATATGCATAACAGAATGAAAGAGGCAAATGTTTTATTAGGTAGAATGGAAAAAGCCTATGTGAGACCTCCTTTACAAAAAATCTCGGAGGAAGAGCGTAATATAATTGATGAAGTTATTATGAACGCTAGATTACCACAATACAAGGAAATCAAAAAATAATTTTTCGAATATTTTAATATCATTACAAATAAGCAATATGGAGGGTTCACAATGAAATTATCGACAGTGCTTATCAATAACGAATCAAGATTAGTAGGATTTCTTAATGAAACTCATGTAATTGATTTATTTGAAGCTCAAAAAGAGCTTAATAATAAAGAAATCCCTGAAAATGTTTGGATGAACATGCAATCATTTATAGAAGCCGGAGAGCCAGCCATTTTAGCTTGTCAACAAATGTTGTCAGACTTTACAGACAGTTTGTCACATAGTTTTATTTACCCCTTCGAGGATCTCAAAGTTCTTCCTCCCATCCCGAGACCATTGAAAAACATTATGTGTGTAGGGCGAAACTATAAAGAACATGTTGGTGAAAGTAAACAGCTAAGTGGAAAGTCACAACCAATACCAGAGAAACCTATCTATTTTACAAAATCTTTTACTAGTTTAGTGGCTCATGAGGATTTTATCGAGTTTAATCGTAACGTCACAGAAAAAGTTGATTATGAGGGAGAGCTAGCAGTCATTATTGGAAGTAAAGGTAAAAATATTTCTAAAAATAAAGCAATGGACTATGTATTTGGTTATTCAATTATGAATGATGTATCCGCTCGTGATCTACAGTTTGGACATGTCCAATATTTTAAAGGCAAAGCTTTAGATACCTTTGCTCCAATAGGTCCATGTATTGTCCATAAATCTTCTCTTCCAGATTACACAAAATTTAAATTACAAACAACTGTAAATGGTGAACTGCGACAATCAGCTTCGTTAGAACAACTTATTTTCGATATCCCTACGATTATTTCGACTCTTTCTTCTGGAATGACCTTGCATCCAGGTGACATTATTGCAACTGGTACGCCTTCTGGGGTAGGTGGTGGATTTGACCCACAACGTTTTCTTAATGATGGTGACATAGTAGAAATTACGGTAGACCCGATTGGTACATTAAGAAATAGTGTGCGTGAATTATAAGCTATATTCTATGAAAGGACGGAGAAATATGCAATTTATTGATTTAAGTGTTCCACTTGAACATGAACCTATAACAGAAAAAAGACCTTCCCGTATTGAAAGATTTAATCATGATAAAGAGGGGCTAGACTTTTTAACAAAAGCCTTTGGATGTGAACCGTCTGACTTAGTTTTATCCGGTGGACTGGGAAATGCGATTGAAGTAGTTACGGCAGGTACACATACTTCTACACATATGGATGCCCCTTGGCATTATGCACCGACTTCAGAAGGAAAACCAGCGCGTACAATTGACGATGTACCTTTAGAATGGTGTTATAACAATGGTGTACGATTGGACTTTAGACATCGTAAAGATGGAGACGTTATTACACCGGAGGAATTAAAAGAAGAGCTAAATCGGATTAATTACGAACTGAAATCTTTTGATATTGTACTGATAATGACAGGTTGCGATAAAAAAATGGATTCAAAAGATTATTTCCAGCAGCCAGGTTTAGGGAGAGAGGCAGTTCTTTGGCTAGTAGAAAGAGGGGTGAAAATCATAGGTATTGATGCCTGGGGCCTTGATACATCGTTTGAGGCCATGGCTGAAAAATTCCAAAAGTCAGGAAATGGAGAAGTATTGTGGCAGGCTCATTTTGCTGGTATAGAACGAGAATATTGTCAGCTTGAAAAATTAACGAACTTAGATTTGTTACCGCCTCATGGTTTTAAAGTCATCTGTTTTCCTATTAAAGTTGAAAAAGGAAGCGGGGGTTGGAGCAGAGTTGTGGCAATAAAAGATTAAAAAAACTTACTTGCTAGATGAGAAACAATTAATGTAAAGGGGATTTGAGTAATATATCTCTCCTTAGGAGTTTATCTCAAATCCTTTTACATTATTGTTTAAACAAGGGAATTGATAAATGGATCTGATAAAAATGATTAGGAATATTATCTAGTTATACGAAAGAAGTTTTCGTGTATAAATGGTGTTCTATTGTAAAAAAAGTAAGCGCTTTGTATACCTATTGCTAAATTTCCTTTTAACCAATAATTGCCCGCACGGCAAAATATAAAATAGAAGGACACAATAAACAACCAAGTCCGGTATAAAATGTGGCTGTCATTGCTCCGTATGGCACTAACTTAGGGTCTGTCGCTGCAAGCCCTCCGGCCACACCGCTTGTTGTTCCCATTAGACCACCGTAAACAAGAGCAGAACGCGGGTTATCAAGGCCGATATATTTTGCAACGAATGGGGTGCCGATCATCACTAGGATTGATTTAACTAGTCCTGCAGCAATACTTAAAGCAATAACCTCTGAACTAGCACCAACTGCTCCTCCGACTACTGGGCCTACAATATAAGTCGCCGCTCCCCCTCCAATCGTGGTGAGACTTGCTGCATCAGTATAACCAAACGAAAAGGCGACGATGACACCAATGATGAAAGAAACAAAAATGCCCATAAATAGGGAAAGAATACCGGTGAAACCCGCTTTTTTTATTTCTTCAATGCTTGCTCCAAAGGCAGTGGCGACAATAGCAAGGTCGCGAAGCATCGCCCCTCCCATTAAACCTATTCCTGAAAACATTTGAAGATCAGCTATCCCATTTTCTCCACCTGTACTGACTCCGCCAATATAAGCCAGCACCAGCCCAAGAATGATCGCAATAGCTGAACCGTGCAATCGTCCTTTGGTAAGCTTATCAGATAGAAAATACGAAAAGTACATCGTAATCCCAACAACAGCAAAGGCAGTGACTAAACTATTATCCTCAAACATAGCGAAAATGGTATCTTGCATAACGTTTTCCTCCTAGTTAGTTGGCTTTATCCATTTTATTTTCATTCAAAAATGATTCCGGTTTGCCTTTTCCTATGTTAGAAAGAACAGGTACAAGAGCAAAGCTAGCTGTAACAGCGAGCACTCCGGCTAGAATAGCCATAGGACCGCCCTCTAGTGCACCAGCAACATTTTGCTGCGCAGACATAGCAACAACAATAGGTATATACATAGCACTCCAAAAAGATAAACCTTCCTGAGATTTTTCTTTAAGTTTATTCTTTTGTTTTAAACGATCTACTAATAATACTAGCATGATCATGGCTATCCCTACTCCGCCAACATTTGCATCAATCCCCAAAACCGTGCCTAATAAGTCACCCGCCATTACACCAGTTAACATACAAATAGCTAATAATGCCACCCCGTATACAACCACTTTATCCTCTCCTTTATCGTTTGGAATAGTCGGGAGTATTAATAAAATTTTATAGATGAACGAAAATCAAAATATAAACACCTCCTTATATCAGAAAACGCTTTCAAAATTACTCAAAAAAATATACTGTCGACTATAGACTATGTATTTTATAATAGAGAGTAAGTAAACAGAATGCAACCACTATTTAAAATTTTCCAAAAATAATTGAATAGTAACAAATTTTAAGGTATAATGTAATCGACAGTCGACAGGAGAGTGAAACTTATGTCTAGTATTGATCTTTCTAATAACGCGTTATCAAACAAAATAGCAGATCATATATCGAAACAGATCATTTCCGGAGACCTTAAACCTGGAGAGAAAATAGTAGAAAATTTTTATGCAGAAGAATATGGCACAAGCAGAGCTCCGGTAAGGGAAGCCATATTTTTATTAACTATTGAAGGGCTTGTTGAAAGAATTCCAAGAAAAGGAGCTGTTGTTAGAGGATACACGGAATCGGAGATTTATGATCTATTAGAAATAAGAATTAACTTAGAATCTTTGGCAATGAAAAGAATTACCGAAAACGGAGTAGACCTAAACGAACTTGCCGAAATGAAAAAAATTCTTACGCAGATGAAAAATATAAATGATAGAGAGCGCTACACGCAATTAAATCATTCGTTTCATATGTGTTTGCTTAGGATGAGTGAAAGCGAGATCATTAAAAATACTTATACCCGTTTGGAATATCCGCTGCTTACGGTGCAGAACCTTTCGTTTTCTATGGAGGGAAATATTGAAAAATCCATTCAAGAACATGAAAAACTGATTGAATGGTTGGAAAAGAATCAGTTGGAAAAAGCAGCAAGTTTATTAAATACACACAATCAATATGTCATAGAAAGCATTAAAAAACGTATGTTAAAGAAGCAGTAATGGGGATTGAAACCCCCATTACATTAAATATTTGGTCGACTATCGACTAAGGGAATCATTATATTAAGGGAGGTGAGTGTTTTGTGAGTATTGCGTTTTTATGCCCGGGACAGGGATCCCAGCAGCCTGGCATGCTTCATCGGCTTCCTGATCATCCGCAGGTACAAAAAACAATGAACGATGCAGAAGATCTCTTAAAAAAAGACGTGTTTTCTTTAGATACCGAAAAAGAGTTCCAGTCAACAACAGCCGTTCAGATCTCGCTTTTTCTTTGGAGCATTGCAATGTATCGAGTGTTTCGAGCTGAAGGAGTCAAGCCTGATATGGCTGCAGGCCATTCTGTCGGTGCTTTCAGTGCAGCAGTTATTGTCGAAGCTTTGTCCTTTAAAGAAGCTCTAAAGCTTGTGAGAAAAAGGGGGAAATGGATGGAGGAGGAACATCCATCTGGATATGGAATGGGTGTTGTTACAGGGCTTTCTTATAATCAACTAAAAAGGCTGTTGAAAGAACATGATTCTAACAAAACAGTGTATATAGCTAACCTTAATGCGGATGATCAATTCACGATATCAGGCTCTCAAACAGCTTTGGACGTGTTTTTGAAGTCAGCTTCAAATGAAGGAGCCAGAAAAGCAGAACTGCTGAATGTTACGGTTCCATCTCATTGTGAGTTAATGAGGGATGTAACAAAAAAAATGAGGCAAGCGTTGAATGAAATATCTTTTAGTCGTCCAAAAATTCCTTATGCTGGCAATGCAATAGCAAGAGCTTTTTTAGATGCAGAAAGGATAAGAGAAGACCTTGCTGAAAGTATTTCCAAACCGGTTCGCTGGAATGAAACGGTCCATCTCTATTATGAAAGAGGAGCACGGCTGTTTGTTGAACTTTCTCCTCAAGCTGTTCTATCTGATCTGGTAAATAAAACATTTCCAGAGGCCCGCGCTATATCAGTAAGCAATGGTTTAGAAAACTGTCTCTTCCTATTAGAGAGATATAACCGTAAGTCATAAAGAGTAGAAACATGAAAGGGGAGGTATATTTTATGAATCCTATACAGGTACAAAGAGAAAAAACTCGTTCTTGGACTACTAGAAGAGATGCAAAGCGTAAAAGAAAAGATGGGCTTTCAGGCATAACAGATGGAAAAGTGATTCCGACTGAAAGTATTGTAGATGTACTCGAAACCCTAATTAAGCCGGGTGACAGGGTAGTGTTAGAGGGGGACAACCAGAAACAGGCGTCCTTTTTATCGCAAGCTCTTTCTAGTGTAAATCCAGAAAAAGTTAAGCGATTACACATGATAATGTCCAGTGTCTCGCGGCCGGAGCATTTAGATCTTTTTGAAAAGAACATAGCAGAAAGGGTAGACTTCGCTTTCTCTGGTCCACAAAGCCTTCGGGTAGCTCAGATGCTTGAAGATGAAAAACTGACTATCGGCGGTATTCATACTTATATTGAACTCTACGGAAGATTGTTTATTGATCTCATTCCTAAAGTGGCACTTGTAGCAGCGGATAAAGCAGACAGTCAAGGCAACCTATATACAGGAGCTAATACTGAGGAAACCCCAACGCTTGTAGAAGCAGCTGCTTTTAGAGATGGTATTGTCATTGCTCAAGTCAATGACATAACAAAAGAATTACCGCGAGTAGATATTCCAGGATCTTGGGTGGATTATATTGTAGAAGCAGATAAGCCATATCAATTGGAGCCCTTATTCACAAGAGATCCCCGTCATATTTCAGAGATTCAAATATTAATGGCAATGATGACGATTAGAGGTGTGTATGAAAAACATAAAGTTCAGTCCTTAAACCACGGAATCGGCTTTAATACGGCAGCTATTGAATTATTGCTCCCTACCTTTGCAGAAAAACTAGGATTAAAAGGAGAGATATGCAAGCATTGGGCTCTTAACCCTCATCCGTCTTTAATTCCTGCCATTGAAAGCGGCTGGATTGAAAGTATTCACTGCTTTGGTGGAGAAGTGGGAATGGAAAAATATATTGAAGCAAGGCCTGATGTCTTTTTCACAGGGCCTGATGGAAGTCTTCGTTCGAATCGTACATTGTCTCAGTTAGCCGGCCAATATGCTGTTGATCTCTTTGTTGGTTCTACCCTTCAGATGGATCGCGACGGAAATTCATCTACGGTCACTTCCGGCAGATTAGCAGGGTTTGGCGGAGCCCCTAACATGGGGCATGATCCAGGTGGAAGACGTCACTCTACACCTGCATGGCTAAACATGATAAATTCCGATGATCCGCTAGCAAGAGGAAAGAAATTAGTCGTTCAAATGGTAGAAACATTCCAATCCGGCAATCAGCCTGTATTTGTTGAATCTCTTGATGCGGTTGAAGTTGGAAAAGAAGCTAAATTAGATACTGCCCCTGTCATGATTTATGGATCGGATGTGACTCATTTAGTAACCGAAGAAGGAATTGCTTATCTTTATAAAACAGACAGTATGGAAGAAAAAAGGGCAGCGATTGCTTCTGTAGCAGGGGTAACACCTATTGGATTGGAACGGAATGCCAAACGGGCAGAACAGCTTAGAAGAGATGGGATTATTGCTTTGCCCGAAGATTTAAAGATACGTAGAACAGACGCTAAGCGTTCCTTATTGGCAGCAAAAAGTGTTGAAGAGTTAGTAGACTGGTCCGGCGGATTATATGAGCCTCCAGCGAAGTTTAGAAGTTGGTAGGAGGGAAGGTTATTGAAGTGGGAAGAAGTAACAGCCTGCAGCGAGGAATTATCAGAAACAGCTGCTGTTTCTTTAATAGAAGAAGCAGCCTTAACCCCAAAACCAGGGCTGGTGGATAAAAGTAATACTGGGGCTCATACGGATCTTGATTATAATATCATGGCATTATCTGCTGTAGCGTTAAAATCTACTTTTAGAGACATAGCAGAAACGTCTTTTAACCAGCCAATTGATCAGTCATTAAGAGAAAAAATTGCTGTAATTGGACGACACGGAGAAAAAACGATGCTTCAAGCAACAGGAGGAGTTAACACGCATAAAGGAGCCATTTGGGCGCTTGGATTACTTACTGCAGCAGCAGCTTCACTAAATAAAAGTTCAATGAGAGCAGAAGACATTGCGCTTACGGCAGGGAAACTTGCTCAATTTCAAGATAGAAGAGCTGCATATCAAGAAACCAATGGCTCAAGGGTGAAACAATATTATGGTACACGCGGGGCAAAAGAAGAAGCACAGCAGGGATTCCCTCATGTAACTCTTCTGGCTCTCCCCGTTTTGTATGACAGAAGGAGAAAACAAGTCCATGAAGATCAGGCAAGGCTGGATGCCCTTCTTTCGGTCATGTCATCGCTCGATGACAGCTGTCTTCTTCATCGCGGTGGAAAAAACGCCTTACAAACAGCAAAAAGAAAATCTCTATCTATTTTAAAAGCAGGAGGGGTATCTGCTTTTAACGGTTATATTATGCTTCAAGAATTAGATAGAGAGTTAATAAAGATAAATGCTTCTCCTGGAGGAAGTGCTGATATGTTAGCAGCCGCTTTATTTTTGGATCATCTAATTAAATCGCCGCTTCATTTGTCTAACGCTGCGAAAAAAGAAATGACTATTTAAAGGGGGAGAGTATAACGTGGACACTTTAACATTTGAATTTAAAACAACCGAATTCATTCAAAACAGGGCTCATGTCGGAGTTGTCGGTTCAGGGGATTTAGAGATACTAATGGAGCCTGTAAAAGAACCTCATACAAAGGTAGAAATCAGAACAAATATCCAAGGGTTTGAAAAAATGTGGAGACTAGTACTAGAACGATTTATCCAGGAGAACGATATTTCGGCATTTATAAAGGTGAATGATTTTGGGGCTACGCCAGGAGTGGTCCGGCTTCGATTAGAACAAGCATTGGAGGTGAGTCAGAGTGAAGGTAAACATTAAAGAGAGTTTGTCTGAATTAAATGCTCGTGAGCGCGTGTTATCGTTAGTCGACAAAGGCAGTTTCCATGAATTTCTCGGTCCATTTGACGGAAAAGAATCCCCGCATTTGGCCGCACAGGGAGTAGTACCACAAAGTGATGATGGAGTGGTAGCAGGCAAAGGAATAATAGATGGGGCCTCGTGTGTAATGATAGCGATGGAAGGGGATTTTCAAGGCGGAGGGATAGGAGAAGTAGCAGGTTCTAAAATCGCTGCTGCCCTTGAACTTGCTCTGAAAGATAATAAAAACGGAACACTCACCCACGCGGTTATTATTTTTGATACAGGAGGAGTCCGTCTCCAAGAAGCTAACTATGGATTGCTAACGATAGCTGAGATCCACGCTGCGATCACAGATCTAAGAGAATACAGCCCTGTAATCGGTGTAATTCCTGGTAAAATCGGTGCATTTGGAGGAATGGCTATTAGTGCTGGCTTGTGCAGTACATTAATTATGACAAAGGAAGGCAGACTTTGTCTTAATGGTCCAGAAGTTATTGAACAAGAAGCTGGGATAGCAGAATTTGATTCCAAGGATCGTTTACTGGTTTGGCAGACTATTGGCGGCATGCAGCGTACCACGACAGGTTTTGCAGACGTTTTAACAGTGGACGATGCAACAATCATTAAAGAACATATAAGTGATGCATTTTCTAAAAATCCGGTAAACGTTCCAAGAAGTGCTGACGTAGAAAAATTTCTTTCCATAGTAAATACAATCGATCCGTCCTTTAAATATACTCCGGAAGGTTTTCAACATGTTGTAGAAGAAACAAAAAATAAGCGTAATAATTTCAAAAAAAGCCAGCATGGCACAAAGAAAAGCAGAGGAGAAATTTGGTTTGAAGTCTTTACTGGAAAATCGGCAATAGATATGCAAGAAGTTCCGTCTGTACTATGTGGAGAAGGCACAATTAATAACGAGAAAGCAAGCTTTTTATCTGTTGTGCCTGATGAAGAGGGAAGGTTTCCAAGAGCTAGAAATGGAGAAGTAGGACTAGAACAAGGCTGGATGCTGGCAAAGTATGTGCGTGAAATAATAGAAGAAGATAAAGGCAGTGACAAGAGACCAATTGTAGCAATTGTTGATGTTCCAAGCCAGGCATACGGCTATAATGAAGAATTGGCTGGGATTTATCTTTCCTGTGCAGCAGCTGTAGATGCGTACGCAGCAGCTAGGAGGGCGGGTCACCCTGTTATCGCGCTGATTGTAGGAAAGGCTATTTCCGGTGCATTTTTGTCTCATGGCCTTCAAGCGAATCGAATTCTCGCACTGGATGATGAAAATGTTCAGGTGCAAGTAATGTCCAAACAGTCGGCTGCCAGAATTACCTTGCGTACGATAGAGCAAGTCGAAGAAGCAGCCAAAAAAGTACCAGCAACAGCTTACGATGTGCGCTCCTTTGCAACTCTTGGTGCATTAGAAGAGTTGATTCAAGACATTGAGCCGGACCAGCCAGGGAAAGACGACGTCGCATCCGTAGAAGAATCACTGAAAAAAACAGTAAATGATATTCAAAAAAGCAATGCCGGTATAGAGCGTAGATTAAGCACACCCCAAGCGCTCTCTGGAGGAAGAAAAGCATCCATTGAAGTAAGAAAATTGATGGAAGAACAATGGAAATAAAACCTCATGATTTACTGCAGTTTACTACTATAAACGATTTGCGAATGAAAGAGAATCCTCCTGAATGGGCCATTGATGCTATTGGAGAAATGCCGTATGTTGTAGTAAGACGAGCACCTATCGTTCATAATCACATCCCTGTTGGAATTAGAGGAAAAGAACGCGGACATAGATTAGCAGCAGAAATTCCGCTTGAAAAAATAAAAGCTCGCTGCTCTCCAGAATTTATTGTAGAAAATCGTTTGTGGAATCGTTTGAAAAAGGAAAGACGTCTTTTGCCAGTGCTAAACTCCCTGTGTTCCATTCATCGTATTTTTCAATCTTATCACTTAAAGTGGGGAATAACGGGTAGCGCAGGATTTGAGCTTGTAACAGAGATACCAGCTGTGTCTCTATCAAGTGATTTAGATCTTATTATTCGAACGGATGGAATAACCGAGAAAACGGCATGTAATTTATATAAAGATCTTAGTCATTTTACATTCCGAATAGATGTCCACATAGAGGGAAAACATGGGGCTTTTGCCTTAAGTGAATATGTCAATAATATGGGCAAAATTATGCTTCGAACAAAAAACGGTCCTCTTCTTGCAGCGGATCCTTGGAAAGGCAAATGAACATTGAAAAATGTTGGCGGCAGACAAGTACAAATTTCCACAGAAGTTACGTTGCGAACTGAGAGGCCGCCAATGAAATATAAACCTTCATTCTAAGATTGGTGTATCTTATATAATAAAAAGACTTGGCAGAGAGCTAGGTCTTTTTATACTGTTTAACTTTATATAAGAATAGAGATAATGTTTATGAGCTGGTCGTTCATTATCAAAAGAAAAATTTTCTTCATTTGTGCCTACCGTAACCAGCCCTTCACTCATATTAATTCATTCTAGTTCAGAAACATGAGGGTTTTCATACGTTTTTGATTTTTGATAAAGAGGGAACAAAGGATTCATAGAAAAATTATACTTAATATCAGTGAGAAGTAATTCTTGATGCAGCTGTTCGTGATGAATGCCAAGGACAAGCAGGGAAGATATCTCATTATTCCACATTTCAGCATTGGAGAGGTAAGAGGAAATCGCCTCATCTACATGCTTACGATAAGTTTTAATTTCTTTTACGGTAGGACGGGAAAGGAAGTCTCGATGTGACTTCGGAAATGGTGTGTTTAATGTTCATAATACGAATTAAACAACAGCCTGGCATCATCAAAAAATTCATTATATCCATGAACGAAATGTTTTAATATGAATTCTTCAAAAAACCAGGTTGTATGGGCAAGGTGCCATTTAGGGGGGGCTGACATCACTCATAGCCTGAACGACAAAGTCTTCCGTTTCTAATCGTTCCGTGATTTTTTCTGTTAAGTATCTTGTATATAAATATTGATCCAATACAGCTTCTTTGTTAACAATGGTCATGTTCATCCGCATGTCCTCCCTTCGTCACATTACATGTTTTCTTTTTTCCCTTATATTAAGAGAAATAAACATGATTGGAGAAAGAGCATGAAAGTTATAGTAATGGCTGATACACATATGCCGAAAAAATCAATAAAGTTCCCGAGCCGGCTGTGTCAAGAGCTTGAGAACGCAGAACTAATTATCCATGCCGGAGACTGGCAAACACTTGAAGTTTATGAAGAATTAAAAAAATTTGGAGAGGTACATGGAGTATATGGGAATGTGGATGATGAGGATATAATACAGCAGCTGCCAAAGAAAAAAGTAATTGATCTAGATGGCTGGAAAATTGGTATTGTGCATGGGGATGGAGAAAAGAAAACCACCGAAAAACGAGCAATGGAAGCATTTGAGGAAGAACTTGATGTGATTATTTTTGGGCATTCACATTTGCCGCTTCTAAGGTACATTGGTAAAACGATGCTTTTTAATCCGGGATCTGCCACTGATAAACGGAAACTTCCCTTTTACTCATTTGGGAAATTAACGTTAAGTGAAGAAATCCATGCTGAACACATTTTTTGGAAAAAGGGAGAAAAATAAAAACGCTTGATTATAAGACGTTTTTATTTAAAGGTAAGAAATTATAAATAGTTGGCGTTTTACATGTCTAGCGCAAGCGCCTACTCGCTCGAGATTCCTTCGGTTCGTCAATGGAAAGCAAAGATCAGCTTTCCATATGCCGCCCCTCCAGGACTTGTCGATCGTGAGCATGGCGCTTGCGCTTTTTTTAATAGGTAAGAAAGTATAAATTTTGGCGTTTTTGATGTCTAGCTTCAGCGCCCAGCCGCTCAGGCGCACACGATGTGGGTCAGTTCAGCGTTGTCACAGGACGTGACGGTTTTAGCTGAACGTCCTATGTCTTCCCTTTCGACTCCGGGCCGCAGGCTACCCTGCGCGAAAGCTCCAGAACCTGTCGCGGCTGACCAGGGCGCTTGCGCTTTTCTTATTCTAATATAAAATTATATAGCTTTTTCTTCTTGAACAGTTACACTGGTTTGCGGTTTATATTCTGGCAGCGGATGTTGGAATGATTTTGTTAAATAAACAAGATATAAAAGACCGGCAGCTACCCAGATAGATCCCCCTATAAGCGTTGGAATATCTAATAAAGCAACCAAATAAATGATGAATCCCGCACCAATGATAGGGCAGACAAGATTGATGATGGAGTAGCCAAGTGAACGATTTTCTTTGTTTTTAAAGTACAAGCTGATGACGCATATATTAACAAAGAAAAACGCACTCAATGCTCCAAAATTAACGAAGCGGATGGCATCATCGACGCTGATAAATATAGCAAGCAAAGAGACAATGGATGCGAATAATATATTAAGGACAGGTGTTTTATATTTTGGGTGAACATAACCAAATAGTTTTTTCGGTAAGATAGAGTCTCTTCCCATCACATATAACAAGCGCGAAACACTTGTTACAGAAGCGAGCCCCTGCGTAAAAATAGCAGCAATAAGAACTGTCATAAATACTGCCCGAAGCAGGCTTCCACCAACTACCCCCATTAATTCAAGTGCGGCAGAATCTGGGTTTTGAAAAGTAAATGCCGGAAAAGATAGTTCAATAAAATAAGACATGGTAACATGCAGAACGCCGACAATTCCTATCATAATAAATATTGCTTTTGGAATCGTCTTTGTTGCCTTTTTAGTTTCTTCTGATAAAGTCGTCATTGTATCAAATCCTAAGAAAGAAAACACGACAATTGAAGCTCCAGCAAGAGCGATCGGAAGGGATAAATCTACATGCAAAAATGGTTCTGGAGAGACCAGACTGCCTGCTCCTTCTCCTGTAATTAGAGCGTAGACAAGAAAACCAGTAAATCCGATAATAAATATGATTTGCAGCGATACAAACAGACTGCTTATGTTTGCCGAAGAGTTAACTCCAATGATAGCAATCACTGCAAGCAGACAGATTAAACCGATTATCCAAGCATAAGCAGGAACTGCCGGAAATTCAGCGTGCATGAAAATGCCGAATGTGATACAGGCAATGATTGGAGCAAATAAGTAATTTAATAAAAGAACCCAGCCGACTAAAAAGCCTACATTAGGGTGAATGGCTTTTTTGGCAAAAGTATAAGCTGAGCCTGAAATTGGAAATCTTTTTGCCATGATGGCATAACTTAAACCAGTAAACAGTACCGCGACCACAGCTAAAAAATAAGCAGACGTCAAAAATCCGTTTGATCCTTCAAAAGCTACCCCAAACACTGAAAAATAGATCATCGGTGTGTTCCAGGCCAGACCCAAAAATACGACTTGCGGAAGGGTCAGGGTCTTCTTTAGTTCCGTTTTTGTACTCATAAAATAACCTCTCTTTAATAGATTAATAGAAAAACGAAAAAACTTTTTTAGAAAAATATATAATTGTTATTTAATTTTTTATCCCCTTCGCGAAAGGAGTAATTCATTTCATGGTGTTCATTTTTTCGGTAAAAAGAAGAAAGTTGCAACATTTGTGTTAGAGAACCTGACAAACTTTATTATTGTTTGTATGGAAAACCCTAATTTGACAGTGGATAGAGCTGAAAAAGAAAAATATCAAAAACAAAAAGATAAAAAGTAATAAAAATAGTTTGTCAAGAAACCTAACAATGGTGTTGCAGGTATCCAGATGGTTTGTCTATACTACAAATTAAATTCAACGCAATTCACAAGCGCATATAGGTTCTCGACAATTGGAGAACAAAAAAGCTGTCTAGGGTTCCGCCAGCAGGTGAAAAAGCTGGGACTGGTCCAAGAGAGAGCGTACAGACTGCTGGAAATGCACAGCGGCCTGTATACACGGAGGGACAAAAGCCTGGGAGATTAAATTCTCCTGGGCTTTTATTTTTTTTACGTTTTTCTACTTCCGCTATAAGGACACGGCAGCAAGCCAAGTTTTTCTAATTAAAGTTTAGAGGAGGAATATTTAATGAACAGAACATGGAGTTTGACACTAGAACCTGGGGCAAAGTGGTCGGGAACGATAGCAAAGGGAAACTATCTTCGATTTACAGCTCTTGAAGACGGAGCAAATTTATCAGTTTTACTATACAACGCTGCTAATTTAACGGAACGGTATAATATGCCGGATACATTAAAAGCTCAACATACCTCTCACCTTTCCAAAGGAAACGTTTTGATGAGTGATAACGGCCGCGTGCTGGCAAGCATTGTAGAAGACAGTCTCGGCTGGCATGACCCAATTGGAGGCTATACTTCTCGTGGTTTTACAGACGAGCAATATGGAAAAACGAGCTTTCAAGAATTGCAAAATGACTTTTTAAGAAGCGGACAGGAAAATTTTGCGATGGAGCTAGTGAGAAATGGCTTAAATCTTCGTGATCTGGTGCCAAACGTTAATTTGTTTTCAAAAATTTCTGCAAGTGAGGATGGATCTATGCAATTTGATGAAAATCACTGCAAAAAAGGTGACACAGTAAGATTGCGAACGGATATGGATGTGTTGTTAATTCTGTCAAATACGCCTAATCCGCATAATCCAAGCCAAACGTACCCATCCGTACCGGTGAAAGTGGAGCTTATTCCGGGGGAAGAGGCCGATGAATTAGATTACTGTGCAAATTATCGTTTGGAAAATCGGCGTGCTTTTGAGAATACATGGGACTATCACGTAATGATTGGACAATAAAACGTGCAAAGCACGAACGGTTTCCAAAAGATGGAACGATAGATACCATCTATAAACAATGAAAGACAATCTCGAACGTTAGAGTGGTGGCTGGGCAAATAGCAACTGCGGTCGTCACGTTAAAAACCACAAACATTTTTTAAAGGAGGACTTCTTATGACTGTAATTACTCAAACAAAAAGCTCAAGGAAACCAGAAAATGCGGTGTACGATCAACTAGTGCCGGCAGGAGAAGGATGGATGCGTGAATTAAAACCAGGCCAGGTATTTCGGATTGTCGATGAAGAAGGAAATCAGGCAGCAGACACGTTGTTTTTTGACGCTGAAAATCCGGAAGATCATTATAGCGCAATTGCTACGATATCAGCACAAAGTAATGTTTATTTAACAACTGGATCCATACTCCGGGCAGAGTCAGGGAAAGAGTTGTTAAAAATCGAAGCCGATACAGTAGGACGTCACGATACATTAGGGGGTGCCTGCTCAGCACAAAGCAACACCGTCCGCTATGCTCACGACAGGCTGCCCATGCATAACTGCAGAGATACGTTTATGATGCAGCTTGCCAATTATGGGGGCAATTATACGAAAAGAGATTTAGCTCCGAATATTAATTTCTTCATGAATGTGCCATTAAGTCCAGAAGGCGGTCTTGAGTTTGCAGATGGGATATCTGGTCCCGGTCATTATGTGGAGATGAAGGTTCTAAGCCGTACTACTGCTCTTATTAGTAATTGTCCGCAGCTTAATAATCCATGCAGCGGCTACAACCCAACACCGCTTCGTCTGCTCATTTGGGACGAGTAAAAAAACCATAAATGATAAAAGAGATATCAACTATATAAAGGAGAGGTCATGATGTTTGATAAAGTACTGATTGCTAACCGCGGCGCTATTGCCGTCCGCATTGAACGGACACTAAAAAAATTAGGTATTGCCTCTGTTGCGGTGTATACAAAAGCAGACCAGGATAGTCTTCATGTAGAAAACGCTGATGAAGCTGTTTTGCTGGGAGAAGGACCAGCAAATGAAAGTTATTTAAATGCCGATTTGATTTTAGAAAAAGCCAGCGAAGTTGGAGCTCAGGCAATTCATCCTGGATATGGCTTTCTAAGTGAAAATGCTGATTTTGCCCGTAAATGCAGCGATAAGGGGATTTCGTTTATCGGTCCTACTCCAGAACAAATGGAGTTATTTGGTTTGAAGCATTCAGCCAGAGATATGGCAAAAAAGGCTGAAGTTCCGCTTCTTCCCGGAACTAATTTAATCGAAAATTTAGATGAAGCACTGTATGAAGCTGAAGCTATTGGTTACCCGGTCATTTTAAAAAGTACAGCTGGCGGGGGCGGCATCGGAATGAGGGTATGTGAAGACGGGCAAGCTCTCGAAGCGGCTTACGACGGGGTCAAACATCTGGCCGAAACAAACTTTAATGATGGCGGCTTGTTTTTAGAAAAATATATAGCAAAAGCACGTCATGTTGAAGTGCAGATTTTTGGAAATCGCTTTGGAGAAGTAACAGCTCTTGGGGAAAGAGACTGCTCTATTCAGCGCCGCAACCAAAAAGTAGTCGAAGAAAGTCCGGCCCCTAATCTAGCAGAAGATGTTAGAACAAAAATGTTACAGGCGGCTGAACGTCTGGCGATGGAAGCAGGCTATCGCAGTGCTGGAACAGTAGAATTCCTTTATGACCCGGACACAGAAGAATTTTATTTTCTAGAAATGAATACGAGGTTACAAGTAGAACATGGTGTTACAGAAGAAGTACTAGATATAGACCTGGTAGAGTGGATGATAAAAGAAGCAGCTGATGAGCTCTTAGATTTGAAAAATAAAATGGAACAACCTGAAGGCCACAGTATACAGGCTCGTATTTATGCAGAGGATTGTCATCATGATTTTCGTCCAAGCGCAGGCTCGCTCGACAGCGCGGTTTTTTCAGAGAAAGCTAGAAATGAAACGTGGGTAAGAAACGGCATTGAAATCACTACGATGTATGACCCAATGCTTTCTAAAATTATTGTTCACGGAAAAAATCGAGAAGATGCCCTGCAAAAACTGAGTAATGTACTAGAGGAGACAAGATTTTACGGCATTACTACGAATCTTTTCTATATCCAGTCTCTTTTGGAAGAAGAAAGTGTTAAACAAGGAGACGTTTATACGAGAATGCTGGAACATTTTTCACCAGGGGAAAACACTCTCGAAGTTATAGATGGAGGAGTACAATCGACCGTACAGGATTGGCCTGGAAGAACAGGACACTGGGATGTTGGTGTTCCGCCATGTGGGGCGATGGATCCGTATTCGTTTAGAATCGGAAATAAACTCTTGGGAAATGAAGATGATGCAAGCGGCATTGAACTTACAATGCGCGGGGGCTCTTACCGTTTTCGAAATAGCCTGTGGTTTTGTATCACTGGAGCAGATATGCAAGCAAATCTTGATAACGAGACAGTACCAAAGTATAAACCAGTTTATGCTGAAAAAGGGCAAGTTCTTGAGTTTGGAGAAGCTGCTGAAGGAATGCGAACCTATTTGCTTATAGAAGGCGGCCTTGATATGCCAAAAATTCTAGACAGCTCTTCTACTTTTACTTTAGGCGGTTTTGGCGGACATGGCGGGCGTGCACTCCGTCCTGGAGATGTGCTTGCAGTCAAAAAAGGAAAGAATTCGATTCAACCAGAAAAACTGTCGTATGCCTATCAGCCGCAGATTACAAACACATGGACAATTGGAGTTATTCCAGGACCTCATTGTACAGAAGAATTTTTACAAGAAGATTATTTAACTCAGCTTTCAGAAACAGAGTGGGAGGTTCATTTTAATAGTTCACGTACTGGTGTACGTCTCATTGGACCTGCTCCAAACTGGACTCGTGAAGATGGAGGAGAAGCAGGATTGCATCCTTCCAATATACATGACAATGCATATGCAGTAGGCACACTTGACTTAACAGGCGATATGCCGATTATATTAGGCCCGGACGGCCCAAGTCTCGGTGGTTTTGTCTGCCCGGTAACAACAGCTTCGGCAGAATTTTGGAAAATCGGTCAGCTGCACCCAGGAGATACTGTTCGTTTTCAACTGCTAACGATTGAAGAAGCAAATGATTTGCGCCAGGTTCAAGAAGAAAATCTAGAAGCAATAGGAACAGGTAATCGAGATGACTTGCCGATGCTTCAGCTTCCAGCAGAGCAGCAATCATTTACTCCAGATTATCCGCTATTTATATATGAAGAAACTGGACGACGTTTTCCGGTTGCAATCCGATACAGCGGAGATGAATATATACTCGTAGAATACGGTGAAATGGAGCTGGACTTAAAACTGCGTTTTCAGGTGCAAGTGTTAATGGAAGCTATCGCAGAAGACGGAAATATTCCAGTCATAGAAATGACGCCGGGAGTACGGTCTCTGCAAATCCATATTGATCCGCTGAAAATGACCGCGTATGAAGCGGGCGAGAAAGTGCTCGAAATTGACAAACAACTTCCTCCACTTGAATCGATAGAAGTACCTTCAAGAATTGTAAGGCTACCATTGTCTTGGAATGACCCATCTACACAGCTTGCAACGGAACGCTACCAGCAAAATGTACGTCCTGATGCACCCTGGTGTCCTGATAATCTCGAATTTATTCGACGTATTAATGGGCTCGATAGTATTGAAGATGTAAAGAAAATTGTTTTTGATGCGAACTATCTTGTACTTGGGCTCGGTGATGTTTACTTAGGAGCACCGCTTGCAACACCAACAGATCCACGCCACCGTCTCGTTACAACGAAATACAATCCAGCGAGAACGTGGACACCAGAAAATGCTGTTGGCATCGGCGGAGCCTATATGTGTGTTTATGGGATGGAAGGCCCTGGCGGCTATCAATTTGTCGGTCGAACCATTCAAATGTGGAACCGGCTTCAGTCTACGAAAAGTTTTGAACCAGGAAAACCGTGGCTGCTGCGTTTCTTTGACCAAATTCAATATTACCCGGTAGAAGCTGATGAGCTAATGAAGATGAGAGAAGATTTTTTACGAGGTCGATTTGAAGCAGATATTACGGAAACGACATTTAACCTCGGCGAATATTTAGAGTTTCAAGAGTCTATCAAAGAAAGAGCAGAAGAGTTCCGTGCCAACCAACAAGCGGCTTTTAATGCGGAGAGAGAACGGTGGAAGGAACTTGGAATTGCTGAACATGTCGGTGAAGAAAACAGCGGTAGTGCTATCGTAGAAGAAGAGCTGCCTGAAGGAGAAACTGCAGCGCGCTGCACGATGCCGGGAAGCGTTTGGAAAGTACTCGTAGAGCCAGGGCAGTATGTGAAAAAGGACGAGACGATTATTATTGAAGAAAGCATGAAGATGGAGTTTCCGCAGCACGCCCCTTGTGAGGGATATATTCACTCAGTGCATGTCGAGCCGGGAGATGAAGTACAAGCTGGACAGCTGATTGCTGGTATTGCCGAAGAAAAAGAAAGCGAGGTGCCTATTACATGAACAGAAAACTCACCATTTTAGGTCTTCAACAAGCCTATAAAAATCAAGGAACAACGCCAAAGGAAGTAATCGAAACCATTGTCGAGCAGGCAAAAGCAGACGAGGACATGAATATTTGGATTACCCCTCCTTCTCTGGATTGGATCCTTCCCTACCTAAAGAACTTGGAGGAAATGGATCCGGAAGATGCTCCACTCTGGGGAGTACCGTTTGCATTGAAAGACAATATTGACTTGGCAGGTATACCTACTACTGCGGGCTGTCTTGATTATGCTTATACACCGCCTGAACATGCAGCTGTTGCGGAAAGATTAATAGCGGCAGGTGCCATTCCAGTAGGCAAAACAAATTTAGATCAATTTGCAACTGGTTTAGTTGGGACAAGAAGTCCCTACGGGGAAACGCATAATAGTTTACGTGAAGAACTCATTAGCGGCGGATCCAGCGCAGGTTCTCCTGTAGCGGTTGCCAGGGGACAGGCAGCTTTTGCCCTCGGTACAGACACAGCTGGTTCTGGTCGTGTACCAGCAGCATTAAATAACCTTGTCGGCTTTAAACCTTCTTTAGGAGCTTGGCCGATAAAGGGTGTTGTACCAGCTTGTGAGAGCCTTGATTGTGTTACCGTGTTTTCTCATAGTTTACAAGAAGCTCTAGAAGTGGATGCCGTTGTCCGCGGGGAAGACGAATCAGATCCTTGGTCTAAATCGATGACCACTCCGGCAGGAAAGCAGCCAGAGAGAGTCCTATTACCAAAAGAAACACCATCTTTTTACGGACCATATGCAGAAAAATATGAAGAAGCCTGGAAAAAAGCTGTGGGACGACTTGGGGAATTGGATATGAAGACAGAGTATATTGATACAAATTTATTTTCAGAAGCTGCAAGCATTCTTTACGGAGGACCATGGATTGCGGAACGCTGGGCTGCTTTAGGTGATTTTATAGAAAAAAATCCAAACAGTGCTTTTCCAGTAACGGAACAAGTATTGTGTTCTGGTTCTAGTGATAAATATGATGCAGCTTCTGTCTTCCATGCTATTCATAAACTGCAGGCAATCAAACTAGAAACGAAAAAACTATTAAAAAATGCTGTTCTGGCGCTGCCTACATGCGGTGGCACATGGACAAGAGAACAGGTTCGCAAAGATCCCATTCAGACAAATAACGACATGGGGCGCTACACTAATCACTGTAATCTGCTTGATTTAAGTGCAGTCGCCGTTCCTGGAAAAGAAGCTGACAAGGATCTCCCTTTTGGCATTACGTTGTTTGGTTTAGCAGAAAGTGAAAATCTCGTTTTCGGAGCAGCGGCAGCATTTTCAAAAGAAACGATTCAAACTGCGCCAAACAGTTCGGAACAGGAAACTACTTTGGTTGCTGTATGCGGACTTCATATGAGAGGTTTTCCTTTGGAACAGCAGATGTATGATCATGGGGCACGATTTGTGCAGGAAGCTAATACAGCACCGAAGTATAAATTTTATAAACTGCCTAGCGAACCGATAAAACCAGGCTTAATCAAACAACCAGAAGGTGGAGATTCTATTCAGCTTGAAATCTGGGAAATGCCTCTCACAAGCTTTGGCAGCTTTACAGCACAAATTCCAGCACCCTTAGGAATCGGTAAAGTAGAACTTGAAGATGGTAAGGAAATACCCGGATTTGTATGTGAAGGGTATGGAGAAAAAGAGGCTGAAGACGTTACCACTCTTGGAAGCTGGGATGTAGTTGTTCAGTCATAGTGTTCATAAGGAGAAGCTGCTCTTTTAATAGACATTATGGTAAGATTCTTAGTTTCTCCATTAAAGCAAGCATTCTTTAAACATGCTCAGATGTCTGTTCTGTTCGATCAGAAAAGCGAAAGCGCCTTGCTCACGAGCGACAAGTCCTGGAGAGGCGGCATATGGAAAGCTGATCTTTGCTTTCCATTGACGAACCGAAGGAATCTTGAGCGAGTAGGCGCTTGCGCTAGACATGTAAAACGCCAACTATTTATCATTTCTTACCTTTTGAGAAAGGGCTATCCCAAATTTATTGAGATAGCCCTTTTAGAGCGCCCTTTAATGTTTAGCCGATTCTTTTCTCAAAAGATACCTCTGAATCTTCCCGCTTGGTGTTTTAGGAAGACTATCGACAAATTCTACTTCCCTTGGGTACTGGTGTTTAGATAATTTTCCCTTTACAAAATCACTTAATTCTTTCGCTAGCTCATCAGACCCCTGAAAAGATGGATTCAAAACGACAAATGCTTTTACAATTTCACCTTTTGCGCTATCAGGTTTACCTACTACAGCAGCTTCACCCACTGCTGGGTGTTCAATGAGGCTGCTCTCTACTTCAAACGGACCAATTCGATATCCTGCGCTTGAAATAATATCGTCATCGCGGCCTTGGAACCAAAAATATCCTTCTTCATCTTGATTTGCTAAGTCACCAGTTTTAAACCATTTTCCGAGCATTTTACTTTCCGTTTTTTCGGGATCATTCCAATACCCAAGGAAAAAATGGGGGAAATGAGTGGTATCTACTACAATTTGCCCTACATCTCCCCTTTTCACGGGATTTCCTTCATTATCTACTATTGCAATATGAAAACCCGGTGCAGGAAGTCCCATAGAACCTGGTTTAACCGTCATGTCCGTCACATTTAAATTGTTAACAATCATACCTGTTTCTGTTGCACCATATTGATCATAAATTTCCCGGCCGAAATTTTCTCTAAAGAAGCGTACTACTTCTGCGTTTAGAGGTTCTCCAGCACTGCTGAATTTTTTGACTTGGATGTTATATTTCTGGACAAGTTCAGAGCCTGCAGCCATCATCATTCTAAAAGCAGTAGGTGCATAAGCAAAATTGGAAATTTTATATTCTTCAAGTAATCTATAAACAGTGGCAACGTCAAATGGTCCTTTATAGGAAAGAATAGAGATTCCAAAACTTAAAGGAGCAAAAGTACAATTGATAAGGCCGAATGCCCAGCCCGGATCAGCACCTCCATATAATCGATCATCATGCTCAACACCTATGCCGTATTTCAAAAATGGATAGGAACTAACAAAAATTTTGTGCGCCCATACAGCTCCCTTTGGTAAACCAGTTGAACCAGAAGTGTATTGAATAGCGCATGGGTCCATCACATCGGTTTTTTCTGTCTCGTGTTCAGCAGAAAAGGAGTTAATATATTCCCAAAATGTTTGTCCGTTTCTTGTAAGGCCGTCAATCAGTATAAGTTCTGTAGAAATATCTATTCCCTTTAATTTATTTGCTTGTTCTTGATTTGTAAGTAAAATTTTGCATTCAGCGTTCTCAAGCCTGTATTTAATTGCTTCAGGGCCGAAAGCTGTAAATAAAGGGACATAGACAGCGCCGATTTTCCAAACCGCCAGTACGGTAACGTACAGTTCCATATCCTTCCCTAGAAGACCAGCTACGCGATCCCCTTTTTTTACTCCTTTCGATCGAAGTGCATTAGCCATTCGATTAGACTGTTCTTTTAGTTTTCGAAAGGTCCATGTTTCTTTGTGTCCTGCTTCATTTTCCCAGTAAATGGCGATACGGTCAGGGGCGTCTGCCCAACGATCACAACACTCATGGGCTGCATTGAAATATTCATTCATATCCCAATCAAATGTACTTATTACTTCTTCCCATGAAAAACGATTCATCAGTTCTTCGTATTTCATTATTATCACCTCAAAATATAATAATAAATTTTAAAGCGCTTTCAAAAAATGTTATTTACCAGGCCTTTTCTAATAGAGAAAATATTTCTTTATTCAAGTCGTTTGTTTCCAAAACAACCGTATTTTCTTCTCCCTGAATGTCCATAAGTATATGGCGGACTACTTCCGTAAGGCTTTCTTTTGTTACATTAAAATCTCTTAATTGATGGGGTATGTCTAAATCCAGAATAAGATTTTTAATAAGAGTCGGCGACATTTCCGCTTTTTCTTTTACATTTTTATATGGGTCTGTTTCTCCTAATGCTTCCGGAATCTGAGCTTGTGCTTCATAGGTACGCGGCAAGAGAAACGTCATCACATGCGGAAGCATAATAGCTGACGTCATTCCGTGAGGTATATCATACGTGGAGCCCAACTGATGGCCGATACTGTGTGAAAGCCCTAACTTAATATTTACAACAGAAAACAAAGAAAGCCATGCCCCCATTTGACACTCAAGACGGTATTCCAAGTGGGACGGATTCTTTTTACTGAGTGGTAAATATTTATACAATTTCTTTAAAGCTTGTAAAGCTAATCCTGTGTTTACTGGATTAGGAAAAGGAGAATAAAGCGTTTCTACTGCATGATCGACAGCTCGCATACCAGTAGAAGCCCAAAGCCAGTCCGGTGTGTCCTGTGTAAAAACTGGATCTAAAAAGACGAAAGATGGTGTCATATTTAAATGAGAAAACTTATATTTGGCACGATTTTTACTGCTTGTGATTCCTGCGATGCTTGTAAATTCAGCGGCTGATAATGTCGTTGGAATGGCGATGTGAGGAACATAATGAGACATGTTTAGAGGTTTTTCTGCAACGTTTACGGAATAAGGATAAATCTCTTCTTCTGATTGGATATTCTCTGCTAGAACAAAAGAAAGAATTTTTCCGGCATCAATAGGACTGCCTCCCCCGCAGCTGATAATCAGATCAGGGTTAAAGCGGGTTATCTCTTGAATGTTTTGCATTAACACATTACCTGGAACATGTTGTTTTAAAATCGCTTCATACGTTTCGATTTGGTTTGCATGAAGCAGTTGGACCAAGTTCTCGTATGGACTTGTTTTAAGCATGCTGTTAGTAGTTACCATTAAGACTTTACTAGCTTTTAACTGCTGTATCTCATGAATTATCTCTTGATCGACTACATTTACTCCATAATGAATTCGGTCAACAGGAAGATATTGATAAATCATAATGAAAATCCTTTCTCTATTCATTTTTCCAAACTTCTTTACTGCTTATTGAGTAGAGCAGTTATAGGGATAGATATGTATATGTCGAAAAACCCTTATCAAAGGAGTAAGCTAGTTCAGTTGAGGCGGCAATCTGTAAAAGAGTTAGCGGCAGCAAAAAAGTCTGCGGATCTGCTTAATATCGACAAAAAACTTATATTTGCAAAGACAGTGACTATTGGTCACTTAGTAAAGTTATGTTATATTAACTTTTAATAATTGTCAATATTATATATTTTCAAAAAATTAAGGGTGTGTTTATATGACGACACGAAAACAGCAAGCAAAACAGACAAAAAAGAAGCTGTTAAACTCAGCTATTGAATTAATAAGTACATATGGCTATCAGCATGTGACAGTAGATAAAATTGTTGAATATTCTGGTGTATCAAAAGGTACGTTTTATATATATTTCAAATCAAAACATGAAATCTTTTTACACATCTTCGATGAAATGGATCATTTTTATAAAACTTTTACAAAAATGCTGCCAAATCATTTAAGTGCTGCGGAAAAAATAATTAAATTAACGGAAGGGCAGATGGAATATATAAGCGGTACAATTGGTAAAGAATTGGTAAGAGTCATTTATCTTAGTAATCCTGAAAGCCAGAGTCATCTCTCAAAAACGGATAGATTGATTTATCAGCTTGTAAATTCATACGTGTGCCAAGGACAAGAAAATGAAGAATTTACTATGGCTTACGACTCGGAAGAAATGACTTTGCTGATTACAACATGGATGCGCGGGGGAATTTATGATTGGGCTATTTCATCACATAATAATTTAACAAATCAAAGTGTGAAGCAGGTCAAAATCCTTTTACGAGCGTTAAAGAAGTAATTATTAAATACTATAAAATATGTTAAATTTTCTTAATTTTATTAAAATTATGTTGCTTTTTAATTTGATGTGCGTATATAATGTCGTTGAAAGCGATTACCAAAGTTGGGGGGATAAAGTATGCCATTACATCCACAAGCAAAAGCTTTTTTGGATCAAATTGCAGCAGCAAAAGCAGAAGGTGCTCCTGCAATCGAGGAAATGACGGTGGAAGAAAACCGAAATGCACTTCTTGAAAACTTTAAAGCCATAGGCGGAGAACCCGAAAATGTGGCAAAAGTTGAAGATTTATCCATTCCAGTTAACGGTACAGACATTGATATTCGCATTTATACTCCTGAAGGTGAAGGTCCGTTTCCTGTATTTGTTTACTATCCTGGCGGCGGCTGGGTAACAGGAGATTTAGAGGTTGCGGATTCTACTCTACGAGCTGTTACGAATGTTTCTGAATGTTTGGTTGTATCCGTTCATTACAGACTTGCCCCTGAACACAAGTTTCCTGTTGCACCTGAAGATTGCTATGCAGCTACAAATTGGGTTTCAGAAAATATTTCTAAGTACAATGGAGACCCAGACCGCTTAGCAGTTGGAGGAGACAGTGCCGGTGGCAACCTGGCTGCAGTAGTACCTTTGATGGCTAAAGATCGTGGCGGCCCATCTATCGCTTATCAGTATTTAATCTATCCTGTAACTGATTTTACTTTTGATACGGGATCATATCGGGAAAATGGAGAAGGCCACTTTTTAGAAACGGCAGGTATGCATTGGTTTGCTGATCATTACATTGACAAAGAAGATAGAACAAACCCTTATGCCGCACCGCTTCGTGCAGATGACTTGAGCAATCTTCCCCCCGCACTAGTAATTACTGCAGAATACGATGTATTACGAGATGAGGGCGAGGAATATGCTGACCGTCTAAAAGAAGCTGGGGTTCCTGTTGAACGCACACGATATGATGGTCAGATTCACGGATTTTTCTGGATGTCTGGAATTATGGATGATGCGAGAAAGTCGATTGAACAAGTCGGAAACTCCTTAAAGAAAAATCTTTCGTACAAGCATTCTAGTTAATAATAAATCTAATTGATAAAGAGCCGTTCCACAGGGGACGGCTTTTTTAAAAGGTAAGAAATTATAAATAGTTGGCGTTTTACATGTCTAGCGCAAGCGCCTACTCGCTCGAGACTCCTTCGGTTCGTCAATGGAAAGCAAAGATCAGCTTTCCATGTGCCGCCCCTCCAGGACTTGTCGCTCGTGAGCAAGGCGCTTGCGCTTTTCTTACAAGGTAAGAAATTATAAATATGTGGCGTTTTTGATGTCTAGCTTCAGCGCCCAGCCGCTCAGGCGCACACGATGTGGGTCAGTTCAGCGTTGTCACAGGACGTGACGGTTTTAGCTGAACGTCTTATGTCTTCCCTTTCGACTCCGGGCCGCAGGCGACCCTGCGCGAAAGTCCAGGACCTGTCGCGGCTGACCAGGGCGCTTGCGCTTTTCTTACACTGATAGGAAAATATAAAATTTTAGAATGGATCAATCATCGACGTCGTCAAAATTTTGATGAAATCAGTATAAGTTCAACTAAGCAATCGTCTTCACCTAAAGGCTTGGCGTAGTTTTCTTTAGTAATGAATTATAAACATAATAGACGATAGATTGTAAAAATAAGCCAAGAAAAGATTGAGGAATGAATAAAAGGTTGTTATAATAAAACAAACAACTGTTTGAAATGTAAGGGAAGGCGGTCGTCATGTTGAATGAAGTAAAAAAACGTTCCTTTAATACAAAAAAATCAAGTGAAAAGTTTACAAAAATAGTAAGTGCTGCTGCGGAAATCTTTAGAATCAAAGGGTATAAAGAAGCTACACTTGAAGATATTGCGAATGAAGTCGGAATGCTAAAAGGAAGTCTTTATTACTACATCAGCAAAAAAGACGATCTACTGTATGAGGTAGTACAAAGACCTTTATATGAAATGACCATAAATCTAAAAAATATAGCAGAATCACAATCCAGTCCTACTGAAAAATTAGAACGAGCTTTAAAAAATCATGTCGATAGCTTTGAAAAATATCAATCAGAACTTTTTGTTTGGATATCTATAGAATGGTTTCATTCTGATTTTGGCGGGGAAATTGCTGATTTAGGTAACGAATATGATCGTCTATTTAGAAAAATCATTTTAGAAGGTGTCGAAACGAATAACTTTCGAAATGATTTAGATCCTAAATTAATGGTTTTCGCTATTTTTGGTATATATAACTATATGCAGCGGTGGTATTCTACGGAAAGCCACTATTCCATGGATGAAATAGGAAAACAATTTGAAAAGTTTGTGCGGCAGGCTGTCGCAAATTTCGACAAGCGATAGGCTGAACACATCATCTTCTATATACTTACCAATAAAATAACCTGCTAACACGAAAATGCTTCACAGTAGTTGGAGCATTTTATTTTTCCCTCCTGACCATTGAAGAACCTGTTTCACTTAATTTCGACTGAGCATTTTTAGAAAAACGTGGCTAACCGCCAAGCCAAATAGCGGAAGTCATCGTTTTGCTTATACTTTGATCCTTTAACAAAGTTTAAAAATCGAATAAAAAATTTTCTAAAAATTTAAAATAAAAGTTTACAAATATCGAGTGAGCTTTTATAATATAAACAAACAAACAGTTGTTTGAAAATGTTTGACTCTGTTATGAATGTTCATTCAAGGAGATGGTGAGGATGTTCGATTCAATAGAAGTGGCTGTAGAAGAACTGAAAAAAGGAAACATAGTCATTGTTTGTGATGATGAAGATCGGGAAAACGAAGGGGATTTTTTAGTATTAGCGGAACAAGCCACACCGAAAGCAATTAATTTTATGATTAAGCATGGCAGGGGGCTTGTGTGTACACCAATAGATAGAAGCTATGCTGCAAAATTTTGTCTTTCTCCGATGGTAGATAATAATACAGATCCGCACCATACCATGTTTACTGTGAGTGTAGATCATACATCGACCACCACAGGTATCTCTGCTTTTGATCGGTCAGCCACGATACAAGCAATCGTTAACAGCGAAACTACAGAATCTGACTTTAAAAAACCTGGACATATATTTCCTTTAATAGCCAAAGACGGAGGCGTATTGAGACGTGCAGGTCACACGGAGGCTGCTGTTGACCTGGCCAAGTTATGTGATAGTAAACCAGCAGGCGTTATTTGTGAAATCATAAAAGAAGACGGCAGTATGGCCAGGGTTCCGGATCTGATGAAAATTGCTAAACAATTTGATTTGAAAATGATTACGATAAAAGATTTAATTCAGTTCCGGCGTCAAAAAGAAAAACTAGTCTCTAAAGAAATAGAAATCAACCTCCCAACAACATACGGCAATTTTAAAGCCTTAGGTTACTCCGACACAGTGGAAAACAAAGATCATGTTGCTTTAATAAAAGGAGATATCACGTCGGAGAAAGTACCTTTAGTTCGTGTACACTCGGAGTGTTTAACAGGTGACGTGTTCGGATCTTGCCGGTGTGACTGTGGATCACAGCTTGAAGCAGCACTGCAGCAGATTTCGATGTCAGATTGCGGCATTTTGTTGTATATGAGACAAGAAGGACGAGGGATAGGCCTTTTAAACAAAATGAAAGCTTACAAATTGCAAGAAGAAGGTTATGACACTGTTGAAGCTAATGAAAAATTAGGTTTTCCTCCTGACCTTCGGGATTATGGTATTGGCGCTCAAATCCTTCGTGACATAGGGGTAACAAAGATGAACTTGTTAACGAATAATCCCAAAAAAATCAAAGGATTAAACGGTTATGGATTAAAAGTGATTCACCGTGTCCCACTTCAGTTTCCTCACGATAAAGATAACGAAAAATACCTCAAAACAAAACAGAAAAAGTTAGGGCATTTATTGTCCGTGTAAGAGAAGGGTCTGCACTTTATTAATGTTCAAAGCATGAACATTTAAATCCTTGAAGGAGGAAAGAAAATGAGGCTTTCTGGAAAAGTAGCTATCGTAACAGGTGCCGGTTCAGGGATTGGAAAAGAAACTGCCTTGAGATTTGGGAAAGAAGGAGCAAGCGTTGTATGTTATGACCTTAAAGGTCAGGAAGAAACAGTTACAGAGATCAAGAAAACAAATGAACAAGCTATCGCTTTTAGAGGAGACATTACAAATAGTTCAGATTGGGAAAATGTTGTCAAAGCAACAAAGGATCAATTTGGAACAATTGATATATTAGGAAATATTGCCGGAGTTACTTCAAGAGGGTCTGATAAATTAATAGACCAAACAGAAGAAGAGTGGGATCGAATGATTAACATAGATCTTAAGGGTGCTTTTTTAGGGATGCGAACAGTAATTCCTGAAATGTTGAAAAAGAAAAAAGGAAAAATTATAAATATTGCTTCTTTAGCCGCTCATGTTGGTTTGACCAACTTAGTATCTTATTCAGCAGCTAAAGGTGGGGTAGCTGCAATGTCCAGACAGGTAGCGATGGAATATGCAAGAGACAATATTCAAGTCAATGCCGTCTCACCTGGAATAATTGACACTCCTATCTTAGGAAACAACACCCCGGAAATGACGAAAGCTTTTTCGGAGGCCACCCCGGCTGGGCGGTTAGGAAAACCAGAAGAAGTAGCTAATTTGATACTTTTTCTAGCATCTGAAGAAGCCGATTTTATTACTGGTCAAGTGTGGAAAGTAGACGGGGGCTGGGGATCTCAGTGATCTTATTATTTTGAATTTTTGTAATTAGTTTATTAATAACTGCTTTTGCAGTTATTAAAATAAATATTTTATGAGGAGTGTTTTAAATGAAATTTGGACTTTTTTATGTGTTGGAATGTTATGATGGCAAATATGAAAAGGCTTACAACGAGATGCTAGAGCAAATTCAGTATGCGGAAGAATTAGGATTTGAAAGTGTTTGGCTGGCAGAGCATCATTTTACAGCTTATGGTAGTATGCCGTCCCCGCAAGTAGCTGCAGCCGCTATCGCTCAGGTAACAAAGACAATGGATATTGGAATGGCCGTATGTAACTTAAACTTTGATAACCCTGTTCGAATTGCTGAGGACTTTGCGATGGTCGATAATTTAAGTAACGGACGTCTGAAATTTGGTGCAGGCCGCGGCTATCAGCCTATAGAGTTTAAAGGTCTTGGACTTGAAATGAAAGATACTAGAGAAGTGTTTTGGGAAAGTGTAGATATCATTAAAGGATTGTGGTACAACGACTCCTTCAGCTATGATGGAAAACATTATCAACTAGAGAATGTGTCATTAACACCGAAACCAGTACAAGAGAGAATTCCATTTTATTTAGCTGCTATCAGCCCGGCAACCTTTGACATTGCTGTTGAAAAAGGAATGACCGAGTTTATGTGTACTCCTACATTGATGGATATGAATGAATTGAAAAAATATATTTCTGAGACTAGAAGCCGAATGATCAAACAAGGAATTAATCCTTCTATTCATATGAACTTACAAATGAACATAGCGGATACACAAGCACAAGCGATTAAAAATGTAGAAAAAGAAATGGCCCGCTATTTTGACACGGTGTTAAATCAAGTGCCTGGAGCAAGAGGAGAAAAAGCGGCTGAAAGTTATGAAAGATTTGCAGAAGTGGCTCAAGAAATGTCCGGTCCAGTTGATGTGAAAGGTTTGAATGAAGCAGGTATTGCTCTATTAGAAGATCCAGATACGGCCATCGAAAAGCTTGAGGATATCGAAAAATATGGAATTACTAGTATGTCTAACTGGTTCCGAATGGGTGATATGGAACACCGGAAAGTCATGAAAACAATGAAAAACTTTGCTCGTGATGTAATGCCGTATTTTAAGCCAACAGGAAAAAAGACTGTCACTCAGTAACATGAGAAAGCTTTGACAGCATATGGTAAGCACTTACAAAAGCAGCCATCGAACTTCGTGTTGATACCAAAAAGATAGCATGTCCTGTGCAAGCCAGTTCGAGGTTGACACAGGACGTACTTCCAAACACTGATGAGCTTACACGTTCACACTTGTCTTCAACAAACGGCCTTTGCCATAAGGGGTCAGCGTCCGGCCTAGTTATTCTAAAAGAATGTTTTTTTACATTCACATTTTAAAAGAGAAGGGGCAGTATGATTATGAGTACGGTTAGTAACTTAACGTTAGAACAACGTATTGCTGCTTTAGAGGCTCGTGAAGAGATTAAAGAAGTCATTGCAAACTATAATCATGGTGTAGATAAAAAAGATGAAGAATTGTTTTTAGATATTTGGGAGGATGATGCAGTCTGGGATATTGGGGATCCGTGGGGGTACTGCTCGAACAAAAAAGAAATATTAGAAAAAACGAAAGCAATATGGGAAGGTCTTCCAGAAACGCATCATCATGCTACAAATCATGTAATTAATGTAGAGATTGAAAAAGGAACTGCTACTGCCGTTGCAGATGTGGAAGCTACGGCTACAAATGCTGTAGGTGTACCTTTATTAATATCAGCCACATATTGGGATGATTTGAGTAATCGAACGGGAAAATGGCGGCTGCAAAAAAGAAAAGTGAAAATATACTATATGACACCTGTGTTAGAACCATGGTCTGATGATCCGAAAACTCGTATTAATCCGAAGCTGGATTAAACGTTTATTTGAGCTCTATTATCCGGGGGAGCGCGAACAAAACTGTGGGGATTAAAAAAATTATCACACGGAATAATTTGTAAACAGCGTGATTACCGTAAATATATTAACGGCACAAAAGAGTGGGGAGCCCATAAATATAGACTATGTTAAAGGGGGCTGTCTCAAAAGGTTAGTTTAGGGTGTGATGGTTATCTAGCAACTGGAATATGCGAGACGCCTGCGGGAAATAGGGAAGCGTGAATACCTCACAGTGATGGGGGCTCACGAGGAACCGTTACCAGAGGAAAGCGGGTATATTCCAGTTGCGCTTGCCGAGAACTAACTTATGGGACAGCTCCTTTGAAATATATTTTACAGTAATTTCAAAAACAAAAAAGTAGATTCACTGGCGTTATCTTCTAGACTGATAAAAGGAAACCAAAGCATTTGCCATAAGGACTCGGCAAACAACTTGTGTATGGCTGAAATTAAAACAACTGTTTGGTATCTTAGTGGTCATCCGCTCCACCATTATAACTGTTGTTTGAGGAGGGGAATTAATGAGTCAACACGTATTTCAAGAAACTATTCCTATTCGTGAGGGGGAGAATTTTGATCAAAATGCGGTAAAAAAATACTTAATAGAAAATATAGAAGATTTCCCAGAAGAGCCTTTAGAAGTGGAGCAGTTTTCGACAGGAGTATCCAATTTAACCTACTATTTACGTTCTGGGAATTGGGAGGCGGTGATGCGGCGGCCCCCCAATGGACCATTGCCACCCAAGGCTCACGATATGAAACGGGAATCTGAGTTTTTAAAAAAGCTATACCCTTATTATTCATTTGTCCCAGAACCATATGTTTTTTGTGATGATAAAAGTGTGATTGGCGTTCCGTTTTATGTTATGGAACGTAAAAAAGGGATCGTGATAGACGAGTCGTTTACCCCAGGTCAAAACATTTCTGAGGATCAACTAAAAACGATATCCTATAATGCGGTAGATGCTCTAGCAGCTTTGCATCAAATTGATTACAAAGAGGCGGGTCTATCTGAGTTTGGATTTCCTGAAGGTTTTTTGAACAGGCAAGTACATGGGTGGATCAAACGATATAATAAATCAAAAACAGACGACGTTCCTTATTTTGAGGAACTAAGTAAGTGGATGGTTAACCATGTCCCCTCCTCCCATGACAGTGCAGTTATTCATAACGACTATAAATTAAATAACATGCTGCTTTCCCCGGACTTGCGTGAGATTAAAGCTATACTTGATTGTGAACTAGCAACGGTTGCTGATCCATTTTTTGATTTAGCCGGAGCATTAGGTTATTGGATAGAAGAGGACGATCCAGACATTCTAAAAGAAAGTTTACCATCTTTAACTGGAACGCCAGGTTTTATTTCAAGGGAAGAATTTATCCATCGCTATGCTCTTAAAACGAAAAAAAATATTCCGGATATGAATTTTTATATGGCTTTCACTTACTTTAAACTTGCTGTTGTATTCCAGCAAATTTATTATCGTTGGAAAATTGGAAAATCAAAAGATGAGAGATTTAAAACATTTGATAAAAGAGTTCGGAATATGATGACCCACGCTTATGAAGTAGTTGATAAAAAGAAGTTTTAATTACAGACTATCAAAAAGGAGCTAGATAACAATGTTTGATTTTAGTCCAACCGAAGAACAGAACGAATTACTGCAAAAAGCTAAAAAGATTATGGAAGAAGATGTTTATCCGGCTGAAGAGTACATTATTCCAGGGAAAGGTTTGCCGGATGAAATTCTAAAACCACTCCAACAAAAAGTAAAAGATCAGAACTTATGGGCTGCGCATTTACCAAAACATGCTGGCGGTTTGGGGCTTGGGGCTGTATTTTTAGGTCTTCTTAATGAAATTTTAGGAAGCAGTGCGATCGGACCACGTGTATTTGGTACTGCCGCTCCTGATACAGGAAATTCAGAAATCCTATTAAATGCAGGGAGCGAAGAACAACGAAAAAAATATCTTGATCCAATCGTAAATGACGAAATAAGATCCTGTTTTGCATTAACGGAGCGAGATGTATCAGGGGCCGATCCGACAGGAATAGAGACACACGCAGAAAAAGATGGAGATGAATGGGTGATTAATGGAAAAAAATGGTTCATAAGCAATGCAGGGATGTCTTCTTTTGTTATTGTTATGGCTGTAACAAATCCAGAAGCTCCTCCACATGAACGTGCGAGTATGTTTATTGTGGATATGGATAACCCTGGAGTTGAAAAAATAAGAGATATTCCAGTAATGGGAGATTACAGTGAAGGGGGCCACTGGGAATTAGGTTTTAATAATTGCCGGGTAAAAGAAGACAGCATGCTGGGGAGTCCTGGTGAAGGATTTAAGTTGGCACAGATGAGATTAGGACCTGGCCGTATAACACATGCCATGCGCTGGCTCGGTGTAATGAACCGAAGCTTCGATCTCATGGTTTCTTATGCTTTGAAAAGAAAGACTCGGGGAGTTCCTTTAGCAGAACAGCAAACCATACAAAATTTCGTAGCAGATTCTGCTGCTGAAATGGCTTCAGCAAGACTGTTAACTCTTCACGCAGCATGGAAAATGGATCAAGGAGAAGATGCTAGAAAAGAAATTTCTTTAATAAAGTTTCATGGTGCTAAAATACTGAATGATGTTATTAATAGAGCAATACAAGTGCATGGTTCACTAGGTTATTCCAAGGATACTCCGTTAGAAGGCTTCTATAGAGAAGCAAGGGCTGCTCATATATATGATGGTCCAGATGAAGTGCATCGCATGGTCGTAGCTAAACGAATCTTTAAAGAGTATAAAAAGCGAGAAAAAGAATTGACTGTTTAGTGGAAAAAGGTATGGGGGGCGTGGTCAAAATGGATAAAGTTTTTGATTTAACAGGAAAAGTAGTTTTAGTCACAGGGGGAAGCCGTGGTATAGGGGCACAAATGGTCCGTGATTTTTCAGATCAAGGAGCAGCTGTTGCAATAGCAAGCAGAAATATAGAAAAATGCATGGAATTAAGCGAGGAACTACAAGGAAAAGGAAGAAAAGCAATCGCTATTCAATGTGATGTTTCTAATATGGATGAAATTTCTGCAATGTTTAAAAAGACAATGGAAGAGTTCGGGAAAATTGACATTTTAGTAAACAATGCGGGGGTTAATACGACAAAACCGGCTACTGAAGTTACAGAAGAAGACTATGATTATATTTTTGATGTGAATATGAAAGGGTTATTTTTCTGCTGTCAACAAGCTGCAAAGATTATGATAGAACAGAATGCTGGTAAAATCATCAACATTTCATCTGTAGGAGGTATAAAACCGTATAAAAGAATTGCGCCGTATACTGCTAGTAAGGCTGCTGTCATTCATTTAACAAAATCACTAGCATCGGAGTGGGCCAGGTATGGAATATTTGTAAACTCCATTGCCCCAGGCTTGATTAGTACAGAAATAAATGAAAAAGAGATGGAAAACGAAGAGTGGCTGGAGAAGATCTTAAAAACTATTCCGCTTAGAAAGTTAGGAGAGCCAAAAGACATTTCATCTATTGCTCTTTATCTTGCATCAGACATGGCAAAGTATGTTACTGGCCAAACATTTAGTATAGATGGAGGAACATTATCAGAGTAGAATTATTCATTAAAAAAGGGGGGGATATTAGTGACGCTGCCTTTGGAATCATTTCGAGTGCTAGACTTAACCCGGCTGCTGCCCGGTCCTTATTGTACGTTATTACTCGCTGATTTTGGTGCTGACGTTATCAAAATTGAAGCACCTAATGGAGGGGATTATGCGAGAGAAGAAGAGCCAAAAATCGGAGATCAGGAGCAGAGTGCAATTTTCGCATCCCTCAATAGAAACAAACGAAGTGTTTCGATAGATTTGAAAACTGAACTGGGGAAGAAAATGTTTATAGATTTAGTAAAGACAGCGGACGTCGTCGTAGAATCTTTCCGCCCAGGTGTCATGAAACGTCTCGGTTTAGATTATGAGGAACTAAAAAAATACAATTCAAAGATAATTTATTGTGCTATTACCGGTTATGGACAAAGTGGTCCTTATGCAGAAGCTGCTGGGCACGACCTTAATTATTTGAGTTATTCAGGCATGATGAATTTGCAAGGAGAACGAAGCGGGAAGCCGCTGCTTTCATCTGTTCAAATTGCTGACATTGGGGGAGGCTCCCTTATGGCGGCAATCGGTATTTTGTTATCCATCATAGAATCAAAGAACTCTTGCAAGGGACAATTTATAGATATTTCCATGTTGGATGGAGCTGTTTCCTGGATGCAAACAATCCTTCCTAACTTCTTTGTATCAAATAGTCACCCGGAAAGAGGGGAGCTGCCATTAAATGGAGGCAAAGCTTGTTATGAAGTATATAAAACAAAAGATAACCGTTATTTAGCTGTGGCAGCGTTGGAAGAAAAGTTTTGGATTCATTTTTGTGAAGTAATCGGAAAAGAAAAATTGATTGCAAAATTGAATGCCCCTGTGGAGGAACAGATGTGGATGAAAGAAGAAATTCAATGCACTATCAGTAAAAAATCATTAAATGAATGGACTGAACTATTTAAAGGGATAGAAGCCTGTGTTTCTCCTGTATTAACAGCAGAAGAAATGATGAGAGACCCACAAATTAAGCATCGGCGTATGATTGAAGAAGTTGATTATCCAGGTGGTGGAATGATGAAACAGCTGGGCATTCCAATTAAGCTTTCAAGGACAGAAGGAGAAATCCGGAGGCCGTCTCCCCGATTAGGCGAGCATAATGATGAAATATTAAGGGAGTTAGGCTATTCCAATGAACAAATTCCTACCTTATAAAAAAATATCTTAAAGCGGGAAACATAACTAAAAATGAATACAGTATATTGTCGTTTTTAGGAGTTTCCCTAGTTCTTTTATACACTGTTATGCCAACATACATCTAAACTTGCACCAACAGAGTGATGAAAATGATGTTAGGTGCCGTAAAAGCTAATTATAGCCAAAAGGCCAGTGTCTGGGTACTTGTCCGACTGTTACATGGGAGGAAAGATTAAAATTTTGAGGTGAGCACTATTTGCGACAAGCCAAGCCTAGAATGGAGAAGAAAAAACATTAAAAAATATTTACAAAGATTCAGAAAAGTATTATAATTCAAACAAACAACTGTTTGAATAGTTGTAAATATTTATTTAGCAGACAACATTGCATTATTCAATCGGAATTTTCCCCCTTTTTCTTCGTCTATAATTAACAAAAATGGAAAGATAACATAAAAGTGTGACACCCCTGCACCGACTCCATAATTCTTTTGTAGTGTTCTAAAAAATGTGGGCTTAACGGTAAAAAAAGCCGCTATAGGAGGAAATGATGTGAAAAAGCTGCCAAAGGCACTTCTTTTTTTGTTATTTGTTATTATTTTTGTAAGCGCTTGCTCTTCGGCTGGTCAAGAAACAAACAGCAGCGGACAAGGCTCAGAGGAAAACAATGGAGAATCTATAACTCTGCGTGTTTCTTCCGCTTTTAGTCAGGAACATGGTTGGTTTCAAGGTTTTTTTACTCCGTGGATGGAAGAAGTAGAAGAAGAGTCTGATGGACAAGTGGAGTTTGAAGTTTTTACTTCAGGTGAATTGGTTACGGTTAATGAGGAATTAGATGCATTGAGAGCAGGCAATATTGATATAGCACTTCCGGCATTCCCTTTATATGATCCCCAAAGATTTCCACTTTCAGAAGTCACAACACTGCCACTTATAAAATCAGATGCAGGCATAGCCACGGAAGCATTTCAAGATTTATTGAGTAGTGATCAAGAGTTAATGGAAGGCAAAACTTTTTATGAGCTTGAATATGGAGAAAAAGAAGTTAGAGCGCTTCCTATGGTAACAACAGAACCGTATCTTTTGACTACTGTTGGGCATCAATTTGATTCGATTGATAGCTTTGAAGGAGTACAGATAAGAACAGGAGGAAGGGTTCATGAAATGTTTACACAGAATATAAACTCTGATACTGTCACTATGCCATTTACAGATATTTATGATGCATTAAGCCGTGGAACGGTTGAAGGAATTATTATGTCCATGTCTGAATGGAAAAGTAATGGGTTGGAAGATTTGTTTCAATACACGATTAAAGGATTTAACCTTGGTCATCATAATGTAGTCATCGGAATGGATGAAGAAAAGTGGAGTAATTTACCTTCTAGTATTCAAGATATTATGGAAAATGCTGCGCGTAAGCATCTTATGGGTGGAGCCGAACATTTAATATCAATCTCTGAAAATACTGAACATGACACAGCAGAAAATGGAGCTGAATTTAAGGATATTGAAGAATTAGACGCTGATGTACAAAAACATTTAATGAAAGCAATGGAAGACACTTGGTTTGAATGGATAAAAACAGTGGAAGATCAAGGAGCACCTGGTAGAGAAGCAGCAAAGCTTTGGAGGGATTTGATTGTAGAGCAGGGTGGAGAAGTGCCAGATGCCATTAAAGAATTAGAGTAATAATGATATAAAAAAGAAGAATTAGTTCTTTTTTCACTTTAGGAATATTTAACTTTGTTAAAGGATCAAAAACTACGTCTTCCGCCATAGACTCGGCGGCAAGCCGAGTTTTTTAAAAGAAAGGAGCAGTGAAATGCCCGAAAACATAGTAATCATCCTTGTGCTTTCTCTTTTCTTTCTTTTCTTAATAGCCGGGCAGCATATTAGTACTTTATTGTTAACATTTGGCATTCTAGGGATCCTTCTCTTAGATGGACCTGGTTCACTTTCTGGATTTTTACTTAACGATCCATTCTCTACCGTTGCAAGCTATACCCTAACAACTGTTCCGCTTTTTGTTCTAATGTCTCAGTTTATTCTGCGGTCTGGAATTGTACAAGATATGTTTAAAATTTTATTCAAACTTTCTCGCGGCAGCTCAGGAATTTTAGGAGCATTAACCATTGTGTTCGGTGCATTAATGGGGGCGGTGGCAGGTTCAGGAACTGCAGCTGCGGCGACATTGGGACAAGTAGCTGTACCTGAGTTAAAAAAATATGGATTTCATGATGAATTATCTGGAGCAATTGCAGCTTCAGGAGGATCATTAGCAGGGCTTATTCCTCCAAGTATCTTATTAATTATTTATGGATCTATCACACAGACATCAATTGGTCACTTATTTATGGCTGCCATTATCCCTGGAATCTTAATTATGCTCGTTTTTATTCTTTGTACTCTCCTTTATTTTAAATTGTATCTAGATTATAAAGATGAACAAACGATTACAACCGTTGAAAAAGAGTCCTTAAGGGTGGGCAGAGTCATAGTAGTAGCAGTTGTCAGCCTGATTATTTTTTCTGTTATATTTATCGGTATATATGCAGGAGTATTCACTCCGACTGAAGCAGGAGGGATCGGCGCCTTTGTCGGTTTTTTAACAGCACTTGTTTTTAAGAAAGTGAACTTGGAGTTTATGAAATTATCTTTTTATGAAACGATTAAAGTAACTTGCATGGTATTTGTTATTATGATTGGTGCACAAATATTTGGAAGATTTGTTTCACTTTCGTTATTGCCAAGACGTTTAGTAGAAATGCTAGATCCCATTTTAGGCTTTCCTATTTTCGTTATTTTTCTGCTGATCATCTTTTACTTTATTCTGTTTATGTTTATCGAAAGTTCCGCAGTTATTTTAATGACAGTTCCAGTTACTTTGCCAATTATCCAAGCTATGGGACTAGATCCTATTTGGTTTGGCGTTCTCGTATGTTTAGTCAGTGTATTAGGGCTGTTAACGCCTCCAATTGGGGTAAGTGTTTTCACAGTCTCAGCTGTTACTAAAATTCCTATTCATAGATTGTTTCGATTTACAACTATTTATGCGTTAATAGCGACGATAGTCGTCGGAGGCATTATTACTATTTTCCCTGAATTGGTAACTTGGCTGCCAAGCAAAATGAGTTAATCATATCAAAAATATATGAAAGGAGGATGAAAAATTTTTTCTACATTATATAAGATTTTTAAATGGATAAAGTGGGGGAGCGTTGGAGTTTGCGGAGCAGCTGTTGCCTCCATGGCTTTATATATCGTTTTAGACGTAATAAAAAGAAACCTCATGGGTTCTTCCTTAATTGGAGGATACGAGATTATTGAGAATATATTAATGCCACTTGCTGTTTTTCCTGCCTTAGCAATTGCGCAGAGTTCAGGCATTATTCCGCGCATCGATATATTTGTATCCAAACTTTCGAATCGATTTCAATATCTTATTCATCTTTTTCTAGTAGTTATAGAGATTATTATTTACAGCATGTTAACTGTATATGGCTGGCAAAGTGCCTGGATGAATACGATTGAAAATGCTTCATTTTCAGCGAGTGGTATGCTTATTCCTATATATCCGTTTCTTTATTTGGCTGCGTTAGGCTTTGGATTATTAGTGATTGAGAATCTATTTATACTGATAAAAAGTGTAATAGATAAAAAAGTTATTTTTTCCGTTGATAAAAGATAATCATCTGATTTTTATGCTCGATGTAAAACAAACGTTAGTTTTTAATTATTGTATAGGAGGATGATAGATAATGAGGTTAAAAAATAAAGTAGCTGTTATTACGGGCGGAAGTGGCGGAATAGGAAAGGAAACGGCGTTAAGATTTATCGAAGAAGGCGCAAAAGTAGTTTTAGTAGACATTAATAAAGATACAGGTGAAAAAGTGGCGCTCAACCTTCGGGAAAAAGGCGGAGAAGTTATGTTTCTTGAAGCAGATGTTACAGAGGAAGAAGATGTTAAAAAATATGTAGAAGAAACCGTGAAGAAACACGGAAAGATAGATATTTTCTTTAACAATGCCGGAATTGAGGGGGACGTATCTACGGTCGCTGATTACGATGCAGAAGTTTTTAAAAAGGTACTAGACGTTAATGTAACAGGTGTATTTTTAGGATTAAAACATGTTTTACGACAAATGGAAAAACAATCGTCCGGAAGTGTGATTAACACTTCGTCAATGGGAGGACTTGTCGCTCACGAAAATTTCTCGGCATATGTTGCCAGCAAACATGCAGTTAGCGGTCTTACAAAGGTAGCGGGAATTGAATATGGAAAAAAAGGGGTTCGGGTTAATGCGATTTGCCCTGGGCCGATAAAAACCGATATGGTGAAAAATGCTGCTCAAAAATTTAACCCTGAAAACCCGCAAGAATATTATGACAAAATTTCCGTAATGGTTCCTGACGGACGGTTAGGAGAGCCAGAGGAAATTGCAAATCTTGTCGTGTTTCTTGGGTCTGATGAAGCGAAATATATAAATGGCGCTGCTCATTCAATCGATGGAGGGGTAACAGCCGTTTAAAGTAATACAGTATTTTAATCTAGAAGACAATTATTAAGGAGTGAATAGTAATGAAAACAGAAGATAAGCTGGCCATTCATGAATTGCTTAGCAGAGCATCTTACGGTCTGGATGAACGGAATATAGATATGCTTTCCGGGTGTTTTGCTGAAGACGCGGTGATGACACTTCGAATTGCTGACGGGGATATGATCGGTCCTTTTGATGGGCATCAATCAATTATGAAATTAATGAAAGATTCAATGGAAACGCAAACAGATAAAAGACGACATGTTACCTCCAATTTATTTTTTGAAGATGAGTCTGAAACCAATGCAAAAGCAATTTCATATTTAACCCTGTTTGCAACAGAAAATGGAGTTATCAAACTTTTAACGACCGGAATCTATCGGGATGAAGTCGTTAAAACGGCGGATGGCTGGAAGTTAAAAAAACGTCATTTAGATCTTGAGCTGCCTTACTAGATTGCTGAATATTTCAATTATACAGAAAAATGGAGAAGGAGGAATAGTAAATGAATATTGGAGAAATTCCCTCGAAATATTCGAGACTTGACCCACAGCGAACAGCATTGATTGATATTTCCACTGATCGGCGTATGAACTATGGGGAGCTGGATGATCGTGTTCGGAGGCTGGCAAACGGATTTATAGAACAATTAGGTCTTAAAAAAGGAGACCGCGTGAGTGTTTTATCGAAAAACAGCATGGAATATATAGAAGTTTATTTTGCTTGTGCACGAGCAGGTTTAATTATACAACCGCTTAATTGGCGTTTGAGTGTCCAAGAACTTAGCCGCATACTGGTTGACGGCAAACCATCGGTGTTGATTAGTTCAGGAGATTTTCAAGAAGTATGCCGCTCGCTTAAACAGAAAGTTGATGTAAGTCATTGGCTGGCATTTGGAGAAAAAAGTGATCGGTCTTATGAGCGTTTGATTAGTATTGCGTCAGATGACGAACCAAGACAATCCATTTCCGTTGGCAATGACGATCCCATGCTCATTCTTTACACGGGCGGTACTACTGGGGAACCTAAAGGAGCTATTCACACGCACAAAAGCTTTTATATGGGAATGTTAAACCAAACAGTCGCAGAACGTATTGTCCCTTCTGATGTTTATATGCTTACCGGGCAGATGTTTCATATACCTATTGTCCTCGCCCTGAATTATATGGCTCATGGGTGTCCTTTAGTTTTAATCAATTTTGAAGCAAAACAAGCCTTGGAAGTTATTGAAAAAGAACGGGTATCTGCTTTTTTGGGTATTACTACCATGCTTAATTGGATGATGTCTGTCGAAAATTTTGACAGCTATGATCTTAGCAGTTTAAGAAATATTCAATACGGCGGCGGGCCAATGGGAATGAAAGTAGTGAAGGCAGCACTCAATGCTTTTCCGTGTACTTTAATTCAAGGATATGGGCAGACAGAAGGAATGGGGATGACCTTCCTTTCACAAGAAGATCACTTGAATGCGGTGAAAGGGGTCCGTCCTGAAAGATTGTCATCTTGTGGGCGTGAGGCATTTGTTAACAGTATTAGAGTTGTAGATTATAAAGGTGAAGCAGTACCTCGTGATGGCAAAACACCAGGGGAGATTGTCGTTAAATCAGACGCAAATATGATTGGTTACTGGAATAAACCAGAGCTGTCTAGAGAGACATTACGTAATGGCTGGTTGTGGACAGGTGATATTGCGACCTGGGATGAAGATGGTTATATATTTATCGTTGATCGTGCAAAAGACATGATTATTTCAGGAGGAGAAAATATTTACAGTACTCAGGTGGAAAATGCAATTTATCAGAATGAGGCGGTTCTAGAAACAGCTGTATTTGGGGTTCCAGATGATGAATGGGGAGAAAATGTAGCTGCAGCAGTTGTGCTTAAACCTGGAATGAAAGCTACAAAGCAAGAAATAATGGAAACAGCAAAACAACATCTTGCATCTTATCAAAAACCTCGTTTTGTATATTTCGTTGATCGTTTACCTAAGTCTCCAACGAGTAAAATATTGAAACGAGAACTTAGAGAAACATATGGAAAGGTGCACAGAAGTAAAATATGAGCCAGTTAATTTTTAGGCTAGGGAAACTTTAATTAAAGCAAATAAATGAGGGGGTTATTTTTTGGGCAATCGTTTGAAAGATAAGGTCGCCGTCATTACAGGAGCTGCTTCTGGATTTGGAAAAGCGATGGTAAAAAAATTTTCTACAGAAGGAGCAAAAATTTTAGCTCTTGATATTAGCAATGACGTCGAAAAGCTTAAAGAGATGTTCGACGGAGAAATCCATACATTGCAAACAGATGTATCAGACCCTGGACAAGTAGAAGCTGCATTTAAAGAATGTCAAAAAATATACAACAGATTAGATGTGCTTTGTAATAATGCCGGTATTACAGGCTTAGTAGAAACTCCGATACATGAATATCCTCTCAATGAATGGGATAAAGTGTTTTCCGTTAATGTGAGGGGTGCATTTAATGTTTTGCAAGAAGCAGTAAAAATAATGCTGCAGCATGGAGGAGGTTCTATCGTCAACACCGGCTCTATTGGCGGTTATAGAGCGACTCCAGGATCATCAGCATACATTGTATCTAAAGGAGCTATTGTAATGTTGACAAAACAGGCAGCCCTTGAATATATCGATAAAGGGATTCGTGTTAATTCTATTAATCCCGGTACATTTAATACCCCGCTACTTAATGGGTTCTCCCAAGAGGCAAAAGACTTTTTAGCTGGACAAGTTCCAATGGGAAGACTTGGAGAGCCGGAAGAAATGGCGAAATTGGCACTTTTCCTTGCATCAGATGAATCCTCCTATATTACAGGTCAAGACCACATCATTGACGGTGGACGTTCTACGGAATAAGTTGACACCCAAAGGAGAGGAAATGATGGGTAATCTATTAACTGATCACTTATTGTCCAACATTGGAAAGAAAGCACCGATTAAGAAAGAATTGGTAACCCGAAGAGATATACGAAAATATTCGATTGCAACAGGACAGCGCCAAAAGAAGTTTTTGGATGGTGATGAAGCACCTCCTATGTTTCACGTTTCTTTATTTTGGGATGTGGTGGATATGGATCAGCTTTCACCTGATGGTGTTTTTATTGATCGTTTGCTGCCTGAATTCCCTTTAAAAAAAGCGATGGCTGGCGGTTTGAAAATTGATTATTATCAACCTGTTTACCCTGGTCAATGGTTAACAGCAGCTCGAACATTAACGGATATTTATGAAAAGGAAGGTTCTAAAGGTCCGCTCATTTTCTATGAAATTACGATGGAGGTTGAAAATGAAGCTGAAGAAAAAGTGTTAACAGAAGTGACAACACGTATTTTAAGATAAATTTTTTTGAAGTGGCAGGTGTTAGAAATTGACAAAAATGGCAGGCAATCCAGGTGATGTATTACCAGAACGAGCATTCAAACCAGATAACGTGCAATCATTTTTATATAATGCCGTACTATTTAATGCCCATCGTATCCATTTTGATGAACCTTATACTACGGAAGTAGAAAACTATCCTGGCTTAGTAGTTGCAGGACCGTTAATGGGAGACTGGCTTCATCAGTGTGTGCTGGAATGGATCGGGGATGAAGGGAAGTTAACATCGATCGAATACTCTAACCGCAAGGCAGCTTATATAGGAGAAACGCTTTGGTCTGGAGGCAAAATACTCTCTTGTGATGAGCAAAACAGGGAATTGGAGCTTGAAGTCTATATAAAAAATGAGAAAGATGAAAAGATTGTCCCTGGTACGGCTGTTGTGAAATATTAACAACTAACAGATGAAAGAGGGAAATGACACATGAGTTCATTAAATGGAAAAGTGGCAATAGTTGGTGCTGCGGATACGGAAGTAGGAGTTGTTCCACATATGGGAGCGACCCAGCTTTGTGTGGATGCAGCACTGCGTGCGCTAGATGACGCTGGGATTGATAAAGAACAAGTAGATGGATTGATTACATGTAATTCGATGGCTGAACCTTATATGTATCATGCAGAAGCAATTGCAGAATATATGCAGATTTTTCCCCGTTATTGTCTAGGGGTTGGCACAGGAGGAGGCACGACATTTTCTGTTCTGCATCACGCGGCATCAGCCATTGCTACCGGGGTTTGCGATACCGTGTTAATTACAATGGCAGACAGCCTATACAGTGGTTTATCCAAAGAACAGGCGATGGCTATGCAGTCTTCAACGGGTCACCAGCAATTTGAAATACCATATGGTCCCACTGTTCCAGCATTTTATGCGCTTTCAGGGCAAGCTCATATGGCAGAATATGGGACTACCCCTGAACAGTTTGCAGCCATTGCTGTTGCCGGTCGTAAGCATGCAAATCTTAATCCCGCTGCACAAAAACGGGATATCATAACAGTAGAAGATGTTTTAAATTCAAGAATGATTGCGGATCCTTTGCATTTATTAGATTGCTCTTTAATTTCTGATGGCGGCTCAGCCGTAGTACTTACTTCAGCAGAACGAGCAACTTCTTTTAAAAATCCTCCTGTCTATTTACTAGGAGCGGGAGAAGGACATAGTCACGAACATATAAGCCAGGCCCACAACCTTACCACTTCAGCAGCAGCAGAATCCGGCCAGCGCGCTTATGAAATGGCTGGTGTAGGACCAAGTGATATAGATGTCGCTCAAATTTATGATTGTTTTACCCCAACTGTGTTAATTGAATTAGAAGATTTAGGGTTTTGTGAGAAGGGGGAAGGTGGAGCATTTGTGGAAAACGGTAATGTGGAATTAGGAGGATCGCTGCCAATTAATACACACGGTGGATTACTTTCGCATTGTCATCCTGGAAATCCTGGTTCTATGTTTGCCTTAACCGAGGCAGTAGCACAGCTTAGACACCAAGCGGGTGATCGGCAAGTACAAGATGCTAAAGTTTCGCTGGTACATGGACAGGGCGGCATATTATCAAGTCACACTACACTAATACTTGGCAGGGAGAAACACTAACAAAGAAAGCTAAAATTAAAAATATCAGTTCATTATTTTAAAAAAATAAAAACAAGGAGGAGAACGATGGCTGATCACTCCGGAAAAAATTTTCCCACTCCAACCAAAGAAACAGCTCCCTATTGGGAAGGATGCCGTAATCATCAATTAGTCATCCAACAATGTCTTAAGTGTGAATATTATCAATTTTATCCAAGAATGATATGTACTCATTGTTCTCATGATCATATGGATTGGGTCACTGTGTCTGGTAATGGAAGAGTAGTTAGTTTCACGGTTATCCGAAGGCCCATTTCACCAGCCTATAAGGCAGAAGCACCTTATGTGGTAGCATTGATCAAGCTTGATGAAGGCCCGACCATGATGAGTAATATAGTGGAGTGTGAACCAGAAAAAGTATTTATCGGTATGAAAGTAAACGTAGTATTTGAAGATTGGTCTGAGGGTATTTCTATTCCTAAATTCGTTCCTCAAAAGTGATTTAGAAATACAAAATATTTTAATTTGGAGGTTCAAATGTACAGCGGTAAAGAAACATTTGGAAAAGTAGTAGAGCATCGTGCAAATCTTCGTCCTCATGACACATTTGTCCGTTTTGAAAATACGGATTTGACTTTTGAACAATTTCATCGAAACGGCAATAAAGCAGCAAATATGGTAAAATCGTTGGGCCTTACAAAGGGTGATACATGCGCCGTTATGCTTCCAAATAGTCCTGAATTTCTCGAAACTTGGCTGGGGCTTGCGCGTCTTGGCGTAATAGAGGTACCAATAAATGTCGCATACCGTGGTGATCTGCTTACCTATATTCTTAATAAAGCGGAATGCAAAGCTCTTATTATTGATTCTCAATGGGTGGAACGAGTGAAATTTATTTCAGAAAATTTGCAACATATTCAGCATGTCATTGTCGTAGGTGACGATTATGATCCGTCTTTTAAAAAAATGAATTGGCATTCTTACACGGATCTTATCGGAGAATCTGCAATGGATCCAGTACGTGAGACGATTCAACCGCAAGATCCTTCGCTTATTCTTTTCACTTCCGGTACAACCGGGCCTTCTAAAGGGGCTATACTGAGTCATAAAGCAAATTTTGCTCTTGCTTCTGCATGCTGCGAGCTAATGAGTTATGGTCCGGATGATTGTTTATTCACGGTGTTTCCATTGTTTCATGTTAATGCCAGATATGCGACGATATTACCGGCTTTAATGGCTGATAGTACAGTTGTAATGCACAATCGTTTTTCTGCCTCAAAATTTTGGGAGATTTGCCGTACGGAGCACATAACAACCTTCAATTATATGGGCTCTATGCTCAATATATTAATGAAACAACCGGAGCGGCCAGATGATGCTGATAATCCTATCCGGCAGATTCAAGGAGCTCCGGCGCCTCTTGAAATTTATGAAAGCTTTCAACAACGATTTAATATAAAAATTACAGAAGCATATGGTTCAACAGAAATAGGATTAGCTATGATTAATCGGGCAGAAACGTTTCGAAAAGGTTCATGTGGAAAGGCTCTTCCGTTTTATGACGTGGAAATTCATGATGAGAATGATAAGGAGTGTCCAACTGGTGTTGTTGGAGAGATAGTCGTACGTCCAAAAGAACCGTGGATTATGTTCTCAGGTTATTATGGTATGCCAGAGGCTACGGTTAAATCCTGGCAAAACTTATGGTTCCATACAGGCGATCGCGGCCGTATGGGTGAAGATGGCTATTTTTACTTTATTGACAGGGCAAAAGAAGTGGTGCGCCGCAAAGGAGAAAACATATCTTCCTATGAAATCGAACGAGTTATTAACGAACATCCTAAGGTAAAAGAAGCGGCTGTCATTGGAGTTCCATCTGAACTATCTGAAGAAGAGGTGCTCGCTGTTATCGTGGTAAAAGAACCAAACGAATTAAAGCCGCAGGAACTTTTAGATTTCTGTCAGCCCCGAATGGCTCATTTTGCTGTTCCTCGCTATATTCGTTTTATGAAAACGCTTCCTAAAACACCTTCTTTAAGAGTGGAAAAATATAAGCTGAAAGAAGAAGGTGTTACATCAGACACATGGGATCGTGAACGCATCGGTTATACAGTTCATCGATAAAGTGGAAGAAAAATGGAGGAGGGGGAAAATAGAATGCAAAAAATTGATGCAGCACAGGTAGTAGATGAAAGTAAATTTAATCGATTTCATTTAAAGGTTTTACTTTGGTGTGCTTTTATTCTTTGGTGTGATGGATATGATCTTGCTGTGTTCGGATCCGTTATACCAAGCTTAACGGAAGAATGGAGTCTTGCACCTGGCACAGCTGGTTTCATAGGCAGCCTAACTTTAGTTGGGGCATTAATAGGAGCCTTTTCTTGTGGAATATTGGCCGATAAATTAGGAAGAAAGAAAGTAGTTATTTTTTGTTTTATTCTCTTTAATTTTATGACACTGCTCACGGGTTTTGCTCAAGGTCCCATTGATTTTGCCATATATCGATTTATTGGCGGTTTGGGGTTAGGGGGTATTATGCCCATCGTTGTAGCGCTCACATCGGAATATTCACCCAAATCTATAAGGACAATGCTGGTTGGTGTCATGTGTGCCGGTTTTTCTATTGGAGGGGTCACCATAGCTTTATTAGGGATATATATAATTCCAAATATAGGTTGGGAATGGATGTTTTTTATCGGAGGACTTCCATTGCTTGCCGTCCCTTTCATAATGAAATCGTTACCGGAATCTTTAAATTTCTTGGTAGCAAAAGGAGATCTGGAAGCTGTCCGGAAAATATTAACAGACTTAAGCCCTTCATACACTCCTCAAAAGGATGAAACATATGAAATAGTTTTACCTAAACCAGGTTTGCCGGTAGCAAAATTATTTGAAGAAAGACGTGGAATCTCTACAGTGCTTTTTTGGATTGCAACTGCTATGGCTCTGTTAATGTTGTATGGATTAAGTACCTGGCTGCCTCAATTAATGGTAGAAGCAGGCTATCCACTAACTTCTAGTTTAATGTTTTTATTTGCTTTAAACTTTGGGGCCATACTTGGTCAAATAGGAGGCGGCTGGCTGGCAGATCGTAAGGGATCTAAAGGCATATTGGTTAGTTTCTTTGCTGGTGGAGCCTTTTGTCTAGTAATACTTGGGTTTCAGCCAGGAACCATTATATTATATGCTTTGGTAGCATTGGCTGGGGCAGGTTCCACCGGTACTCAAGTCATTAACAACGCTTATATTACTATGTATTATCCAGCATACGTTAGGTCTACTGGCATTGGTTCAGCTCTTGGAATTGGCAGGGTAGGTGCCATCATAGGTCCAATGATGGGTGGAATACTTTTAGAATGGGGTTTACCTACTCACCTTAATTTTATAGGATTTGCCATACCAGGATTTATTGCCGCTGCAGCCATATGGTTTGTACAAGAAAAGTATAGTGATTTAAGTACCCAAAATATAAACAACCAATATTATGCCGAATCAGCTAAATAGAGTATTTTAAAGCTTCTTGGAATGGATCTGTTTTACAGCAGGTGATTGAATGTTCCGTAATGTAAAGATTGGAAGTTAGTACAGGATCTTTCTATATATTTAGAAAGGGGTTATAAAATGATTCAAGTCCAATCAGTTAAAAATTATATACATTGTCTTGATAAGTCATTTGATCATAATGAGAAACTCATACGGATATCGCAAGGCATGATAGAACTCTTTCCATTTAATGAAGTGCATCTATTTAGATACTCACCTCTTGGATATGTGGTAGAAGGAGTCGTAAAAATCAATTCAGAGGGTGTTTTTTATATCGGCCATGTGAGGGATGATATTAGAAATCTGCCCCCTATTTATAATGCAGTTAAAAAAAGAAAGTCTATTTTTATATCACAATGCGAATTTTTTGAAAAATATGGCTGTGCTTATACGAATCCAAATGAGCAAAACGAGCATCTCATCGTCCCAATTAGTTTTAGTATGAATGTTATCGGCTACTTTGTGGCGAGAGAGTGTAAGAAAGACTTTGTTTGCAGCGAAGAACTGCTAGCTAACACAACCCTGTATGGGAAACTAGCAGGTAAATTGATTGAGAGCAATATAGAAGGACAATCTATCAGTTGCTTGAGCAAAAGGGAAACCGAAGTCATTCAAAGAATTTCCTGGGGAGAAAGTATTAAAGAAATGGCAGTTTCTATGGGCATTAGTGAATTTACAGTAAAAGATTATATTAAATCTGTCATTAAAAAATTAGAAGTTAATAACCGTGTCGAAGCTGTGGCGGAATTACTAAGAAGAGGTTTAATTTCATAAATAAAATATCATTAAAGACACCTATTCTTTATGTCACTTTAGGAAAAGTTAACTTTGTGAAAAGATCAAAATACAAGAAAAACTAGGGCTTCTGCTATCAGGACTTGGCGAAAAGCCCTAGTTTTTTCTAAATTCATTTTGGTAAATATAAACCAGCGTACATACCACCTCTTTTTGAGGGAAGAATCCCATATAATATTGGGAATATTCATAGTTTATAGAAAATTATAGTATGGAAGTATCGATCGGTGAAGGTTGCGAGTGATATGACCTTTAGACATTTCCTTAATTATGGAGAAAAGAGGAGGAATGAAGTTATCAAAGTGTGTAGTTCCATAATAGATAGATTCATTTATTATGGAATATTATAAAAAACTTATGATAAACGGAGGTTTTTAATATGGCGACAATGACTGCTTTGAATTCTAAAGTGGCCGAGTTTACCTCGACACCGAAGCAAATGTTCATTGATGGAAAATTCGTGGATGCTCTTTCGGGTAAAAGATTTGCAACATACAACCCGGCAACCGGTGAATCCATCACTACGGTACCTGAAGCTGGAAAAGAAGACGTTGATCTTGCCGTACAGGTGGCCAGGAAAGCATTTGACGGGGGACCATGGCCTAAAACAAAGCCAGCTGAACGATCAAGGCTGCTGCATAAACTTGCCGATTTAATAGAAGAAAATATAGAAGAACTGACACAAATGGAAACCCTTGATAATGGGGTTCCATTAGAAGGAGCAAAAAACTTTGTGATGGCTTCTGTCGGCCACTTGCGTTATTATGCGGGCTGGCCTTCTATCATAAAAGGAGACACGGTGCCTAATAATATCCCAGGAGAATTGTTTAATTATACAAGAAGGGAACCTATCGGTGTTTGCGGTCAGATTATTCCTTGGAACTCGCCGATTATCAATGCCGTTATGAAAATAGCAGCTCCTGTAGCATGCGGGAATACAGTCGTTTTAAAAACGGCAGAGCAGACCCCCCTAAGTGGGGTGAGACTGGCAGAATTAATTCAAGAAGCCGGCTTTCCAGATGGTGTTGTTAATATTATTTCTGGCTTTGGTTCGACTGCAGGTGCTGCCTTAACCGAACACCTTGGAGTGGATAAAATAGCGTTCACCGGCTCCACTGAAGTAGGGAAAGAGGTAATGAGATCTTCAGCAGTAAATGTAAAAAAAGTATCTCTTGAACTTGGCGGGAAGTCCGCTAATATCATATTTGCTGACGCTGATTATGATCAGGCCATTGCTAATGCAGCGAATGCAATTTTCTGGAATTCAGGACAAGTGTGCTGTGCCGGTTCGCGATTATTTGTAGAAAGAAAAATATACGATCGTTTTGTAAGTGATTTAGTAGAGTACTCAAAAAATTTCCGGGTAGGAAATGGTTTTAATCCTGAAAGTGTACTAGGTCCGCTCGTTTCTAAAGAACAGCTAGAACGAGTAAATCGATATCGGGATCTAGCGAAACAAGAAGGAAGTGAAGTATTAGAAGGAGGAAGCGGTGACGAAAAAGAAATTTCTTCTGGGTATTTTGTAAAACCTACCGTTCTTGCTAATGTCACCAATGATATGTGTGTCGCTCAAGAAGAAATATTCGGTCCGGTTGTAGGAGCCCTTCCGTTTGAAACTATTGACGAGGTAGTCGAATTAGCAAACCAAACTCAATATGGGTTAGGCGGAGGAGTTTGCACGACAGATGTAAGAAAAGCACACCGCGTGGCGCACGCCATGAGGACAGGAAATGTTTGGGTAAATACGTATAATGTCATCGATGCTACATCACCATTTGGCGGGTACAAACAGAGCGGAATTGGAAGAGAAAATGGTTCAGCTGCTATTGACATGTATACCGAAATAAAAAATGTGTGGGTTAACTTAGATTAGGTAATATAACAGGTGTCTATCGATTAAAAAAGTAAGAGCAAAGCCGTGTACACGGATTATTCCCGGGTAACGGCTTCTTTTTTATAACCAAATAAAAATAAAAAAAGACGCCCCAAAAGTAATGAATGATCAACTTTTGGGACACCCCCTAAGCTTGTTCTACCATCTATTAAGGACACTAACACCAGGGCTTTGGAAAGTACTCATGGATTCTAGTACTTTGCCTGCTTCTTCTAACCCAACTGTTCTTGTAATCAGTTTTTCTGGCTGCAAAAAGTTGCCTTCAACCATCCTCATCATATCAGGAAAGCGTGATATAGGCATATTCGCAGAGCCATTTACAGAAAGCTCTGTTGTCACTATAAGATCTATTGGTAAAGGGATCATTCCTTTTTCGGCATTCGAGGTCATCCCTAATTGCAATAAACGTCCTCTTTTTCTTAAACTATAAATTGCATTCTGGCAAGTTGCCGTGATACCTAAAGCATCTATAGCTACGTGAGCGCCTCCCTTCGTTAATTCTTTTATTTCATTAACTGCATCTTTTTCTTTTCCATTGATGGTTACTTTTGCACCATGTTCTTTGGCAAGTGCTAAAGGTTCGTCGTTGATATCTACCGCAATAACATTAGCTCCCATAGCGGTAGCAACATGGATGGAAGAAAGGCCAACTCCGCCGCAGCCATGAACTGCAACCCATTCACCAGGTTTGACACTTACTTGGTCGACAATGCCGTGAAAAGCCGTCATAAACCGGCAGCCTAAACCTGCTGCTGCTTCATAGCCTACATTATCTGGTAAACGCATAACATTTTGATCCGCATTTGGAACGTGTACATATTCACCAAAGCCGCCATGATACGTTACGCCAACAATCGCAGGGCTTTCACACAAGTTGGCATGACCAGTGATACAATATTCACACGTTCCGTCTCCGTGGGCATGCGGTACAACGACACGATCTCCCTTTTTAATGTTTGTGACATTTCCTCCTACCTCTTCAACCACCCCTGAAAATTCATGTCCTAGTATGTGAGGTAACTCTAAGTCTAAGCCCACCCAGCTGAAATCTCCCTGCCATAAGTGCCAGTCACTTCGGCAGATTCCATTGGCTTTCACTTGGATAACAACCCCATCAGGAGTCAAGGATGGGTCAGGCATGTTCATAACTTCTAGATCTTTTTTAAGTTCAGTTACCACTAGTGCTTTCATAATTATTTCACTCGTCCTTTCAGATTAGGTTATAATGTAATCATAATTTTTTCAGTTAATTCTGAAAACTACTAATTTAGTATGGATGCTATCCACCAGATGAGGGGTATTGTGATTAAGCTTCAGCACCTGCTTCATAGGTTATTGGAAGCAATTATTAGTTGGTAAAAGATAAACTGATGCCTGGCTTTTTTTATGTTAAACCCCAAAAATGGGGGGGAGGCAACTCTTTAAAGGGGATAGATAAGATCAATAATTCATATTATAATTCAATTATAAATTCTTTATATTCAAAATAATCAAAAATATAAATTTCTACTTTTTTATCATTAAAGTAAAATTTTTAAGAAGTCTTATTTTTAAATAAAGGTTGTGAATAGAAATGTCAAAAAAATTAGAAGCAAGATTATTAGAGTTGGAAGCGCGTGAAGAAATTAAAGAAGTAATGGCTAACTATTGTCATGGTATTGACAAGGAAGATGAACCATTATTTATGGATGTTTGGGAAGAAGATGCAGTGTGGGAGTTAGGAGATCCTTCATCAGCTGCTAATAATAAACAAGAAATTTTAGAGAAAATACAATCGAATTGGAAGAGTATGTTTGAGAATCACCATCATACTTTAAATCCAGTTATAGAAATCGATATAGACAACGGAACTGCCACAGCTGTTGCAGATCTAAAAGCAACTGCTACAAATGCAAAAGGCGTTCCCTTACTTATAACAGCAACGTATTATGATAGTTTTAGCAATCGCACAGGCAAGTGGAGGTTCACAGAGAGGAAATTACGAATTCATTATATGACACCTGTACTTGAGCCATGGTCAAATACACCTGAAAGTAGAATAAAGCCATAATTGCTATCCGGCAGGTGTTGGCGTTGTAGATATTATCGTCGTTCAAGGTTAAACCAAAATAAATGTAATTACTTACAATCTTTATAAGCATTGGAAATAATTTTGAACATGATTTAGGGGTGGAATTATGTACGAAGGAGTAGAGACATTTGGAAAAATTGTAGAACATCGTGCGGAAAACAAGCCTAACGAACGTTTTATACGATTTGAAAACTGTGACCTTACGTATCAAGAGCTGCATCAAGATGGAAATAGAGTGAGTCATATGACAGCTGCTTTGGGATTATCAAAGGGAGATACCTGTGCAGTTATGCTTCCTAATAGTCCTGAATTTTTAGCAACATGGGTCGGTCTGGCAAGATTAGGTGTGATAGAAGTACCTATCAATGTCGCCTTTCGCGGAGATTTGTTGGCTTATATTCTTAACAAAGCGGAATGTAAAGCACTAGTAATTTCTTCCCAATGGGTAGAGAGAGTGAAAGAATTATCCGGTGAACTAACCCATCTTCAACAAGTCATTGTAATAGGAGAAGAGGCAGAGATGAAAGAGGATCGTTTTTCTTTTTACTCTTTTGAAAAACTCATGATGAATGCTAGTGATAACGAAGTGAAAGTTGACATACAATCGACAGATCCAGCACTTATTTTATTTACGTCAGGGACAACTGGACCTTCTAAAGGAGTGATTCTCAGCCACCGGGCAAATTTTAGTCTTGCTCAGACAGCCTGTGATCTAATGAACTATGGTCCGGAAGATCGTCTGTTTACCGTATTTCCGTTGTTTCACATTAATGCCCGCTACACAACTGTTTTGACAGCGCTCCTGGCTGGTTGTGACGTGGTCATGCATGAAAAGTTTTCTGCTTCTAAATTTTGGGATATTTGCAGAAAGGAGCAAATCACTTCTTTTAATTTTATGGGGTCGATGCTGACGATTCTTATGAAACAGCCTAGAAAACCGAATGATGCAGATAACCCCGTTAAAAAAGCATATGGAGCACCAACTCCAGTAGAAATATATCATGATTTCATTCAACGTTTTCAAGTGGAAATCTCTGAAGTTTACGGGTCAACGGAACTAGGAACGGCCATTTACAACCACGCTGATACATTTAAAGTAGGGTCTTGCGGTAAACCAGTGCCAATTTATGAAGTTGAGATCCATGATGAGAATGATGAACCGTGTCCTCCAGGTGTTGCCGGTGAAATCGTCGTTCGCCCAAAAGAGCCTTCTATTATGTTCTCTGGATATTATGGAATGCCGGAAGCAACCGTAAAAGCATGGCAAAATCTGTGGTTTCACACGGGAGACCGGGGTCGGGTGGACGAAGACGGTTATTTTTATTTCCTAGATAGAAAGAAAGATGTAGTACGGCGAAAAGGGGAAAACATCTCATCGTATGAAGTAGAAAGGGTGTTGAACAATCACCCGAAGATTAGAGAATCTGCTGTGATCGGTGTTCCTTCTGAGCTTTCAGAGGAAGAAGTACTTGCGGCAGTCACTGTAAAAGATGGTGAAGAGCTAAAACCAGAGGATTTGCTCGATTACTGTAAAACTTGCATGGCTGACTTTGCAGTACCTCGTTATATTAGATATTTGAAGACGCTGCCAAAAAATACTTCTTTAAGAGTTGAGAAATACAAACTGCGAAAAGATGGTGTGACAGATGACACGTGGGACCGTGAACTTGTTGGCTACAAAGTATAAAAAAGCAGCTGGTGATGTGATAGGGGAGTAATGTAATGAATCTTTTTCAATTAATCAAATATTTGGAGTGGATGATATGAAAATAATAGGGCTATCTGGAACCATTATCGGTTCAAAAACGTCGGCAGTCATACATCATATACTAGAGGAAGTTAAAAAAGCAGATACATCAATTGAAACTGAATGTATTGATTTAAAAGAATATAGGATAGAATTTTGTGATGGGAGAGAGACACATCATTATAATGAAGACACGAGAAAAGTAATTGAAAAGATGTCTTCTGCAGATATATATATTATAGGAACACCGATTTTTAATGCATCGATGTCTGGAGCATTAAAAAATGTCCTGGATCTTATTCCTCCTTCTGTCTTTCATAAAAAAGTAATGGGTTTTGTGGCGACAGGAGGATCTAGTGAACACTATTTTGTCATTGAAAATCAATTAAAAACAATTGCCGGATATTATCAAGCCTATGTCACAACAAATAATATGCTTATTCACCGAAGTAGTTTCGGAAATAATAATGAGATCATTGATAAGGAAACATCAGAGAAACTAACAGCACTTGCTAATGAATTAGCATTTATGGGTAAAAACTTAACCAAAATTGCAACTTCTTCAAGAAAGTGAGAATCATTTGTGCTGCTTTGCACAATGACCTGTAAATAAAATGAGACTGTTTGAGGGGGGGGGTACAATAATATGGAAGAATCTCCCTCAAACAGTCTTATATAAAAAAGAAATATTTATTTTTTATCTTTAAGAAAGTTTAACTTTATTAAAGGGTTAAAGTATAAGAAAATATAAGGCTTTCGCCATTAAGGACTTGGCGACAAGCCAAGTTTTTCTAAAAACGTGTATGAATGTTATTATGCTTGTACGTACCATTTTGGAATTCCACTAATTCAAATGAAAGACCCAAATATCGTCTTTCAAACAGACCTGAAAAGTGTTGTTTCATTTCTTCAAAAATGGCATCGCAAGCTTCTGTTTTTTCTGCTTGGGACCGACCTGTACCGATTTTTAATTGAGCATGTACGAAAGCGTCATCCTCCGTACCATCTGCAATCACGTAATCTTGTAGTTCAATGGCTCTTGAACGGATGCCCCCGATTGGAAAGACATCCCTTCGTTCGATTAATATCTTGTTGATTTTCTTTAACAGATTTTTTATCTCACCATCTTCTCTTAAATTATTAGTATATTCCACTATGAAATGAGGCACGTAAACTCCTCCTTTTTATGAGTTTTGAAACTGTTTATCACTAATAATGTAATTTTTAAGGGCACCGATGCCTTCTATTTCAGTAACCACTTCGTCTCCAGCATTTACTTTTTCAAGGCCTTCTGGCGTACCAGTAAGTATGACATCGTTAGGATTTAAAGTCATAAAATGGCTTAAGTATTCAATTAAATCTGGAATGGAAAAAATCATGTCTTTTGTGGTACCTTCCTGGGTTACTTGACCGTTAACGATTGTTTTTAGTGACAGATTCATAGGATCTTTGATGTCGCTTTGATCAACAAACCAAGGTCCGATGGGTGTGCAGGTATCTCGATTTTTCACACGAAGATTTGGACGGTAATAATTTTCGAGATAGTCTCGAATCGCATAGTCATTTGCAACCGTATAGCCAGCAACGTACTCGTAGGCATCTTCTTTTTTTACATTTTTAGCCGTTTTACCGATAATAACACCAAGTTCACATTCATAGTGCATATTCGTTGCTTCTTCAGGTCGTTTAGTAGAAGCATTGTGTCCAATAAAGGTGTTCGGCCCTTTTAAAAACACTAATGGTTCTTTTGGTGCGCTGAAAGATAACTCTTTGGCATGGTCGGCGTAATTTAATCCTAATGCAAAGACAGTTTGCGGTTGAACGGGCGGTAACCATTCCACTTCTTCCTCTGAAAACAAGCGGCCGTCGGTTAGTCTTACTTTCCCTTCATGTTCATATGCTTCGTGAATAGCACCGCCAACTGCTACGCGTGCTCGTTTCATTATAATTCCTCCTTTTTATCTTATAACTATCTCTTTCGTTAAATGAATGTATGAAAGATATTATTCTGCCACTACGCTGTTTTCTAGCTTTCCAATTCCTTCAATTTCCACTTGAACCTGGTCGCCTTCTTTTAGAAGCGGTGGATTTTCCGGTGTGCCGACTAAGAGAACATCTCCTTTGAATAAAGTCATAAATTCTGTAACATCTTCAATAAGCGTACCAATATTTCGAATAAGGTTTTCTGTTGAATTTGTTTGTTTCAATTCATTATTAACATATACCTTCACTTCCAGGTTATCTGCATTGGGAAGTTGATCTGCTTCGACCACCCACGGACCAATTGGACAAAAGCCATCCCTCGCTTTTTGTTTAACAGCAGGTCGATGCACACTTTCATGTGGAATGCTTATATCATTTACAATAGTAAATCCTTGTATATATTCAAATGCTGAACTTGCGTTTACATGTGCAGCTGTCTTCTTTAAAACGATACCAAGAGCTGCCCCTGTTTGTAATTCTTTCACGTCACTGGGCAGCGGAATATTGGATTGATGAGGGGTGAAAGTATTTAAAGGCTTGATATATAAAATAGGAGCTTTTGGGGGTGCTTTATAAGGATCGTTATGCAAAAGGTCTCCCATTTTCTCAAGTTCTCCTTTATAGTTTAAAGCTGTCCCGTAAACGGTAGCATTTGTAGGAACACCCCAATGCAAATCGTTCGCTGAATAGGATTTAGCGTGATATGCAACATTGTTTGTCTGAGGATCAACTTCTATTTCAACAGGTTGATATAGATTATTAAATAACCCTCTTGCTTTAATCATATCCATAACACTCCTTCTTATTGTTTATAAAATTATATATATTATTATATATGATTTATATTAAAGGTTCAATAAAGTAATGACGAAAAATAATGTAATAAATAATAAAGCCTGTGCTATTCTATAGCATAGGCTTTTACTTTATGAGTTTGGACAGCTCCTTTGAAAAGTTATTTTCGGTTTTCATAAGCTAGCAGTGTGTTTAACTTATGCTGACGTGCATATGCTTCTAAAGAGGCTTTGGAATCATGATTTTTTAACAGTTCAATCATTTTATCATGTTCTTTAACGGAATCTGGAGCACGCATTGGGAAAAATGCGAAGCCAGAGGTTCTGACCGTATCAAGTTTTTCCCAAGATTTTTCAATATCAATTATTAATAATTTATTGGGGCAATGCGAATAAATCGCAAAGTGAAACTTCTTGTTTAATTGACTGAACGTATTTAAATCATATTGAGTTAATACTTTTTTCATTTCTTCATTAATGTCAACTAATTCATTTACATGTTCTTCAGACATATGTTCTACACTTAGTGCAGTAGCATACCCCTCTAAAATTGCAAGCAGTTCCAGCGTCTGCTTATACACCTTTTCATCAATAGAAAGAACAACCGCACCAGCATTTGGTTTGTATTCGATAAGTCTGTCAGCCTCAAGCCGTCGAATAGCTTCTCGAACAGGAATGTGGCTGGATCCAACCTCCTTTGCAATTTGATCTAAAATAATGCGTTGTCCTGGTGAATACGTACCATCTAAAATCCGTCCTCTAATGACATTATATGCATGTTTGCTTTTATTCATCTTTTTCTGTTCCATAAAAATTATTATATATAATATTGTATACGATAGCAAGTGGTTGTTGATGTGTTATGTAGTAGGATAAGCGTTTTTAAATAAATCTAATAAACGTTGAGCTGCTTTCGTTAAACTGCGGTCTTTTTTCCAAATAATAGCTGGTTCAGCTGCAATAGAGGCGTCTTCGAGTTCTAGAATTCTGAGACTTTCATAAGAGAAAGCGTACAAAGTCGATCTTGGAACAATGGTTGCGCCAACCCCTGTAGTCGCCAGCGAAAGGAGCATGGTAGCATCTGGACATTCACAAATAACATTCGGCTCAAAACCATGATTTCTGCATTCATTTACGATTAATTCAAATTGACCTGTTCCACTGATTCTGTGAAGAAGCATTAACGGAATATGTTTTAATTCCTTCATGGAGATCTTTTGTACTTCTTGTTCAAAGCTGTTCCAATTTTCTGGAAGAACAAGAACATACGATTCAGAAGGGAGACGAAGCGTAGAAAATTCTTCTAGATCAACTGGAAGGCGAACGAATGCCAACTCAATGTCACGGTTTCTTATACTTTCTTCAAGATAAAAGGTATCACCTTCTCTAAGTAGAAACGAGATTTTTGAGTGCTGTTGGCGCAATTTTTTCATCTGTTCCGGTAAAAAAGAAAAGCAAGATTTGTTAGAACCTATTGCAAGAACACCTCTAATGCCTTCATTCGTTTCTTGTACTTCTACAATGGTTTCTTCAAGCTCATGCATTATGTTTTTAGCCTTTTTATACAACACACGGCCAGCTTCTGTTAATTCAATGGTACGTCCATTCCTTTCAAACAACTCAATATTTAGCTCTTCTTCAATCTTTTTTAATTGTTGACTAAGTGGAGGCTGGGCCATATGAAGTTTTTTGGCAGCTTTTGTGATCTGTCCTTCATCTGCAACTGTACAAAAATAACGAAGCTGTTTTATATCCATTTTATCACCCCTGCTGCAATGTTTCTTTATTGTATATGAAAAACATATATATAATCAATATTTTTAATATTTTTAATATGTTAGAAAGCGTGATACATTTAATTTAGAAATTAGTTAGACAATTTCCATATTTCGAAAAAGAGCTGCATCATAATATGGGAATTTTTTTTAGTATGAAAGAAAGCGTTATCAAAAAGATGGGAGGTAACATTTATGAGCACTCGTTTAATGGATGTAAATGATGCTGGGAAAGAAGCGATTTCTTCCATTTCAGACATTCAGCTTTATATTGATGGAGTATTTGTCCATGCCGATAGTAAGGAAACATTCGAAAACATTAGCCCCTTTACGAATGAACCAATCAACAGGGTCGCCTCTGGAGATACGGAGGATATTGATCAAGCTGTCAAAGCGGCAAGAAAAGCGTTTAAGGGAGAATGGGGAAACTTAAAGGTAAAAGAACGGTTGGCTTATATTTATAGGATTGCCGATTTAATTGATGAACATATCGATGAAATCGCTCCGTTAGAATCCTATGACACAGGGCTGCCCCTAAGCCAAACGAAAAAGATGGTTGCACGATCGGCTCATAACTTCCGATTTTATGCGGAAATGGTGTCAAGCCGTTTAGTGGGAGATGTGTATCAAGTAGACGACGAGTTTTTGAATTATACGATTCATAAACCAGTCGGCATCGCAGGTTTAATTACCCCATGGAATGCACCGTTTATGCTGGAAACGTGGAAAATCGCCCCGGCATTGGCGACAGGGAACACAGTCATTTTGAAACCGGCGGAATGGTCGCCGTTAACCGCGAATCGTCTAGCGGAGATTATTGATAAAGCAGGGCTTCCGGATGGTGTGTTTAATGTAGTGCACGGGTACGGCGAAAAAGCCGGAGCTGCATTGGTTGCGCACCCAGATGTGGAATTGATTTCTTTTACGGGAGAAACGACAACCGGTTCCGAAATTATGAAAAATGGCGCGGACTCGCTGAAACGATTCTCAATGGAATTGGGTGGTAAGTCACCGATCATCGTGTTTGACGATGCAGATTTAGACCGGGCTCTTGATGCAGCGACGTGGGGCATCTTTTCTTTCAACGGGGAACGCTGTACAGCAAATTCTCGCTTGTACCTTCATGAAAGCGTTGCCGACACCTTTGTCGAACGATTGAAAGAAAGAGTGCAAAATATTATCGTCGGAGATCCGATGAGAGAAGAGACCCAAGTCGGACCACTCATTCATAAAAAACATTATAACAACGTCAAAGGGTACTTGGAACTAGCGAAAGAAGAAGGCTGTGAGGTGATCAGCGGCCATATTCCAGAGGACATGAGCCGCGGTAACTTTATCGCCCCGACCATCTTATTGAATGCTCATAATAACATGCGGGTAATTCAAGAAGAAATCTTCGGTCCTGTGATCGCTGTCATGACCTTTAAAGAGGAAGAAGAAGTGATTGAACTCGCCAATGATGTTCGGTATGGCTTGGCTGGTTATGTATGGACGAAAGACATGCAGCGCGGCCACCGCGTCGCTCAAGCTGTAGACTCTGGGATGTTGTGGGTAAATTCCCAAAACGTCCGTGATTTGCGCACCCCATTTGGAGGTTCCAAACACAGCGGGATTGGGCGAGAAGGCGGTTATTATGCATTTGAATTCTACACCGAGGTTCAAATTATACATGTGGCGTTAAAAGACCACCACATCCCGCAATTTGGAAAAAAATAAATTTATTTAAGGAGGAATTAAAATGCCTGCTAAAACAGGAGCACAGTACAAAGAAAGACTTCGGAAGGCGAAAAATAATGTGTACATTCATGGAGAGCGTGTCGAAGATCCAACGACTCATCCAGGGTTTAAAAATGTTATTAATTCCATGGCAAACCTTTATGACCTTCAGTATGAGCAGCCGGAAAAAATGCTTTATACATCACCTACTTCCGGAGACAAAGTAGGAATGACATTTTTGCGTCCCGAATCAAAAGAAGATTTGGTCAAACGCAGAGAAGCGATTCAAACCTGGGCTCGGACATCCGGAGGTATGATGGGGCGTTCTCCTGATTATTTAAACGCTGAAGTGATGGCAATGGGAGTAGCAACCGATCTTTTTGCAGAAGATGATCCGATGTTTGCAGAAAATGCGAAAAATTATTACGAATATGCGCGCGAAAATGACATTAGTTTAACGCATACTTTAATTCACCCTCAGGTGAACCGTCAAAAAGCGCAGCACGAACAAAAAGACGCCAATGTTGCATTGCACCTCGTCGAAAAAAGATCAGATGGAATCATTGTAGACGGAGCACGTCTTTTGGCTACACAAGGCGGTATTACAGATGAAATTCTCGTATTTCCATCAACCGTAAAACAAGCTGGTGAACTAGATGATCCATATTCCCTAGCGTTTGTCGTACCAAATAATACCCCTGGGTTGAAGTATATTAGCCGCGAGTCTTTTGATTACGGAAAAAATGAATGGGATCATCCAATGAGCAGCCGGTTCGAAGAAGGAGACGCGATTGTCTATTTTGATAACGTTTTCGTACCTTGGGAAAAAGTATTTGTTTGCGGAAACTCTTCTATTTGTAACCGGACCTTCCTTGAGACAAACGCCGTTGTGCATATGTCTCACCAAGTAGTAGCTAAAAATGTTGTTAAAACAGAGTTTATTCTTGGCGTTATCTTAAGCGTTATGGATGCGATTGGAATCGATCAATTCCAGCACGTAAAAGATAAAGGAACAGAAGTCATGCTCGTCTTGGAATCTATGAAATCTCATTTATTCAAGGCTGAACAAAATGCTTCATTAGACAAATGGGGTACGATGACACCAGACTTTGAAGCTCTAAATGCAGCAAGGAACTGGTTTCCAAGAATTTATCCGCGTCTAGTTGAAATTTTAAGAATTCTAGGAGCATCTGGATTAATGGGCATTCCAACAGAAGCAGATTTTCAGCATGAAGAACTCGGTCCTATTGTAAACCGCGCCCTTCAAGCGAAAAATCTCGAAGGTTATGACAGAGTACAATTGTTCCGGTTAGCATGGGACCTAACATTAAGCGCGTTTGGAAGCCGTCAAATGCACTATGAATACTACTTCTTCGGTGATCCAATTAAAATGGGAATGACATACTTTGATCAATTTGATAAAGAGCCGCACAAACAATATGTGCAAGATTTCTTAAAACAAATTAAATCATCAAAACCGGATTTTTCAAAAGTTTAAGGGGGGGATAAATGATGAATTTTGATATCATTCGCACAGGCCGCGCCGTACTGCATGTCACAGACCTTGACAAGTCAAGAGCATTTTACGATGCGCTTGGCTTCATTGAAACCGAATCCGATGAAGAAAACATTTTCTTCCGCGGATTAGAAGAGCACAATCACCATAGCCTTTGGCTGAAGAAAAAGCCAGAGGCTGCCGTGGAAATAATCAGTTATAAAGTGCGATCCGAAGAGGATCTCGAAAAACTAGAATCCTTTTTTACCAAGCAGGGGAGCGAAGTGAAGTGGCTCGAAAAAGGAAGCCAAAAAGCCCTCGGGAAATCACTGCGCGTGCAAGATCTTTCCGGGCTTCCAGTAGAGTTTTATGCGGAAATGGAAACCGTTGATCGTATGCTCCAGCGTTATGATCTATACAAAGGTGCGAAAGTGCAGCGTATTGATCACTTTAACTGTATGGTTCCGGATGTGGAAAAAGCTTATAACTATTATATTGATGAGCTTGGCTTTGCCTGTTCGGAATACACGGCTGGGGAAGAAGAAAAAATATGGGCGGCTTGGCTTCATAGAAAACCAAGCGTGCATGATGTTGCGTTTATGAACGGACCAGGTCCTCGTCTTCATCACGTCGGTTTTTGGTTAAACGACCCAATGAGCTTAATTAACGGCTGTGATGTGCTGGCGTCGATGGGATACGCTCCAAACATCGAACGCGGCCCGGGACGCCATGGGTTGTCTAATGCTTTCTTCCTCTATTTAAGAGATCCGGACGGTCACCGGATTGAGCTGTATAACGGGGACTATCTCACAAGTGATCCGGACTTCAAGCCGGTCCGCTGGGATCTTGATGATCCGATGCGACAGACATTCTGGGGCCATGAAGCACCAGACAGCTGGTTTGACGAAGCCTCTGAAGTGCTCGATGTTCATACTGGAAAGAAAATCGATCTGAAAGAGCCGACATTGAAAAAACGAAAACCAACGTTTGTCATATAAAGCATCATCTTCTAAGGAAGTGGAGGATAATCATGCTCAAAACAGAAATCGAAAAAAGAAAAAGACTATTTATTGATGGAGAATGGCGAGAAGCAGGGGAATACATACCTCTGTATTCTCCCTTCAATCAAGAAATGTTAACAGAAATACCGAAAGCTTCTATTGAGGAAACAGATACAGCGATTGAAGCCGCCGTCCAAGCCCAAACGAAAATGAAAAAGCTAACGGCTCATGAACGAAGTGAGATCCTTTTTCAACTTGTCCGGCTTTTGCAAGATAACCATGAAAAAGCAGCTGCACTCATCGCTCAGGAAGCAGCAAAGCCCATTGCCACAGCTAGAGGCGAAGTAGACCGGACGATCCAGACTTATAAGTTTGCTGCGATGGAAGCCAATCAATTATATGGAGAAACACTCCCGATGGATGCGGCACCAGGCGGTCAAAATCGACTGGGTTATACGGTACATGAACCTCTTGGCGTTGTTGGGGCAATTACTCCTTTTAATTTTCCTATGAATTTGGTGGCTCACAAAGTAGGACCAGCTATTGCCACAGGCAATACTATTGTGTTAAAACCAGCTTCCCAAACACCGTTATCAGCATTCTTTCTCGCCGAATTGTTACAAGTTGCCGGACTCCCTGAAGGGGCATTAAATGTGGTGACCGGAAGCGGCCGCGTTGTAGGAGACCGGATTGTAAAAGATGAACGGGTGAACATGATTACGTTTACGGGAAGTCCGGAAGTCGGTAAAGAAATTCGCAGCAAAGCCGGTTTGAAGAAAGCGACCTTAGAACTCGGTTCGAATGCAGCTGTAATTGTCGATGAAGATGTCGATCTTGATGCGATTATTTCTCGCTGTGTCCAAGGCGCTTTTGCCTTCCAAGGTCAGGTTTGTATATCGCTTCAACGTGTGTATGTACATGAAAACGTCTACGAATCCTTTGTTGAGAAATTTGTAGAAGAAACGAAGAAATTGGTGACTGGAGATCCGTTAGATGAAAAAACAAATGTCTCGGCCATGATCTCAGAAGGGGATGTGGAGCGTGCTTTAGCCTGGATTAAGGAAGCTAAAGAGAGTGGAGCTGTTGTGAAAACAGGCGGGGAGCGAGAAGGCAGCATTGTTCTTCCTACGGTACTTCTAAATGCAGCAGCCGATCAGAAAGTATCGTGCCAAGAAGTTTTTGCTCCAATTGTGGTGATTAATCCAGTATCGTCTATTGACGAAGCGATTGGTGAAGTCAATCATTCACGCTATGGCCTGCAAGCAGGCATTTATACGAAAAACATCCAAAAGGCTATGAATACGTCCGAACAGCTTGAAGTCGGCGGAGTAATGATTAATGACATTCCGACGTTCCGAGTGGACCATATGCCTTATGGGGGAGTGAAAGAAAGCGGAACGGGGCGCGAAGGTATTAAGTACGCGGTAAAAGAAATGACAGAGTTAAAATTAGTCGTCGTAAATAACAATCAATAAATTTATGTTGTAGAGGTGATAATGATGGATGATCGTATGTTCAGAACAGCGATGGGGAAATTTGCGACAGGTGTAACCGTAATTACAACGGAGGTAGATGGAGAAGTACACGGCATGACTGCCAATGCATTCATGTCCGTTTCATTAGATCCTAAACTTGTCCTCATTTCTGTTGGAGATAAAGCCCGCATGCATGACTTAATTAAACGTGCTGATAAATTTGCTGTAAATATATTGTCAGAAGAGCAAAAAGAGATGTCAATGATTTTTGCCGGTCAAATCAAAGAAGAAAGAAACGTAGCTTTTGAAGATTTTGAAGGAACGCCGATTATAAAAGATTCCCTCGTTAATCTAGCATGTAACGTGTATGATGCGCATGAAGCTGGGGACCACACCTTATTTGTCGGCGAAGTATTGAATTTAAATGTTCAAGACGGCGAACCGCTTGCTTTCTTTGAAGGGAAATATAAACAGATTAGCTAAGGAAAGAAATGGAGTAGGAGGGGCAGTAATGAAAACCATTCAACTAGGTTATCCAATAACTGATACCTTAAAAAACAAAAGTGAACCTTGCGTTATGGCTTTGGGCTTTTTCGATGGCGTGCATTTAGGTCACCAGCAGATTATTAAAACAGCAAAAACCATTGCAGCTGAAAAAAATTTGAAGCTGGCGGTCATGACCTTTTTCCCACACCCAAGCACAGTGATTAAAAAAGGAAATCAGGTGACAAAATACATTACTCCACTGTCTGTAAAAAAACAGATATTTGAAAAACTGGGTGTTGACCTGCTATATGTTGTAGATTTTAATATGGATGTTGCCAAAATTCCTCATGACCAATTCGTTAACGAATACCTTGACGGTTTACAATGCAAGCATGCAGTAGGCGGGTTTGATTATACGTATGGATTTAAAGGAAAAGGTGATATGGCTCAATTAAATATTGATGCTAATGGACGCTTTGGCGTGACCACAGTAGAAAAGCTGGAAAAAAAACATCACAAAGTAAGTTCTACTTTGCTGCGCGAACTCATATCGGCGGGCCGAGTAGAAGATATTCCAACCTATCTTGGGAGCCGGTATGCACTTCAAGGAATATTACAAAGAAAAGAAGATAACTATATTCTCTATATTGACTCAGATTATTTTCTGCCCTGCCCGGGAAGCTATGAAGTTACGTTGAAAAATGGAGTACTTGTAACCAAGGGGCTCTGTGAAATTAAATCAAGCGACCGACCTGGAGAACTTCACATTAGAATGTTTTATGGCCAGCCATTTGAAAATACGCTGCCTGTTCAATTACAATGGGAAAACTTTATTGCTGATTATGAAATGGATGCTTTCCATGCGCAAGCCCGATTTGAGGAAATGGAAGTAAGCGTGTAATTCTCCCTCCTCCTTCATTTGTTATGGACCCTTGTTGCCTCTTAATAGCGAGCAGCGAGGGTTTTGTATGTGTAAAATGTTTCTCGAGGATTTAAGCCCAAATTGGTAGAAAAAAAGAGAAGGCACTCTATCATAAATGTATGCCTACCAGAGCAAATACATATAGAAAGAGGCCTTCTCATGATATCTGTTATACCACACTTATACTAGATAATAAAAGACACCAAACATTTTATTGAAGCAGAGGAAAGCATGCAAAAGTATGGCTGATCCAACGAGAAGACTGGAAGACCATTCCATTTATGTTCGGGCCCGTCCGTTATCGTCGTACGTTGATGGTAGACCCTGAAGGAGAAAATCATTATCCCTTGGATGAGTGGATAGGTATCAGAAAACATCAGAGGCTGAGTCCGTTGGTCGAAGTAAAAGTGGCAGAAATGGCCAGTGAAGCGACGTACCGGGAGACAGAACGGGTATTAAAAGAATGGACAGCTGTAGGTATCAGTCATCAAACAGTGGGAAACATCGTAAGACAGGGGTACTGCACAAGCCCAGGTTAATGAAAAGCTTTCAATGATGACCCATTTTTTCGGAAGCTTCGAAAGAAGATTTCGAAAAAGTGGAGGCCACCAAGCGAAGCGCAGTAGCTGGTTTTAAAGCGTACAAAAATAGATTGCTGAAAATAGTAGTGTTATAAGCATGTCGAGAAAAACTTGACGCATACCCACTGCCCTTACGTATTTGATTGTCTTCACGACAGGAATTTCAGTCACTGTACCTTCTGTGATTTCATTGATAGCAGTTATGGCGGTAAAGAAAGAGCTACAGCAATGTCCTTGTACTCATTTTTCCTATTTGTTGGATCGACCATTGGACCTATAATTACTATTTATTTATTGAAGGTAACGGGGTATGGATGGACATTTATAATCTTGTCTATGTTTTTGGGAACAGGTATTTCAATTACATTTTTGATTGCAAAGAAAGTGTTTCAAAGAGCGGGATAGATGTTTAAATATAACGAAAAACATGCAATCATTTTGCTTAGGAAAGAAGCTGAAAAAAAATTACAGTTAACTACTTATTAAAACAGCTTTTTATAAATTCATACTTGAAATCATATATGAAAATATATATAATAAAATGTAATAAAAGATATATATTAAAGTATTCACATGAGGGAGGATATATGAATGAGTAGAAATTATGATGATATTAAAAAAAGATTAAGAGGTTCCATTGCACCAGTGGTTACGCCATTTAAGGCAAATCATGAGGTAGATTACGAGAAACAGTCAGAATTGATTGAATTTCAATTGGAAAATGGAACGCATGCTATTTCTGTTACGGGTACTTCAGGGGAACCAAGCTCCCTTACGACAGAAGAACGTGTGAAAGTGATGGAAAATGCGATCAAAACGATTAACGGCAGAGTCCCATTCGCACCAGGGACTGGGTCAACCAATCACGATGAAACAATGTATTTAACGAAAAAAGCTGAAGAAATGGGCGCCGATGCTGCAATGGTTATAGTGCCTTACTATAACAAACCAAATCAGCAAGCGTTATACAAACATTTCAAAACAGTTGCTGATTCTGTAGATATTCCAATTATTATTTACAATATCCCTGGGCGTACTGCACAAAATTTGGAAGTTACAACAATGGCACGCCTAGTCAAAGATTGCCCGAATATAGTAGGGGCGAAAGAGTCCAATAAAGATTTTGAACATGTAAACAGAGTGTTACTTTATTGTGGAAGAGATTTTCTCTTATACTCCGGTATTGAATTACTTTGTTACCCAATGCTTGCAATTGGAGGAGCAGGATCAATAAGTGCTACCGCAAACGTAGAACCAAAGAAAGTAGCCGAGCTCCATGATGCTTGGGAAGCAGGAGACGTCAAAAAGGCGCAGGATCTTCACTTTGAACTTATGAAATTAAATGATGTGTTATTCAAAGATACGAATCCGGCCCCTGTGAAAGCGGCACTTGGTATGATGGGGAAAATTGAACCAGTATTACGACTGCCTATGGATCTGCCATCCGAGGAGCTTCAAAATGAAATTCGTGAGACATTAAAGGAATATAACATCGATCCACAGTATACTTAAGCGCGTTTTATTAAATGAAGGTTGGGAGAAATGAATAAGGGCGTATATCCTTAAATCCTTCTCCCAATTCATTTTATCTATAGTATGAAAGCGCTTAATTCATCTGTGGTGATAAAGGAGGAACAACATGATTAAGTTAACAAAGAAGATTTCACAAACATTTGTTTTAGCTGCTGCAAGTGTGCTTATGCTTGGTGCGTGTGCTGATGACTCCACTTCTGACAGCTCTTCTGAGGCTTCTGGATCATCCGGTGAAGCACAAGAGTTTGATTTTTCGCATATGTTCCCTTCTAATCACGTCATGGAAACAGAGGTTGTTCAAGAGTTTAAAGCATTAACAGAAGATGCAACCAATTCGGAAGTTCAAATTATATCTTATCCAGGAGCGCAGCTAGCTGAGCCAGATGCTCAATATGAAACAGCGGCAACTGGTGTAGCTGATATGGGGTTTAGCGTGCATAGTTATACACCCGGACAATTTCCGCTTACTTCTGTGATGGAACTTCCTTTCATGAGTGAAACAGGGGTAGAAGGTTCCCAAATTTTATGGGAATTGTATGAAGAGTTTCCGGAGCTGCAAGATGAATATGAAGATACGGTACCTTTATGGACGGCAACTTCTGAACCCGGCCAGATTTTCACGGTTGGTAAACAAGTAAAAAGTGTAGAAGATTTGGAAGGGATGAGAATACGTTCCCCATCCCCTGAGGTAAATAGGTGGCTTGAAGAAATGGGAGCTACGCCAGTATCGATGTCGATGAACGAAACTTACGAAGCGCTTGAACGCGGAGTAGTTGACGGAACGGTAGGACCATTTCACACGTTACTAGATTATAGTTTGCACGAAGTGATTGATTATGTCACTGTTGGTAATTTTTATATGACAACGTTCTTTGCGGTAATGAATCAAAGCAGCTGGGATTCGATTAGTGAAGAGAACCAATCAGCCATGGAAGATATAAATGGTGAACATATGTCACAGGTTGTTGGAGAAACCATGGATAAAAGAGCAGAAGAAGCGGCTCAGGCAGCAGAAGAAGCCGGAGCAGAATTTTATGAATTGAGTGATGAAGAAAACGAGGAATGGAGTGAATATTTACAACCCGCCATTGATGCTTGGATTGAAGATAAAGAAGAAAAAGGGCTTCCAGGTCAAGACATCTACGACAGAGCTATTGAATTAGGCTCTGAATAATAGGGGTTTTTAATATGAAACAATTTATTAATGGGTTAGAAAAAATGGTAAATGTTCTTAGTCTTGTTTTGCACCATATTTCTAACGTTATTTTATGTATTGTTACGTTTTTGATTACGTTTGATGTGATCGGGCGCTTCTTTTTCAATCAGCCAATCAAAGGGGCATTTGAATTAACAGAATTAGGCTCAGCGATTCTGGTGTTTTTTACCTTCGCTATTACTCATAAATACAAAGAACATATTGCCATTGGTTTTGCTGTAGACAAACTGCCGCATAGAATAAGACATGTTATGGAAGGTTGTATTGAATGGTTCATTTGTGTCATGGTTTCTTTAATGAGTTGGCATATATTTAACGAAGCTATGCGTACGATGGGGCGGAACGTGACAACCAGTGATTTGAATTTAACAGTGTATCCATTTATTATCATAGCTTCTATTGGTTCTTTCGTCTTTGCGTTTGTGGCTCTAACCAGTGGGCTCAAACATTTTGTTAAGGCGGTGGAAAAAACATGAGCCCGGAAATTATAGGTATTATAGGTATTGCCATTCTATTGGTTCTATTTTTGCTTAAGGTTCCCGTAAGTATATCTTTAATATTTATTGGAACTGTTGGATTTGGGATGATTAGAGGATTTGATACAGGCTTCGTCCAATTAGGAAATACACCGTTTGGAACTGCCAGCTCCTATTCACTCAGTGTGATTCCCTTGTTTATATTAATGGGGATGATTCTATCTTACAGTGGGTTTGGACAGGATTTGTTTCGAGCTGTTGACTCATGGCTGGGACATATTAAAGGCGGAATGGCTCTAACAACGATAGGAACCAGTGCCATTTTCTCTTCTATTTCCGGTTCTGTAAATGCCACCACAGCAACAATGGCACGTATTACTCTGCCAGAGATGAAAAAATACAATTATAGTCCCACTTTATCTACTGCTTGTGTAGCGGCTGGCGGTACCTTGGGGATTTTAATTCCTCCAAGTGTTATTTTAATTTTGTATGGTATTTTAACGATGGAACCAATCGGACAATTACTGGTTGCAGGTCTTATTCCCGGTATTGTTCAAATGATTCTCTTTATGATTGTAGTGTATTTATGGGTGAAAAAAGATCCTGCAGCTGGTCCATCATCTGAGAAATCAGATTGGAATACAAAATTAAAGTCCTTATCCAAAGTATGGCCATTTGTATTGTTGTTTGTTCTCACAATCGGAGGAATATATTTAGGGGTTTTTACTCCTACAGAAGCGGGGGCTGTTGGGTCGTTTGGTGCACTTGGATTAGCTCTTATCACGAGAAGGTTAAACGGTAAGAAATTAATCAAAGCATTCAGTGAAGCTACTCGTTTATCTGCCATGATATTTCTGATTTTAATTGGAGCAGATGTTTTCAGCCAATTTTTATCTATCAGCAGGATTCCAGCTAAAATTACTATGTTTGTTAATGGGCTTGATTGGTCTCCATTTATGATTATGGGAATGATTCTTCTTGTCTATTTTATTCTTGGCTTATTCTTAGAAGGTATTGCTATATTAGTTTTGACTCTGCCAGTGATATACCCGCTGGTGACACAGTTAGGGTTTGACGGTGTTTGGTTTGGAGTCATTATGGTTATGGTAATGAACATTGGTTTAATTACTCCGCCTTTAGGTATAAGTGTTTATATCATTAGCGGTGTAGTGAAGGATATCCCGATTGAGAGAATATTTAAAGGTGTTACACCTATGTTAGCTGCTATGGTGCTTGCCATCATCTTATTTACAGTGTTTCCAGAGTTGATTACATTTTTGCCTGAATTAATGAGAGGATAAGAATAAGAGGGTTGTCTTCAATAATATTCAATTGGAGATAACTCTCTTTTTTTCGCAGGTAAGCGGATGTTTAGCTTTAGTTCCGAGCCGTTCGGGGCGCCCAAATAAAGAAGAGTTTTTGCTGCAGCCGCGGTACTTTTCTTATGATGACTTGGTGTTTTTGTCGAATGATCAATAAAAATTCGGTAGAATAATATTAATTGGGTCTACGTATTGTTTCTAGCAATAAAAAACGAGGAGGAACATAATGTCAATGACAACTGCAAACAAAATTAAAAAAAGCGCTTTACATCTTTTTGTTGAAAAGGGGTATGACGGTACTTCTTTAACAGATATAGGTGATGAAGTAGGTATAAAAAAGCAATCCATATATGCACATTACAAAAATAAAGATGATCTTTTTTTACAAGTAATGGAAAAAGTAATTAATGAAGAAATCTCATTTTTAGGTGATTATTTTGGAAAGCAGAAAGATAAAACGATAAATAACATTTTGTATTACTTTATTCTTCAATTAAAAGAGAGGTATCAATCAGTAGGAGAAAGAAACATTAAATTTCTGCTTAAAATGATGTTTATCCCCCCTAAACACTTAGAAGAAAGAGTGATTTCAAGTGCCTTTAATTATTATGATAGTTTACAAACATACATAAAAGAAGCATTTGAGAATTATGAAGATGCTTTAGAGGTCAATGCGGAAGAAGGTACTATATCTTTTATGAATTTTATTGATGGGCTCCTTGTGGAATTAATTTATGTCAACGTTGACGAATTTGAAAAAAGATTCTCGATTTCTTGGAAAATTTATTGGCGTGGAATAGAAAAACAAATGTAATTTTCTATTGTAAATTTTCTGATATTTACTTATAATAAAACTGACGAACGTTCGTCAGTTTTATTATTTTAAGGGAGGCGTACATGTTATGAATGAAAATGTAGTAGAAAAAGAAATTAATGCAGAACACCTAAAAAAAGCCGATCAACAATATTACTTTCACCCAACAACTCCGTTAAAACTACAGCAGCAAAGCGGACCGGGATTGATTATTAAAGAAGGGCAAGGGATCAATGTAACAGATGTTCAAGAGGATGTTTATATTGATGGAGTTTCTTCTTTGTGGAACGTAAATATTGGGTACGGGCGTCAAGAAATGGCAGAAGCGGCTAAACAACAAATCTTAAATCTCTCTTATAGCTCTTCCTTTTTCAATAACTCTAATGATAAGGTTATTCAACTATCGGAAAAGCTTGCAGATTTAACACCTGGTGATCTTAATGTAAGTTTTTTCACCTCTGGCGGATCGGAATCAAATGAAACGGCATTTAAAATGGTACGGCATTATTGGAAATTGAAAGGGAATCCAGAGCGGACGAAAATAATTGCTCTTGATTTAAGTTATCACGGGGTAACAATGGGGGCTACAAGTGCCACAGGAGTTCGAGAATTCGATAATATGATCACTTCTTCGGCACCGGGATTCCTTCACGCAAAGCCGTACCTGACTGATTGTGAAAAGGGAGATAAATCTCACCTTGATTATGAAACTAGCATTAGAGGCATTATTGAAAAAGAAGGTTCAGACACAATAGCTGCTGTCATTTTAGAACCGGTTCAAGGGGTGGGAGGAATAAACATTCCACCAGAGGGTTACTTGAAAGCTGTTCGAGAGCTGTGTAATGAACACGGTATTTTTATGATTGCCGATGAAGTAATATGCGGTTTTGGAAGAACTGGAAAAATGTTTGGGGTAGATAATTGGGAGATTGTACCGGATATAATGACTGTCGCTAAAGGAATCACGAGCGGGTATATGCAGCTGGGTGCTGTTCTTCTCAAAACAGAACTAAGAGATGAACTTGCAGAAATGTCAGAAGATGTATTTTTTCACGGATTTACTTACAGTGGACATCCAACTGCTTGTGCGGTTGCATTAAAAAATTTAGAAATCATAGAAAACGAGGACTTAGTTGGTAATGCGAAGCGAATGGGTGCAGAATTACAGACGGGCTTAAAGTATTTAGAAGAGAAACATAAAGTGACGGCAAAATCTAGAACAATAGGTTTACTAGGAGCAATTGAACTGTTTGCAGACCGGGAAAATGAGAAAGGTTTCGAGCCGTCATTGCATGCTGCACAGCAGGTAGTAGAGGAGTGCTTAAATCGAAATCTTCTATTAAGACCTCTTGCTTTTGGTGGTATTAATGCAGTGGCCCTTGCTCCCCCTTTAATAGTTAATAAAAAAGATATTGAAACAATAATAGAAAGGCTTTCAGAAGCTATAAAAGCATTTGAAAACAAAGTGCTTTAGAAGATTAAAAGCTCGAAGGGACGTGAGGACAATAAAAACCGGGTTTCTATATGATGAAAGCTATTTTTGGCACGACACTGGAAATGGTGCTTTGTTTCTTCCGCCTGGAGGATGGATAGAAGCGGATGAACATGGTGAAAGTCCTAAAAGTAAGCGACGTGTAAAGAATCTGTTAGAACGAAGCGGGTTTATTTCTGAGTTAAGAATAATGACTCCACGCTCAGCCGCTAGGGAAGAAATTGAGTTAAATCATATTCCATCATATGTAGATAAAGTAAAGCAATTAAGTGATACAACGGGTGGAGATGCTGGAGAATTAGCCATTGTAGGAAGAGGTTCTTATGAAATCGCTCTTTTATCTGCTGGTGGTTCGATTACGAGTGTTGATGCGGTAATGGAAGAAAAGGTTCAAAATGCATACGCCCTTACAAGACCTCCAGGACACCATGCAGAAAAAGAACAAGGAATGGGTTTTTGCTTGTTTAATAATGCAGCAATTGCTGCCCGTTATGCACAAGAAAAATATGGGCTGAAGCGTATTATGATTTTAGACTGGGATGTTCATCATGGCAATGGAACAGAAAATGCATTTTACGATGATCCTAATGTGTTGTTCTTTTCTATTCATCAAGAGTTTAACTTTCCGCCTGATAGAGGGACTGCAGAAGATATAGGTGAAAAGGCAGGAAAAGGATATAACGTTAATATTCCGTTACCAGCTGGAACTGGAAATGCCGGATATTTATATGCATTGGAGAAAGCTGTTGCTCCGATGGCTGATCAGTTTAAACCAGAGCTCATTATCGTATCAGCCGGACAGGATGCAAGTGTATTTGATCCACTTGGGCAAATGATTGTTACTGCAGAAGGGTATGGCGAAATGACATCTATTGTAAAGGATATAGCGGAACGTCATTGTAAAGGTCGTTTAGTTGTTTGTCATGAAGGTGGTTATAGTCCCGCTTATGTGCCGTTTTGTACGTTAAGGATTATTGAATCATTAAGTGGGTTACAAAGCAAAGTGAAAGAAGATCCATTTTACGAAGCAATTAAGGGGCTGCCTTCAAATGTCTTGGCTGAACACCAAAAAGAAGCAGTTGATCAGGTTATCAACATCCATTCTCAAAATGTTATGTATTAAGTGCAGTTTGTTTTACGAATTTTACTAAAGGAGAATAATGATGAGTGAAACATACAAGTTATTTATTGACGGAAAATGGACAGAATCATTGTCTGGCAAAACATTTGAGTCGCTTAACCCCGCAACTGGAGAAGTCAATGGTACAGTAGCGGAAGGAGGAGCAGGAGACGTTGATTTAGCGATAAAAGCAGCAAGAAAAGCTTTTGAATCCGGGCCGTGGGCACAAATGGCACCAAGTGATAGAGGACGTTTATTAAATAAGGCAGCTCAAGAATTGTGGAGAAAAGCGGACTATTTAGCTGAAGTAGAATCCATAGACAATGGCTTGCCTATTAATGAAACGAAATATATTGCCATTCCCGCTATGATTGATGTACTAGAGTTCTATGCCGGTCTTGCAAATAAAGTTCAAGGAGATACATTAGCTTCCCCTGCTGGAAGATTTAACTATACATTAAAAGAGCCTTTAGGTGTGGTAGGAGCCATTGTACCATGGAATTTTCCTCTTATGCTGACGATGTGGAAATTAGCTCCAGCCTTGGCTGCAGGCAATACCATCGTGATTAAACCTGCAGAGCAAACACCAATCAGTATTTTAGAAATGGTTAACATTTTACAAGAAGCTGGTATCCCAGATGGTGTTATAAATGTTGTACCTGGGTACGGAAAAGACGCAGGAGATGCTCTTTCGTCGCATCCTGGGATTGATAAGATTGCCTTTACAGGATCAACCTCCACCGGAAAGTTAATTATGCAAGCAGCAAGTAAGAATTTAAAACCTGTGAGTTTAGAGCTTGGAGGGAAAGCTCCAAATATTATATTTGATGATGCTAACATTGAAAACGCTGTCAATGGTTCCATGTTTGGTATTTATTTTGCGCAAGGTCAAGTCTGTGCTTCGGGCTCTAGGGTGTTTGTACAAGATAGCATATATGACGATTTTATGGAATCCTTTATTAGAAAAGCAAAGAAAATTAAGGTTGGGAACCCATTAGAACAAACAACGCAAATGGGACCACAAGTTTCATTAGAACAATTAGAACGTATTGAACACTACGTGGCTGCAGGGTTAAAAGAAGGAGCTAACCTAGTTATTGGAGGGGAAAGATGTCAAACGGAAAATAACGGTTATTTTTTTATTCCAACTGTCTTTGAGGATGTGACTAATGAGATGACAATTGCTCAAGAAGAAATTTTTGGTCCTGTTCTTTCGGTTATTCGCTTTAAAGATGAACAAGATGTTTTGCAAAAAGCTAATGACACGTTATATGGCCTAACGTCTGGGGTGTGGACGGAGAACTTAAAAAGAGCACACCGAATGGCCAAAGGGTTAAAAGCGGGAACGGTGTACGTGAATACGTTTAGTATGCTTGATAGTGCCGCCCCATTTGGTGGAACGAAACAGAGCGGATTTGGAAGAGAATTAGGCATACAAGCAATGGATATGTATACGGAAACGAAAAATGTTTGGGTAGATTTAAATGACGAACATTTCAATTGGTATGGGTTTTAATCATTAAATGTAGTAAAAATAAAAGAACGTAGGTATCAAGCAGTTTTGGCTTGGTGCTTACGTGACTTTATCTATAACTATACATTTATTTAGGAGGGCCGCTGAAACATGAGTATGAAAGAAAATGATTTCATCAGTGTAGGCGAACTTTCGGTTGGATTTAGTGAAAATATGATGGAGCCGACGGATAAGTTAGTGGGTAAAGACTTTACGCTTTATTATGAGGGAAACAAAATATCTGAAATATTGTTTGTAGATATCGAAACGCTTAAGTGGACGGTAGAGGATGAGAATATCAAGGAAAGATTCATTTGTGCGTACACAGCTGTCAAGCCAAGAAAAGATATTTATTTTATTGATTTCATTGTTTCATATGGTGATACGAAATCCATATCTATTGTCTTTGACCTTCAACAAAACATTGCTACCGTTGTTACCAGCACGCTTCCAGTTAAAGAAGACACATCAATACCAATGCTTCAACGTGCCGAACAAGGCATGCCGCTTGCTTCTGTGCATGCTTCATTTGAACATGTATCTATTGACAATCCAATTATGGATGTTACACCCCAGCACGAGAAAACAAAAGAATTAATTGGAAAGCGAGTTCAATTTGTTTATAGCCGTAAAGATGTCTATGAGCACACTTATTTAAATGAAAATTATTATACTTGGCATTGCACAGCTGGAAATGAAGCAGGGTTGTGTGACAGTGATCGGTGTTTCTATTACAAACTAGATAATAATCTGTATTTGTTTGTATGGCTGGAAAAGGTTATTCCTACCACAGGTATTGTGATTGAGGATTTTGATACCATGCGATCCTATGGGAAAATCTATGGCTATGATGGTTATACAACTGGTCGTGTTTCAAACTTTCCTGTCGGCTCTTATGCCAAAATTCTTAATGAATAGGCACCAAAAACGTTATCTTAAATGGCTATATTTCTAAAAAGAAGTTCTTTTATCAGGTATAGTTTTTGTAACATTCAGTTAATAAGCGCTTGAATTATCGTCGTGGAGGCGATCATGAGAAATAGACAGTCTTTTTTTAACGGGTTTGGATTGATGGAGATCAATCTACGTTTGAAATCAAAGCTATGAAGAACATATTACAAGAATAATAGTAAGGTGATGACAAGTAGGAACGAGGCATCGTCATTTCAGATTTAAATGGAACAATAAAAATTGGGGTTTTAAAGGGGAGTAATGTGATGAATATTGGGTTTTTATATATTATCATAGTTATGATACTTTTAGGAATAAGTATCCCGGTTGGAGATTATGCTATGGAAACAATTCCTGTTTGGTTATTCACCGCTTTAACATTAACCGTTTCAAGTATCATACTATTACCGGCAGCAAAGATTTATGACAAGGTGGTATGGAAAACCCTCGGCACTAAATATTATTATGGAATTTTTATGCAGGCTCTTTTCACTTGTGTCCTTTACACCGTATTTCTTTTATACGGACTTAGTTATACAAATGTCATTGCAGCTGGGGTAATTAATAGTATGGTTCCAGCTATTGTATTGCTTCTTTCCTTTTTATTATTAGGGGAACGTTTAAACATTCGGAAGATAATTGCTATATCCTTAGCTGTCTGTGCTGTTTTAATTATGGAAGTAGTCGGGGTTAGAGTGGTTGGAGAAGCAAGTTGGATGGGGAATATTTTTATGATTCTAGCAGTAACCTCGCTTGCGATGTTTTATGTTTATGCAAAAAAATTTGCTGTGCAAATCCCGCCGCTTACTATGTCTGCTGGCTTATGTGTTATGGGATTATTTATGACATTGCCTATGGCTGTTTTTGAATCATTAACGTTCGATTGGGAAAGTTTAACGGCTATTACGTGGGCAATCATTGTGGCATATGCTTTTTCTGGCTGGGTGCTCGCATATACTTTTACGTATTTAGGAATGCCTAAAGTTCCCGCTAGTACTGTTGGGATGGCAACAGCAATAATACCAGTGACGGCAACTGTGTTTGCTGTCTCTTTTCTTGGAGAAACATTAAGAGTGGTTGACGGCGTTGCTTTAGTCCTGGTCATTATATCAATATTCATAGCTGAGTCAAAAGATAATACTGATAAGGCTTTAGAAAATTCTAGAATGGAAGGAATATCATATAACTCAGAAGAACAGGTCAACGAAACGAAATAAAATCATTTATTTGTTGTTACTTACTGTTTATCCGTGTAAATAGGTATTTGTACAACGGTATGGCTATATCTCATACACGTTTCTCTTTTTATGCGCTTTTAGTATTTTATGAAAATCCCCCCATCTCGCATAAGATGACTATCGAAGCAGTCGATTTAAATATGATACAATATTAAGACATTTTGAAAATATCTTCTAATGAATCTATCAGTTATAAAAATATAAAGAGGTGGAGAGAGAAATGAAGTACGGGTTTGCCAAACGCGTCAACCATATGCAATCGTCAGCAGTCCGTGATATTTTGAAAGTTGTCAATAAAGGGGACGTTATCTCGTTTGCAGGTGGACTTCCGGATGAAAAATTATTTCCCGTGCAGGAAGTAAGAAAGGCATTTGACCAGGCACTACTGTCCAATCCGAAAGTATTGCAATATGGGGAAACAGAAGGGGTTCCCGCTTTAAGAGAGCAATTGACAGAACGGATGAAAGAAAAAGATATTTACCGAGATCCAGAACATGTGCTGGTAACATCTGGATCTCAACAGGCGATTGACTTGTTCGCAAGAGTGATGTTTAATCCCGGTGATATTATATTAACCGAGAACCCTACGTATTTAGCAGCTCTTCAAGTATTTCAATCGTATGAAGTAAACATTGTGCCGGTAAATTCGGATGAAGACGGGATGGTACAAGGAGACCTGGAAGAAAAAATCCAACGTTTGAAACCTAAATGTATTTATGTTGTACCTACTTATTCAAATCCTGGCGGGAAAGTGTGGTCATTAGAACGCAGAAAGCAGCTTCTAAAGCTCGCAAAAAAATATCACACCATCATTTTTGAAGATGATCCATATGGTGACATTCAATTTGATGAAAGTGAAAATGTTCCGCCTCTAGCGTCAATGGATGACAATAAGTACGTTGTCTACACAAGTACTTTTTCAAAAACGGTTGTACCTGCATTGCGTACGGGATGGATTGCCGGCCCTTATCAAATTATCCGAATGATGGCGCAAGCCAAACAAGCTACAGACCTGCATACCAATTCATTATCCCAGCATGCTTTGATTCACTTAATGCATGAATTTGACCTTGATGGGCATATCCGTACCCTGAGACAAGCATATAAAGAAAGAATGCTGGTGATGAAAGGTATTTTCGATAAAGGTGAAGATCTTCCTATCCAGTACACAGAGCCAAAAGGCGGTATGTTTTTCTGGGTATCGATGCCGGAATCTGTTAATACGACTGCTCTATTAAACGAAGCGGTGGAAAATGGCGTGGCATTTGTTCCTGGAGCGCCGTTTTACGTCAACAACCCCGCTCAAAATACATTGCGTTTGAATTTCACCAATGCGGAACCTGAAGAGATTGAAAAAGGAATGAAACGTTTAGTGGAAGTGATGAATCAGTCTTCTGTTCGTATGTAAGGAGAAGAGGAAAAGATTTCGCTGACAAAATCTTTGCTGGAATTACACAAATCGATTATTAATTAATGCAAACAACCCTCCTATAGAATCAATTAGGAGGGTTGTTTGCTCTTATGGAACAATTCTTTCAAATAGTATTCTCCTGCAGGGTTACGCTGCTGCAATAAATCTACAGTCAGTTTGACGTCATCAAGTGCCCGGTGCGTTTGGTGCTGGGTAATATGGTGGTGACGGCATAAATCAAGCAGTTTTCTCGTGGAAAACCCATAGCTTTTCCAACGTATATCGTTAACAGAACAATGCCAAGGAACGGCTTTTGATACCGGGAAGTAACGCTGAATAAAGCCGCTGTCAAAACTAGCATTGTGTGCAATGATGATATCAGCTTCAGCAAATATTTGTTCAAACTTCTCTTCATTTATCCTTTTACCAGCAACTTTTTTATCCGTGATACCGTGAATACGAGTGACGGCTGCTGGGATGGGAAAGCTTGGCTCGTTTAATTCATTAATCTCTTCAATAATCTCCATTATTTCCCCGGAAATGGTGTCGAACCTGCAGAACATAACGCCAATTTCTACAATTTCATCTTTAACTTTGGATAATCCTGTAGTTTCTACGTCTACAATTGCCGCTTTTATGCCGCGATCTATTTCTAAGGTAATGTTATCTGAAAGCCATAGTGCATATGTATTCTTGTATGTAGTTTTTTTGATAAATATACTGTTTGCAAGGTACCATTTCAATGCTTTTTTGTCACATTTTAATCTTTTTACAACCTTGTTTTCTTCGATTCCAGGATTTTTACTTATACACAAAACCAGTCTATTGCGGGCTTTTTCCATTTCATCAATTCGTTTTAATACAGCTGCTTTCGTAGCTCGATGATATGCACCAGCTGCAAAAGCTTTTTCTACGACAGAGCGTGCTTTTTCAAATTGATCCATCATAGCATAGAACTGAATAAGTGCATCCCGGCATGGGATAGAACGGGGAACGTTTTCGATTTGATAAAAAGCTTCTGAAAGCTGATGCATTCCTCGTTCGCAAAGTTCGATTCCTCTATTTATATCTTCAACGGTTAATATTTTAAGACGATATGTTTCAATTTCCTCATTTAATCTTTCAAATTCTTTCATGGCTGCAGCCACTTTGTTCATCCTTCCAATCAATGCCTATAATAAATTATATTTTACAGGATTTATATATTATTAGGCTAGTGCCAAATTAATTTAACTAAATGACAACATTAGTGATCTGATTGAAAATTCCACAAAAAGGATCGGCTGAGAAGTATATTTCTGCCGATCCTTTGCTATTAATTCATCGTAATTTCAGAGACAATTTCGAAGGAGCGCAGACGTTTTGCATGGTCGTAAATTTGAGCATTAACCATCATTTCATCTGCTTGTGTCTCATCAAGAAATTCCTGCATTTTCTGCTTAACAGTTGCTGCGCCGCCAAATATAGAAGAACCAAGCTGCTGCTGTAAAAGCATTTTTTCATGTTCTGTAACAAAGTTATCGATATTTTCAACGGGCGGCTGCAGCGGTAATTCTGTGTTGCGGACAAGGTTTAAAAATTGCTGCTGAATAGTAGTTCCAAGATACTCTGCTTCATCATCCGTTTCAGCTGCAACAACATTTACCCCGACCATTGCATATGGCTCTTCAAGCGCTTCAGACGGTTGGAAGGAGCGGCGGTACAAGTCTAGTGCAGGCAGGGTATTGTCAGGTGAAAAATGACTGGCAAAAGCAAAAGGCAGTCCAAGTTGTCCAGCAAGCTGTGCGCTAAAACCGCTTGAACCAAGAAGCCAGATTGGAACGTTTAATCCCTGCCCGGGGATAGCTCGTACACGTTTTCCGTTCACATCAGAAAAATAGCTGCGCAGCTCATCTAAAAGCTGTGGAAAATCATGGCCGTCGCTGCCAGTGTGACGTCTTAATGCATGGGCTGTTAATTGATCGGTACCTGGGGCGCGTCCAAGGCCAAGGTCAATACGTCCTGGATAGAGAGTTTCTAAAGTTCCAAATTGCTCTGCGATGATGAGAGGGGAATGATTTGGGAGCATTATTCCTCCTGAACCTACCCGAATTTTTGAGGTTCCCCCTGCCACGTGTCCGATAAGAACCGAGGTCGCAGAGCTTCCAATGAAAGGCATATTATGATGTTCAGCCATCCAATAACGGTGGTACCCCCACTTTTCTGCATGCTGTGCAAGCTCAAGTGTATTTTTATAAGAGTCTGAGACGGTTCCTCCTTTTACGATAGGAGATAGGTCAAGGACAGATAGCTTTATGTCACTTAGTTGCTTATGTTCAGACATTGTTTCATCTTCTTTCTATATAAAAATTTAAAGCCAATATTATTTTACCAAATTTGTTTCGTGTTCCAAAATAAAATGATTTGAAAACAGTTTATTTAAAAATGAGCGCGGGTACGAGCATGTAAGGAAATGTTTATTATATACTGTCAAAAGGAGGAACTATAAGTGAGCGAACCGCATAATAACAGGAAACAAGAGCAGATGGAAAAATATAAAACAAATGATAAAGACAAAAAGTTAACGACTAATCAGGGTGTAAAAATGTCAGAAGATGAATTTTCGCTGAAAGCAGGCGAACGCGGACCGACATTAATGGAAGATTTTCATTTTCGAGAAAAAATGACGCACTTTGACCATGAACGAATACCAGAGAGAATTGTGCACGCACGGGGATATTCTGCTCATGGTGAATTTCAAGTGTATGAGTCGATGAAAGAGTACACGAAGGCTGATTTTTTAATCGATCCATCGAAAAAAACGCCTGTGTTTGTACGTTATTCTACCGTAGCAGGCTCTAAAGGTTCTTCAGAAACTGTTCGTGATGTTCGAGGATTTGCTACAAAATTTTATACAGATGAAGGAAACTTTGATTTAGTTGGAAACAACATACCTGTCTTTTTTATACAAGATGCCATGAAGTTTCCGGATTTAGTGCATGCATTAAAACCAGAACCACATGATGGCATGCCTCAAGCTGCCTCCGCTCATGATACCTTTTGGGATTTTATAGCGAATAACCAAGAATCTGCTCATATGGTAATGTGGGCGATGTCTGATCGGGCAATTCCGCGAAGCTTTCGTATGATGGAAGGATTTGGCGTTCATACTTTCCGTCTTGTCAACGATAAGGGACAAGCTCATTTCGTTAAATTTCATTGGAAGCCTGTTCTTGGAACCCATTCTCTAGTATGGGATGAAGCTCAAAAATTATCAGGAAAAGATGCAGACTTCCACCGTCGTGATCTAGCGGAAGCCATAGATAATGGGGATTATCCCGAATTTGAACTAGGCGTTCAAATCATAAAAGAAGAAGATGAATTTATGTTCGATTTTGATATCCTTGACCCTACTAAAATATGGCCGGAAGAAGATGTACCTGTAAAAATAATAGGAAAACTGACATTGAATAGAAATGTGGATAACGTTTTTGCGGAAAATGAGCAAGTAGCCTTTCACCCTGGTCATGTTGTGCCAGGCATTGATTTTTCCAATGATCCGCTTCTTCAAGGCCGTTTATTTTCTTATACCGATACCCAATTGATCCGTCTTGGCGGTCCGAATTTTCACGAATTACCGATCAATCGTCCGGTTTGTCCGTTCCATAACAATCAGCGTGATGGATATATGCGTCAAACAATAAACACAGGTCAAGTAAGCTATCATAAAAACTCTCTGGCTGGCAACACCCCAGAACCTGCTGCTGAATCAGAAGGCGGTTATGCTCATTACCAGGAAAAAATAGAAGGACGCAAAGTCAGAGCTAGAAGTGACAGCTTTAAAGATCATTTCTCTCAAGCAGCAATGTTTTGGAACAGCATGAGTGAACCTGAAAAGCAGCATATTATCGATGCATTTAGTTTTGAACTTGGAAAAGTAAAAAGTAAATCTGTTCAGCAGCAAATCGTTGATATGTTTGCGAACGTTAGCCTGGATTTAGCCAGAGGGTTTGCAGAAGCCATCGGAGCTGCTCCTCCTCAACAAGGAGGTTCAGATGTGACCAAATCGTCTCCTGCACTGAGCCAGGAAAATACAAAGAAAAAGCCAGATACACGTAAAGTTGGTGTGATTATCGACGATCATTTTAATGGCGAAGAAGTTAATGGAGTTCTTTCCAAATTGAAAGCTGAAGGGATTAATCCGGAAATAGTCAGTGATACATTGGGCGTGCGTAAAGCAGACAACGGATCCGAGTTAGAAGTAGACCATACCTTCTTAACCGGTGAGTCTGTATTGTTTGATGCTATGTATGCTGTGAGCGGCGGCAAAGATGAAAGCAGTGCATTTAGGAAAGATGCCTTGTACTTTGTAAAAGAAGCTTTCGCTCACTATAAACCAATTGGTGCAACACACAGTGGAAAGAGTTTACTAGAAGAAGCAGGTGTCACAAATAGTCCGGGTGTAGTAATGGGAGAGAATTTGACAACTTTCACAAAAGATTTTACAGCCGCCGTTGCAGCGCATCGCCACTGGGATCGTCAGGTGGTTTAGTTAAATCGAACGCCCTGACATAGCGCTTTATCGTATTCTCTCCACGAATATGATTATAAATATTATGTTAGATGCACATTTCACACTAAGAAGAGAGTGGTCCCTTGTCTTTTGGGACTGCTCTGTCTTTTCCTAAGAAACTTTCGTTTGTATTTTTTTTCGATAAACCATTTTACTTACCGTAATACTTACTTCATACAGTCCAAGCAGTGGAATAATAACAAGTACATCAGATATAAAATCAGGCGGTGTGATAAGGACCGAGAGAACGATGAGACCAAAATAGGAAAATTTTCTTGCTTTTGTCAGTTTATATGGATCAATAATACCGAGTCTTGTTAAAAACATAATAACAGCTGGCATTTCGAATAAAAATCCAAACGGAAGCGTGAGGTGCAGCATAAATGTAAAGTATTTTTCTACAGTGAAATACGTTTCAAAATCACTGCCTGCAAGCCCTTCTAAAAAGGAAATAACTAATGGAAATAACACAAAATAGCCAAATGAAATGCCGACAAGAAACAAAAGAAACAAAGCTGGGATAAAAGCAAGAGTTGCTTTTTGTTCGACTTTTGTTAAAGCAGGCTGTACAAATTTCCACACTTGCAGTGCAGCAATTGGAAAGGTTACTGCAATAGCTGAAGTTCCGGCAATCATCATGTATACCCAAAGAATGTCTCCTGGGCCGAGAAGAGCAAGTTTATCATCAAGATCTTTTACGAGATATTGATATATATCTTTAACGAATACAAACGAAACAATAAAAGAAAAAATAAAAGCGAGCAGTGTTATGATAATTCTTTTCCGAAGTTCACTAAGGTGATCGACAATATTCATTTCACTGTTCATTCTATGTAAACTCCTTTCATGAAAAATGCAAAGATGTAAGCAAGCATTGCACCTGCCTACATCTTTGACCACATCAGCTTCCTGTCTTTTCCTCCGATTTTTCTACTGCTTGCAAATTTCTATCTGATTTCTTTACTTTTTCTTGCTCGTCGCCATTTACAAGATCATTGGTTGCTTTTTTAAATTCTTTTAAAGTACTGCCGAAAGCTCGTCCGATTTCTGGGAGTTTGGAGGGCCCGAAAATAATTAACGCAATGACAAGAACAAGAATTAATCCTGGGATACCGATATTTTGCAGCATCTATTAAACAACCTCCTTTTCTACTTTTTATAAAATAGGCATGCCGTGACGGTGGAACGCGGCTGCTTCGAGTGTCGACATTCCTTTGCGTTCCGCAAATTCAACCAGTTTATCATCCACTTTTGGTGCATAAGCAGTAGGGGGAGCAGCATGTCCCATTTGACGCTGACGGCCAGCATTTTTACGTGCAAACGGCCCCCAAATCGCGAATGTAATACCAGGGCTTTGAATGCTCACAAAGAAGGTTTTACCGTCTGTAGAAAAGGTTGGACCGGCAATTTCTGAATTATTTAAGCGGTTTTCTGCGAAAGTGTATGCCTCGCCTTCTGGCGTCAATCCAACAATTCGATCGACTCCGCCTCCATCTTCAGCAATCCACAGGTCTCCCCATGGCGTAATACAGATGTTATCCGGCATTTCTAAATCGTTTGAATCAGTGGATTCATAAAAAAGTTCGAGAGTGTTGGTAGCAGGAATATAGCGGTATACTCGTCCAAGGTTTTTATCACCAGCAGAAGTGTCATCAAACCAGAACACGCCGCCAGCAAAATATGCACCTTCTAAACGGCTGAACTGAATACAGTCTTTTGCAATTGCATCATCACTAGGTTTTTCCGGGTCAACATCTTTCCAAACGATCGAAAAGTTTTGTCCGCTGTCAAAAACTCCAGCATTAGTAGAGGAACTTTCTTCAAGCGCAGCTGCCTGAAGAGTACCGCCTTTTTGAAGTGCCCCCACTTTTTGGCTGCGATCATTTGGAATAAAACGATAAAAGAAACTTGGGCTCGAATCTTCGGTTAAGTATACAATCCCAGTTTCCGGGTCTGTTGCTGTGGCTTCATGAGAAAAAGCTCCCATATCTCTAATTGGTGTTTTAGAAATATTTCCTTCTGGATCATCCGGGTCTACTTCAAATACATATCCATGACCGCGGTTTAACGTTTCTTCACAGGTAAGCCATGTTCCCCATGGCGTAGTACCGCCTGCACAGTTTCGGATAGTTCCGGCAGAAGTGATATATTCATCTTCGAGTTTACGATCTGGTCCGACAACAAGAGCTGTGGTACCGCCAGTTTCATTTTTGTTGTATGGATTTTTTCCTTCTACAGGGTAGGAAGGGTTCCCGCTTAGTTCATGATTTCGGATGAGAACGGTTGAATTATGTTTTCCAGGAAAAGCTGCCATTCCATCAAACATTGCTGGAATAGGACGACCGTCAGAAAGTTTTCCGCCTTCTTCAGAAATAATTCGATATTGAAACCCTTTCGGAAGATCTAAAATGCCGCCGGGGTCTTTCACAAGCGGTCCATAGCCAGCAGTAGAAGCGATGCTGGATTTAGCAAATGACGTTTGTTTGCCCCCCAAAGTAAATAGTCCAGTTGATCCCAACGTAACAGCAAGTGTGCTCATCCCGCCTGCTTTAATAAAATCACGACGATTCATGTTTTTGTCCACCACAGTTATTCCTCCTCAAACTGATTTTAGAGTGCCAGCACTGAAGCAGCCTCTGCATTAAAAGCTACTAGAGGAATGTTGATTGACAGTATATTTAATGTAAAAATTTATCTAAACATGGAATATGGTCCAAAAGTTGTAATAACTACATTGAAATAAACAAATAATTTCAATTATGTAACCTATAAATAGGTGAAAATAAATAGGTTGTTTCTATTAAAAGATATAATAAATTTTGACAACCTTTCTATTGGAGGAATATATGTAAAAATTTCATTAATAAAAAATGTAGAAAAACTCGGCTTGCCGCCGAACCTTATAGAGGAATCTATAGTTTTATTTATAATTTTTAAATAAAATTAAACTTCTTAAAGGATAAAAAAAGACTCATCCTTTTTTACAAGGACAAGTCTTTGCTGTTTATTAAAATTTGCTTTTCGTACCGCTGCTGTATGCATGGGGATACATATGGGTATTTTGAGTCTGATGGGAGGAAAACGTATTATATACCGTATTTTGTTTTTCTTCATCGGCTTCGACCAAAACGAGAATGTGGTTGTTTTTTAAATAATCCTCATAGTCTTTCGCGTGTTCTTCTGGAATGCCGGCCCCAACAAATGCTCCGACAAGACCGCCGCCACCAGCGCCAACGCCGGCGCCGGTTAATGCAGAAGCAATTGGTCCAGCACCTGCTATAGGTCCGATCCCAGGTATAGCTAATAAGCTTAAACCAATAACTGCGCCTAGTACGCCGCCGCTTCCTGCACCTAACCCGGCACCTTTACCAACACTTTTGCTTTTTCCACTTTTGGTACTGTCATCTACTGACGTTGTACCTGTTTTGTTTTCTAGTGCGTCAAGGTCATTTTGATTTTTAGAGAAGACCGAAATGTCTTCTGTCCTATAACCTTCCGATTTTAATGCCTCAATGGCGTTAACAGCATCTACTTGATCTTTAAAAACACCGCCGACAATTTTTTTGTGCATCGATGATACCTCCTTCTTTTCATGTAGGTATTCATTCATGCTGATTCCCGGATCAGTGCCTCATTAAAACCTAATTTATTGGGTATCCATACGAAGTTTATTATTTGCCGGAAGGACATGCGTTGCCAGAAAGGAATGAAAATAATATTCTCCAAACGCTAAAACTGCTGCAGAAATTAAAGCTGCTAACGTTGAAGGTGTACCTGGCTCAAAGACAGCCATGCCGACAAACCAAATAATAAGAAAAGCAAGTACAAAGTCAGCTATAACGGCAGGCATATTTTTAATTTTTGGCATTATAAACAGATCTCCTGGATAAGAAACGGCACCAATAATGACTGTTAAAAGAAGAACTTTCCAAAATGCAACCCCAAAGCCGATGGTAAGAATAAGAAAAAGGCCAACCAGTGTCATTATTCCTTTAAAAGCTAATGCTTTCGCGTGTTCCAAATGATTCCCTCCTCTCTTTTGATAGAACTATTATCTTCTTTATTTTTTCAAAAAATATTCTTTTCATTCCTATTGCCAAAGAAAAGGCGTAGTTAAACAACCTAGCAAAAAAAACGGACAATCGGGAAGAATGACCCATTTGTCCGTTACTTTGCTTATATTAATTTTTTTGTCTTTTGATAATGTTTAATTTGTTAAAAAGTACAAGCTAAACTAGGACTTTCCCCATTTGGATTTAGCGGTAAGCTGAGTTTTTCTGGTGTTGATTCTTTTAGGATTCAGTCCGTGTCCTAAAGATCCGTAAGATTTACTGGTATGAGGATCAACGAGCTGATTTTGGTCAAAATAAACACGCGGTGTTTGCCAAAGGGCTTTTAAGGCCTCACTCATAGGCATTTCATGATAACGCTCGGGCCACATTTTTTTGATTTGTTCTTTTACAAGCGGGTAATATTTTGAGCTCATGCCTGGAAACAAATGATGTTCCGTGTGGTACGAAAAATTAAAATGGAGTACATCAACCCATTTTGGAACCGTGACTGTTAAGCTGTTGGCTAAAGGATCGTTGACTGGAACTAAAGGATTCAGCCGGTGATTTGTCGAAATATATGCCATAACAATAAAGTTGGCAATTAATAATGGAATGAAAAAGGCAAAGATCCACTTTTCAAAACCCATAATAAACAATAGTCCAATCCAGCTTGCCCATGGGACCACGGTTTGCAGAAGCACTTCTGGCTGTTTTTTCGGTTTAAACTCTTTAATGTATATCACTAACATTTTCAGCGAATGTGCAGTAAACTGAATGCTTAAAGAAGCAAAAGCAAAAAAAGCACGAACAAACAGCGGGAGGCGGTACACGGAACGAAATACTTTCATTTTTGAAATTTTCTCGAGTGTAGGCCATGCATCCGGATCATGTTCATCGTGCTGTGTGTGAACATGGTGGGTTAAATTGTGCCATTTTCGCCAGATTTTTGGACTGACACTTAAAGGCCAAAAAGCTATAGCTCCTAAAATATCACGGAGCAGTGCTTTTCGAATTACCGTTCCATGCAGGATTTCGTGTCCCAAAAATCCTAATGCTGCGAAACTTGCCCCAATAATAAAGGAAAAAATAATATTAACGAGCGGATGGATGTTGAAAAGTCCGATCATTAAAAAACAAATAACAACAACAATCAAATATGCTAAACCGCCAAACAGGCGGGCAGGCACAGGTTTAAATGCTTCTTTCGGTAAATGCTTCTTTACATGTTTTGCATATACCGCAAATTTCTCGAGTTCACTCACGAGGATGCTCCCTTCATGACGTTTTAAAGGATTGAAATTCATTTCCATAAAAACGTTTTCGTCTCATTAAGCGTACACCGGCTCGCTATACACGTCAATGGATATTACTACCTGGTATTAAAACTTACTTCTAAAAAGCTTATAAATCAATGTATTGAAAGCTTGTGAAAAAGGGAAGAAATATAGAAACGAAAAGGAAGGAGTCGAATATATGACGAAACCCTTCATTCAAAATCATCATTTAAATGTTATTAAAAACAAAGGCCGCCATGTTCAGTACTGTTTTCATGATATAGAGGATGCAAGCGTTCTTCAGGCTGTCAAAGGACAAGCAGCTGATCAAGTAAAACAAGCGTTTTCTGAATTGAAAGGTGAAGAAGCGGAAGTAATTGATCCGCTTTCTGACGTAAAAACAAGCATTGAAGTTGAAGCATTTATCGGATCTATTTATCCATATGTAAAGCCATTCCCCGCAGTTGATCATACCCAGATTAAAGAGCTGTTTCCAAACAATAAAAAAATGCAGCTTCCTAATTTAGAGAACACTGATTTTTCCTATCTTACCTATCTTGGCTGGAATGACACTGGCCAGCGTAAAAAATACATGGTATATGAATTTGACGGGAAATTAGTTGGTATTGAAGGACGGTATACTCCGCCAACACAAAGGAACTACTGCTATTTCTGCAATGAATTAACTCCTGTTCACCTTGTAAGTATACGAACAGATGAAACTTCAACCGATAACCCCGATTACTACCGGTCTATCGGTCAGTATATATGTAAGGACAGTGATGAGTGCAATAAAAATATAACCGACGTAACTGCGCTGGAGTCTTTTATCCAAAAAGTAATATAAAAAAACATGGAGAAGCGGACAAACGAAATACTTTCTTTGTCCGCGTTTTCTATTCCTTGAACTTTTTCCTTAGGGAAAAAGGGTGTTAACTTTTCTGTCAAAAAACATTTTTTTCTTCCTGCTTTTTGCAACAATGAAATGAAAGAGAGGAAATTTTATTTTGCTAGGGAGTGGGAGAGTTATGACAGAGAAAAAAGTTCAAGGTCAAATTTCGGCATTGGTTCTGTCTACATTAGCAATGATCGTTTCATTTGCTGTATGGTCTGTCATTGCACCAATAGCTACAGATTTACAAAACATATATGAATTAAGTGAAATAGAAAAAAGTCTTCTTGTTGTCACTCCTGTTGTACTGGGGTCGATTATGCGGGTTCCGATGGGGATTTTAACCGATCGCTTTGGAGGCAGAAAAGTATACACCGTTACCATGTTAACTTTGGTGCTTCCTATGACAGCGGCAGGATTCGTACATTCATATTCGCTTCTCTTATTTTTGACATTCTTAATCGGAATGGCAGGCACTACTTTTGCGATTGCCGTTACTTATGTGACGAGATGGTTCCCGCCAGAAAAGCAAGGGCTCGCTCTTGGTATTACGGGGATGGGAAACCTCGGGACGGCGGTAGCAAGTTTTACTGTACCTTCTATTTATACGTATTTAGGTCTAAGCTGGGTATTCTGGATTTTAGCCGTTGCGATAGGGGCTATGGCACTCATCTTTTGGATGGGTACAAAAGAATTACCAAAACCAAAAGAAGTAAAAACGTTGAAAGATTCTTTATCTGTCGTTAAACATAAACAAACATGGGTGTTATCGCTGTTTTATTTTCTAACGTTCGGTGGATTTATCGCTTTTAGCTTGTACTTGCCGGCTATTTTACAAGAAACATATCAATTTTCAGCAGTTCACGCAGGGTTGATCGTTGCCGGATTTGTCGTTGTTGCCACATGTATCCGGCCATTAGGCGGATACCTTGGAGATAAATTTAAACCACTAAGAGTGTTAAGATGGCTCTTCATCGGAATTGTCATTTGTGCGTGTGCTATGACAATTACCGGGGGAACATTCACTTTTTTCGGGATAAGCTGTGCAGTCATGGCTGCTTTACTTGGAGCTGGAAACGGAGCTGTATTTAAGCTTGTTCCAGAAGTGTCTCCTAATAATACAGGTGCGGTAACAGGAATTGTCAGTGCCATCGGCGGGGTAGGCGGATTCTTTCCTCCGGTTGCACTAGGAGTAATAAAAGGATTTACCGGAGGATATGGTTTAGGATTTCTATTACTCGCTGTTTTCACGGCCGGTTGTTTAGTAGTGATCAGTAATTTATATAGAAATAATTTAAAAGAAAGGAACGTACTGTACCAATAAAATCTATAAGATGTGTTATACTTTTGGAAAAATAAGGGAAGTACCACGGTCCAATCATTTTTCATAAGATGGTTGGGCCATTTTAACTTTTTAGTAGAGAACTTAGAATAGGGGAGAAATCTGCGAAAAGGACACTTCACAAGCAGCTGAAGTATTCATTGAAGTGCAGTATCCTATTCTTCGTAATTGAAATCAGCTCTATCCTTTCATCCGTATTTCTTTTAAATAATTTATAATGTCTTTTATTATTTTTATTCCACGTTCCATTTGAGCGTAGTTCGGGTAGGCGAAGGAAAAACGAACGGACGTGTTTTTTTCATCGTGATATATAGATCCAGGGTTAAGAAGCACACCTTGTTTAAAAGCGGCAGCAAACAACTTTTTTGATGCAATGGAGTAGAAGTGAACATAAATGAAGAACCCGCCAGCTGGAATTTCCCAATATGCTTCTTCTTTAAAGTTTTGATGTAATAGGTCTAATAAATAGTTTCTTTTTTGAAGCAGTTTGTGACGGATTTTATGCATGTGCTCTTCGTACAAGCCGGATGTCAGCAGATGTTCGGCTACAAGCTGGGAGACAAAGCTTGTGCCGTAATCCATTTGCATCCGAATATCTGCAAGTCGTTTTACGACATCCTCTGGTCCGGTCATCCAGCCTATTCTAAGGCCCGGGTCCACTGTTTTAGAAAAACTGCCGATATGCAGCACGCGTCCCTGTGTATCTAACGCTTTAAGAGCAGGCGGTGGAGGTGTTTCGAGCCAAAGATCATGATATATATCATCTTCAATAACAGGCTGTTGAAATTCATTACAGGTGCAGAGTAAAGCTTTTCTTCTATCTAATGGCATGGTGGTCCCGGTTGGATTATGAAAAGTTGGGTTTGTATATAGTATAGATTTATTTTTTCTCCAATGCTGCTTTTCTAAAAGTTTTGTTTGAAGTCCGGCCTTGTCCATTGCAATCCCCTGCAGATGCATGCCGGCTGATCGAAACAGGGGAAGTGAATATAAATAAGATGGCTGTTCTAAAAACACGGTAGAGTCAGGCTGGAGAACTCCTAAAGAAATCAGCTGCAGTGCTTGTAGTGATCCTGAAACAATTAATATGGAGTCCGGACTGGCTGAAATCCCGCGACTACTAAGATGGTCGCTAACCGCTTTTCGTAACGAATATTTTCCCCTGCCATCGCCGTATCCGAAATAGCCTATTTCGTTACCAGCTTTTTTAAAAACCTTACCAAGTGCCTTTGCTGGATGAAGTTCCGGCCCCATCTCTCCTTTACTAATCGGCAAAAAGGAATGATTCGTTTCTGCTTGGTTTATTTTTTGAACCAAAGGATCATTGGATGGTTGTACTGACCATCGAACCTGTTCATTCCAAGCAGGAGTACTTGCAGCCATCGACTGCCATGCATTTAAAACGACTGTTGTGGAGCTTCCCATTTTCCCTTCCACTATTCCTTGTGCTTTTAATTCATCTAATGCCGCAATAACGGTACTACGGTTTACTTTAAATGCCGCAGCCAGTGATCGCTGAGAAGGGATCCGGCTTCCCGGAGGCCATTCTCCATTTTGGATTTTCTCTTTTATAGATTCTTGAATGATAAAATGTTTCGGTTTTTGTGTTCTATGACCCATAGTATACTCCTTTGATTGGTTGGTTCTAATAAATGAAAAGTGGTTGGAGCTATTCGCGGCTGCTTTATTTATCATAAATTATATCAATATTTATGGTGAAAGGAAGAATGAAGTTGCGTTACAATGTTTTGTTTGCTTATAGCTTAGCTGTCATTCTATGGGCGTCTGCCTTTCCGGGTATTCGAGTTGGCTTAGAATCATACGGCCCTTTTCATCTCGCTTTATTACGTATGCTCATTGGTTCTTTAGGATTGTTGATTTTTGCGGTAGTCGTCAATATGAGATGGCCTGATAAAAGAGATATTCCCGCAATTTTACTATTCGGTTTTTTTGGTTTTACGATGTACCATACTTTATTAAATGTTGGAGAACGAACCGTTGATGCAGGAGCGGCCAGTTTGATTGTATCGACAACTCCGATATTGTCTGCCTTATTAGCTTCATTCTTTTTAAAAGAAAGGTTTCATCATACAGGGTGGATTGGTTCAATTACTGCTTTCCTTGGGGTTAGTCTTATATCATTCGGCACAGGTGGAAAAATCCATTTTGAGATTGGTGTACTCTTCATATTAATAGGAGCTTTAGGAGAAAGTATCTATTTTGTTTTTCAAGTACCGTATTTACGAAAATATGGATTCTTGCCGTTTACCACCTATACGATTTTATCTGGTACGCTGTTTATGCTGTTGTTTTCTCCAGGGTTATGGACGGCTGTCCAACAATCATCGCTTGAAAGCACGCTTACTGTTATCTATTTAGGGTTGCTTCCTACAGTGATTCCTTATTTTGCGATTGCGTATGCCACATCGAAACACGGGGCATCTGAAGCTACAAGTTCACTATACTTAACCCCAGTTTTAGCCATCTTCATCTCATGGCTATGGCTTGGGGAGGTTCCAGCTATTTTGTCTGTTATTGGCGGTGCATTTGCATTAATAGGAGTGTCTATGACGACATGGACAGCTTTCAAACACTCGCCTTTACAACGTAAGAGAATAAAGGAGAACTATTAAGACGAGAAGAAGGGTCCTGGAGTCTTATCGTCATACTATATAAACAGGATTCGTTTGTAAAAGGAATGATAAACCAATAAGGAAGGTGTTTGAAAATGAAAGCAGCATTTATTCTATTTGATCAATTAACGTCTCTAGATTTCATTGGATTTTATGATGGATTGACCAGACTAAAAACGATGAATTATAAAAGCGACTTAAGTTGGGACCTTTGTGGATTAAATGAGGAAATAACAGATGATCGAGGTATAACCTTCAAAATAAATAAGCTGCAACCGGATCTTTCCGAGTATGATCTAATTTTTATCCCTGGAGGCATGGGAACGAGAAGGCTGAGAAATGATGCGGAATTTATTGAATGGCTAAAAACAGCAGAAAACGTTCCATATAAATTGTCAGTTTGCACGGGGGCTTTGCTTCTGGGCGCTGCGGGCTTCTTAAAAGAAAAAGCAGCAACTACACATCCTAACGCGTATGAACTTTTAAAATCATATACAAACCAAGTGAAAGAGGAACGAATAGTAAAAGACGGTAACATTATTACTGGGGGTGGTGTTGCTGCTTCTGTTGATCTCGGTCTTTATGCATGCGAATGCTTCTCCGGGAGCGAGGCAGCACAGAAAATAAAAAAACAAATGGACTATCCTTACTACGAATAATACTAACTTTCGATTTATTCCTACAGCAAAGCATTTCTTAAACATAAAAAATCAAAGTAAACTTATTAAAGTCAGGTTGTATTCTTACCTGACTTTTTTCTCTGTTGGGAAATATAACAACTTGCAAATCGGAGAACTTTCTCGCATTTCGAAGCGTGGCTGCCCCAAGTTTCTTCCTTATCAAGCTTTTATTGATTCATTAGTCAACATACCAGGCCCGGCATTATTAGGGTTATCTCTTGGTATTATGATCATAAGCGATCTTACAGGTTCTGCTTCCGGGGGTCTTGATTCTTTGCCGTATAACGGTTATGTAGTGACAACCGTACGCGCAATATGCAGTGAAACACATAGGCGTTCGTATAAACCTATCTTTCTAGTAAGTGTTATCCTTCCAATGATTGCTATGATATTGGCTGTTGTTCTTTACTCTGTATTTTAATTTTAAATAAGAAAGAGGGCAGGCTGTAAGAAGTGTTGATTTAAGGAAAGTGTGGGTTAGGGCGTTCTTCCTATTGGATAAATCTAAGACGTATGTAACAATTTATATAACTATTGTTTAAATTCCCTGTAAACAAGGGAAAAAGAAAAAAGGATATAAAGGGGAATTCTATCTTATGGGGAAATGAAAACGTGCTGCGAAAAACAAGTGAAGGGGGAGTCATTCACTAAGAATTTGGAAAGAAGGAGCGCATGTAAATGTCATCATCACTTCGAGAAGAACTCCACTCACTCATCGACAGCCTTCCCGAAGAAAGCCTGTTAGAAATCTATATCAGCTTATGGCAGTACAAAGAAGAAGAAGAAAAAGAATTGAACGAAGAAGCAAAAAAAGAAGTACAAGAGTCGAGATATGAGAGAAAAATACGTGCGGACAAAGGGGTGTGATCTCTTTGTCCTTTTTTATTTTTTAAGAGGGAAAAAAGGTTCATGAAATGGTAATTACACAGAGAGGTTTGGAAAGAAATATCTTAAAAAAAAACAGCTCCCGCCGGCAAATTTCTTTGTTATTTACCTAACTTATAACTAAAAAGGAGCCTTGCTTTTTTACTCCTGTCTATACTAAAAATTTACGTTTTGTGCATAAAAGACTCCACAGCTGCTGGAGTCTTTTTTTGAAAGGTAAGAAATTATAATGTTTAACTTAGTTAAAGGTTCAAAGTATAAGCTAATCTAGGGCTTCCGCCATAAGGAGTTGGCGGTATGTCTCTAATTTTACTAACGAAAAATATTCCTACAAATGATAAAGAGGCAACTAGAAGATTTGAGAGAAACACTTAACTTTTTGACCGTTATAACGGATCTGCAGTAGGTTATTTTTAATTTGTATTTAAAATCGAAAAATAGGTAAAAACGTTAAGATAATATCCCTTACCATATGAAACTATTAACATAATGTACTAAAGAAGGAGGTGATACTCTATGTCAAGTAAATATATTTTCATCTGCAAAAAGCACAAGAAGTTTAATAAAAAGAACAATGATATGAAAAAGAATAGGAAAAAGAAGAGGAAGAAAAATCATAAAAAGCCATGTTTTGTTAATTGCTGCAAAAAGCATAGGAAGTTTAATAAAAAGAAGAAAAAAAATAATAATATGAAGCATTTTAAGAAAAATAATTTCAAGAAAAGGAAGAAAAATAATAAAAAGAAAGTAGTTTGTTATATTTAGGAAAACCTTCTAACTGACAAGAGTGGCCACTCTTCAGTTCAATTGGTAAGTTTTTTGATGCCATCATAATTTAAATAAATGTTGAACAAGGGAATACTCTTCTATCTCCGTTTGATTGATAAGGGGGGTATTCCTTTAATATGTTTAAAACTTCGCTAAAACAGTTATTTTTATTCATGTAATCGATAACACGAAGATAGAGTAACACAGTCAGATCTATTACAGGCACCCATCAATTTCAATTAGAATATCCACATAAACTGATTGCCTAAAATCCATTTATTTAGAAAGACGAGGACCACTTGGGTAATCGTAGTAGGATAGAGCAGCAGTAATAGTGGAGATGCAAAATCTTATATGGTGTATAAACCAAAGTTAGTAATGATAAGACTCACTAATGCTAATATACCCAGGTGAAATAGGATACTTAAGAGTACGTGCTCGAAAATATTCAGAAACTGAAGCTGTGCAGGTTACTGTAGCTAATCCTGTTAACAGACAATAATCACTAAAATAATGGTTCCTGTTGATCCTAATAAAATAGTCGCTATATTTGTCATGTTTCTCCGATGTTTTCAGAAGTTAAAACCATAATCGATTTGTTTTTCAGTTTTTCTTCTAGTGAATAGCTGTGAATTACTTGCTATTTATTAATTAAATCCAAATAGTTTTTATATCAAGTTAAACATTTTCTGTTGTACTAAATACGAATAGGGCTGCCTAATGCCCTGGTTCTTAATTTTAGATACATAGCAAAAGGTATGAAAAAGTCCCTTTAATTTTTTTGGGAGCCTGGTATTACTAGTTAAAACAATTTGACTTATAATAGACAAGTGTTTATTATATAAACAAAAGTTAAATAACTATGTGTCGAGGCGATCCCTTATGAATAAAAAAGAACAATTAATATTAGAATGGATAAGAAAAAATCCATATATTTCTCAAAATGAACTAGCAGGTGCACTTCAACTGTCAAGGTCGGCCGTGGCAGGATACATCTCCTCCTTAATAAAGCAGGGAAAGATTATTGGAAGGGCTTATGTCCTGCCCGAAAGTGGTCGTATTACTTGTATTGGAGGGGCAAACGTTGATCGCAAGTCAATATTAAAGGGTTCTATACAATTTGGTACGTCGAATCCGGTGACTGTTTCTCAGACATGCGGCGGTGTCGCAAGGAATATCGCTGAAAACCTTGGGCGCCTTGATATTACTACTTCACTATTAACAGTTGTCGGTAACGATCAAGAAGGTGAATGGCTGCTTGAGACAACCAATCCGTATGTAAATATAAGTCAAACGATGAGAATACCACAAATGAATACCGGTACGTACACTGCGGTGCTGAACGACAAAGGAGAGATGCTCATCGCCCTATCGGATATGGAAATATGTGATGCAGTGGGTCACGAATTTATTAATAAAAGGTGGAACCATATAGCATCCTCATCCATTGTTTTACTTGATACAAATTTCCCTGATGAAGTACTGAAAACAGTGATTGAACAATGTCATCAGGAGAAAATCCCGCTTTGCATCGCTCCAGTTTCTTCACCTAAGATAAAAAAACTACCTGAAGATCTAAAAGGGGTCACCTGGTTTGTAGTCAATGTTGATGAGGCGATGGCGCTGACAGGGGCAGCATCAGATGATTTACAGGGAGCCAGTGACCGAATGATAGACTGTGGTGTCAAAAACGTAATTATTACCCGTGGGAAGAAAGGGATTTTTTATAAAACCGAACGAGGGGACCAAGGAATAATTTCAGCACCGAAAACGAATGTAGTCGATGTAACCGGAGCAGGCGATTCGTTTATTTCAGGATTTTTATTCGGTATGAACAAAGGTACGTCATTTAAAAAGGCGTGTAAGTTAGGTATGGCGTGCTCAATGATTACTTTGCAAACAAAAGAAACAGTTAACACAAAGCTTCATATGGATTTGTTGGATGAAACATATAATCGTATTTTTACCGAGGAGGAAACGGAAAAATGAATGTCAAAGATGATGTACTTGTATTCTCAAAAGAATTAAAGGACGCTATGCAAAATAATAAGCCTGTCGTAGCGCTTGAATCGACAATTATTTCACATGGTATGCCCTACCCGCAAAATGTTGAGACGGCATTAGAAGTAGAAGATCTTATTCGTGACAATGGTGCCATCCCTGCAACAATTGCAATAATAGATGGCAAAATAAAAATAGGGTTGACGAAGGATGAAGTTGAATTTTTAGGTCAAAGTAATGAAGTAGAAAAGGTGAGCCGAAGAGATTTACCGTATGTCATTGCAGTAAAAAAACATGGGGCAACAACGGTTGCAGGAACAATGATTTGTGCAAGCATGGCCGATATTAAAGTTTTCGCAACAGGAGGGATTGGCGGCGTTCATCGTGGTGCACAGATAACGATGGATATTTCTGCTGACCTAGAGGAGCTTGCGAAAACTGATGTAGCTGTAGTCTGTGCTGGTGTTAAGTCCATTTTAGATTTAGGCCTTACACTTGAATATCTTGAAACAAATGGTGTACCAGTAATTGGTCATAACACGGATATATTACCAGCTTTCTATACAAGAACGAGTCCTTTCAAGGTGGATTACCGTCTGGATTCACCGGAAGAAATCGCTAATGTTATTGATACGAAACAGGAAATCGGTTTAAGTGGCGGTATGGTAGTTGCCAATCCAATTCCGGAAAAAGATGCTCTGGATGAAACGTATATCAGCTCCATTATTGATCATGCAGTGAAGGAAGCTGAAGAAAAGAATATTTTAGGAAAAGAGGCCACACCGTTTATTTTAGACAAAGTCAAAACACTTACTGAAGGAAAAAGTCTTAAAGCTAACATCGGACTTGTAAAGCACAATGCAGTTGTTGGCGCTAAAATTGCTGCTAATTGCAAGCACGGCTTTTGAATTAACAAGAGAAGATGATATTCGAAAAAAGAGAAACTAAATTGGATGCTCAATGTATTTTTATCTAATAAATAATTGTAGAAATCATAGGCTACAGTGCTGGGCCTCGCAAAGACGAAGCTTTCGTTCAACGCGCCTGCATCTGTTAAATATAATCTTCATCAGCTGGAGTTATTCCACACGGGGAGAGAAAGCAAGTTTAAGAACCAACTCATTGATTAGGCATTTGAAACCTTTGGCATTGAGCGATCTTTGAGTGAGAAATGAACGCCATATGACAATACCGTCGCTGAAGATACCTTTAAGACCATTAAAATAGAATTTATCCACAACCGCAACTTCCCTAACCAGTATGGACTTTCCCTTAAACTTTTGATTACGTTCATTGGTTTAACAACATTCGCATTCATGAATCACTAGATTACTTAACGCCGGCTGAATACAAGCCTATGCACCTTTAAATATTTGTCCAGTTTAGTATTGACATACCATACTTGTAGAAAAAAAGAGAAGGCACTCTATCATAAATGTATGCTTTGCCGAGCAAATACATTTAGAAGAGAGACCTTCTCATGCAGTCTATTATTTATCTTCTTTTTTATGTAAATTAACCGTAAAGTTAGAAACTTTTATACCGGAAGGAGGAGATAAATGTGTGGAATAGAAATAGCATACATGACCTGGTGGAGGACTATCAACTGGTCCAAAACCTTATATGAGTAATATTTCACCTTGACTTGTTTTTGTTAAAGAACTTGAAAAACGTGGGTTAAATCAATATGCTGAAATAATAAGAAACATCATTTGAATTAACGAGATGAACGTAGATATCATAGCCGATGATTGCGTTGTTGATCATCAATAAAAAGTAATTGAAAAATAACATGGTGTTAATTTTATTTTCATTCTGCCAAATATCGATAAAATGTAGCTCCTCCAATCCCGGTGGCATCCAATATCTCCTGAATACTGTACTCTTTACTATGATACATCTTAAAGTCCAAATCCAGTTTGGATTGATCTTCTGTCTTTTCTTCTTCGAGCTCTTGCTGCGTCTAGCCCTGACTTTGTACGTTCTGAAACGATACTGCGTACCATTTTCTTCAGTTACCCTTCTATATTTCATAATTTTCATCTATTTCTTCTTCTGATAGTTTTTGAAGCTCCTACTGAATTGGCAGAAAAATGAACCTACTCCGATAACCCTGTTAAAATTTCTTAAAACTTTATCATCCTCTCCATTTATTAACAATCTTTTTCATTGTAACAACCACTAAATATATAGCTACAATTAGTATTTTAGTCTCTGTTATACTAAGACTTTCCAGAGTATTTCCTTATTGAGTAAATTTCATAAATCTCAGCCCTTGTTGTTCAAGGGTTCCAAGGCATAAAAAAGGAAGTACCTTCCCAAATCCAGTATAATGGTAGTCGACGAAAACATCCCAAAAAGACTGGAGGAGTACTTCCTATGACCATTATACGACAAATGAGTTTATTTAGCATGCAAGAATTATATGAGATGGAACCTTCCCAACGTTATGATGCGATTATTTCAGCTATCGATCTGCCTTCGATTGTCCACGAGGTGACGAAAACATCCCACCTTGGGGGGACCAGAAGCATTGAATTATCCAGCGATGGTCATCTCTATTTTGATCCGTCTTGTCGAAAGAATTCCGACGATAAAACACTTAAACAAGCGTCTAAACGAAGACTTAGCCTTTAAAAGAAACTGCGGTTTTCTTGTTTCCGATCCAGTTCCATCTGAAGCATCCTATTCTCGACTGCTAACGAAGCTAGAGAAATCCACCGTTTTAGTTAAAGCTCAAGAAAAAGTAGTTCTCCAAGCGATCGCTGAAGGATTTATTACCGATGATACGGTGGAGCCTTATACCACGCATTTTGAAGCGCGCCATCAGGCTCCACCCACGGAAGAGAAGTCAAAAGAGGAACCGAAAAAGCGTGGACGTAAATCAAAGAACATGAACAATGGCTCATCGAACAAGCGGAAAAAGAAGCGAATCTCCCGTTATTCGAAAAGAAAATCGAAGCACAGTTAGATGTCCCTTTGGCTCCATTACGTCAGGAGGTTCCCCAAAACCCAACATGGGGTGTGAAAAAAACAGCGAAGGAAAAAACGTGTTCTGGTATGGCTACAACGGCCATTTAGCCGTTGGAACGTCAAGCCAATACATTCTTCAATCGATTTTCTCATCAGGAAACTTAAACGATGGCAAAACCGCGATTCCTTTATTAAAAGGAATCCATGAACGACTATCTTTAGCCTCTCTTCGTTATCAAACGATGGATGCCGGTTATGATTTTGAACCGATTTATGAACAGGTCCATCGTATGGGGCAGCAGTCCGTCATTGCCTACAATAAGCGAAATGAAGGAGAAATCGTTGGCTTTGACGAGCATTTCGCACCAACCTGTGTCAGAGAACATTCTTATCGGTATGATAGTTTTGATTCCAAGCACGAAACATTAAAATATACACGACCAAAAGAGTGTCAAGACTGCCCTTTAGCCAATGATGGACTCTGTCAAAAGGTATATAAAGTCAAAACGACGACCGATCTTCGCAAGTACACAGCACCCACCCGCGAGAGGTTCAAATGCTTGGAAAGCCATTTTTAAACGTCGCACCGCAGTTGAACGAGTAAATGCTTATTTAAAAGAGTTTTTTTCAACTAAATAATGTTCGACATTGTTCAGGGAAACGAGCCAACATTCACTTTGATCTCGTCGCCTTCGTTTACAATGCTTCTAAACTCATCGTATTCGTGCTAGCCACAAGCAACAACAAGCTCATAAGTTTTTAGAAAAATGGATGTAAAAATTCTGTCCGTCTCTGAATTTTTAAATCAAGCAATTATGAAATTGATTCTATTAACAATTTTTAAAAAATATTTAAAATAGTAAATTTAATCGAAATGTTTTTATTAAGTTTTATTAGAAAGCTATAACGTATAGCTGGTGGCATATTTACGATATAATCTTTTTTAAACCAATAGTAATCTATACGGTTGATTGTACCAATGGTGGCTCATTAGTATGCCGTATATCATTGAATTTTACGCCATGTAATTTCCTTCTTTACAGGGTCTTTTGGAATTTTGCCGGTTTTGTTAAATGAAGGGAATGTACCTTTTTTAATCATGCAGTAATTAGTATTGACAAGTAAAAAAATGTATAGTAGTGTTATATACACTTACATGCAAGTTGAATTTAAAGTGAACTTCTCACTTATAGGAGGTGTTGCATTAAAGCGTATAAACATTGAAGGAGGGTGATTGCTATGAACATTCAAAGGTGAATTACTACTTGAAAGAACCATATTTTTTCATTTTAATTTTCTAAATAATCGAAATTGGTAAAAATATCGCTGGAGTTGCTCAGATTACATTGGTAATTAATATAACATTATGGTTTTATACTGTCTGAAAAACTGTCCAAATCAAACAAGAATTATCCATATCGTCGTTTTATTAGAAAAGTCTGTCTGTGATGGAAGTGTTATGTTGTGTTTTTGCATAGATAATTAATTTTTAATGAATATATGGGAGGGATAAAATGATAAAACAGTCTTCATCTCTACTTTTAAGAGTATGTTTATTAACATTTTTTGCATTTTTACTTACCGGTTGTGGTGGTCAAAATGCATCTGAAACAGCTAGTGATGAAGAAACAACGAATGCATCAGAAGGTGATCAAGAGTCCAATGAAAATTCTTCATACCCAGAAAAACCTATTACTATTTATTCACTATTTGGTTCTGGAGGAGCAGTTGATCAAAGTGTTCGATTGTTAGCAGATGAACTAGAAACAATATTGGATACAGAAGTGAATATAGAAATTTTGGAAGGTGCCGGTGGTTCGGTGGCAATAACGCAGTTAAGTAATGAGGAGCCAGACGGATATACATTATCAGCATTTGCTAATACGCCGTTTCTTGCAACCCAAACCGAAGATCTGGAATATAAAGTAGATGACTTTACTTTTGTTTCATCCTATGTTTACGCTTATCACCCTCTTATGGTGTCCTCGGACAGCCAGTGGGAAAATATTGATGAATTGATTGAATGGGCAAAAGACAATCCAGGAAAGCTTACCTGGTCTGGAGGATCACCTCAGAGTCCGACAACAATTACAACACAAATAATGTTTGATGAAGCTGGAGTTGAAGCAGAGTACGTACCATATGATGGAGGAAACGAGGCTATGACTGCTTTAATGGGTGGACATCTTGATGCTGCTATAGCTGCAGATTACGCAGGTCCACTTGAAGCTGGAGATGTCAGATTATTGGCTGAAGCAAGTGGTGAATCAGACCCTGATATGGATATACCGACGTATGGTGAACTTGGTTATTCAGAAGGCTTTTTACAGCAGTATGGCATAGTAGCACCAGAAGGTTTACCTTCAGAAATTACTCAAACACTGAATGATGCAATTGCAGAGGCAGTTCAGCAAGACGACTATGTTGAAGCTATTGAGAACATGGAATTGGAGCCTCTTCATATAGGATCAGAGGAACTAGGAACTCAAATAAGAAAAGAAGTTGAAACAGTAGGGGAATTCTTGGAAGATGAAGGAAATGAGTGAAAATGAGTAAACAAGTTGAATCATTGTTTTACCTGGCCATAGCTGTTACCTGTCTATTCTTAGTATTTATGGTATTTCCAGAAAATATCCCTCAAGGTACCGGGGATAGGCAAGGTGTGTCGTCCGGTTTTTTTCCTACTATGGCGGTAACTATCATATTTATTACATCAATTTTGGAAGCGATATCATTAACTAGGTCTAAAGATAAAAACGAAGTTAGAGCCATATGGTCGGAAGGAGATGTAAAACGCGCCGCAATAATTTTTGCGGCGTGTATAACCTACGTATTTATTGCTTTAGAAACTGTTGGTTTTTATATAGCCACCCCCGTTTTTTTGATAGGAGTTATATGGTTTTTGGGTGAGAAAAGTTGGTGGAAACTTATAACAGCAGCGGTTGTGGTTATATTAATTGTTCATTTTCTGTTGGCAGTACAGTTGGGAGTAACCCTTCCTCAGGGTTTCTTTTCTGATTAAAAATCTTATTTTAAACCCGGAGGTGAGATAATGTTAGATGCAGTTTTAGAAGCAGCTTCCTTAGTGGCTCAACCAGAAACTATTTTCTTTGTCTTCCTAGGTATTATAGTTGGTCAAATTCTTGGGGTTATTCCGGGACTAACTGCTACGATGGTTATGGCTTTGATCATGCCGATTACATTTGCTATGCCGATTTGGGTAGGGGTGCCAATGCTTCTAGGTATGTTGAAAGGAGCATTGTTTGGGGGATCTCTTGCCGCTATTTTTATAAAAACACCTGGGACGCCTGCAGCGATGGCAACAATTTTGGACGGACATCCGCTTGCTCAGCAAGGCAAAGGTAGAAAGGCAGCCAAATTAGCATTACTCTCCTCTACATTTGGTGATGTATTTGGTACTTTATGTCTTATATTTGCCACTGGTTTTCTAGCCACTATTGCGTTAAAGCTGGGACCCCCTGAACTATTGTTAATAGCACTTAGTGCTTTGATAGTATTAGGAACGGTATCGGGTAAGTCTCCTAGATTGGGATTGATGTCGGCGGGAGCAGGGTTGTTACTTGCATCCATTGGATTAGATCCGGTGACAGGCGTCAGCCGGCTCAATTTTGGTATAACACAGTTACTTTCTGGAATAGAACTTATTCCAATGTTAATTGGTTTATTAACTATTCCAGAAATAATTAGACGAATGGAGCAAAATCAAAATAATACGAGTAAAACTACAGTATCTTTTTCTGAAAAACCCGAGGATAATAAACTTCATTGGTGGGAGATTAAAAAAACAATTCGAACTTTGTTTAGGTCTTCTGCAATTGGGACTGCAATGGGAGCTATACCAGGTTTGGGAGCAAACATAGCAGCCTTCATTGGATATAATCAAGCTGCTACATCTTCCAAACACTCTCAAAATTTTGGGAAGGGGGAAATTGAAGGGGTCGCTGCTACAGAAAGTGCTAATAGTTCTGAGGGAGGAGCTAATATGATCCCCTTATTGGCTCTAGGCATTCCCGGTGATACAGCTGTAGCAGTTGTTGCAAGTGCATTCCTTCTTCACGGAATTACAGTGGGTCCAACAGTTTTTGTGGAAGCACCTGTTGAAATCTATGCAATATTTATAGCACTTTTTATAGCCGGAATATTTAACTTCATCGTTGGTCAAGGACTTATTCCAATTGCCACGAAAGTATTACAAATTAAACAAAGGCTTCTTTTTCCAAGTGTTTTTATAATGGCAGTAGCCGGAACATTTGGAATGCGTGCTAGTCTCTTCGATGTTGGCATTATGATGTTATTTGGATTTATAGGATATGTGATGGTCAAGCTAGATATTCCTTTAATTCCACTTCTTATTGCTTTTTTAATAGGTCCAATGGTAGAAAAAAACTTGCAGCGAACTTCAATTTTGATAGATGCGAATGATTCATTTTTATTTCTATTTCAGAGACCTGCGTTTCTCATTTTATTGGTCGTGTTCATATTAATGAGTTACCTAGTAATCAGATTTCAACGAAAGGTTTCAACGTAATCTGTCTCAATTATCCAGTGACAAGATAAAATAAAAGGAAATGTTAGATTGACAGATGAATGAAAAGAGAGTAGTATTTGTAACAAACCACTTACATGCAAGTTGAATTCAATTAAGTTTCCAAATAATGTGTTACTTAAGGAGCAAAAATAATAATTTTTAAACTTTAAGGAAAGGACAATGAGTACATGAAAATTTGCATTTTGGATGGATATACGCTCAATCCTGGTGATTTGAGCTGGGAAGAGTTATCGAGGTTTGGAAAAATCGATTTATATGATCGCACACCAGAGGACCTTGTTGTTGAAAGGGCCACTGATGCAGACATTATATTAACTAATAAAACACCGCTTCGCAAAACTGCACTTGAGAAATTGCCGAAACTAAAATATATCGGTGTGCTTGCAACAGGATTTGATGTTGTAGATATAGAGGCTGCGAGTGAGCGAAAAATAGTAGTTACTAACATTCCGACTTATGGAACCCTTTCCGTAGCCCAAATGGCATTTGCCTTACTACTAGAACATTGCCATCATGTTCAACGTCACAGTGACTCGGTGAAAAAAGGAGAGTGGAGTGAAAATCCAGACTGGTGCTACTGGAATTATCCTCTTGTAGAATTAGCGGGAAAAACGATGGGAATCGTAGGGCTTGGGCGTATAGGGCTTCAAACAGCTGAGATTGCTTCCGCTTTCGGGATGGCTGTTGTGGCTTACGACTATTATCCGCGAGATATTGATTTGCCAAATTTCAAATGGGTTGAACTACATGAATTGTTGAAAGAAGCGGATGTAATAAGTTTACACTGTCCATTAACTTCTGAAACGGAAGAACTAATAAACGAAAAAAATATATCAATGATGAAATCTTCCGCTTTTATTATAAATAACTCCAGAGGAAAGCTTGTTAATAACGACCATTTAGCAGAAGCACTTAATGCAGGTACAATTGCTGGTGCTGGACTAGATGTATTAGCAGTGGAACCGCCAGATGACACAAATCCATTATTACAAGCAAAAAATTGTATTATAACACCACATATATCTTGGGCTACGAAAGATTCCAGGAGCCGACTGCTAAATATGGCAATTGATAACATTGAAGCTTTTATAAACAACAATCCAAAAAATGTTGTAAATCCATAATTATCTAAAGGATTTAGAGAGATCACCTTACTAAAAGGGGGGATAAACGTGAACAATAATGCATTTACCAACCACCAACTGAATGATACAGAAGCGGGGGAGCTATTTTCTAATAAATTATTAAGTGAAATTCGTGAACGTTTTTACTATATCGATAATGATCCTCATGGTGGTGAAAGACTATTTTTCGATAACGCTGGAGGATCGTTCAGACTTAAAAAAGCATTAGAAGAATTTGCTAGATTGGATGCTATCCCAGATTGTCCAGAACGTCCTCATAACAAAGCGTTATATTTGCAGAAGAAACAAGAAAACGGGATTAACGACGTGAAAACTATTTTTAACGCCAAGGGCGGCAGTGTTGTTACATCACTAACTGCTTCTCAAGCAATGTTTGATATGGTAAGAGCTATTTCAGAAAATATTCCTGGCACAAACATGGTTACTACAATATTGGAACACCCTTCAGCTTATGATCCAATGGTGTATTATTCTGAAAAATTAAATAAAGAACTTAGAGTAGCTGCCAGTAATCCTGTTACTGGAGGAGTGGATGTGGATGAAGTAGTTAAATTAATAGATAAAGACACATGTCTCTTAAGCATCATGTATGCATCAAATATTACAGGAGCTATTATAGATGTTGGTAATGTTATAAAAAAAGCGCGTGAAATTAAACCAGATTTGTATATTGTGATTGATGCAGTTCAGCATGTGCCTCATGATGTAATAGACCTTCAAAAAACGCCAGTCGATGGTATTAATTTTGCTCCTTACAAATTTTTTGGTTGCAGGGGATCTGGCATTGCCTATCTATCAGATAGAGCGGCAAGGCTTCCACATCATAAGTTAATTGCTAAAGAACCTTATGTTTGGCAACTTGGCAGTCCTGCTCCAGCTCAATATGCGGTAGTTTCCGAAATAGTAAATTATGTATGCTGGATCGGCGGCAAATTTAAAAAAAGTGATGATAGACGAGAGTTATTTGAGTGCGGAATGAAGAAAATCCATTTGCAAGAAAGAGCTCTTATGTCCAGGATGCTCGACGGAACCGATGAAATTTCCGGACTTCGAAAGCTAGATGGAGTTAATGTACTTTTAGATTATGAAGATCTCACCAAAAGAGATTTTATCATTTCAATAGGTTTTAATAATATTGGATACACTCAAGCAATGAAGGAATATGAAAAAAGAGGAGTCATCGTTTTTGTTAGACTGCTTTCCAATCCGTATTCCAAAAGAATTCTTGAATCTTGCAATTTAAATGGTGCTATTAGAGTGTCCCCATTACATTGTAATTCAATCGAAGAAATAGATAGATTTTTAGAAATTACAAATGAAATATCTCAATTATCTCCATCCTAAAAGGAAAGAAGAAACGAATAAGTATATTGCAAATAATGAGATATTTTCTAAGATTCAATAAAATAGAAAGGATGAATTAAGTTATATGTTAGTTTCAATGGGTGAAATGTTACGAAAGGCACACAAAGAACATTATGCCGTCGCAAACTTTGATATCTGGAATTCAGAAATGCTGTTTGGGGTGATGAACGCTGTGGAAAAAACAGAATCACCCGTCATTCTGGCATTTGGCAGTGGGTTTACAGCGAATACTGACATCTACTATTACGCAAAAATGATGGTAGAAAGAGCAAAGAAATCAGATATGCCTGTAGCTGTTCATTGGGATCATGGAAAAAATATGGAGGTTATTAGTTATGCGCTTGACTGTGGATTTAATTCTATCATGATTGATGCTTCTGGTGAGGAGTTTGAAGAAAATGTACGAATTACAAAAGAGGTGGTCGATAAGTGTAAGATGCTTGGTGTACCGGTAGAAGCAGAATTGGGGCACATAGGACCTGAAACAAAATACGAAGATTTATTAAGCCAGTATAAATACACAGATCCTGATATGGCAGCAGAATTTGTAGAACGCACTGGGGTTGATATTTTAGCGACAGCAATTGGAAATGCACACGGAGTTTATACATCTGAACCTCAAATTAATTTAGACATCTTAAAAAAAGTCAGTGAAAAAGTGGAAGTTCCATTAGTATTACATGGTGCTTCAGGAATTAGTGATGATATTGTTAAAAAAAGTATTGATATGGGAGTGGCTAAAATAAATATTCATACTGATCTTTGTTTGGCGGCTATGGACGTTATTAACAACAATGATAAACCGTATTTAAAGCTTCAACAGGAAGTTACTGCAGCAATTGAAAAGAGAGCAGAAGAAAAAATAAAATTGTTTGGAAGTAATGGTAAAGGTAGAAACCCTTTTCAACCTGCTAGCGAAAACGCTTCCGTTTAAGATTGCATAATTAAATATTTTAATAGATATAAGTAAAAAATTATAGGGAGGGTATAAAATGCAAGGATTGGTAAGATATGGAACAGAAATTGGACATTTTAGGTTTGAAACGGGGCTGGCCGAGCCCACTATTGGGGAAGACGATATACTTGTTGAAGTGAAGGCTGCGGGGATATGTGGTGCAGATTTAAAACACTACGGCATTGAAAATGATGCTGCTGAAATTCCTGAAAATAGACGTATAGCAGGTCATGAGTTTGCTGGAGTTATAGTTGAAACCGGGAAAAATGTTACTGACTGGAAAGTTGGCGACAGAGTGGTATCTGAGAACACTGGAGATGTTTGTGGAAAATGCCACGCCTGTTCAAAGGGGAACTTCTTAGTTTGCCCAAAGAAAAAGTCATTAGGGTTGACTGTAGGATGGGACGGGGGCTTCACCAAATATGTGAGAATTCCCGGGAAAATATTAGAAGTTTATAAAAATGCTATTTTCCATATACCTGACAATGTTTCCTTTGAAGAAGCGGCAATTTTAGACCCAATGAGCAATGCTTACATGGCATTAGCGCAAAGATCGCAGCTTTTACCAGGAGAAAACGTAGTAATTTTCGGGGCGGGACCTCTAGGTCTATTCTCTGTGCAGATTGCTAAATTGATGGGAGCTGCCAATATTATTCTTGTAGCTTCAAAAAGGAATGAACATGTACGGTTTAAAGTCGGTGAGAAATTGGGCGTCACCCACTTTGTAGTCAATGATGAGGAAAACGTAGTAGAGAGTGTAAAAAACATTACAGGTGAAAATGGGGTTGGAGTTATTGTAGATTGTGCAGGTCCTCCTGAAGTTCTTAAACAATCTTTGGAGATAATAAGAACAAATGGACAAATTGTTAGAGTAGGTATGAGTTTTCAACCTGTAGACTTCTCCATAAATGATCTTTCCATGAACGCTATTACACTTACGGGACATATGGCATATGATACAACTTCTTTGAAAAACTGCTTGACTCTTTTAGAAAAAGGGATGATTGATGCTAAGTCAATGATCACACACCGCCTGCCGATCTCAAAATGGGAGGAAGGATTTGAACTCTTTGCAAACCGTGATGCTATAAAAGTCATTTTGAAATATGATGAGGAAGATGAATCTGGAAGAGCATAGTGTTTAATCAGCAGATGAGTTCTTCCTGGTAAGTTTTCATTAATATGAAATGATTATTGAGGAGTCGGAAAGGAAGGATAGGGCCTTGGAAAATAGTAAAGCTATTTTAATAGAAACAAAGAAATTTGAAATTCAGGATGTTGAAATTCCGGTTCCAGCCGAAGATGAAGTACTTTTAAAAGTTGAGTATGTTGGAATGTGCGGCTCTGATATTCATGGATTTGAACATGGACCATATATTCCGCCTAGTGATCCAAACACAAAAATTGGATTGGGGCATGAGTGTAGTGGTGAGGTTATCGAAATTGGAAGTAATGTAAATGATCTCAATATTGGTGATAAAGTTGCAATTGAACCTGGCGTACCTTGCAGGAAATGTAAGTTTTGTATGGAGGGGAAGTATAATATTTGCCCTAGTGTAGATTTTATGGCGACATCCCCCAATTATAAGGGTGCTCTTACACACTATTTAACACATCCGGCAGATTTGACTTTTAAGCTTCCGGATAATATGGACACAATGGAAGGTGCGCTTATTGAACCCCTTGCCGTAGGGTTTCATGCTGCCACTCAAGGCGGGGCTGGAGTTGGAGATAAAGTCGTAATACTTGGTGCGGGTTCTATTGGTTTAATGACATTGCAAGCCTGTAAAACAATGGGTGTATCAGAGATTGTAGTTATCGATTTATTTGATAATAAGCTTGAATTTGCAAAGAGTTTAGGTGCTACAGAAGTTATTAAAGCGAACATACCCGACATGCTTAACGAATGTAAAAAGCTACTTGGCCCATACGGAGCTGATATAGTTTTTGAAACAGCTGGTTCACAAGTGACAGCTTCCCAAACAACTTCTCTAATAAGTCGTGGGGGCACAATTATAATAGTAGGAACAATTCCTGGGGAAACCCCGATAAATTTTTTAAGCATTAACAGAGAAGTTACCATAAAAACGGTTTTTCGTTATGCAAATATGTTTCCATCTGCAATTGAAGCTGTTGCGGCAGGTAAAATTAATGTAAAAGGATCCGTTAATAAATTATTTGATTATAAAGATGTTCAGGAAGCTTTCGATTACTCCATTCGAAATAAACAGGAGTTAATTAAAGGGGTCATAAAGGTTTCATAATAAAAATCCCCGGAGCTGGCACGCGTCTTAAGGTCAGGAAAAAGCCATAGCGGGGTGTCCGAGGCATCATCCAGATTCGCCCCGCAGCCGCCCGGACCTTTGCCCGTCTGATCTTCGAGACCCGGAGCAGTCTTCTGCAGGCAGACGCTCTAAAAGCCGGGCGGCTAAGCGCTTGGCTCCTTTGTTTCTATAAAAGTTTATGACCTTTTTAGGAGGGTTTTAATGAATAAGGTAATTGACATCAATGCAGATATGGGTGAAGGATTTGGACGTTATACAATCGCGGATGACGAAAGATTACTAGATATTGTCACTTCTGCTAACGTGGCCTGTGGGTTTCATGCAGGAGATCCTAGAATCATGGGTTTAACAGTAGAGAAAGCTTTGAAAAACCATGTTGGCATTGGCGCCCATCCAGGTTTTCCAGACTTAATTGGATTTGGGAGAAGAGATATGAGTTTAACCCCATTAGAAATTAAAACGGATGTCCTTTATCAAATTGGGGCACTGAGTGCTTTTGTGAAAGCTTCAGGAGGGCATTTGCAGCACGTTTCTCCACATGGAAGACTTGGGAATCTTGCAGTAAAAAACCGTGAGTATGCTCAGGCCATTGTAGAAGCTGTCCTGTCCTTTGATTCTTCTCTTATTATAATAACTGAACCTGGAGAGTTGGCTGTGGAAGCTGAAAAGAGGGGCTTGAAGACAGCTGTTCAACTTTTTGCAGATCGAGCCTACAATGATGACCGGACCTTGGTCTCACGGAAAGAACCGGGGGCTGTTATCCATAATCAAGAAACCGTATTACAACGTTGTTTAAAAATGGTACTGGAAGGAACAGTAGAAACGGTATCAGGATCCGAAATAGAGGTTGATGGAAACACTTTGTGCGTACACGGCGACACAGCAGGATCAGTAGACTTAGCAAAGGAGATTAAAGCTACTTTAATAGAAGCTGGAGTCGAAGTTCGCAAGCTAGAAGAATGGCTCTAAAAGTATTGCAGTATTTTGGACATTCTTCCCTAACATAAATAACTTTAAAACAAATATTTATCCCCCTAAAAGAAAGGAGGAGCGTGGTGACGAAGTCAATAAGTAAAACAATGGAGTTAGTCGACTGTGGAGATTCAGGTATTTTAGTTGAGTTCTCTAAAGATTTTTCCAAAACAGCATGGCAAAAAGCTCATTATGTAGCGAACCTTATTAATGAAAGTAATGTAAAGGGAATTCTAGGTGCCATTCCAACTTACTGTTCCGTTTATATTCATTATAACTGTATTCAAATTAATAATAAGCAAATTAAAGATTTTGTGAAAAGAAGTATTCAAGAATTTGACTCAACAAGATGTTTTCATAAAAGTCCGCAACGCTTTCGTATTCCTGTTGTGTTTGGTGGAGAATATGGAGAAGATTTGGAAAATGTCGGTCTTCAATTAAGTATGTCCGCTGAACAGGTCATTGACTTATTTTGCTCCAAACATTATCAGATCGTATGTATAGGAAGTCCAGTCGGGGTGCCATTGTTAGACGCACCCCCATTTAATAAAAAAATCAAGAGATTAGAAACACCACGGACAAAAGTTCCTAATGGTTCCATCGGTTTAGGGGGTACGCAAGCAAACATTTATACCTTGGATAGTCCAGGGGGATGGCAGTTAATAGGAAAAACCCCCGTTCAGTTAATTAATTTAGAAGATAGTCCCCCTGCCCCTTATAAAGCAGGTGACTATTTAGAGTTTTTCCCCATAAAAGAGGGCGAATACGAAAAGTATAAAGGCCAATCAGTCGATGAATTGAAGGTGGAGACGGAATGAATGAATTCTTGAAAATAACGAATTCTAAGTTAGCTGCCATACAGGATTCTGGAAGATATGGATTTGAACATCATGGTATTAGTGTGAATGGGGCTGTGGACCAATTTGCCTATTTAGCTGGTAATCTGTTAGCCGGAAACGAATTCTCTCAGCCCGTAATTGAAGTGACTGCTTTTGACTTCAGCATGAAAAGCAGTGTTGACATTCCTGTCTGTATAACTGGAGCTCCGGCAGACGTATCAATAGATGACAAGCCTGTTAAAATGTGGGAAAATGCTATTCTTCCAGCTGATAAAGTGTTATCTATCAAAAAAATACGTCAAGGTTTAAAAGTTTATATTGCAGTCGGGGGAGAATTAGACGTGCCATCTATCTATGGCAGTTCTTCATTAGATGTTGTCGCTAATTTTGGAAAAAAATTATTTTCAGGTGAAATAATAAGGTTGAAAAATATTAACAGCATCGATGAGTTCACTAAAAATCCGCCATCAGTTAAGGGAATACCACAATATGGTTCACCGTGGAATATTCGCATTTGTGACGGTCCGGAATCAGAAGTTTTTACTGAAAATTTTGATTACTTTTATAATTCGTCTTATAAAGTATCAACAGATAGTAACCATATAGGCATACGTTTAAAAGGTCCAAGGCTTTCTGGTTATAGCCCGACAGAAGTTCTTTCCAAGGGTGTAAGTATAGGAGCAGTTGAAGTTATTCCTACAGGGCAGTTAATTATCCTTCATAGAGGGCGCAGTGTAACGGCTGGATATCCAGTTATTGGAGTTGTTGCTTCTGTTGATCTTGGTTTAATAGGTCAAGCTAGACCAAATGATGACGTCCATTTTACAAGAATTTCAGTAGATGAGGCAACAGAGTTGTATAAGAATCAATTTGAACAATTTAGTTATTTACAAAATCAGCTTTAGGAGTGGTGGTTATGTTTCATAAAGTAGTCGTTGCTAATAGAGGTGATGCAGCACGACGAGTGATACGAACACTACGGTCAATGGGTATTCGTTCTGTCGCTGTATACTCTAAGGCTGATATAGATACTCCGCACATTGAAGAGGCAGATGAAGCTTATTTCATTGGAGAGGCGCCTGCCTCAAAGAGTTATCTTAATCAGGAGGCTCTTTTAGAAGTAATAAAGCAGACAGGAGCAGATGGTTTACATCCAGTCTATGGATTTCTCTCTGAAAATGCAGAATTTGCGACTCGAGTTAAAGATTTAGGGGTGGGTTTTATTGGTCCGTCTCCTCAATGGATTCATTCCATGTCAAATAAAAATAATTCTAGACAGTTAATGAAAGAAAATGGGATGCACGTTGGTTTAGGATCAGGAATTTTAGGTACCAATGCAGAGAATATAATAAAAAAAGGTCGTGAAATAGGCTTGCCCGTCTTGGTTAAACCAGCAGAGGGGGGCGGAGGTATCGGAATGTTTCCGGTATTTGAAGAAGAAAAATTAGTTAAAACAGTGGAACGTGCTCGTTCTCAATCCCTTGCTTCTTTTTCTAGTGATAAAGTATATCTTGAAAAATATATGCCCCGCCCTCGTCACATTGAGTTTCAAATTCTTGCAGATCAAAATGGAGAAGTACGTCACTTTTTTGAACGAGACTGTTCACTGCAGCGTCGGCACCAAAAAATATTGGAGGAAGCACCTGCCCCTTTGATGAAACGCAGTGATATGGAGGAACTTGCTAACTCCATTACAAAGGTACTAAGTAAAATAGGTTATGATAATATCGGTACGATCGAGATGTTACGAGGGGCTGATGGTTCTTTCAGCTTTCTTGAAATGAACACTCGCTTACAAGTTGAGCATGCTGTCACAGAAGAAATTACAGGAATCGACCTTGTGGAATCTCAAATTCGATCTGCTGCAGGGGAAGCGTTAAAAGATTTTCTTCCAAAAGCAATAAAGCCAAGCGGTCATGCTATGGAAGTAAGAATTTACGCAGAGGATCCAGAATCCTTTCTGCCTTCTCCAGGTAAGTTAAATACTTTTAGACCACCAATCGATAAGGATATTCGTGTTGAAACAGGGTATGCAGAGGGTTTGATGGTAACACCTTACTATGATCCTTTGATTGCAAAAGTTATTGCACATAGTGAAACTCGAGAAAAAACAATAGAAAAATTAATAAATGCACTAAAGGAATTTGATATTTCTGGTGTGAAGACAAACATTCCATTACTTATAAATTGTCTTTATTCAGAGAAATTCAAATCGGGAAATGTAGATACTGATTTTGTCTCAAAAGCGCTAAACAAGAAAGAGAAAAAATAGTCCTGGGGAGTAAAGGGAGTGGGGTATAAGCTCTTAATGCAAACTTTCAAAGAACTACTATTGAACTAGAAATTCTTCTGATTTCTAGCTTTGAAGATATTTATAAGAGGAGAAATAAAAATGAGTGAAACAAAGATGGAAGCTGAAATTAGCGGTGTTGTTAGTAAAATTGAGAAAGAAATAGGGGAAAAAGTTGTTGAGGGCGATATATTATTATTCTGTGAGGCCATGAAAATGGAAATACCCTTGATAGCGTCACGGGATGGGATCATTAAAGAAATTAAAGTTAAAGAAGGCGAAGTAGTAGAAGAAGGTCAAACGTTAGTTATCTTATCTATTTAATCTCACAGTTCTTCCCTTGTTTAACTACTTCTGATTTCTAGCTTTGAAGATATTTATCGAGGAGAAATAAAATGAGTGATGTAAATGTAGAAGCTGGAATTACTGTGGTTGTATGGAAGATCGAGAAAGAAACAGGAAAAAAAGTTGTTGAGGGCGATGTCTTGTTAATCTTAGAGTCAATGAAAATGAAGATCCCTTTAATAGCTCCATTGGATGGAATCATTAAAGAAATTAAAGTTGAAGCTAAAGATGCGGTAGAAGAAGGTGAAACAATGGTCATTTTATCTGTTTGAGCTCACAGCTCTTCTGTTTTAAAAAAATCTAGGGCATTAAGGGAATGGCACTTGGCGGGTATGTAAGTTGTTTTTATGTCTGAACTGGAAAGGAATGTTTCTGTATGGGAACAAAGGAAGTCGATGTCATTTGTGTCGGTGCTGCAATTATCGACATTCCTCTTCAACCTTTTAGTAAAGAAGTATTTGACGTGGACTCATATCCAATAGACAAAATATCTGTAACAACAGGTGGGGATGCAATAAATGAATCCATAATTCTTTCGAAACTTGATAAAAAAGTGATATTAATGAGCCGTATAGGTAAAGATCTTATGGGAGAGTACATTTTGAAAGAATGCGAACGCCATAATGTTGATGCTGGCTCTATGGTTGTGGATGACAGTATTGATACATCAATTAATATCGGCCTGGTTAGGGAGGATGGAGAACGCACTTTTGTCACAAACCGAAATGGAAGTATGTGGCGCATGGATGTGCAAGATGTGAATTTTGAACGCTTTAAGGAAGCCAAGCTTCTTTCGATGGCTAGCATTTTTAATAACCCTCTCTTAGATAATAATGCACTATTAAAAATCTTTAAAAAGGCAAAAGATAGTAATTTAATTACATGTGCGGACATCATAAAAAGCAGGGATGGAAAAGGCTTACGTGACATAAAGGACGCTCTTGGTTATTTAGACTACTTTTTTCCTAACTATGATGAAGCAGTAGATCTGACAGGCAAAGAAGATTTGGATGAAATAGCTGATGTCCTGTTGGATTGTAAAATTAAGAATGTAGTTATAAAAATAGGGAAAGATGGCTGCTTTATAAAGAATATTAAGGAAAGATATATTATACCTACCTATAAAAAAGCAAATCGAATAGATACAACTGGAGCAGGTGATAATTTTGTTGCTGGATTTATTACAGCCCTCCTTGAGAATAAATCATTGGAATACTGTGGTAAATTTGCAAACGCTGTGGCTTCTGTTTCTGTTCAAAGCTTAGGGGCTACTACAGGCGTAGAAAATAGGAAGCAAGTCATGGACATGATGAAGGAATAAATTTTAAAAACAAAACAGTCAGAAAAGCGTTCTTATTCAGTAATTGAAAATGCGTTGAGATTGACTCAAATTATAGGAGGTAGCATGTAGTGGAGAATATGGAAATTGGGAAATCTAAAATTAGTGCATCGAGATTAGGTCTCGGAACTTGGGCAATAGGCGGCGGTGTAGCTTGGGGGGATAATGATGACAGCAAATCTGTTGAAACAATCAGAAATTGTGTTGATATGGGTGTAAACTTTATCGATACTGCACCTGCGTACAATTTTGGACATAGTGAAGAAGTTGTGGGGCAAGCTTTAAAAGGAATCAGGGAGAAAATTGTCCTCGCAACAAAATGTGGATTAGTTTGGCATACGGACGATGGCAGTTTTTTTGAAAAAAAAGAAGGGGAGACTATATTAAGAAACTTGTCGAAAACAGCAATAAAAGAAGAAGTTGAAATGAGCTTAAAACGTCTTAATACCGATTACATTGATATTTATATTACCCACTGGCAGTCAATTGATCCATTTTTCACACCAATCTCTGATACCATGGAAGCATTAAACGAGCTCAAGCAAGAAGGCAAAATTAAAGCAATTGGTGCCTCCAATGTGAATAGTGATCATATAAAAGAATATCTTAAACACGGTCAATTGGATTTAATTCAAGAAAAATACAGCATTATTGACAGAAAAGTTGAAGAAAATGGGATATTAGAACTTTGTAAGCGAAATAATATTACATTTCAAGCGTATTCTCCATTAGAGCAAGGACTCTTAACAGGAGCAATTAATAGAGATTATGTCCCTCCAGAAGGTTCTGCCCGCAAAGGAAAAAAGTGGTTTGAACGTAGTAATATGGTTAATGTAATTGATATGCTTGAAAAATGGGAAGACTTATCTGAGAAATATAACTGTACCAAAGCGAATTTAGCCATTGCATGGGTTGCTGCTCAGGGTGATTTTATAAATGTATTGTTCGGGGCAAGAAGTGTAGAAAATATGAAAGAAAATGCACAAGGTATTGATATTAAACTTTCCCCTGAAGATACTAGATTAATGAGAGATATGGCAGAAGAACTGGACTTAAACATATAAAATTCTCTCATCAAGCCACAAATAAAATGACTATATGTAAACCAAGTTGCTGATAATGACTATTTCCATAAAGTAAATAACTTACGTTGTACCAAAGTTTGTCTTTCTGTCTCAAGTTTGAGATCATACACGGTACCCTTTACACCTCTGGTATATCATATTCATTCATCCTGTTGGTAAGATTTCTATGAGAACCAGCCGAGTACCTTTAAATAAGGTTTCATATGAATTACTTCGATCCATTGACAAATTTTCGAAAATATATAATACTAATATGAGTAAATGATCAACTTGTATGCAAGTTGTGTTTTTAAATCCAATACTTGTTTAATTAAACAAAAGTATGCGACCAACAAAATCGGGTTAAAATATACAAATGCTGGGGTGTTATAATGGTGATTGATACCCAACCTTAATCAAAGGGAGAATCTAAATGAGTATGTATGAAAAGGGAGAAAATAATAACCTTAGTAGTTTGACCAATACAGCATATGAAATTATTAAAGAAAAAATAGTAATGGGGGAACTTAAACAAGGTGAAGTGATTAGTATTTCAGCAATGGCAAAAAAGTTAAATATTAGTAGAACTCCTATAACATATGCTTGTAAACAACTAGAAAATGATAAGTTTCTTACAATTGTTCCTAAACAAGGAGTATTAATTAATACGATAACCATTAATGATGCAAGAGAAATTTATGAATTAAGAGCTGCCATTGAATCCTATTCTGCAAAACGTGTGTTTTCTAATCTTACGAAAACCGACATCAACTTTTTAGAAAATTCATATGCTAAACAAATGGAAGCAGTGGAAAACAATGACGTGCATTCATTTATGTCTGAAGACCACAATTTTCATAAATATATATTAACAAGATATGAAAATACCCAGTTTTTTTCTATTATTGACAATCTCTATGATAGAGCATTCTTATTAGGAATTGAGTCAAGTAAAAACTCATCAAGACTCCAAGACAGTCTTAATGAACACAGAAAAATAATAGATTGTCTTATAAATGATGATAAAAATGGCTTCGTTGAAGAAATCGAAAAAAACATTTTAAATGGTTATACCAGTCTGACTGGTAATTATATATTTTAAATTCCCCTTTATTGAATTTCCTTACAATAGCATACACCTCACGCTTTGTAATTTTAATACATTCTGGTATCCTGAAGCATTTAGATACTAAGTTTTGTTGGTGCTTTTTAAGCAGCCTCCTACTTTTTTGTAGGGGGGATATTTTTTTTATGGCTCAACACTAAAATCTATGGTTCACTCATGTAATTATCATTACATTCAGTAAGGATTCATTGCTTATAGACATCTGGAGTTCTCGTAAAATAGTGGCATATTCTATCATATATAACAAATAATTTTAATAATAAATGGTTACAAGGAGTGTGAAGCATATGAAAATAGTTATTGCTCCAGATTCTTTTAAAGGAAGTCTATCAGCCATTCAAGCAGCAGAATCAATAAAACGAGGCATTAATAATGTTTCTCCAGACTTAGAAACAGTGCTAGTACCTTGCGCAGATGGTGGGGAAGGTACGATGGAAACAATTGTGAAAGCTTCAGGTGGTGAGATACAGAACATAACAGTCACAGGTCCATTAGGTGAGCCAGTTCGATCTGGGTACGGATTATTAGGTGATAAAAAGACGTGTGTTATTGAAATGGCAACGGCAGCTGGACTTGATCTCGTTGATCCTGAACAGCTTAATCCATTATCTTCGACAACTTACGGTGTCGGTGAATTGATAAAAGCAGCACTTGATGATGGTTATAGGAATTTTATAGTTACTCTCGGGGGTTCTGCGACTAATGACGGAGGAGCAGGTATGCTTCAGGCTCTTGGTGCCAGCCTTTTAAACAAAGATGGTAAAGAAATTGCCCCAGGAGGAGAAGGCTTAAAATACATATATAGGCTAGAAATGAGTAAATTTGATAAAAGAATCAAGGAATGTAATTTTACGGTTGCCTCTGATGTGCAAAATCCTTTTGTTGGTCCGGAAGGAGCTTCCCATGTGTTTGGTCCGCAAAAGGGAGCAACACCAACAATGGTAAGAAAATTAGATGAAAATATGACGAAGTGGGCTGATGTAATAGCTCAAGAAACAAATTTTCGGATTCATGATATGCCAGGTGCAGGAGCTGCAGGAGGAATGGGAGGAGCATTGCTCGCCTTTTTTCAGGCTGAAATACAGCAAGGAATTGAGGTTATTGTTAAGGCAGTAAACTTAGAACAGGCCTTAGTTGGTGCGGAAATGGTGATTACTGGTGAAGGTCAAGTTGACTTTCAAACCGCATTTGGAAAAACTCCAATGGGAGTGGCAAGAGTAGCTCAAAAACAAGGGATTCCGACCGTTGTTATTGCTGGATCAGTAGGAAATTGGGTTGATAATCTTTATGAACACGGTATTCATGCAGTGCACAGTATGGTTTCGGGACCAATGACATTAAATGAAGCCATGGACAATGCAGAAAAACTTATCGAAAGAAGTGCGGAACAAATAGTTCGAACGGTACTCACTCTATTAAAGGCATGAGATATTTTTTGTTTTACTAGAGGTACCGCCAACATTTTGAAAAATTCCTATGCTGAGAAAACCTAAAAAGCCTAATTTTTCAATGTTGTAAGAAATTAGGCTTTTACTTCGCAACCCCCGCCCCTATGATATTCAATACCACATTTAAAAGGTAATCAAGGCGCTTTTCCTGGAGTAAGGGACTGCGCTTTTTTAGCAGGCGCCTTTAATGGTATGAAATGGATGGATAATAACGTTTTCTCATACGAGGAACCAAGAACATTCCCTAGATACAAATCATAGGATGATTTATAACCTGGGAAGGGAATGAACTAAAATGTACTACTATATGTGTCCATATCAGTATTATGTTAATGTCCCAATGCCTCAGTATAGCAGACATCCTGTACAATGGACTATTCCACAGGATGTAGAATATGCAAACCGGTTTTGTCATAGGCAATCATCAAACGGAATCGTTGAACGAAAAGATTATGGATCAAAACCATATGTTGTGAACATTGAAGATGCTGCAAAGCAAAACAGTACATTTCGTACCGCCCTATGGACAGGAGATCATTTACAAGTTACTTTGATGAGTATCAATGTTGGAGAAGATATTGGCTTAGAAATTCACCCTGCAGTTGATCAATTTCTGCGTATTGAGGAAGGGCAAGGAATAGTTCAAATGGGGGATACGCAAGATAATTTAACTTTTGTAGAAAGAGTTTTTGATGATTATGCAATTATGGTCCCTGCTGGTAAATGGCACAACCTAACTAATACGGGGAATAAACCACTTAAACTTTATACTATCTATGCCCCGCCTGAGCATCCTTTTGATACGGTTCATCAAACGAAAGCAGAAGCAATGGCTGTTGAAGAAAACCATGGATAAAGCATTTACTGCTTCAAAAATCTTTTCCTCCACAAATGTTCGTTATGAGTTAATTAAAGCCTAATTTCTCAGCATATTACAGGAGAAATTAGGCTTTATTTGTATTGGTAACTCTTAAATTTCCTAATGCTGCTCCTTAGAGTAAACAATATATTTTGTTAATATCATCCATCATTTTACCCCTATGGTGACAGTTGCGTTAAAACTACCCTATTAAAGAGTAGCTCCTTACGGCAAATAGTCCTGAAAACAATACTATTTAAAACTTTATTCAAAAGAAGAAGTTGACTATATAAATGTTTTTGCTCGGAGAACACACATATTAAAGTGTAAACTACAACCAATGAATAAATATTCCACCAAGTGCTCCTGTTAACACAACAAGCCAAGGAGGCAGTTTCCAAAAAGCCAGCATGCTAAACAAAACGGCTGCAAACGCGAAGTCAAATGGTTCTAATATCGAGCTGGTCCATATTGGGTGATAAAAAGCCGAAATTAAAATACCGATCACCCCAGCATTTACCCCCATTAATGCGCCTTTTATTTTCGGCTGGCTGCGTAAAGCATCCCAAAAAGGTAAGGTACCCAGGATTAGCAGAAATGCGGGCAAAAAGATAGCAGCTGTAGCTAATAATCCACCTTGCCACCCATTAATGACAGCCCCTAAATAAGCAGCAAAAGTAAATAGCGGCCCCGGTATTGCTTGTGCAGCCCCGTAACCCGCAAGGAACGATTCTTCACTTAACCAGCCTGTAGGCACAAATTCACGTTCAAGCAAGGGTAAAACAACATGTCCGCCGCCAAACACGAGGGATCCAGAACGGTAAAAGCTATCGAACATAGCCACCCAGTTTAATGAAGTGATCTCACGAAGGAATGGAAGAATGATTAATAAACTAAAAAATATCACTAAACAAGTCGAGCCAAAACGTTTAGAAATCGGAAAGTTAAAATGTGTATTTTCATCGATTTCCTGATGTTTAAAAAGCACATAACCAATCAATGCTGATATTAAGATCACGCTAACTTGTGTAAAAGCTGTTTGCCATAATAAAGTGGCAATAAGTGCAAATAAAGCAATTGTTTTTCGCTGCACATCAGGGGTCAGCTTTTTTGCCATGCCAACAATGGCGTGAAAAACGACAGCAACAGCAACAATCTTTAATCCTTGAATCCAGCCGAGTGTACTGACATCTAGTCCGTGTAGTATGAGTGCAAAAATAATTAAAGCGATGACAGAGGGGAGTGTAAACCCGATAAAGGCTAAAATCCCACCTAAGACACCAGCACGCATCACTCCAATACCTATTCCAACTTGACTGCTTGCAGGCCCCGGAAGAAATTGACATAGAGCAACTAGATCAGCATAACTTTTCTCATCCATCCATTTACGTCTTCTTATGTATTCTTCATGAAAATAACCTAAATGCGCAATGGGGCCGCCAAATGAAGTTAGGCCAAGTCTAGTAGATATGATCAGGATTTCTAACAACGTTTGCAGTTTGTTATCTTTCTTTTCATTCATAGAATCACCCCACTGTTCTTAGTCTTTAATTTCTTTGAATAATTCATAGGCTTGCGCCCGGGCCTGCTTCAAAATATCTTCACCTTTCGTAGTTGCTGTGTAATATTTTCTTATTTTTCCTTCCACGTTTCGTTCTTCTTTTTGTAAAAGACCGTCTGACTCCATATTGTGAAGGATTGGATATAAAGTTCCTGCGCTAATTTCATATCCATGTTCTTTGAGTTCTTCATGCATCCATGCACCATAGATAGGGTGTTCTCTGGCATGGTGCAGAATATGTATTTGTATAAACCCTAAAAACAACTTTCGTAGAATTCTATCTTCCAATTTTAATCATCCCTCCTTTCTTTTATCGAAACCAATATAGAAAACCGATATTGGTTTTCGATATTTTAAGATTAACACATCTTATTTTGAAGACCAATTATTTCACTTGAATATTTACAAAACTTTAACATTTACGTAAAGAGAAGGGTATATGGAAAAGGATGCAAGTACTTAATGAGTGTTTTACTTGGCGTGTTTACAGGTAATCAAAAGCCGCCAAATGTGAATAAGTAGCAAAATTGTACATTATAACTCTATATAGTATAGAAGTATAATCTATCAAACTATGATTAACATATGATAGCTTTGAGGTGATCCCTATGGGAAAATATTATCAAAGCCCATTTCTTTTTGGCGGGAAACTAGGAATGTATAAAACGTTATATAAGGCACCAATTCTAAAAAAGTATCTTCCTATTACTAAAAAATTCACCTATAAAAACTTAATAGAAATGACCAAGAAATATTCAACTGTTTATATTAAACCTCAAAAAAGTTCAAAAGGAAGGGGCATTTATCGGATAAAACCATTAAAAAACAAGTATGAGTGTCGTTCAACGAAGCGGACAAAGACGTTTAAGAAGCTCCTTCATCTTTATCAATATATTGTAAACAAATCTAAAAAGAAGAAAAAGAGAATCATACAGCAAGGTATTGCACTAGATCAAGTAAAGGGCCGGCCTTACGATATTCGAGCACTTGTTCAAAAAAAGCCTAATGGTAAGTGGGTATTTACAGGAATGAACAGCAGAGTAGGGAAGAAGAATAAAATTGTTACCAATCTCAGTCGCGGCGGGCAGATCAATTTGGTGGGAGATCTGTTCAAAAAGTTGGGTATTCCAAGATCAGAACAAAGAAGACGATATAAAGAATTGAAAAGAACGGCATTAAACACTGCTAAGTTTTTAAGTTTCAAGAAACCAAACATCCATGTTTTGGGTATTGATTTCGCTTACGATAAAAAAGGTAATTTATGGATTTTAGAAATTAACTCTAGACCACAATATCGTATGTTAAAAAAAGTAGCTCCCTCCATGTATAAACGGATGCGTAAATACGCGAGAAATTATCGTAAAGTGCAAGAATAAAAAAATTATTATCCAGATCTAGCAGCAACACGAAATCTCGGTTCTTATTAAGTCAAAAAAACTAAAAGTAAAAGATATGATAAAGAATTCGGAATGTATGAATATCAAAATTATCTATAAAGGGAGTGTCCTGATTACAGGACGCCCCTATTTTGGCATGCCTGGAGGGTAGTAATATGGAGGAACTTTTAACCAGCCTCTTTTTCGCAGTAAAACTTTCGTATTAGTCCCAAAAACTAACATTTCTGTATATAGCTCTGTCCATATCATCCCTACATCTGTTCTAATGCTCTGACTATTAGCCAAGACGCACTCGGTTGCGGCGGTGGCAATTTTTAAAGATACCCCGTTTGCAATCTCTTCATCTGTTAGTTTCACACCTAAAGGAATGTCATTTGGATCTGATACTGGTTTTTTCTGTTCGCGGGGCGGCAAGGAAATCCCCTCTTTTTCCAAAAACTTTGATAATCTTTCCGATTGACTTTCACATAACTTTTTAGCATCTGTTAGTAAATCTTTTACGTCATTGTCTGAAGTGGTATTGAGCCCTAGTTCTTCATAATTTATCGCTTCATTAATAACGGTTAAATATGTCCACATGCTCATTACCTCTCCAACATGTAATGGAGCTTTAGGCTCTTGGTCAACTACAGTTTTCAACGTATTCCAAACCGCTTCAAAAGGATTAGGCATGTATTTCACCTCCTGCTTTCTAGTCATTACCAAAACACACATTAAAAAACGTGTATATTGAAAATAATGCTAGAAAACCTCGAATTACTACCAAGTCCTTATGGCAGAAGTCGAAGTTTTACTTATACTGTACTTTTTTTTTACAAAGTTAAAATTACTAAAGTATAAAAAAGGAGATCTCCTCTCTGCGGAGAACCTCCTATGCTGCTTTCTTAATGTGGCTGTTTCTCGTTCTTTTTCCGTTTTTGTTTTTCATGAGCTCTACGATGAGCTTTATGACGGTCTTCTTCCACTTCATCAGATTTTGATTTTCCTTGAGGTACTGCAGCGGTATCAATTTCTTTTAGGCCTTCTTGATTTTTCTCATAGATGAAAGAGGCTCTTGTAGAAATATCTGCTCCTTTATTGGAGACAAAGGGAAGGACACGGTAATCGGTTCTCCATTGATCTGGAGTAACATGACAGCGAACGTAGCCGCGGTAATCATTAAAGAATTTTATATGTTCGTTTTGTTCCAAAATTCGATCGGTATCTGCACGTTTATCGGCTCCATTGCCACCAGAGGTGATGGAAGTTCCAACAAATTCTGCTCCAAAAATGCGGGAATCTGGATCATCAAAGTCTGCAATCAGATTGGAGGCCCAGTTAGCATGCACATCGCCAGTTAAAACGATAAAATTATTAATATCCTTATTGTTTACGAAGTCAGTCAATCGATTACGGGCAGGCGTGTATCCGTCCCAGCTGTCCATGCTGAACAATGGCTCGTTTGCACTTGGTCCATAATTACGTTTTGCGAAAAATATTTGTTGAGCCAATACGTTCCAGTTTGAAGCAGTATTGTCAAGATGATCGAACAGCCACTCTTCCTGTTTATCTCCTAAGAGGGTGCGGGATGGATCCAGGGATTCCGATGATTGCGGTGAACTTGTATCTCCATTGGCCTGATCTGAACGGTACTGGCGGGTATCCAATACAAAAAAGTCAGCTAGATCTCCGTAAGAGAAGCTGCGGTATAACTGCATATCGCCTTCTTCCGGCATAGAGGATTTACGCAGCGGCATATGTTCATAATACGCTTGGTAAGCAGCAATACGTCGTTTTACAAATTCTTCAACAGACTGATCATTTTCAGGAATGTTATCTGCATAGTTGTTTTCTACTTCATGATCATCCCAGGTGACAACCCACGGAAATGCAGCATGTGCAGATTGCAAATCTGCATCGGATCGATACTGGGCGTGACGGTTGCGGTAATCGTCAAGCGTCATAATTTCTGGTCCGTTGTGGCTTCGAACATTACCCGTGCCAGCCACGTATTCATTTGGCCCATATTCATAAATGTAGTCTCCAAGATGGAAGACAAGATCGAGATCTTCTTTTGCCATATGTTTATACGCGGTATAGTAACCGTGTTCATATTGCTGGCAGGAAGCAAAAGCAAATGTAAGACTAGATACATGGGAACGGTTTTCAGGTAATGTTTTCGTTTTTCCAACTGGACTATATTCATTACCTGTTTTGAAACGGTAAAAATAAACAGTATCAGACGAAAGCCCTTCTACTTCCACATGAACAGAGTGAGCTAAAGCAGGGCTCGCTATTTCTGTTCCACGTTTTATGACATTGCGAAAGTTCTCATCTTTTGCTAATTCCCATTGAACAGGAATGTTTCGATCAGGAGCTCCACCACCGTTGAGAGGATCGGGGGCTACTCTAGTCCACAATACGATACTATCAGCAAGTGGGTCCCCGGAAGCTACTCCCAAAGAAAATGGATAGTCGTCAAAAGTTACATCAGCTTCGGCTTCAGCTTGAACATTCATTCCACCCATCGATTGGGCAATCACCATCGCTAACGAAACGCTAGCAATTTTTCCAGCTCCTTGAATGAATCCGCGCCGGTCCACATCTTCTTGCAAGGTTTTCTCATTGAGTCGTTGAATTAATTCTTCAATCGATCTTTCTTTTGACATGCTTCTTACTCCTTTCAGAAATGTAATGATCGGAACCGACTCTTAGTATAGGATGTATTTGTTAATAGGCTGTTAAGGAATGTAAAACGAAAAAAATGTTAGGAGGAAAGACGAAGGTTTTACATTAGGAAAATGGAGAGATGGAATGAATTTTATTAATGTAATAAAATGTCTTTTTTAGTCGAAAGGAACACCATGTATTTAAAATAATAGATTAATATGATTAGGCCAAATTTCTTTTTGGTTTTACATTTCCTAAACGAAAACAAAATATTTTTCTTCGTAGGCAGGTTTTCATAAACTGTCTATTTTTACATTTTAGGAAAAATTACTTTGTTAAAAGTATAAGAAAAACTAAAGTTTCCACATAAGGACTTGGCGAGAAGCCAAGTTTTACTAAATTTCACTTATAAATGCCGTGTTCTCAGAATGATTAGAACATATATTAACTATGATAAATCTACGAACGGAGAGGAGGACATACATGGTTAGTGAGTCAGATTCTAGCAGACCAATCATTGGAATATTGTGCAGACGCAGTGTCATAAATAAATTGAAACGCCAAAAAGCTTCCTTCCGCCCAAAACTTATCCATAAAGCCGGTTTGGAAGTTCACTCAGAGCTCTATTTCTTTGGGGCTAGAGATGTAAATAGGAAAGACAAACGAATTTTAGGGACGTATTTTCATGAAAAAGAAAAGAAATGGAAACAAAAATATTTCTCCCTGCCCCACGTTCTCTTGAGAATGGGAGGACAATTTCACCAAACTGCCGTTTCTGCTTTTTTTAAGAAACAGAACACAAAAGTACTGAATAAATTTAAAAGTTTCGATAAATGGGGGCATTTCAACGTGTTGAAAAATAATCCTCAACTCAGTGTCCATCTTCCAGATACTAAACATATTTCACTAAATAAGAAGAAGGAGCTCTTTACGTTTATCGATCGGCATGGAAGTGTCTACGTGAAAGCGGCATTTGGTTTTCAAAGCAAGCAAATTATGAAAATCAACAAAAGAAAAAATGGAAAATATAGTTATAAATATTACAGTTCTGCATTTAAAAAAGGGATTGTGAATAAAACCCAACTGCTGAAAAAAATGAAAAGATTTTTCAAAAACAAAACAATAATTATACAAAAAAGAATTCCATTATTAGAATACAATAACTATGATATTGATTTGAGAACGGAATTAAATAGAAATGAGCATGGAGAAATTAAAGTGGCTGGGTATTGCGTTAGAAAAAGTAAAAAGGGCAACTTTACGACAAGAGAATCTAGTAAGTATAAACTAGAAAAATACTTTCGCCGCACATTAAAATATTCCAAAAAGGAGCTCGACAGTTTATTAAGACAAATTAATCAATTAACGTTAAAAACGTACCGAACGATAGAATCAAAATACGGTCCCATAGGTGAAATAGGGATTGATTTAGGATTAGATAAAAATGGTGAATTGTGGGTAATTGAATGTAACCTATGCAGTGGAAAACGTTCGCTTTATAAAACATATGGGGCTGAACGTGTTAAACAATCTTATGTCGATATTTTTAAGTATGGGATTAGTTTATTGTAACGTTTCTTACAAGATTAAATAGAGAGGAAGGGGATGAAAATGAAAAATAGCAGAAGAATAGGAGTCATTCTTCCTAGTGAAAAGTATGAAAAGCTTTTAAAAAAATCTGATCCAGATACAAATAAAATGGTAGCGTTATATGAAAAAGCTGCTGTTAAGCATAATAGTTCCCTTTGCTTTTTTCGATTACAAGATTTAAAGCGAGGTAAAAAGGAAATAAAGGGCTTTGTAAAAGGAAATCACGGATATACATTACGAAAAATACCGATTCCGCCCGTTATCTACAAACGTATTGGCCATTCCCGTCATGATCTGCCGCTGCTTCAATCTCTTAGGGACGAAGGGAAAATATTGTTTAATTTTTATAAAAACAACTATAAATATAATATGTGGAAAATAGTCAATATAAATAAGTCCCTTGCAAAACATCAGCCCGATACTAAAATGGCTGAAAAAAGAACCATAAGAGAAATGTTAAAAAAATATAAAAGCCTAATGATAAAGCCTAATCGAGGCGAAGTAGGGCGAGGAATTATGAAAATACAACAGAAGGCCAACGGAAAGTGGTGCTTGCATTATAAAAACAACAATAAATGGAAAAAAAAGTATTTTACAAAGAATCTGCCAAAACTATTATTAAATAGAATAAAAAAACCTCATTTAGTTCAAGAAACCATAGATCTCGCTACCTACCAAGGAAAGCCATTTGATTTAAGGGTCTCTGTACAAAAGAATCAATTAAGGAAATGGCAGGTTTCTGCTATTTTTGTCAAAGTGGCAAAAGACGGTCAGTTTCTGACGAATATGGGACAGGGCGGAACTGCATATACTTTGCAGCAAATTTTAAAAAGTCATCCCTCGCTTACTCTTGAAAAAATAGAAAAAGAAGTAAAGACGTTTGCTATAAAGCTGGCCAAACACATTGCTTCCCATAAAAAGAACATGGCCGATTTTGGTTTTGATATCGGTATATCAAAGCAGGGGATTCCTTATTTAATTGAAGTGAACCATATCTCTGATTATCCTGCTTTCTCTATTCAAAATGGGAAACTTTTAAGTAGAGAGTGGAAGAAAGTATTTACAACACCTATTGATTATGCGTGTTCATTTTTATCGTAGTATTTATCTAAAGAAACCGGAAAACATGGTGATGTATTAATAGCAGGTGCATTGGTTATTTCGTATATAATAAAACAGAAAATTTATAACTTTATGAATATTATTACTTGTTTTTCTTTTTCTATTTGTTTGATTTGTGCAAGAATAAACTGTACTATAATACTATCAAATAAATTGTCGAAAAATACGTATAATTATGACAAGGAGGCAGCAGCATGAAAACAACGAAAAACAGATGGCTCATGGCGCTATCAGCTATTGCTATCCACCTTTCCATTGGGGCGGCATACGCTTACAGTGTGTATACGAATCCTATTCGTGATACGATGGGCTGGTCAACGGCAGAAATCACTTTAGCCTTCACAATTATGATGGCCCTTGCCGGTTTTTCAGCCGCATTCTTTGGGAATTTTGTAGAAAGAAACGGTCCTAGAAAATCTGCCATTTATGCAGCGGTTCTTTTTGGAGCCGGACAAGCAGGCGCCGGTGTAGCAGTAACGGTTGATTCTCCCATTCTTTTTCTGCTTACATACGGTTTAGCAAGCGGACTTGGTTTAGGCCTTGGTTACATATCTCCCGTCTCAACGTTAGTGAAGTGGTTTCCTGACCGCAGAGGATTAGCAACGGGTATGGCTGTCATGGGGTTTGGTGCTGGTTCTCTTATTACAGCTCCTGTGGCCGGTTATTTGATTGAGAGTCTTGGTGTAACCCCCACGTTCTATATTTTAGGTGCCAGTTATTTTGTGCTTATGATATTAGGTGCTTCCTACATTGCACCGCCTCCTAAAGGCTGGATGCCAGATGGTTTTAAAAAAGATATTGCTTCTGGAAAAAAAGTAGTGAAAAAAGATTTATCCCAATTATCCGCAAAAGAAGCTGTAAAGACAAGGCGATTCTGGATGCTGTGGACGATGATGCTTATTAATACAACGGCAGGCATTATGATGATTTCCATTGCCTCTCCGATGGCACAAGAGCTCGTTGGGCTGTCAGCGGCAGCGGCAGCGACTATGGTAGGTATTATGGGGCTCTTTAATGGAGGCGGAAGGCTCGGTTGGGCAGCTGTTTCAGACTATATTGGTCGTCCTGCTGTGTTTATGATTTTCTTTATTCTTCAAATCATAGCTTTCGTCTCGTTTCCAAATATAACGAATGTATTATTGTTTCAAGCATTTATTTTTATTGTGGTTAGTTGTTATGGCGGCGGTTTCTCCAATTTGCCGGCATTCATTGGTGACTTATTCGGAACAAAAGAACTTGGTGCTATTCACGGTTACCTTTTGACAACTTGGTCTTTAGGCGGAATCTTAGGGCCGCAAATCGTGTCTATCATTAGAGAAAGAACCGATAGTTACATTCCCGTATTCTATATTTTTACAGCCTTAATTGTAATCGCTTTCATAGTGTCTCTCTTGATCAGGTTAGACATTAATAAACTGGAAAAAGAGCATAAGCAACGAAATGAAGGTGCTGCATAACAGGGTATAAAAGATTAGGTGAAATAGTATAAACAGCTTATCCTGATAAAAAGCAATCTCATGGATAAGCTGTTTTATTTTTCTATAATTCTTCAAAAAAATGAATGATTTCCTCAGGATTATACCCTTTAAATAACAGCTCCTTATCATTAAAAACCATGATAACGGGAAATGTTTCAATGTCTAACTCTTCTTTGTAATCTACCACATGATTTTCTGGATAAGGCATTGATCTTCCAACGGTGTCGCCGCTTACTTCTGAAAAAATATCTTCTAAATCAAATGGAGGCGGCTCTTCTTTTTCATACATGATTACAATGTTTAGTTTGTCATCAAGATGGGACAAGATGCCGGCGTATTTTTCTTCATTAGACATATCTAATAAAATGATTTCTTCTGCTTCCCCTTTAAATCCTGCTCCTTCAGGCGGGTTTATTAATACCTTTTGTCCTTCTTTTATTTCACTCAATGACGCGCTGTTTCCGTTTTCATCTTCTATAACCGTTTTATCGGTGACTTGTGGAGAAATGCCGTAACCTTCATCGGTTGTAACGTCTCCCGCATCTCGTTTTACCCACTCTGAAATATCAACTGTTATTCTGTTTTCTTCCGGTTTAACAGTATTGACCGTTCCAATCATTTCATCATCTTTATACCCGTCGGCATGTTGTTTGTCATCCTTACCACAACCCACTGCTGTAAGGAAAAGTAATATCGTTACGACGAGAATCATAGGTTTTCGCATAACAATCCCCCTGATGGTATAGACGAATGGATATGGAAATAGTTACAAATTCATGGGAGATGTTCTGAGCCTTCTTTCCTTATTTTCAAATGTTTAATCTTCTTGTTTGTCACCACAGGCTGGAAAGCGTATAATTTTCTATTAGTTTCACGAATCGTTTTGAAAGATTTTTACATAGAAAGAGGCGGCCTGCCTATGGCACAAAGTTACAGTAAAGTATTAGTCGCAGCTTTATTGCTTTCTGGGTCTTTCGTGGCGGTACTGAATCAGACATTAATGATAACTGCGATTCCACCAATTATGGACGAAATGAATATTTCTGCTAATACTGGTCAGTGGCTGACAACGGTCTTTATGCTCGTAAACGGCATCATGGTACCTATTACAGCTTTTTTAATTGAGCGGTTTACGACAAGGCAGCTGTTTATTACAGCAATGAGTGTTTTTGCAGTTGGAACCTTGATCGGCGGAATTGCTACTAATTTTCCGGTGCTCATATTAGGCAGGATTATTCAGTCTGCTGGTGCAGGGGTTATGATCCCTTTAATGCAGACGGTTTTTTTGCTTATTTTTCCAGTTGAAAAACGTGGTACAGCGATGGGATACATCGGTCTGGTTATTTCATTTGCACCAGCGATTGGTCCAACGTTATCAGGCTGGGTAACCGAAACGTATGAATGGCGCTATTTGTTCTGGTTTATTTTACCTTTATCGTTTCTCATGATTATCATTGCTTATTTCATCATGAGAAACGTAACGGAGTTAAAACACCCGCAGGTCGATCCTCGATCCATTCTGTTATCTTCATTTGGTTTCGGAGGACTTCTTTATGGGTTTACAAGTGCCGGGAACAACGGCTGGGGGAGCCCGGTAACGATTAGCGTGCTTTTAATCGGCTCGGCTGCCATTGTCCTTTTTGTTAGACGTCAATTACGCATGCAGCATCCTATGCTTGAATTTCGCGTATTTAAACAGCGTATTTTTACAATGTCAACGATTATCGGGATGGTTGGTTTTATGGGGCTGATCGGCCTGGAGACATTAATCCCGCTATTTATGCAGAATATGCGCGGTTTCACGGCGATGGAGTCCGGCCTCGTGTTATTTCCGGGCGCGCTTTTAGCAGGGCTTATGGCTCCGATTACAGGCCGCATATTCGACAAAATCGGTGCTCGTTTTTTGGGTATTTCTGGGCTGATTATTATGTCCGTTTCTACGTTTGCTTTTGTCCTTGTCGATACTTCAACAAGCCTTGTTTATTTGATGGTAGCTTATGCGGTTCGGATGTTCGGTTTTTCGATGGTAATGATGCCGGTCAACACTGCCGGGCTGAATGAAATGCCGCCGAAGCTTATTCCGCACGGCGCTGCTATGACAAATACGATGCGACAATTGGCAGCCTCTGTCGGTACAGCAATACTTGTTACTACGATGACGACAACCGAGCAAGTCGCGAAATCGCACACCGGTGTCGAACATCCAGATATTTTAGGGGTGAAAATCGCATTTTTTCTCATTTTCATTTTATCTCTCGGCGCATTAGCCATATCCTTTTTTATTCGAAAAACGTCTCCACCTACCGATGAAGAATGGGACGCGAGACAAAAAAATAATTAAAAAGTTTACAAGTTTCAGCATCCAATACGATTGGGTGCTTTATTTTTTGTATCTAGTAAGACTAACTTTCTTCCTTTATAATAAAAAAACGATAACAAGATTGGGGAAGGGAGGCAGTTTCGATGAACAAGATTGAAAAGTGGGTAGAAAAAAGAGAGACGAAGCAGTATCCAGCAATGACATTACAAGATATTGAACCGGCAACAACCTCACTTATTGTTATTGACATGGTAAACGGGTTTGCAAAACAAGGAGCCTTGTATCATCAGAATATAGAGAATCTCATAGAGCCTATTCGCCAATCGATGAAGGGGGCTAAAGCGAAAGGTATTCCGATTATCGGATTTGGAGATGCCCATGAAAAGAATTCGGTAGAGTTTCATATTTTTCCTGAACATTGCGTGGAAAAGACAGAGGAGTCTGCATTTGTACCAGAACTGCAAGAAATAGGCACAGATGTGTGGATACCGAAAAAGTCCACGAATAGTTTTCTTGAAGAGCAGTTTCAGGAGTGGCTAAAAGAGAATAAGCAAATTGATACCTTCATCGTAGCAGGAGATTGCACAGATATTTGTATTCTGCAATTTGTGTTAAGCTTGACTGCATTTTTTACCAAAAACGGGCAAGAAAAACGTGTAATTGTTCCCGTGAACCTCGTCGATACGTTTTCTCATAATGATCATCCATCCGAAGCGGTCAACTTGTTTTCGTTCTATTTAATGGAACAAGCCGGAGCTGAGCTAGTTGAAATGAAAAACATATAAAAGGTGTCGTTTTATATTAAAAAGAAAAACAAAAGGGAGCCGCCCGAATATGGACGGTTTCCTTTGCTGTTATCCACCTTCAGAATAGTTCATTCATAACTGTGATGTATATTTCAACTAGGTTTTTTCGCAATATCCCAGGCGGAAAGGTTTTTACCAGGATATGCACGAACTTGGGTAGGTGCTGCTTTAAGGTTGAACTTTCTTTCTTATCTGTGATAATAGTTTTTTAACAGAAATACCTTCTCGTTTTAGTGTATAGACCAAAAAATACAGAGTCTTCATTTTAGGTAGAGAACTTTTTTAAAAAAATAATAAAAAAATCAGAATATTTCATATAGTGAAATTTTTGAATTGAGCATTAAAATTTTATCCAATATACTTTAGCTATACTTACTATTTAAAGGGGGAGAAATAAAAATTAATGCAATATGAATTTTTTGGGGGAATTTGTCACTGGTAGTAGAAATATTAAAAACAATGAACAAATGTAAAGTTAAAGGAGGAATTTAATTGGCAATTAGAACTGGTCAGGATTACATTAATGGATTAAAAACAAGACAGCCAGAAGTATGGTTGGAAGGCAGAAGAATTACTGATTTGGTGAATGAACCAAATTTCAAACAGCCGATTCAAGAAATTGCTAAGCTTTATGATATGCAGCATGATCCTAAATATAAAGATAAAATAACTGGAATTTGTGAAGACACAGGAGAAAGAGTTTCTAATGCTTTCATCGTTCCAAAAAGCTACGAAGATTTAATGAAACGAAGAGATTTGTATGAAACATGGGCAGAAGCAACCTTTGGACTGATGGGAAGGTCACCTGATTTTCTTAATGTGACAGTTACTTCAATGGCTAGTAACGCAAAATTTTTTGAAAAGTATAATCAAAGTTGGGCAGAAAATATTGTGAACTATTATAAACATGTCCGCGATAATGATTTATTTTTAACACATGCCCTTATCAATCCACAAAATGACCGAAGTAAGGCGGCTCATGAACAAAAAGATAAATTCACACATTTAGGGGCTGTCGAAGAAACATCAGAAGGAATTATCGTTCGTGGAGCGAAAATGCTGGCAACTTTTGCTCCAATAGCTGATGAGGTTATTATTTATCCATTCCCAGGCTTTAAGCCAGGAGATGAAAGGTATACTTTGTCATTTGCCGTTCCAATTGATACACCCGGACTTCGTATTGTATGCCGAGAACCGGCACAGAATGGCAAACGTCCAGTATTTGATCATCCATTAGCATCAAGATTTGAAGAAATGGATGCCGTTCTTATTTTCAATGATGTGCTTGTACCATGGAATCGTGTATTTGTCCACAATAATTTAGAAGCAGGGAATACAGTATATGCTCAAACGGGATTGAGCCAAAATACTCACCAAAACGGTGTAAGAGGACTAACAAAACTTAGATTTGCTCAGCAAGTTGCTTCTAGGATAGCAGATGCAATCGGTGTAGATGGTTTCTTAAACGTACAAACACAATTAGGCGAGTTGGTCCAGTCAGTGGAAACAATCAGAGCTTTACTGCGTACAGCGGAAAATGAATATAGCATTAACGAGAATGGGGAAGCGGTGCCATCCTTTACTTCATTAGAAACAATACGCGGCATTTTACCGAAAGCATATCCCCGTGCGGTCGAGATTATCCAAACGATTGGTGCTGGCGGTCTCCTTTTATCACCAACAGGCTGCGATTTAGAACATCCAGAACTTAGCGGAGATATTGCTAAGTACTATGGCGGGCGTGAAGGCGTTGAGGCATATGATAGAGTTCGTTTGTTTAAATTAGCTTGGGATTTATCAGGAGAAGCCTTCGGACAGCGTTTGGTTCAATACGAACGTTATTATTCCGGCGATCCTGTCAGAAAATTAGGAATGTTCTACAGTAATTACAAGAAAAAGGCTTCATTTACCATGGTAGACAGAGCTTTAGAGCAAAATGAAACAGAGAAGAATGTGTCCCTGAATTAAATGAACGTCTCTAGTTTGGATCAGTAAAAATATAAATCATGAACGATATCACAATGATCAGGTTGTTTCACTTATAACAGCTTATAAGGGACTAGGGGGTAAGGTGGTGTGATCTCATCCGTACGTAAAGTAGCACAAATACTCAATTGTTTTACGGAAGATGAACCGGCTTTAAGAAACCTGGAAATTGCTAAGAAACTAGATATGAGTACAAGTACAGTGTACCGGTTGGTTCAGTCCTTATGCAATGAAGGGATGTTAATCAAAGATAGTACCAACAGATATAGATTAGGGTGGAAGCTGCTTGAATTAGGCAATATGGTTATGTATCAGCAAGATATTTATAACGAAGCAGTTCCGAGGATTGAAGAACTGACAAGAAAATTTAAAGGCATCGTGCATATCGGCATGCTTGATGAAAATGGAGATTTTATCTTTGTTTTAAAAGTGGCCGCAAGAGATGCTCTTCAAGTTCCTACCTTTATTGGAGAAAGAAAACCGACCTATTGTTTTAGTACCGGAAAAATTTTATTGTCCTCTAATCCGTCATTGATGGAAAAGTTTACTACAAATGATTTGTTAAAACGAGGTCCAAACACGATTGAGACAGTGGAAGGGCTCCAAGTAGAACTTAACCAGGTTAGGAACAATGGATTTGCAGTAAGCAACAATGAAAATGAGTTTGGTGTTTATGGCATCGCAGCTCCGATCCAATCCTATAGCGGCAAAAATATTGCTGCACTCAACATGGTAGGGCCCATTTCTTATATTCAGGGCCACGAAAAGCAAAACATGATCAAACATGTAACAAAAGTGGCAGACAGTATTTCGAAAGACTTAGGCTATATTTTTGAAGAATAAAAGAAAAGGAGAGATTAAAATGGCTTTAAAATCTGAAAACAGTGGACTGAATGCTAGATCATTTAACTTAATGAAAACGATCGAGGAAAATAAGGATTTACTTAAACCACCTGTCAACAACAAAGTGATGTGGGAAGATTCTGAGTTTATTGCAATGATTTTGGGCGGCCCTAACAAAAGACGTGATTTCCACGTAGATCCTTCTGATGAATTCTTTTATCAAGTAAAAGGGAATTGTTATGTAGAATGCATTAACGAACAGGGAGAAAGAGAAGTCGTAACTGTAGGAGAAGGAGAGGTATTTATGCTTCCGTCCATGGTGCCTCACTCCCCTCATCGCCCGGCGAATACTTACGGAATCGTCCTTGAACGAAAAAGAGGAGAGGGGGAATTAGAAGATTTCGTTTGGTTCTGTGATGAGTGTGATCATGAAATGCACCGGGTAACTGTTCAACTTTCCAATATTGAAACGCAAGTGAAAGGTGCTATTGAACAATTTAATGGAAGTGAAGAATTAAGAACATGCAGTAATTGCGGCCATAAAATGCCTCCGGAAGCTGAGGAATGGAAATGAGAATAGACTTTCATACTCACATCATTCCTCAGGATATTCCAAATTTCACAGAAAAATATGGTCAAGACAGATGGCCTCTCCTCCATCAGACTTGTACATGCGGCGCGAACATTATGGTAGGAGGCAAAGTGTTCAGAGAAGTGACAGATCAAGTGTGGGATCCTATTAAGCGAATCAAAGACATGGATAGAGAGGGAGTAGACATGCAGGTGCTCTCCCCTATCCCCGTCACCTTTTCATATTGGGCTCCAGCCGCAGAAGCTTTAGAAATGGCCCGGCTGCAAAATGACTTTATCGCAGACACTGTAAACAATTATCCGAAACGCTTTTTGGGACTGGGAACGGTACCAATGCAGGATACGGATCTTGCGATTCAAGAAATGGACCGTTGTATTCATGAACTGAACTTATCTGGAATTGAAATAGGCACGAATGTCAACGGCAACAATTTAGATTCGAAAGAGTTTACTTCATTTTTTGAAATGGCAGAAAAGTGGGAAGTTCCATTATTTATTCACCCCTGGGAAACCATGGCACGGGATAGAACGCCACGCCATAATTTTATGTACACCGTAGGAATGCCAAGCGAGACTGCTTTGGCTGCTGCGAGTCTGATATGGAGCGGGGTTATTGAGAAGTATCCTAAATTAAAAATTTGTTTTTCTCACGGTGGAGGGTCATTTCCTTATATTATTCCGCGTTTGGATCAAGGATGGAAAGTATGGCCGCATTTACGGCTAACCAGTCATCCACCCAGTCATTATATAAATAATCTATATTTTGATTCCCTAAACTATGATCCTTTAAACCTGCAATTTCTAATTGATAGATTTGGGCACAACAGAATTATGTTGGGATCTGATTATCCCTTTTTATTAAGAGAAATACCTCCAGGAAAAATCATTGATGAAATGAGAAATTTAACAGCTGAACAACAGAGATTCATGTTAGGAGAGAATGCATTGCAATTCTTAAATGTAAAGGAGAAAAAGATAATCAATGAATCCACAAGTGACGTCTCCCGAGCAAAAACTTCAAGCCCTGGGAATTAAACTGAGCGATGTGCGGCCTTCAGCGGGCAACTATATCAGTCATCGTATAGTTGGTAATCTGATATTTACGTCAGGTCAAGGGGTGGACAATTATCACGGGAAACTTGGAAAAGATTTAACATTAGAAGATGGTTATCAAGCTTCTCGGCAATCCATGATTAATTTATTAAGTGTTTTAAAGGCAGAACTAAGAGAGCTTGATAAAGTAAAAAAGATAGTTAAAATACTAGGTTTTGTTAATAGTACAGAAGACTTTACCGGCCAGCCTAAAGTAATGAATGGTGCTTCTGATCTTTTAGTGGAAGTATTCGGTGAACGGGGGAAACATGCGCGTTCTGCTGTCGGTATGGCACAGCTGCCTAATAATACAGCAGTAGAAATCGAAATGATTGTGGAAATTGAAGAGTAAGGCTCAGGTTTAGCCTGGGCGTTGCACAAGGAGGCAAATATAGTGCACGTAGAAGAGATACCTAAAAAGAAAGTGGAGGCTGTTAATTGTCTTCATTTTATAGACGGAAACTTTGTTTCGTCTGATACAACCTTTAACAATATTAATCCGGCCACAGAAGATGTATTAGGAACCGTTGAGGAGGGGGGGAAGAAAGAAGTTGATTTAGCTGTGCAAGCAGCCAGAAAAGCATTAAACGGAGAATGGAAAACGATAACTACAAGGGAACGATCGAATATACTGCGGCGCATCGGTGATTTGATTACAGAGAGGATAGAAGAGCTGGCTGTGTTAGAATCACTGGACACAGGTAAACCATATGAAATCGCAATCGAAATGGATATTAAAAGAGCAGCTCATAACTTTTATTTTTTCGCGGACTTTTTAACCTCTATGGGTACAGAAGCATACCAGCAAGACCAGCAGGCGCTGCATTACTCGATCCGCCGTCCAGTAGGAGTCGTAGGTATGATCAATCCTTGGAACCTTCCGCTGCTCTTATTAACTTGGAAATTAGCTCCGTGTCTCGCTGCAGGGAATACAGCGGTAATGAAACCAGCAGAATGGACACCAATGACTGCAACTGTACTGGCTAAGATTTGTAAAGAAGCAGGAGTGCCTGATGGGGTAGTGAACCTAGTACATGGGTTTGGAGTAGACTCTGCAGGAGCTGCTATCACAGAACATCCCGATGTCGATGCGGTAACTTTCACAGGGGAAACAAAAACAGGTACGGCGATTATGAAGGCTGCTGCTCCAACGTTAAAAAAGCTTTCTTTTGAATTAGGCGGGAAAAATCCCAACATTATATTCGCTGACTCTGATATAGATGAAGTTATTGAAACAACATTAAAATCGAGCTTTATGAATCAAGGAGAAGTTTGTTTATGCGGATCTAGAATATATGTAGAAGAAAATCTGTTTGACGAATTTCTGGATAAATTCACAAAAGCGACGAAACAATTGAAGGTTGGAGATCCGTTTGAATCTGGTATCAAAGTGGGGGCTGTCGTAAGTAAAGAACACTACGAAAAAGTAATGAGCTATATTGAAATTGCCAAAGAGGAAGGAGGAGAAATTCTTACAGGCGGGGGCCGGCCGGCGCATATGGAAAAAGGATACTATATTAATCCAACCATTATTACTGGTTTAACAAAGGAATCCCGATGTATTAGAGAAGAAATTTTTGGTCCTGTTGTTACAGTGGTTCCTTTCAAGAAGGAAGAAGAAGTAATCCAGCAGGCAAATGATACCCATTACGGTTTAGGGGCTACTATTTGGACAAATAATTTAAGAAGAGCTCACCGTGTTGCACAACAAATTGAAGCTGGAATTATCTGGGTTAATACCTGGTATTTAAGAGATTTAAGAACACCTTTTGGCGGCATGAAGCAAAGCGGTATCGGAAGAGAAGGTGGAGCTCACAGCTTTGAATTTTACAGTGAACTGTCAAACGTTACGATAAAAATTTGATATTACGGAGGTCTCTAGAGTGAACGAAAAGGTCATATCACTATCTGAGCACTTAACGGAAGCGGAAGAAACCGGTCAAGGGGTCGAACCTTTAACTTCATTAAATCCCGAACTGGATATCAAACAAGCTTATCAAATTCAATTAAGTAACATTCATAATAAAGTAATAGCCGGCGACAAAATAGTAGGTAAAAAAATTGGTTTGACGTCAAAAGCAATGCAAGATCTTCTTGGAGTAAGCGAACCGGATTACGGTCATTTGCTAAACAGCATGCAAGTAGAAAATAAAGGATCAGTATCAAGAGATCAGGTTCTGCAGCCAAAAGTCGAAGGAGAGATTGCGTTCGTTTTAAAAAAAGAGTTGAGAGGACCTGACGTTACAACAGAAGATGTAATCAAAGCAACGGATTACATTGTTCCAGCGTTAGAAATAGTAGACAGCCGGATCAGTGATTGGAAAATTACACTAGCAGATACGATTGCTGATAACGCCTCATCCGGTTTGTTTGTTTTAGGTGACAAGGAAGTGAATATAAAAGATATAGATTTAAAAAATGAGGAAATGATATTGTACAAAAATAGGGTAGAAGTTAATAAAGGCAAAGGATCAGCAGCTCTTGAAGATCCTGCGTATTGTGTAGCTTGGCTTGCAAATAAACTTTATGAGTATGACATTACTTTAAAAGCAGGAGAAGTAATTCTTTCTGGAGCTTTATCAGCAGCCGTTGATGCATCATCAAGAGACACATTTAAGGCATCTTTTCCTTTATTGGGAGAAGTGGAAGTGAGTTTTAAATAAAGGAGTCGTTTTACACTATGAAAAAAGTAAAAGCAGGGATTATTGGTTCTGGGAATATAGGGACAGACCTTATGATGAAAATGGAAAGATCTCAGTTTTTAGAAATGTCAGCTATGATAGGGATAGATCCAGACTCAGACGGCCTGTGTCATGCAAAGGAACGCGGTCACTCTATTTTTGATAATGGGATTGATGGATTTTTAGAAAAGCCGGATTTGGCAGACATTCTTTTTGATGCTACATCTGCCAAAGCTCATCATTATCACGCACAATCTTTAGAGAAAATACAAAAACAAGTAATCGATTTAACTCCTGCTGCCATTGGTCCGTTTGTTGTACCTACCGTTAACCTTGAAGAGCACTTAGCTAAATCGAATATTAACATGATTACATGTGGAGGCCAAGCTACAATTCCTATCGTTCATGCTATTAATTCAGTTTGCCAAGTAGATTATGCAGAAATTGTTGCTACCATTGCAAGTGAAAGTGCGGGGCCGGGTACAAGAGCAAATATTGATGAGTTTACCTATACTACTGCCCAGGGGATCGAAAAAGTTGGCGGCGCGAAAAAAGGAAAAGCAATTATTATCCTTAACCCGGCAGATCCTCCCATAATTATGAGAGATACAATCCAATGCATGGCCCCAGGCGCAAGTGATCGTCAAGATGAATTAATCGAAGCTATTCAACAGCGAGTACGACAAGTTCAAAATTATGTCCCTGGCTATACCTTGAGAACAAACCCGATATTTGATGGCAATCAAATTACCGTGTTTATTGAGGTAAAAGGGGCTGCAGACTATCTCCCTTCTTTTGCTGGTAATTTGGATATTATGACGGCCTCGGCAGTAAAAGTAGGAGAAGAATTAGCAAAGCATCAATTAAGTGTTTCAGAAAATTCATAATAATATAATTTGTTAAAAAAGAGGAAGGAGTATTTCATTGATAAATAAAGAGATAGTAGTAACTGAAGTTGCTCTGCGGGATGGGAGTCATGCAATCAGCCACAGCTTTACTGTTGATCAAGTAACCCAGGTGGTTGGAGCTTTAGATAACGCTAATGTCCCTTTTATTGAAGTTTCTCATGGAGATGGATTAGGGGGATCGTCTATTCAATATGGGTTTTCTAAAACGGATGAGATGAAACTCATTGAAGCCGCAGTAAGTTCGACAAAAAATTCAGCTATATCTGTTCTGCTACTGCCGGGTATCGGAACAGTAAAAGAATTAAAAGAAGCACATCAACTGGGAGCTAAAATGGTCCGTGTAGCAACTCATGTAACAGAAGCAGATGTTAGTAAACAACACATTTCGTTAGGTAAAGAATTAGGTATGGAAACAGTCGGATTTCTCATGATGTCTCATATGGTTCCACCAGAAAAGCTTTTAGAACAGGCCCGGCTTATGGAAAGCTATGGAGCTGACACTGTTTATGTTGTAGATTCTGCAGGAGCGTTATTACCTCATGAAGTAAGAACAAGGATTAAACTACTAAAGGAAAATCTTACAGTAAATGTAGGATTTCACGCTCACAACAACTTATCTTTAGCAATGGCAAATACTTTAGCAGCAATAGAAGAAGGAGCCACGAGAATTGATGGCAGTGTCCGGTGTCTAGGAGCCGGTGCTGGAAATACACAAACAGAAGTACTAGTTTCCGTGCTAGAACGGATGAACATACAAACCGGGATTGATGTTTACAAAATGATGGACTTAGCCGAGGAGTTAGTAGCTCCAATTCTACCAGAGCCTCAAGAAATAACAAAAGGAAGTTTAGTGTTAGGATATGCAGGCGTTTATTCTAGTTTTCTGCTTCATGCTTATCGTGCTGCAGAAAAATATCATTTAGATCCAAGAGATATATTATTAGAATTAGGAAATAGAAAAGTAGTGGGCGGTCAAGAAGATATGATCATTGATGTTGCGAGTGAACTTGCAGGGTATAAAATTTCTTAATAAAAACAGAGGTGAAAGGGTTGGATGTAAAAGAAATTGCAGAAAAAATAGATTTTCATCAACAGAATGGTATAGAAATGGGGAAAATCACCAATGACTATCCCGAATTAACAGTAGAAGAAGCTTATGAAATCCAAAAACTTACTATTCAAAAATATATGGAAAGAAATGATCCTCTTATTGGGTGGAAAATGGGACTAACTAGTAAGGCAAAACAAATTTCGATGAATGTAGAAGAACCTATTTATGGAAGACTTACAGAATCAATGGAATTAAATGAACCTGTCCTGCATGTCAAGAACCTCATTCATCCCAAAGTAGAGCCGGAGTTTGCTTTTATCATAAATAAGGAACTCAAAGGAGGTAACGTAAAACCAAGAGATGTATGGGCCGCTGCGGAAGGAGTGTATCTTGCTTTAGAAGTGATTGACAGCCGCTATGAAAATTTCAAATTCACTTTGCCAGATGTGGTAGCAGACAATGCTTCTTCCACGAAATTTGTGTTAGGCAGTCAAGTCTTTTCTCCAGCATATACCTTATGGGATAAAGTAAAAGTTACTATGATTAAAAACGGGGAAAAAGTCCAATCTGGATATGGAAATGCTGTGTTAGATCATCCCGTGCATTCTGTAGTAGAACTGACGAAAATGCTTAATAGGGATAATTTAATCGTAAAACCTGGAATGGTGGTTCTTGTAGGCGGTATTACGGAAGCAGTGAGTGTAAGGGCAGGAGACATGTTAAAGGTGGATTATGAAGGGCTGGATTCACTAGATTTAGAGGTTAAGGAATAGAACAGGAGGCAGGGTTGTGCCGATAGCTCATATTCATATTTTAGAAGGTAGAGATAGTTGCCAAAAGAAGAAACTCATTGAAGAGGTAACAAAGGCTATTAGTTCTAGTCTTCATTCTGAAAGAGGAAAAATAAAGGTTTTATTACATGAAGTGTCGGAAGATAATTGGGCTACAGCTGGAGTGACGAAAAGAGAAGAAAAAATTGTTGACTGAAGCAGCAGAAAAAGGAAAGGAGACAGCAGACATGAAAGTACACGACAACAACACACCAGATTTGCATGGATCTGTTGTTGCTATAGGTGCTTTCGATGGAATGCATCTAGGTCATCAGGCTGTCATACGTGAGACTGTTAATCTCGGCGAAATCTACAATATTCCTAGTGTAGTCTACACTTTTGATCCGCCTCCCCGGTTTTACTTTCAAAATTCGACTATTTTAATGAATGTCAAAGAGAAACTGGAAGTGATTAAGAAACTTGGTGTTAAACAAGTGGTTATTGCAAATTTCAATAAAGATTATGTCCAAAAAAGTGCGGAAAGTTTTATTAAAGAATTAAATAAAATGGATCCTAAAGAGATTTTGGTAGGAAACGACTTTCGTTTCGGAAAGGGAAGAAGTGGAAATGTTCAATTTCTCAAGAAATATTTTAATGTAAGAATTATCGAGCCAATAAGGTGTAATAGAGGGGAGGTTATTTCCTCCACTAGAATCAGAAAATTAATTGCATCAGGAGATACCCAAGGGGTTGGGGCTCTACTAGGAGAAAAAGAGGGGGTTAATTGATGAATTTCTTAAAAGCGTATTGGAAGAGTATAAGCTTAACATTAGGTCTAATGGCACTGTTGACTGCTTGTGGGGGTGGTGACGAGACTACAGAATCAACTGCAGATCCCCAGTCTGCCGAAGGAGAAACAGAGGAAACGACAGAAGGCCAAGCAGATGCTGACCATGAATTTAAACTGGGGTTAATTACACCACCAGAACATATGTGGCACAAAGCGGCAGAGAAATTTAAGGAAGAGTTAGAAGCAAACTCTAATGGAAGAATGACATTGGAGATTTATCCTTCTGGACAAGTGGGCAATGAAAACGACATGCTTCAGCAAATTGAATCTGGCTCATTAGATTTTGGTTTTATAACTGCAGCAGAAATTAGTTCTCGCGAAGAAGCTTTTTCTGCTTGGTTTACCCCATATCTTTTTGAAACAATTAATGATGCTCATGAAGCACGGGAATCAGAAGTAGCTGAAGAAATGCTTGGGACACTTGAGCAATATGGTATGACTGGTTTAGATTATTTGTTTGCTGGACAGCGCGTCATGTTATTTAAAGATAAAGAAGTACAGCAGCCTGAGGATATGGAAGGATTGGTACTTCGTGTAACTCCGAGTCCGCCTATGCTGGAATTTTATAATTCAACTGGCACTTCTACGGAAGGAATTCCTTTGCCTGAAGTTTATTCCGCTGTTCAAACCGGAGTTATTGACGGAATGGATATGGACTTAGATGCTACGATTACAAACAAATTTTTCGAAGTAGTCGATTACGGGGCTGTTACAAATCATATGGTATGGCCATCTGTCGCTGTCGTTAATTCAAACACTTTTTCATCGTTGCCTGAAGAAGATCAACAGATCATAGAGGATGCTCTAGAAACAGCTGCTGATTATGCCGTAGAAACCAGATCAGCTCAAGAAGAAGAATTTAAACAAACACTTACTGATGAGGGCATGACCATTTATGAACTAGATGAAAGTGTCTTTGAAGAACAAATTGAGAGTTTTGATGAAAAATATAAAGAAAAAGATCCATTAATCGAAGAGTTCATTACTACATTCCGTGAATAGGACTGGGAGGGAGAAACTATTGAATACGATAAGTAACGGCTTAGCAATAATTGAAAAATATCTTGCCATAGTGTTAATGGTTACGATGACAGCAGTAATGGCTTTAGCAGTGTTGTTCCGTTACTTCTTAAACTCTCCATTGTCATGGGCCGGAGAAGCAGCAGTATTTCTATTAACTTGGATTAGTTTTATAGGTGGAAGTCTTGGGCTTAAATATAAAGCTCAAGCTTCTGTTACTTTTTTGTTAGATATGACTTCTTTGAAAACGAGGAAAATTCTTTTGTTTATTGGCTATCTAATAATCTTAATTTTTATGGGTATCGTGCTCTATTATAGTTATACTTGGGTGTTTTCATCAAGTTCTTTGTCGCAAAAATCAAATAATTTACAAATACCTATGTGGATACCTTATAGTGCTGTTCCTATTGGATTAAGTTTTGCTGCAGTGCATATTCTATCTAACTTGTCAGATTTATTTAGAAAGGAGGAGAGCAAATGACAACTTTAGTAATTGTTTTATTTTTTGTTTTTTTACTAATGGGAATTCCTATATCGTTAGTACTTGGAATGATGACTATATTATATTTTTTTACTTTAGGTAATACACAATTATTGACTTCTATGCCGCAGCAGCTTTTTTCTAGTTTAGATAACTATGGACTTCTTGCTATTCCTCTTTTTATGCTCGCAGGTGAATTAATGAATGGGGGCGGTATTACTTCAAAATTAGTAAAGTTTGCCAGGGTATTATTGGGACATTTTCGCGGAGGATTGGCGTATGTGACGGTCATTGCTAATATGTTCCTGGCTTCTATATTAGGATCTGCTAACGCACAGGCAGCTATGATGAGTAAAACAATGGTTCCCGAAATGGAAAAGGAGGGATATGAAAGAGAGTTTTCAGCGGCTCTAACCCTTTCTTCTTCTATTGTAGCACCTATAATCCCGCCAAGCATGATCTTTATTATCTATGGCACTTTATCAGGAGCTTCTATTGGCGGCCTTTTTATGGCGGGAATTATCCCCGGGCTTATCTATGGAATTGCTTTTGTTGCATTAATAGCGTTTATGGGATATAAATATCATTTCCCAAAAAGTGAACGAGAACCATTCAGGGAAGTAGTGAAGAGTACATTTTCTGTGTTTCCTGCTTTGCTCGTTCCATTTGTCATTATAGCAGGTATATTAAGTGGAGTATTTACCGCTACTGAATCCGCAGCTGTAGCCTGTGTTATTGCTTTTCTTGTAGGACGTTTTTTTTACAAAAAATTAAGTTTTAAAAGCCTCCCTTCTATATTTTTTAACACGGTGATAAGTACTGCCACCGTTACCTTTCTCATTGCTATGGCTGGAGCCTTCGGATGGATGATTGCTTTTGAGCAAATCCCGCAAACGATAGCGAACGGAATGCTTTCATTGTCAGAAAACCCACTTGTATTTTTGTTTTTAGTTAATATTTTCCTTTTGATACTAGGAGCAGTGCTGGATGGCATTGCAGCTTTAATCATTTTAGTTCCAGTTTTCATGCCGCTTTTGATGACTTATGGGGTGGACCCAGTTCACTTTGGGGTAATTATCTGTATAAACTTAACAATAGGTTTATTGACTCCTCCTATTGGTACAGGTCTATTCATCGTATCTTCTATCGCCGAAGTAAAATTTGAAAGTCTCATTAAGAGTGTTTTTCCTTTTTTAATCATGGGAATCCTTGTTCTTTTTGTTATCACATACTGGGAAGACGCTGTTTTGCTGATTCCCCGTCTAGTGGGACTTTAATCAATAGTATGTAAGGTGAATTTCAAACTTCTTATGTTATATTTTAAAAAATCAATACATCAAAATGGGAGAGAACCATATTTAAGGAAATTGTAAACAATATACCTTTCAATGAGATTGTCCACTTAAAGCTTTAGCCCTTACACGATAATACTTTAGAAAAGGCAGGTGTCTTACTAACATGAATAGAGAACCTAAGACCAAAAGCTGGGAGCAGTACTTAAAATATGGTCAACGTCATTTCTTTAAGAAGAAATCTATTATATTTGAAGCACATTCATTGGGAAAAGAAGGATTTTATTATCTAAAAGATGGGTTTGTAAAGGTCTCTACTAAAACACTTAGTGGGGAAGAAAGAACAATTGACATCATAGGTGAAGGCCGCCCTTTTGGAGAACAAACTGCTGATGGACAGCCATATTTTTCTACAGCAACAGCCCTTGAGAATTGTATTATTTACTTTTTTTGTTACGATGACATTAAATCGTTAATGGATAATGACCATACGTTTAGGATGTTAATGTATGATGGATTGACAGAAAAATTAAAACTTCTTACCAATCATATGACTGTTCGTTCTCTTCCCTCAGAACAGTTGTTAGCTCAATCTATCTTAGAGATTAAGCAGAAGTACAATGATCACAAAATACCCTTAACACAGCAGGAATTGTCCCGGTATACAGGTTTAACCAGAATCACTATTTATAAAATTTTTAAAAAATGGGGAGACGATATCGTCCATATCGAGAAAAAAAACATTGTTGTCAAACAGCCCCGTAGTTTAAGAAAAATAGTAGAAGCTTCATAATTGAAATATAAACATATATATTAGTGAATGCAGAAGGCATTGTAGGCCTTTGCCTTCTTTTTTTATAAAAACTGATTTATTTTTTGTTCCAATTGTTTTACATTTTTAATATAAATCGTTCGGTCATAAGTCTCGATTATGCCACCCTTTCTCCATTCTTTAAGAATTTTCCAAATCGTTACCCGCGATTTGCCTATGTAATTTGAGATGGATATTTGATCCAAAGTAATAGTGGGACTTCCAGTTTTTTTATATAGAAAGTGAAGGTGAAAAGCGAGTTGAGCTTCAGCTGGAGCATCAAATATAGATTTAGTTTTCACTAGCATACGTATTTTCGAAATCAGAGAATAACTAAATTCTTGAATGGTTTCTGGATAGTCCGAACATAATTTACGGAAATGGCTAATAGAAAAATAATACAGAATTGATTCTTTTGTAACATCGGCTGATGTGAAATAGGCACCTTGTGTAACCCCTTGTTCTCCGATTAATTCTCCAGGAGATACGTAATCAATTACTTGGACGTGACCATCTTCTCTAAGCATACTTATTTTTACTTCTCCCTCGTGAAGGTAATAAAAACCATTTCCTTGCTCTCCCTGTCGAAATAAAGTTGCATTTTTTGGTAGTCTGCGCATTTGTCCATACTCAATGTAATTTTCCCATAAGCCAGGTTTATTGCCCATTCTATTTCCCCTCAAATTTATTTACTCATATATTTAGATAGTCCAGATCATTTAAGAGTACTTCTTATTATACAATAAACACAAAAAATTCTAAATTCTTTAAAAATAAATGTTAAATATTTAACAGCATTTCTATTCTTTTAACATTAGTATAAAAACAAGAATAAATAGTTTAATTTTATAGTCCTTCGGAAGAGAGGTAGATAATCTAATAATCATGTGAAATGTCACAGCATCAAGATGGAAATAATAGAACTTTAGGATCGATTAATTGGAAATCTTAATAGTATGAAAGTAGGTAGATTAGATTGTACACGACTGGTACAGCATTCTTAGAAGCATTACATGAAGCTGGAGTTTCTTATATTTTTGCTAATTTAGGAAGCGATCACCCGGCAATTATTGAGAGCTTAGCCCGGGCTAAAAAAGAAAACAAAGAATTGCCAACTGTCATTACGTGTCCTCATGAATTTGTAGCTTTAAGTGCTGCTCATGGTTATGCTCAAGCGACAGGTGAACCTCAAGCAGTAATGGTTCATGTCGAATGCGGCACCCAAAATCTAGGAGGAGCCATCCACAATGCATCTAGAAGCCGAGTCCCAGTGTTAATTTTCGCCGGAGCTTCTCCATACACTCAAGAGGGTGAATTAACTGGCAGTCGAAATGAATTCATCCATTGGATTCAGGATGTACCTGATCAACGGGGAATCGTACGTGGTTATACAAAGTATGATAATGAGATTCGTACCGGTGCTAATGTAAAGCAGCTCGTGTATCGAGCTTTGCAAATAGCCAAAAGTGATCCTACAGGTCCGGTCTATTTAATGGGACCTCGTGAAGCGATGGAAGAGGAAGTCGAGCCAATGACTCTTAATAATGACCTTTGGGAACCTATTTCTCCGAGTGCGGTTGCTCCTTTGCAGCTAGAACAATTAAGTAATGATTTGGTGTCTGCTAACAATCCTCTTATTGTCACTTCTTATTTAGGAAGAAATAAGGAAGCTGTAGAGCAGTTAGTTCAGTTAAGCGAAAAATTAGCAATACCGGTCATTGAATCAATTCCGCATCAAATGAACTTTCCGGCAGATCATTCCATGCACTTAGGTTCCCAATGGAATACACCAGGTCAAAACGAACAACTTGAAGAAGCGGATCTCGTACTTGTAATAGACAGCGATGTACCGTGGATACAAATGAAAAACAAGCCATCTGATCATGCAACAGTATATTATCTCGATGTTGATCCACTGAAAGAAGAAATGCCTCTTTGGTATATACCTTCTAAACAATTTCTTAAAGCGGATTCTTGTATCGCCCTGAAGCAAATGAATCAGTATATTGATGATAATTGTCAACTCGATAAAGACGTGATATCAAAAAGGTGGAAGAAATTCTCTGACATTCATCATCATCAAATGAAAGAGAAACACCGTATTGAACAACGAAAGACAGGTGTGATCACACCAGAATACCTGACAGCTTGTATTAGAGAAGTAATTGATGAAGAAAATACAATTGTGTTGAATGAAGGAATTACAAACTATGGAGCTATTTCTAATCATATTGGTTTAAATACACCAGGATCTTATTATGCAAGCGGCGCCGGATCGCTAGGATGGAATGGTGGAGCAGCATTAGGAATGAAATTAGCAAAATCTAATAAAACTGTTGTTAGCCTGACAGGGGATGGCTCTTATTTATTTAGTGTTCCATCTACCGTTCATTGGATGGCTAATAGATATAAAATTCCATTTTTAACTGTTATTTATAATAATTCCGGCTGGAAAGCTCCAAAAATGTCTACGCTAGGTGTTCACCCGCGTGGAATTGCCAACGAAACGGAAGGATTCTGGGTAAACTTTGACCCAACAGCTAATTTAGCAAAAATAGCTGAAGCGGCTGGGAACGCACGTCCAATCACAGTAGAGGATTCCTCCGAGCTGAAAGGTGTGTTGGAAGAAGGGTTGAAAACGGTGAGTGAAGGACGTTCTGTTGTTATCAATGTCACTATTCCGCATGTGTATTCTAAGGAAATAACAGACACAGGTACGCAATCTGCCAATTTAGAAGCTGAACTGAAAAAATAAAGATCAAATGTACGAATGGAGGTAAAAAATGAGTGTGAAAACAAACCTATTAAGTAATGTGCTAAATAGTATTGTAGAGGAAAAAGTGGAAATAGTAGACTTGACCCAGACCTTGAATGAAGATACTCCGGTAATACAGCTCCCGCCACCTTTTAAAAATACTGGTGGATTTAAGTTTATGCCTTTATCGGAATACGATGAAAATGGACCAGTTTGTTATTGGAATGATTTTGTTGCCGGAGAGCATTGTGGCACCCATTTTGATGCCCCTATACATTGGATTTCTGGAAAAGATGGCGATTCGGTAGATACAATGCCGGTGAAAAACATGATTGGAGAAGCTTGTGTCATTGATATTACGAAAAAAGCAGAAGTTAATCCAGATTATTGCTTAACGGTTAGTGACATTAAAGAGTTTGAAGAAAAGCATGGGAAGATTTCAAGCCACTCTTTCGTTCTTGTGCATGCCGGATGGGATAAGTACAATGATGATCATGAAAAATACTTCAATGTTGGTGAAGACGGCCATCCCCATACCCCAGGGGTTTCTCAAGAAGCATCCATTTTTCTCATTGAAGAGAGGGATATTCTTGGAATTGGAGTGGAAACGGTAGGAACTGATGCTGGGATTGCTGGTACTTTTGACCCTCCTTTTCCAAATCACCATTACATGCATAAAGCAAATAAATATGGTATTGCTCAATTAGCAAATGTAGATAAATTGCCTGCTAGAGGCGCTGTATTAATCGTAAATCCTTTGAAAATTGAAAGAGGCAGTGGAAGTCCCTTACGCGTATTAGCATTAGTTGAAAAACAATAATAAAACAAGGAAGAATTATTTAAAATTAAATATAGTGTTGATGGAATGAGGTCAAAAAACGAATAAAAAGTGTGTGCTGTTATAAACCTTTTCGCTTATTATTTTTTGATTCTTCTGACTAGTGAGCTTATGGATATAAAGTGATAACTTTATTGTGAAAAAATGAAAAACAGAAAAATAAAATGTATGTTAAGTTTTTTCTTATCCGAATCGGAGAAAAGAACTGGTTCGGATAAGAATAATATTTTTAAGTCGTTGATATTCCTTATAATTCTTTGAGATTTTCTCAAACTGGTGAAACTATATTTTTGAATTTTCCTTTATAATGTTAACAGGTTAACAAATGATTAATCGTAAGATAGATATAATTATGTAAAAGGATGCAAGGGTTCTCCATTATATTCAGAAAATTATTTCAATTGAATTGTTAGATTATATGATTGATTTAATATTAATGTCTGTTTAAGTTATTTCTTTAGATATCCTGATCTGAAAAGGGTCTAGATATACATTATTACATGAAAAGGTAGAATAATAGTTTATTGGAGGTATATGTAATGGGAACTACAAGTCATAAAAATAATGTAGATGTGAAACTAGACGTAAAGTACGGTCCGTTTATTAACGGGGAAATCGTAGAATCAACTAATGGTTATATTGATGCTGTCAACGCAGCCAATGGAAAATTACTTTCAAAAATCGGCAGAGGCGGCAAGGAAGATGTTGATCGTGCTGTGAAAGCTGCAAATGAAGCATTCGAAGGCTGGTCCAATACGCTCATTGAAGAACGTTCGGCTTTACTTAACAAAATTGCAGATACACTTGAAGCCAACCAAGAACGGTTAAAAATGATCGAATGCATGGACACAGGACGTGCTATTCATGAATTTGACCTGGACTATCAACTTGCTATTTATCAATTTCGTTATTTTGCATCCGCCATATTGACGTATGAAGGAGCTTCTCGTCCTGTCAACAATGGTCATTTGATAATAAAGAAAGAACCTCTAGGTGTTTGTGCCCAAGTCATTCCGTGGAACGTACCGATGATCATGACTGCTTTTAAACTGGCTCCGGCACTTGCTGCAGGTAATACAGTAGTATTAAAACCAGCGGAAGACGCGTGTCTTTCTGTGATGGAATTTGCTAAACTCTTATCGGACATTCTGCCAAAAGGTGTAGTGAACGTAGTTCCAGGTTACGGTACTGAAGCCGGACAAGCACTTATCGATCATCCGGATATACACAAGCTTGCTTTCACTGGAAGTGTTGAAGTAGGACGGTTAGTTGGTAAGACGGCAGGGGAAAGAATTCTTCCTGTAACTCTTGAGCTTGGCGGTAAAGCTCCTCACATCGTTTTCCCTGATGTAGATATTGATCGGGCCGTTGAAAACGCGACGCTCGGCTATACGTTTTTTAATGGAGAAAGCTGTATTCTTGGAACACGTCTTCTCATTCACGACGACATTTACGACCAGTTTATCGAAAAGCTAATAGCAAGAGCAAAAGAAATTAAAATTGGTGACCCGACGGATCGATCGACAAGACTAGCAGCAATTATTAATGAAAAACAAGGTAAAAGAGTTCTTAATTATTTCGATATTGCAAGAGAAGAGGGAGCTAAAATTCTTTACGGAGGTAATCGTGTCACTGTTCCAGGTAACGAATATGGTTATTTTATTGAACCAACGATAATTGAAGCTGAACCTAAGATGAGAATTGCCCAGGAGGAAATTTTTGGACCAGCGGCAACAGTTACGCGTTGGAGAGATATTGATGAGGTCATCAATATGGCAAACGATGTGGACTATGGTCTTGCTGCCGGCATTATGACTGAGGATCTTGAAAATGCAATCAATACCGCCAACAAGCTTGAGGCAGGCAGTGTCTGGATTAATCAGTATTTTAATTTTCAATCTGGAGCCCCATTTGGTGGATACAAAAACAGTGGTGTTGGAAGAGAGTATAGTAAGGAAGCATTGGATCAATATACACAATCAAAAACAATTGTTGCAGCATATCAATTACCTCCAGCGGGATATTTTAAATAGAAAAATATATAACGTCGCATTAGCAGCTTAGAAAAATTATTAATGATGCCAAGGCAGAATTTATAGCTGTTTTGGCATTGTTTTTATCATATAGAAAGTTATCTTTTTTCAAATTGGATTGTGTGACTAATAAAATAAGGTTGAACGAAAGAAGGAGCATTCCTGTATGGGGAAAATGGGAGCTTTGAACAAAAAAAGAGCTTATAGCACTGTCCAACGATAAATCATCATAAGTATTCGCGAAATGTCCCCCCTAGACGCTCATTATTCAGCAGGAGCACGCCTATCCTGTGAAATTTTATAGGGTAAGAAAAACAAAGTAAAGGAAAGAATATTTAAATACAAAGAGGGTGGTTATTAAATGAAAAATAAAGTTTACGCAGGCTTCGTACTTATTTTCAGCTTCCTTTTATCTATTGGGTGCGGTGCTGAAGAAACTAGTGATGCCACGGATACAAATTCTAATAATAATGAAGGTGAAACCTTTAAAATTGTAAGTTTCTTGGCTGCTGATCATGCTTTCACCGAGGGGATTGTACCAATCTGGATCGATAAAATGGAAGAGGCGACGGACGGAGCAGTGACGTTTGAATGGATAGGCGGACCTGAATCCGTTCCCCTTGAAGAACAGTTTGACGCCGTAGTTAATGGTACGGCTGAAGTTGGATTTAATGTAAGCTCTTATTATGGGCATTTAATGCCGGAAACACATTCTTTAAATCTATCTCCTCATACCCCAGAAGAAGAAAGAGAAAATGGATATTTTGATTATCTGCAAGAAAGATTTAATGAGCAAAACTTAGAATATGCCGGCAGGTGGCTAGGACCGTCCCCATACTATTTTTGGACCAATGAAAAGATTGAATCACTAGATGATCTGAAAGGTCTAAGAATGCGATCAAACCCAACTTACGATGGTATTTTGCAGCGGTTAGAGGTCAATCCGGTCACAGTAAGTCCGGCAGATGTATATACTTCCTTAGAACGTAATATGGTAGATGGGTTCGGCTTTCCATTGCTAGGACCTCATGATTCAGGCTGGACTGAGGTAACCGAATATATTGTTGATGAACCGTTCTTAAATCAGAATGGAACTATTTTGTTTAATAAGCAAGCTTTTGATTCCTTATCACCGGATATTCAAGAAAAAATAAAAGAAGCTAATGCTGAATTTGAACATGATATGATAGAACACTTTAATGAGAAAAATGAAAAAGAATGGGAAGCTATTCAGGAGGCCGGCGTAGAAAAAATCACTTTAAGTGATGAAGACAGTGAGAAATTCCAAGGTTTTGTAGAAAGTGCTTTTTGGGAGAAGCTTGAGAACGAAGCCCCGGAAGAAGTCGGTACTTTAAGAGAGTTATTTGAAAATGAATAAAGGATAGTACGTATGCAAGAAAAAGATATACGAAAATAGTTAAATAGAAGAATTTGGTTTTTGGTTTTAATCAAATTCTTCTTATCCACTTTACCTCGATAAGAAATAAGAAGAAGGTGATCGCTTTTGTCTTCGATTGGTAAAGCACTAAATATTGTAGAAAACATAATGGCAGCACTAGGTTGTATTTTACTGCTTTTTATTACGATTTTAGTATGTGTAGAAGTTACTTCACGTTATATTTTTGGTTATTCTTTTATATGGGTAAACGAAGTTACTGAATATAGTCTTTTGTATATTACTTGTCTTGGCGGGGCATGGCTGCTGCGGCAGAATGGTCATATAACGATAGACATAGTTGATTTTGTTCCAAGTGAGCTGTTGCATCGAATCATTCGTGTGTTTGTTCCAATTACAGGCATCATCGTTAGCGGGATAATAACCTGGTATGGCATATTAACTGCCATTGACTTGTATGAAAGAAACGTCACTAGTGTAACTGCTTTAGCCACTCCGCAAGTTTATGTTTATATTGCAATCCCCATATCGTTTTTTATTATCATGCTAGAATTTATTCGCATTCTATACGGTGCTATCTTCTTAAGTATCAACAAAGGAGGGGGAATGCATTGATTTGGTGGCAGGTTTTAGCTCTGATACTAGTTGGTTTGTTCTTTTTAATGTTATTTAGGGTCCCTATTGCCTTTGCGTTTCTATTAGTGAATATAGTAGCTGCTTATTTTATCTGGGGAGAAAAAGAAGGATTAGACTTATTAATTTCAAGTATGGGAGGGGCTCTTACTAATTTTTCTCTTCTACCTATTCCGTTGTTTATTTTAATGGGGGAGATAATGTTTCAGTCTGGAATTGCTCCTAAAATGATTAACACAGTTGATAAATGGTTTGGTAATGTCCCAGGAAGATTAAGCATGCTTGCAGTGGGCTCTGGAGCTCTTCTCTCCACATTAACAGCTTCTAATATGGCAAGTACTGCCATGTTAGGTTCAACTTTAATACCTGAAATGGAAAATAAAAATTATAGTAAAACCATGGCGATAGGTCCTATTTTAGGGAGCGGCGCTTTAGCAGCTATGATTCCGCCAAGTGCTTTAGGAATTTTACTAGCTTCTATGGGGCAAGTATCGGTTGGACAATTTTTAATAGCTATCATTTTGCCCGGTTTGTTAATGGCTGTGATATATATGATTTATATAATTATAAGAGCGGTCACATCTCCTCATCTAGCGCCTGCTTATGAGCAGTCTAGTGCATCTATAGAGGAAAAAGCTACTGATACATTAAAGTATATAGCACCTTTAGGTCTTATTTTTCTGCTAGTACTTGGCTTTATCTTTTTAGGTATTGCAACACCAACAGAAGCTGCAGCATTGGGGGCTTTAGGGAGTATCATTCTTTCGGCTTGTAATAAACAATTAAACTTAGATGTTATTGTAAAGTCTTTGTCCGGAACATTAAAAATAACAGTAATGATTCTATTGATCATTTCTGGTTCTACCGCTTTTAGTCAAATTCTCTCTTTTTCGGGAGCCACCAGAAATTTAGTAAGCATTGTTCAAAATGTAAGTACAGTTCCTATTATAGTACTTATCCTTATGCTTCTACTAGTTATTATATTAGGAACCTTTCTTGAATCTCTTTCAATTATGATGCTTATAGTACCTATCTTTTTTCCAATAGCTAGTGCGTTAGACTTTAATTTATTATGGTTCTCCGTCCTGCTTTTATTAGCAATCGAAGTAGGAACCATTAGTCCACCGTTTGGCACAGGATTGTTTGCAATGAAAGGTGTTGTTTCCCGTAACACTACTATGATGACCATTTATTCTTCAGCAATTCCTTTCATATTCCTATTAATTGGTTTAATCGTCTTGATTATCTGTGTTCCATCTATAGTGACCTGGCTGCCAAGTATGATGGAAACGTAGTTTCATTCAGTTATATAAAGGTCCAAAATTGCACATCAGGAGTTAATAAAAGCACGGGCAGTAAAATAAGGCTGTTGATAACGACCACCGTTTTTGACTAGACACACAATCAATTAGTCTTAACCAAGTGTATCTGGTACTTTATCGGAATACATTTGCCTTTTCTGAGACATCAAGGAAGGGGCCAGCTTTCATATGCTAGCCCCTTGCAAACTAATAAGCACCTTCAGAATAAGTTAATTCATAGCTGTGGCTGTATATTTCAACTAGGTTGCCAAATGGGTCTTCAATATACCATTCGGAATGGCTTTTCACCAGGAAAATATTCACGAACTGGCATACGCTGCTTTCCCCCGTGGGCTTTAATTTGTTTACTAACCCTTCAAGGTCCGGGTCTTGTACACAATAATGGAAAATACCTGTCTTCCAGTACTCAAAATTATTTTCTGGTGTTTCGTTATTTGGGAACTCAAACAGCTCAATTCCTATTTTATCCGAAGCTTTCCCCAACCCGAACCAAATACATCCTTGCACATTATACCAATCGGGCTGTCATCCTCTAGCACTTCGGACGGTTCCATTAATATATACCAACCCATTACTTCCATATAAAATTCTACGGCTTTATCTACATCGGGCACCGAAAGACCGATGTGAGAAAAAGCACGTGGATATGACGCCATAAATGATTCCTTCTTCTATACGTTAATGTGGACAAATTATAATATATTTAGTATGGATTTGATAAGGAAAAGGTTTGTGGTTTGGCTGGTGGGAAAATGAAGAAATGTTAATAGAACAAATATCTACGATGGGTTTTTAAATAAAACAAGAGAAAAACTATCATAGATTCGATAGATAGTAAACACAACAGTAAATACTTTTGTGAACTCTCAACATATTCGTTGAGTTCTTTAAAAAAACACTTTGTTTCATTCATGACACAATTTGTCTTAAGGTAGTGACACAAACTGTATCATTAAGGATTATAATGAGAAGTTAAATCCCAAAATGACAGCCTCGTCTCTTTTGGCATTTTTTTTGCATTAATAAAGGATGAAGCGTTTTATACCATGTCCTTTGGGAGGTGTGCGTTTGAAAGCTGCGTTTTTATAAAAAAAGGTCACTGATTGTTAAGCAAGTGAAGGACAATGGGAAATCACAACAATGTGGATATTATTGTAGTTAATAAATGGCAGCGCTTACTTACGTGCATACTTATTAAAATCAAGGAGGAGCAAACATGGAAAAAACAGTGGATTTGTATCCTAAAGTAGCCAAATTTTTAGAGGGACAGAAAAAACTTTTTATTAATGACAAATGGGTGGATTCGGCAAACGGAAAGACATTTGAAAGTAAAAATCCTGCTAACGGGGAAGTTTTGGTTACAGTTAGTGAAGCGGAAGCAGAGGATGTTAATCGTGCAGTCGATGCTGCCCGGGCAGCTTTTGATAATGGGGCCTGGTCTAGAATAACTGCTGCGGAACGAAGCCGTCTCATTTATAAGCTTGCTGATCTAATGGAAGAAAATAAAGAGGAATTAGCACAAATTGAGACATTGGACAACGGGAAACCGATTAAAGAAACACGCATGGGCGATATTCCGATGGCGATTGAGCACTTTCGCTATTTTGCAGGCTGGTCTACTAAAATTGTAGGGCAAACGATTCCAGTTTCAGGTAATTATTTTAATTACACGAAACACGAGCCTGTTGGAGTAGTTGGTCAAATTATTCCGTGGAACTTTCCTCTTCTCATGGCAGCTTGGAAGTTAGGTGCAGCACTTGCTACGGGGTGTACCGTTGTATTAAAGCCTGCGGAACAAACTCCATTATCTGCTCTTTATCTAGCGGAGCTAATGCAAGAAGCTGGTTTCCCTGAAGGAGTTATTAATATTATTCCTGGATTTGGACCGACTGCTGGTGAACCATTAGTAAACCATGAAAAAATCAACAAAGTAGCGTTTACTGGGTCCACTGAAATTGGGAAACAAATTATGCGTCAGGCGTCTGACACGGTAAAACGAGTGACTCTTGAACTTGGCGGGAAGTCTCCGAACATTATACTTCCAGATGCCGATATGTCAAAAGCCATTCCAGGGGCGCTTGCTGGGATCATGTTTAATCAGGGGCAGGTTTGCAGCGCAGGTTCTCGTGTATTTGTTCAAAAGAAAGCCTATGACAACTTTGTGGCTGACATGGTGTCTCATTCGCAAAGTATTAAGCAAGGACCCGGGCTTGATTCGAATACGCAAATGGGCCCTCTAGTATCAGATGTTCAGCAAAACCGTGTCATGAATTATATTCAGCGAGGACAAGAAGAAGGAGCAGAAATGTTAACGGGTGGGAAAAATCCTTTTGATAATGGATATTTTGTAGAACCAACTGTATTTGCAGCAGTAGAAGATAATATGACGATTGCCAAAGAAGAAATTTTTGGGCCAGTTGTAGCTGCAATGCCGTTTGAAGACTTAGATGAAGTCATTGAACGTGCCAACAATTCAAACTATGGTCTTGCAGCTGGATTGTGGACAGAAAATGTGAAAAATGCTCATTATGTTGCGGATAACCTGCAAGCAGGAACTGTCTGGGTCAACTGCTATAATGTCTTCGATGCAGCATCTCCATTTGGTGGATTCAAGCAATCTGGAAGCGGGCGTGAAATGGGGTCCTACGCTCTTGATAACTATACAGAAGTGAAAAGCGTCTGGATTAATATGAATTAAACGTAAGCTAGAAAAAAGTATGGTGCAGAGTGTCCTCTATGGGCACTCTATTTTTATGTAAGGAATGAAATGTTAACAACTCTACAAGAACGAGAGGAAGTATATTATAGAATGCCGATTTGCTATCTTTAAGTAGAGGAGAATAGCTGAAGTACTCGGTGTGAATGCGGATTAAAAAGAAAAGGACAGAATTACATACAGTTTAAGATAGGGTTTTGAAAATTGTTTTTAATAATTATTCGAAATGTTATAATAAATCTGACATAGTTGGTTAAGTTATTTACTTTACAATTTTGGTGGGAGGGAAAAAATGAACGAAAAAGCTTGGGAAAACTTTATCGTAAAAAACCAAGTATCCAAAGACATTCCAGATGAAATTGTTATGTCATGGAAGCGAAGCGTTCGTGCCGGTATTCGACCGGAATTAAAGAAAGCACCTCAAATTTTTACCCCTCATGACATACAAAACATTGCCTCCACTAACTTATTACACCATATCTTTTCTCAATTAAGCGGCGAAATGGACAAGTATTTTAACAAATACGATTGTTCTTTAAGCCTCTCAGATGAAAAAGGATGCATTATTGCTTCTTTTGTCGAAGGCACATTAAAAGAAAATCTGCAAGAAGTAAGGTTTTATGAAGGGGGCCATTGGCATGAAACAAAGTCAGGGACAAATGCCATCGGTACTGCTTTAACGACAGATAAAGAAATCGTTGTTAAAGGCCCTGAGCACTTTTGTCAAAATTGGCATCCCTTTTCTTGTGCCGGCATACCGATTCGTCATCCAATGAGTAAAAAAACAGCCGGGGTATTAGATTTAACTACTTTAAAAGAACGATTTCCCGAAAATGCATTAAGTCTTACAGCTGTATTTGTTCAATCGATTGAAGCCCTTTGGCATGCGACTCTTCTTCAAGATATTGAATTCATACGACAAGAATTCAACAAATATGTAAAAAATATAAAACAAGATCGTGTTTTTGCAGTTGATAGCGCTGGAGGTATTGTAGATACATTTATGAAGGGGCCGTACCGAAAAAAGGAGCAGCCTGTGAATATAAAATTGGACCAACTAAAGAAAGGAATCTATGAAGGAGACATCCAACTAGAAAATGGAGCTTTTGCAGAAGGACGAGTCATCCCTGTGAAACGAAATAACCGAACGGTCGGCGGAGTCATTCATTTAAGGAAAGGATATCGTTCAAACACGTTCAACCACGAAAAAGAAAAGGAAGAAAGCTTCTCATCTTTCTCTCGTCTGATTGGGAACAGTGAGAGCTGGCAGCAAGTCATCGCAGGCGCAAAACGAGTAGCAGCTAGAAATATGTCTATTTTAATTACCGGGAAAAGCGGGACAGGCAAGGAGTTAATGGCTCGGGCGATTCATGAGGCAAGTACTCGAAAAAACAATGCCTTTTTGGCTGTTAATTGTGCAGGTCTCAATCACGAGCTCGCAGCAAGTGAACTTTTTGGATATGCACCTGGTGCCTTTACCGGTGCTTTGAAAACCGGTAAAAAGGGTTGGTTTGAAGCAGCTGACGGAGGCACCCTATTTCTAGATGAAATCAGTGAAATGCCTCCATCCATTCAAGCGATGATGCTTCGAGTAATCCAGGAAAAACAGGTTCTACGAATTGGTGAACATACTCCTAGATCTGTTGACGTTCGAATTATTGCTGCTAGTAACAGAAATTTAAAAGAATGGATACAAGATGGCAAGTTTCGCGCTGATCTTTATTTTCGCTTGAACGTTGGGCGGGTGCATCTCCCCTGCCTTTGTGAAAGAAATAGGGATATTGAACGGTTAGCGGAGCACTTTCTAGAAAACATAGATGGCCATTTTCAAATAGACCAATCTGCTTGGGAAGTTTTTTATCAATACAGCTGGCCTGGCAACATCCGTGAACTGCAAAATGTATTAGAATATGCGGCGTTGTATGCGAAAGATGAAGTGATTACAGCAAGTGATTTACCTGTAGATTTATTCGAACATGAAAACAACAAGAAATACACTATTCATCTTGTATCGGACAAAAAAGTCAAGCAAACAAATGAAAGGGAGAGTGAAGAAGATGATCTCCTTAGAACGATTGAGGCTTGTCGGTACAACATGACACAGGCCTCTAGAGCTTTAGGAATATCGAGAAGTACTCTTTATCGTAAAATGAAAAAATATGAAATAAACATATAACCCATTTTTTAACTTTTTTTATGTAAGAAAACTTACGAGATACACAAAAACATCTTTCATCTAACGTTTACCCCTAGATAAAAAAGGGCAGAGACGAATTTCAGATCCTGCCCTTTTTTATAGGCAGTTTTTAACACCTCCAAAAGAACAAAGCATAAGCATAGCCAATATGAATATCAGACTGCAAATGTGCACACCTCTGGAAAAAAACCACCTGTCCTTTTTTCTACTCGGTTTTACTATTTATTAATAAGTGGAAAATCAACTTTTAATAGGGACTGTTTACATTAGACATATACTTTGCGTGAATAATCCTTAGTGAGTATATATCTAGGTTTATAGTGCTGAAATAATTATGGGGACTAAGGAAAATAGTAAAAAGGTAATATTTACATTATTTTTTATATGGATTAAGATAACACACACATCATATGAAAACGCTGTCTTATGTTTGTTGTTCTTTTTCTTTGTCTTTTACTAAACCGGTTTAGTTTTGCTTGTTCTGCAAAGTTTTTATTTATTTTTTAATAGTTTTTAATTTTTAATTAATTATTTGTGTGAAGGGGGGATATAAGAGTATTTTAAATCAGTAGTTTTAATTTGGTGATATTTTTTAGGGAGGGTTATCATTGAAGAAAAAGTTTAAAGGTTTTGCAGCAGCTGTTTTGGTAGGGAGTCAACTTGCAGCAATGTCTACTTCTGTTAGTGCAAATGATGAGGAAAACGATCCATGGGAACAAGTGCCTGAAATATTAGAAAATATAGAGGAACCTAGTTTTCCTGACGCAGAATTTGATGTAACGGAATATGGAGCTGATAATGAAGGAGAGGAAAAATCTACTGATGCCATTAATGAAGCAATTCAAGAAGCTAATGATGAGGGCGGCGGCCGCGTTGTAATTCCTGAAGGCACTTACTTAACGGGGGCAATTCACTTGGAAGATAATATTAATCTTCACATAGAAGAAGGAGCAGAGGTGAAGTTCAGCCAGGACCCTGAAGATTATCTTCCTGTGGTTAAAACCCGTTGGGAAGGTGTAGAGCTGTATAACTATTCTCCCCTTATTTATGCGTATGAGAAAGAAAATATTGCTATTACCGGTGAGGGAAAGTTAAATGGACAAGCTGACGATGAGAATTGGTGGCCGTGGAAAGGAAAGACCGAATATGGTTGGGAAGAAGGCGAGCCTCATCAAGCCGAAACTAGAGACCAGCTTTTTCAGTGGGCAGAAGATGGTGTAGATGTTGAAGATAGAAGGTTTGATGACCCAGAAGATTCTTTACTAAGACCTAGCTTTATTCAACCTTATGAAAGTGAAAATATACTAATTCAAGGTGTTGAAATTGTTGATTCACCGATGTGGTTTATTCATCCTGTACTTTCTGAGAATGTAACTATTGATAATGTTACAGTTGTAGGGCATGGTCCAAATAATGATGGTGCAAATCCTGAATCCAGCAAAAATGTATTGATTAAAGATTCTTATTTTGACACTGGTGATGATTGTATTGCAATCAAGTCTGGACGAAACGCTGATGGCAGAAGAATCGATGTATCATCAGAAAATATTGTCATACAGGGAAATGAAATGAGAGACGGTCACGGCGGGGTTGTTATAGGCAGTGAAATGACAGGTGGAGCCAAAAATGTTTTTGCTGAAGACAATTCAATGGACAGCCCTAACTTAGACAGGGTGCTGCGAATAAAAACGAACTCTATACGCGGCGGCGTAGTAGAAAACATTTATTTAAGAAATAATACAGTAGATGAAGTCGGAGGCGAAGTCGTTCGAGTTAATATGCAGTATGAAGAAGGTGATGCAGGAGATTATACTCCTATTGTACGTAACATCGAAGTTGATAATCTTCATAGTCAAGGCGGAAATTACGGTATTTACATTAGAGCGTATGATCGAGCACCTGTTCAAAATCTTAAGATTAAAGATTCAAGCTTTGATAATGTAGAGACGCCTACACTTATTGAAAACGTCGAAAATATGGAGCTTACAAACTTTACCATTAATGGAGAAAGCTATGATAATACTCCACCAGAAACGGATATTGATATTAGTGGAGAGACCCTTCCTAATGGATATTATGTAAATGAACCAAATGTAACACTATCTGCTTCTGATGAAGATGGAATTGAACGCATTGAATATCGCGAAGGAAATGACGACTCATGGAAAACATATACAGAGCCGTTTACCATTGATAGTTCAGGTGAAACAGAAATTCAATACAGAGCTTTTGATAATACAGATAATAGAGAAACGGTACAAGCTGCTTCGGTCAATATTGTAGATATGCCAAACGAGATGCAGACATTGAAGGATATAATTGAAGATTCGGATATTAACCCGAAAGGTATAAAAAATTCGTTAGCCGTTCGTATTGAGAATGCGGAACGTTCTTATAAAAACGGTAAAATAGAACAAGGCACAGAAAAATTAGAAAAAATAAAATCATTTGTTGAAAATAAAAAAAGCGATCACGTTCCGAACGCAGTGAAGAAAGATATCAATCAATCTATTGACTCTATTATTAACTAAATGATACTTCTTAAACAGAAGGTGGCTCTCAGTAATTTTGGAGCCACCTTCTGTTTCGTAATTTGTAAAATGAGCATATTCGGTTCAAATCAGAATTTATTTAAAAAAATAAATAGTGTGATTTTTCATTTTTCTGTTGATTTTTTATTTGGTATCGCTTACAATTTTTTATAAACCGGTTTACAAAACCGATTTAGTAAAACCGTTTATCATTTTAAAAATTAGAAAAAGGTGCTAGTCATGAATACTTCCAAAAATATTACTATTTCAGATGTGGCAAAGCATGCCAAAGTGTCAAAGAGCACAGTCTCTCAATATTTAAATCAAAGATTTGAATATATGGGGGCAGCTACTAGAACTAAAATTGAAGAGAGCATTAAAGAACTTGGTTATTCTCCTAACTTTTTAGCGAGAAGCCTTAAGCAAAAGAAAACTTTTACTATAGGTATTATTGTTGCAAATATTTTACATGGATTTTCCACACAGGTCATCCGTGCCATTGAAGATTGTTGTAATGAGCAAGATGTTCATGTGATTGTATGTAATGCAGATGATGATCCAGCTAAAGAAAAAAAGTACATCAGCATGCTGCAGGCTAAACAGGTAGATGGATTTATCATCTTTCCAACAGGGGAAAACACTGATGTTTATAAACAAGTATTAGGGCGCAATATTCCTATAGTGTTTGTGGACCGACTTATACCGGACCTTGAAGTGGATACTCTGTTACTTGATAATATTAATGCTTCAAAGTTAGGTGTTTATAATTTTGTAGAAAATGGACATGAAGATATAGCTATTATTACACCACCATTAAATCCGCTAATAACCCCGAGGTGGGAACGCCTAGAAGGTTATAAAGAAGCAATGGCAGAGTGCAAAAAGAGTTACCCGGAAGAGTATATTATTTCCGGCCAGCTTCATACACTGCATGATCAATTGGATAAAGTATTTCAATTGAAACGGCGGCCAACAGCCATCCTCTGTTCAAATGATTTAACGTTAATGGAAGTATTAAAATATTGTAAAGCGAAAAGTATCCTACTTCCGGATCAACTAAGTATTATTGGAATTGATGAAGTTTCTTTTGCGACCGTATATAACCCGGCTCTTTCAACCATTAAACAGCCTGCTTTTAATATAGGAGGAAGGGCAGCAGAGCTTTTACTTGACCATATAAACGGAAAGTCTTCGGAACGTAAGGTGTATCGCTATGCTCCTGAATTTTTAGAACGTACCTCTGTAAAGACTTTGTGAAGGAAGAATATATATTTTTTTTAATGTTTATTGTAAGCGTTTAAATAGTGAATGTTTGTAATATTAAGCATAGGAGGGATGAAGAAAATCGTTAGTAGTCACAGTGTGTTGAGATTTTCATCTATTAATTAAATCTGTAGGGGGAAGATCAAAGATGAAAAAAATTTCTTTATCAACTGTTTTAGGCTTATTATTGATTGTCGGGACAGCCTGTGGAGAAGAAGGGACAGAGGAAACAGAAGGAACAGCAGATGTTGAAACGGAAGAAGCCAATGCAGATGAAAGTGACAGCAATGGTGAAGCAGCAGAAGGAGATACTTATGAAATCAAGCTGGCTGAAAATCAGCCGGATGATTATCCAACGACGATAGGTGATAAAGCTTTTGCTGAAATGGTTGACGAACGTTCTGATGGCCGTATTCAGGTAGAGGTTTTTTCAGGAGGACAACTTGGAGATGAACGCAGTGTGCTTGAACAAGTACAAATAGGGTCCATTGAGATGGCTAGGACGAATGCTAGTCCTCTTACCGAGTTTTCTGAAGACATTGGAGTTCTATCCATGCCTTACTTATTTGAAAATGACGAGGCGATGTGGGATGTGCTGTTATCAGAAGTAGGCGACGATCTATTAGATTCGTTAAATGACGCAAGTATGCAGGGATTAGCCTTTTATGATTCTGGAAGTCGTAGTTTGTACAATGCGGAACGTCCAATTAATGGACCTGATGATGTAGATGGACTGCAAATTAGAGTACAAGAGTCAGATATGATGGTTGATTTGATAGAAGCATTAGGAGGTTCTCCAACGACTATGGCCTTTGAGGAAGTCTATTCCGGTTTAGAAACAGGGGTAGTGGACGGTGCAGAAAATAATTTTCCAAGTTATTATTCAACCAATCATTATGAAGTAGCCGAATATTACACCCTTAATGCTCATTCAACAGTTCCTGAAGTGCTGGTGATGGCAGAAGACGTTTGGAATCAAATGAGTGAAGAAGACCAGCAAATCGTTCGGGAAGCTGCTCAAGATTCTATCGAAGTTCAGCGAGAAGCATGGGATGAGTTAGTAGAGGAATCCAGAGAGACTATCGAAGAGAATGGAAACCAGATCACTGAAGTTGATGATTATACGGATTGGAGAGAAGCGGTAGAACCATTGTATGAAAAATACGGCACCGAATACCAAGATTGGATTGATCGAATAGAAGAAGCGCAGTAAGCCATTTATATAAGGGAGTAAGCTTAAGTTACTCCCTTTTCCTATTAAACTAGGAGGAAATTAATATGAAGTGGATATATTGGATTCGAGACAGCATTAATAAGGCAATAGAGTACATTTCTATTACTATGCTAACGGTAATGGTTCTGGCAATTACATATCAAGTTTTCACAAGGACTGTCTTTAACACTACTCCGACTTGGTCAGAATCACTTTCGGTGTTTCTCTTTTTGTGGGTTGGCTTTTTTGGGATAGCTTATGGTTTTCGTGAAAGGACCCACATCAGCGTCGAGATTTTTTACAGTTTGTTCCCTAAGTGGTTACAAAAGATATGCAGACGAGGAAATGCTGTCTTAATTATTGGAGTAGGAGCTATTTTTGCTTATTATGGATATAATTTTGCATTAGATAGCATGAGAAGCAATTTGCCAGGACTAAACGTTCCAACAGGGGTTAGTTATCTGATTATCCCGCTTACAGGAATCGTAATGATAATATATGGAATTATTAATTTGATTAACGATGAAGATAGTGCTGGAGAAAAAACAATAGAAGAGACGGAGGAGGGCTAGAAAATGGAGATTGCTATTTTACTTGGAAGTTTTATTGTACTGCTTATATTTAAAGTTCCCATTGCCCTTACTCTAGTCATATCGTCTTTATTAACAGGATTTTATCTAGAACTTCCTCTACCATCCATTTTACAGCGTATGGTAGGTGGACTTAATTCCTTTTCTCTTTTAGCCATTCCATTCTTTATATTGGCTGGTGAGATTATGAATGAAGGTGGTATTTCTAGACGTCTTATTAACCTGTCAAATTTAATTATTGGCAAAATTAGAGGCGGCCTAGCAATGGTGAATATTGTATCTAGCACTTTTTTTGGAGGGATATCGGGATCCTCTGTCGCAGATGTTTCTTCTGTTGGTTCTGTATTAATTCCTATGATGAGGAAAAAGGGATATGATCGTGACTACTCTGTCAGTGTTACAGTTTCAAGTGCTGCCCAAGGGGTTATTCTTCCTCCAAGCCACAATATGATCATCTATTCTACAGCAGCAGGCGGGGTTTCGATTAGTGCTCTCTTTATGGGAGGGGTCTTACCGGGACTTTTACTTGCTCTTTCACTTATGGTTATATCATATATCATTGCTGTTAAGCGCCAATATCCAAAAAGTGAACCAATGAAAAAAGAAGAAATTCCAAAAGTTCTGAGTGAAGGGATTTTAGGATTATTAACTGCTGTCATCATTATCGGCGGCATTGTATCAGGGATATTTACAGCAACAGAGTCCGCAGCAATCGGTACTGTTTATGCGTTTATTATAACATTTTTTGTCTACCGGGATGTACCGTTGTATAACTTTAAATATGTCTTACAACGTACATTTAAAACATTATCAATGGTATTGTTTTTAATCTCAGCTTCTTCTGGCTTCGGCTGGCTTTTGGCTTTTTTACAAGTTCCGAGTATGGTTTCAGACACATTGTTGTTCTTCTCTCCAAACGACATTATTACTTTTCTAATGATTAATCTCATTTTATTGCTTTTAGGTACTGTTATGGATATGGCCCCGCTTATTTTAATTGCGACGCCTATTTTCTTGCCTATTGTTACAGAAGCTGGTATGGATCCTGTACATTTTGGTGTGATGCTGATTCTAAATCTATCTATCGGTTTAATTACTCCACCAGTAGGTTCAGCATTATTTGTAGGTTCGGCAATAGGAGAGATCGCAATGGAAAAAATGCTAAAAACCTTAATGCCATTCTATTTAACAATGGTCGTAGTTCTCATCACCGTCACGTTTTGGAGCGACCTCGTTATGTTTATTCCGGAGATAATTGATAATTAAGGAGGGGAATATTGGTGGCTGAACCGATTATTCGTATTAACAAAAAAGATAATGTAGCGGTGCTTATCGTGAATGAAGAACCAGGCTCCACCTTTACGATCGATAACACCTCTGTCACTCTTCAAGAAGAAATAGCTCCAGGTCATAAAATTGCGTTGGAGGATATTTCAGAAGGAGAAGACATTATTAAATATGGAAACCCCATTGGAAAGGCAACCAAATTCATTAAAAAAGGACAATGGGTGCATACGCAAAATGTAAAAACAAACTTAGAAGGTACCCTGGAATATGCTTACACCCCTAAAAAATCAGACTTGCCAAAGCCAGAAAAAGAACGAACCTTTCAAGGATATAAACGACCGAACGGAGAGGTAGGTATTCGAAACGAAATTTGGATCATTAATACTGTTGGTTGCATTAACAAATCAGCAGAGCTATTGGCAAGCATGGCGAATAAAGAGTTAAGCTCTAATGATGAAGTCGATGGCGTTTATCATTTTCCACATCCTTTTGGCTGTTCCCAGCTCGGAGATGATCTAACGAATACACAGCGTGTGCTTTCTAGTCTCGTGCATCATCCAAACGCTGTTGGTGTATTGGTTATGGGATTAGGATGTGAAAATAACACCATCACGTCTTTTAAAGAAATTCTAGGTGAGGTAGACAACGGAAAAGTGCTATTTATGGGAGCACAGGACGTCGATGATGAAGTAGAGGAAGGCTTAGACCTAATTTCGGAGTTAGTATCGTATGCTAATAGCTTTAAACGAGAAGCCGTTCCTCTTTCTGAACTGAAAGTAGGCTTGAAATGCGGAGGTTCGGATGGTTTTTCTGGAATAACAGGAAATCCACTCGTTGGATCCTTCTCTGATCGGTTGATTTCATATGGGGGCACAACCGTTCTAACAGAGGTTCCTGAAATGTTTGGGGCCGAGAAACTGTTGATGGATCGGGCAGAAAATAGAAGCGTTTTTCAAAGTACCGTAGATTTAGTAAATAATTTTAAAGAATATTTTCTAAGTTACAATCAGCCTGTCTATGAAAATCCTTCCCCTGGAAATAAAGATGGGGGTATTACCACGTTAGAAGAAAAATCGCTTGGATGTGTTCAAAAAGGAGGGAGTGCTCCAGTTGTTGATGTGCTAAGTTATGCAGAAAGAGTCAAGAAAAAAGGATTGAACCTGCTGCAAGGTCCTGGAAATGATCAAGTTTCTGTAACCAATCTATCAGCAGCCGGTGCTCACATTGTTCTTTTTACTACTGGAAGAGGCACTCCATTTGGCGGACCGGTTCCTACGGTAAAAATTTCTACTAATTCACAGCTTGCTAACAAGAAAAAGCGTTGGATTGATTTTAACGCAGGGCCGTTTGTAGAGGGGACCCCGCTTGATGAGCTGACTGATGATTTATTAGCAGAAATAATAGACTGGGCGTCTGGTACAAAGAAAACAAAAAATGAAGAGTATAACTTTAAAGAAATTGCTATTTTCAAAGATGGTGTAACGCTATAAGCAGTGAGGAGAGTTAAATATGGAACGATTATCAAAATCCCTCATTCAAAATAGGGAAGATCTGCTCAACCAAACGTTCAATAAAAAAGATTTTCCGGAAAAGGTCCTGCAAATTGGAGAAGGGAACTTCCTAAGAGGTTTTGTTGACTGGATGATAGAACGCATGAACAGACAGGGGGTGTTTCAAGGCCGGATAGTAGCAGTTCAGCCTACCCCCCATGGCCGTAAGCTTCCTGACTTGAAAAAGCAGGACGGTGCTTACACGGTGGTCCTAAGGGGACAAGAGGATGGACAAATCGTAGATCAAGCGGAAGTAGTAACTGCAATATCGAGAGGTATCAACCCGTATGAAGAATGGGATGAACTGGTAGAGACTGCTTGTTCCGAAGATATTGAGGTAGTTATTTCTAATACGACGGAAGCTGGTTTGACGTATCAAGAAGAAGAATATAAAGAGAATCAAGCTGTCCTCTCTTACCCCGGTAAATTAACACAGCTTTTATATCAGCGTTATCAAGCATTTCAAGGAGCTGCTGACAAAGGATGGGTTATCCTTCCATGTGAACTTGTTCAACAAAATGGAACAGTTCTTAAGGATTTAGTTTTAAGAAAAATAAAAGAGTGGTCCTTAGGATCCTCTTTTCAAGAATGGGTCCTTCAAGCAAATACCTTTTGTGAAACACTTGTTGATCGAATCGTTACCGGTTATCCGTATAATGAAGAAAAAGAGTTGAAAGAACGGTTTGGATATGAGGATAAGCTGATGACCGTAGGAGAACCGTATCATTTATTCGTTATTGAAGGAGATCAGCACGTTCGGGAGGTTCTGCCATTCGGGCAAACCGAACTAAATGTGCGTTTTGCGCCTGTCGATGACTATGCTGAATTGAAAATACGTCTTTTAAATGCGCCTCATACGATGATGTTTGCACTGGGGTATTTGCATGGCAAAGACACAGTGTATGAATCAATGAGAGATAGAGAGATTCGGTCGTATGTAGAGAAGATGATAGATGCTGCTATTAAGCCGGTACTACCATATGAAGACAAGGAAAAGGATGACTTAGCAGCTTCTGTGTTAGAACGTTTTGAAAATCCATATCAACGCCACTTACTGACAGACTTAGGACAAAACGGACTCGAGAAGTTCAAAACGAGAGTACTTCCGTTATGGAAGCGCTGGGAAGGACGCAGCACAGCGGCTAATCATTATTTTGCCCTTGCTTTAGCCGGAGTACTTGCCTATTACCAGCCGGCTGAAAAGAACGGAGAAAAGGTAAAAGGTTTAGCAAAAGGAAGAGAGATACCACTTCGGGAAAAAGAATCGACGATCACATATATGCATGAGCAGTGGCAGCTTGTGTACAACAGTCAGCAAAGTCTGCATCAGCTCGCCGCAAATGTTCTTCGTAACCCAAATGTATGGGATGAAAATTTGAGTTTGGCAGACAAGGAACAGGAGAAAGTCGGAACCTACTTAGAGGCTATAATACAGTACGATGCCCAAAAAGCATTTCAACTTTTGAATGATAATGTGAAGGAGGAAGTGTAATGATTTTACAAAGCAAAGAAGACATTCGCAAAGCAGTAGAAGGAACAGTAGAAAAGGAAAAGATTACGGATATTCACACCCATCTGTTTTCCCCTAATTTCGGTGACATTCTGCTTTGGGATATTGATGAACTATTAACCTATCATTATCTCGTCGCAGAATTGATGCGTTGGACTGATATCGAGTATGAGGAATTTTGGAACCTTAGTAAAAAAGAACAAGCAGAGCTTGTGTGGGATGAGTTATTTGTAAAACGTTCGCCTATTAGTGAAGCCGAACGCGGTGTGCTTACAACGTTAAAAGTGTTAGGAGTTACACCGGACACAAAAGATTTAAATGAATACCGAAAAATTTTCCAAGAGCGTACGGCAGAGCAGCAAGTAGACGAAGTGATGAAACAAGCAAGCGTAGACAATCTCGTTATGACCAACGATCCCTTTGATGAAAAAGAAAGAAACGTATGGCTGAATGGAGAAAAACCACATGATCACTTTCATGCCGCTCTTCGCATCGATCCTCTCTTAAACGACTATGCGAATACAAAAGAAGTATTGCGTTCTTGGGACTATCAAGTAGCCGAAGAGTGGAATGATCAATCCATCAAAGAGGTTCAGCGCTTTTTAGAGGACTGGATTTCGATAATGAATCCTCTTTATATGGCAGTTTCTCTTCCTCCTGCTTTTGCATATCCAGAAGAAAGTGACCGCGGCCGCATCATTCGTGACTGCATCCTGCCGGTGACCAAAAAACATAACATCCCGTTTGCACTGATGATTGGGGTGAAGAAACGGGTGAATCCAGCATTGGGTGATGCAGGTGATTTTGTTGGAAAAGCAGACATGAGTGCTCTGGAGAACTTGTTGTCAGAGAATCCTGAAAATAAGTTTCTCGTTACGATGCTTGCAAGGGAAAATCAACATGAGCTTGCAGTACTCGCACGTAAATTTCGGAATTTGATGGTGTTTGGCTGCTGGTGGTTTATGAATAATCCGGTCATCATAAATGAAATGACGCGCATGCGTTTCGAGCTGTTAAATACGAGCTTTATCCCTCAGCACTCCGATGCGAGAGTGCTCGAACAGGTAGTATACAAATGGAGACATACAAAAGAGATACTTAAAGACGTTTTGACCGAGAAATATGAAGATGTCCGAGCAACTGGCTGGAAGATAGACCAAAGTGACATTGAAAATGATGTAGCAGATCTATTTCACAGGAACTTCTGGAACTTCATAGAAAAAGATTTGCGTAAGTAAGAAGGTCAGAGGGATAGGTGAGCACTATGAAAATGACTATGCGCTGGTTTGGAGAAACTGACAGAGTTAAATTAGAAGATATTCGACAAATACCCGGATTAACTGGCATTGTTTCCGCCATTTATGATATCCCAGCTGGTGAAGTTTGGCCGAAAGAAAAAATCCGTAAATTAAAAAATAAGATTGAATCTTATGGTATGACCCTTGATGTGATTGAGAGTGTCCCTGTTCATGAAGATATTAAATTAGGGCGGAGCACTAGAGATTACTATATAGCTAATTATCAACAGACTCTTCGATATCTTGCCGATGAGGGGGTTGGTACCGTTTGTTATAACTTTATGCCAGTTTTTGATTGGACGCGGTCTAAACTAGATTATAAATATAAAGACGGTTCTACTGCCTTAATTTATGAGAACGAAGTTATTTTAGAAACTGATCCTTTAAGCGGAAGTCTAGAGCTTCCCGGATGGGATCTTAGCTACGGCAATCAGGAATTAAAAACACTTATTGATGATTATCAATCGATAACAGAAGAAGATATGTGGGAGAATCTTCGGTACTTTTTGAATGCAATTATGCCAGTTGCAGAAGAAGTGAAAATGAAAATGGCAATTCACCCCGATGACCCGCCTTGGTCAATTTTTGGTTTGCCTCGTATTATTACAAGTGAAAAGAATCTTGAGAGGGTGCTTCGAATGTATGATCATCCTCTCAATGGATTAACATTGTGTTCTGGTTCATTGGGGGCGGATAAAAACAATAATATTCCACAAATGGTTCGTCGCTTTGGAAAAGAAGGAAGGATTCATTTTGCCCATGTTAGAAATGTGAAGCGGACGGGGGAGCGGTCATTTTATGAAACTTCTCACCTAAGCTCGGATGGTTCTTTAGATATTGCAGATATTATGAAAGCATACGCAGAGATTAAATTTGACGGTCCTCTGCGGCCAGATCATGGCAGAATGATATGGGGAGAAAAAGGGCGGCCTGGCTATGGATTATATGATCGGTCTCTAGGAGCTTCTTACCTTAACGGGTTATATGAAGCTTTTACTTATTGATACTTATTCGCAGAAAACGGATACAGCAGGGGGGAAACTTCAATGAACTTACCATTTCAAATGAGTTTAAAACATAAAGTTGCGATTGTAACAGGTGGAAGCGGAGTACTAGGACGTTCACTTGTCATGGCATTAGCAGAAGCAGGAGCAAAAGTAGCTGTATTAGGTCGAACACAAGAGAAACTTAGTGTAATTGAGGAAGAAGCTGATCGATTAGAAGGAGAGGTTAAAGGTTTTTCTGTCGATGTGCTAAATAAAAAACATTTGGAAAAAGTAAGAGATGACATTCGTGAACAATTTGGATTTTGTGATATTTTGATAAATGGAGCAGGAGGGAACCACCATGATGGGACTACCTCCAAAGATTACTTCGATAAATCGGACCTAGAAGGAGTAAAAAAAGACGTTAAGTCTTTTTTTGATCTTGAACCGGAAGGTATTAATTATGTTCTTCAATTAAATTTTTTAGGAACGCTCCTTCCTACCCAAGTATTTGCAGAGGACATGGTTCATAAAAAAGCAGCAAGTATTGTTAACATTTCATCTATGAATGCTTTTTCACCTCTTACTCGGATTCCTGCTTACAGTGGTGCTAAAGCAGCTGTTAGCAATTTTACCCAGTGGCTGGCCGTTCACTTTTCGCAAACTGGTATACGCGTCAATGCAATTGCACCTGGTTTCTTTTTAACCGAACAGAATTACAGCCTTCTTGTTACAGAAGAAGGTTCACCAACGGAACGAGCTCAAAAAATTTTAAACCAAACACCAATGAATAGATTTGGAGAGGCAGAAGAGTTAAAAGGAACGGTGCTATGGCTTGTTAACGACCAGGCATCAAGTTTCGTCAATGGGGTTGTGATCCCAATAGATGGGGGATTTTCAGCTTACTCGGGCGTTTAGCTATTTAGAAAGGAAGATTACATGATGCTAAGTAGTGATGAAACTAGTCGAGCAATAATCACAAAAGGAATAACAGCTGTTATCCGTGGGGATTCAAAAGAAGAGGCTTTGCAGACTGCCAGGGCATGTTTACGGGGAGGAATAACATCGATTGAAGTAACTTGGACTATTCCTGAAGCAGCTCGTGTATTAGAAACCTTATCAAATGAAGCAGAAGAAAATCACCTAATTGGAGCAGGAACCATCATTGAAGGACCGACGGCAGAAGATGCTTTAAGAGCAGGTGCTAAATATATTGTAGGCCCTAATTTTGCACAAGATGTTGTTCGCCTTACATTACAACACCAAGTTCCATATCTCCCCGGATGTATGACTATTACTGAAATGATAGAAGCGCGTAAATCAGGAGCTGATGTAATAAAACTTTTTCCAGGCAGTCAATTTGGCCCCTCTTTTATTAAAGCTGTACACGGTCCCATGCCAGGACTGCCTATCATGCCAACAGGCGGAGTGTCTTTGGATAACGTAGATGATTGGTTAAATGCAGGAGCAGCAGCAGTAGGGGTAGGTGGAGAATTTACTAAGTTAGCTAGTAATGGAAATTATAAAGCAGTTGAGGAATTAGCCGAACAATTTGTGGGGAAAGTTAAAAAAGTAAAGGGGAAAGTGCAATGAAAAGAATAGTTACATTGGGAGAAATTATGGTTCGTTTTTCACCCCCCCGTCCCAAGACTTTAAAACAATCGAACCAGTTGGATGTTTATTATGGAGGAGCAGAAGCCAATGTAGCCGTGGCATTAAGTAATTTAGAAAATGAGGCGGTTTTCCTAACAGCTTTACCGGATAATGCAATAGGAGATGCAGTCATTTCTTTTTTAAAAGGAGAAGGGGTGGATACTTCTGCGATAGTCAGAGACGAGAAAAGAGTAGGAACATATTTGGTCGAGGAAGGGACAGCTCAAAGACCAACAAAAGTAACATATGATCGCAGCTACTCTTCCTTTTCTACATTGGACAGTACTCAAATTGATTGGGATGCAGTGTTTCATCATACTGATATTTTACACACAACGGGTATAACACTTGCCTTAACGGATCATACAAGGGAACTCGCTTACGAAGCTGTAGAAGAAGCGAAGAAAAGAGACATTTTAGTTAGCTTTGATTTTAATTATCGCAGTAAGTTATGGAGTTATGAACAAGCAAAACAATCCATACTACAAATTCTGCCCTATGTAGATATCTGTTTTGGAAGTGAGTTAGACTTAATAAACATTTTAGAGCGTAAATCTTCTGGACTTTCTAATATAAACGAACAGGCACCAATTGATCTGAATTTATACCAATCTTTTTTACAGGATTATCAAATAGAATGGATGGTAACCTCAGTAAGACAGCCTGAAACGAACACGCATCACTCCCTATTTGGTACTGCTGTTAATCAAGCAGGACAACAGTTCTTATCCCCTGAATACGACTTTGAAATTGTGGATCGAGTTGGGGGCGGCGATGCGTTTGCAGCTGGTTTTCTAGATAAATTTCGGAAAAATGAATCCGATGTTCAGGATGCTATTAACTTTGCTGCAGGCATGGGGGTTTTACAACACTCAGTGCCAGGAGATGCTTTCGTTTTAACAAGGGAAGATGTAGAAGGATTTATTAAAAGTCAAAAAGGAACTGGGGTCATTCGATAATAATAAGAGTGAAGGACAACTACCCCTTTCCTATTAGAGAACCATAACTCTTATCGAAGCTAAGAGGAAAACGATTAACAGCATACTGCAGGGAACTGAGCAGAGTGGCAGTGTAATTTCACTCTGCTCATTTTTTTATAAGATATATTTTTTGAATATTGTTAATACTTTTAAAAGGGGCGCGTATATTACCGATATTACAACCGGCAAATCAAGGATTGATGGATTTTGAAGAAGAAGAGGGAGAAAAATATTTATTAAAAAAGCTCTTTACGAAACAGGATATAACCATACAAAAGCAGCTCAGAAACTGGGAGTATCACGTAGTACACTTTATCGAAAAGGAAAAAATATAATATAAGTTAATAAACGGCCGCATATACCATGTGCAAGGCCGTTTTTTGATTTTACGAAAAATCTGAGCAAATATTATACGTCCTATGTAGCAACTATCGCACTATTCAGAAATATGTAGAACCAATGCTAAAATACGGGTGAATTATCAAAACTGGCTGGTTCATGATGGTATGCTGCTGTTGAAACATCAAGATTGTGATGCGCCAGGGCAAAGTTAATAAGATTAGTATAAAAGAGGGGGGAGGAATTTTGACAAAGTATATAACAATATTGGTTATTGCTTTAGTCTTGTTGTTAACTATGCCATCTATATTACACATCACAGCTGGAGAAACATATTATTCTTCTATTATTGGTGGTTTTATAAGTGGTTCTCTTACACTAGCAGGAGTTTATATCACAATTTTACATTACAAAGAAAAGGATTTTTCTGCATTGCTTCCAGAAAAAATTGCGTTGTTAACTGATTTGATAGAGGAATTAAGAGTCCACACTATTAATCTTCAGAGGTATGCGAATGACATGAATTATAATCAAAAATGTGTTCTTGTATTGAAAAAAGATATAAAGGAACATTTTTTGGAACAATCCTTATGCATAAGCGGGAATTGTTATGAAGAAATTGTTAAGTGCAACACAGAATCCTTTAAACTTTTAACAATGTTAAATCAATGGATAGATATAAAATACAATAAAATGTCTCAATTATCCGAAGAGCATATTGCTAAGTATACAGAATCTGTTAAAAACATAGAAAATAGCTATAATAATGTTTGTGAAATGAAAGAAAGAGTTCTTGAACAGTATAAAAAAACAAACAAAGTATAATTTATAAGGCTATGCCAGTTACTTGGAGAATTTAGTTTATCCTTGATTGCTCAGAAAATAGGTAGAACCAGTATGGTGGACCAAATTTCTTTTTTGTTGTTGCAACGATGACAGAGCTTTATTCAAAAGCCGCTATTCAATTAAGAGAGTGTGTCATGAAAATAGAATGATGGGTGAGTGACACACTTTGAAGCTTGTAATAGGTGCCGTGACAAGATGATTTTATTTTGGATCTGATCACAGATATAATTGATGATGTACTATTTTTCATTCTATATTTACTAACCATTTTTTAGAAAAGAGGGGAAAAATGAACGAGGATACGGAGTTAAAACATGTGGCAGCAGTGTTTACGGAGAGTTCGTTTTGGAAATTTATGGGGTTTGAAATAGAGAAATTAGAACAAGGAGAAGCTTGTTTGCGTCTAGAGGTAAGAGAAGATTTAATGAATGTCATAAATACATTGCATGGAGGTGTTTACGCTTCCATTTTGGATACAACTATGGGGATGACAGCACGATCCATTGAGGATGTCCCTTTTGCCACTATTGATATGAGTGTACATTATCTTCGCCCTATCGCGCAGGGAACCGTTTATACAAAAGGAAAGCTGATCAGCCGGAGCAAGAGTTTATTTACGGTGCAAGCTGAGATGATGGATGAAGATAATAATTTAGCTGCTCACAGTGTAGGAAGTTTTAAAGTTTTAAAACCTAGAAATTAACACCTTCTCGGCTGAAAAGTTGGAACAATATCAGGAATACAGCATGGAGATACCTGACAATAACGAAGCAATAACAGCTGCATTCCTTTACAAGGTGACAATCCTGGAGTTTCTAACTGAACATTATGCGGTTTAACATAAAATGCGGTTATTGTCAGGTGAAAATGAGAAAAATCCATTTTTTCTGAATTTTTTCACCTAAATTTAACCTTCCTAGCGTATAATAAAATAACACGTTTGATTATTCGAAACATAGTGGAGCAATGTAGTTGATCTAGAAAAAAGGCCGGTTGTATCCACATTACGTAAGGGAGGGTTACAAAATGGATGAGAAAGAAAAGTCTGTTTTGGAGAATGCTGCGACAGAGGAAAAAAATGTTGACTCGCAAGAAACACCAGCGGAGAAACGCGTAAAAACATCGATGGGCTTAGAAGAGAACGTGGCTGGGCTATTATGCTATTTATTGGGACTCATTACGGGTATTGTTTTTTTAGTTTTAGAAAAGGATAGCCGCTTTGTACGTTTTCATGCACTGCAATCCATTTTTATTTCAGGAACGATAGTGGTGTTAAACATTGTCTTCACAGCGATACCTGTTTTAGGATGGCTCCTTGGATTATTATTATCTCTTGTCGGTTTTGTTTTGTGGATCGTTTTAATGGTGAAAGCTTATCAAGGAAAATGGTTTAAACTGTCTATTTTTGGTGATATGGCTGAAAAGCAGTTAGATCAAATGAAAAAATAAAAGACTGACCGATAAGCCCTATAAACTTTAACAGCATATAGGACTTAATGGAAGACCGGCAGCGTGTTTTCAAGCTGCCGGCTTTTTTTGTTTTGTTTTTATTTTTTTCGCATAATAACTGTGTAAAACCATACCGGTAATAATGACAATCAATCCGACAGAAGCTGTGGCGTTTGGTAAAGGGACAGATAAAAGTAAAACTTCTCCGATTACAACAAATAATACTTGGGTTGACTGGGTTGCTTCTACTGCTGCCAGTTTACTTTGATGTTCTCGTACGCGGTCTGTTGCAATAAAAAATAATGAGGTAGCTATCACTCCAGAGCATATGGCAACTATGAAAGCCTGAAAAACTTGGTCTGTTGAGGGTGCGCCGGTTGTTATTAAACCAAATATGCAAATCATGAACCAAAAAGGAAGACTTGCAAGGGTCATCCCTAGAATTCGTTGAAACGTATCTAACCTTCCTCCACATATTTCCATCATTTTTCGATTGCCTATTGGATAAGCAAACGCTGCTATTAATACCGGCATGATTCCAAGAATAATATCTTTGAGAGCCACATTATTTGCACTTTGCATGTGAATCATAGCGACACCGCTTAAAATAATAAATGAAATACAAAGAGCCCTTATTGGTATTTTTATGTTGCTGAAAAATAAAGGGCTGATTAGAACACCAGCGACAATTGTTGTTTGCCAGGTACCAGCAACGAGCCAGCCCGGCCCGTACGATGCTGCATATGTAAGCGGTGCATAAAACATAACAAATCCTACAAAACTCCAGCAAAACCATTGAAATGGCTGTTTTTTTATTTCATAAATAACTTGTTTTAAGTTATGTCGAAAAAGTACAATAAGAAATAAAAAAGGAAGCATGAAAATAAACCTAAGCGAAGAACTCCACACCCAGCTTCCTCCTGAAAGTTCCATCGAACGATTCAATATAAATGTAACCGCAAAAAACATGGAAGCTATAATTCCAATAAATATTTCTTTCATGAAAAGACCCTTTCCCTGTTTTTACATTTGGTATATTATAGTTTATTGACAATTAATTATATTATACCGTTTTAAGTGGAGAAAAACTACATCTTTGTATTGTAAGGAGTTATTAAATATGAGTAACGCAGAAACGTTAGCGAAACAAGTTGGTTCTACATTGAGAAAAATTAGACAGGAACGGAGGATGAGCTTACAGGAGCTGGCCGATCGGATTGAAGTAAGTAAGTTGACATTAGGAAAGATTGAAAGAGGAGAAGCAAATCCTTCCCTCACTGTTATTTGGAAAATAGCGAATGGGCTGTCCATTCCCATTTCGGTATTACTTAGTGAAGAACAACATGTTAAATTGTCACGAAAAAACACGGGGAATAAAGTAGTGAGCGCTAACGAGGCCTGCACTCTGGAGCCTATTTTCAATGTTTCAAGTTATGGTTCAATGGAAATGCATAGAGCTTACTTAAATCCAAATAGTGAATACTGTCCTGGTTCCCATCAGTCAGGGGTTGTTGAATATGTAACGGTGATGGAAGGGGAAGTGCAAATAGAAATAGAAGGTGATAGGTACCATCTTTATCAGTACGATTCTATAACATTTAACGGTGACAGAGAGCATGCCTATAAAAACCCAAAGGCTTCTACTGCTGTTCTGCATTTTGTAATGACCTATGCCAATGTATGATTTAAGCAAATCCGTCTTTTAACAATGTTATTTACATGTGGCAGCAAATTTTTAAAGAGTAATGTTTGAACATCCTCCAATTATCAGCCTTCACAGCACTTAATCGTATCTTTAGTGAAATAATGGGTATGGAACCAATCAAAATGGGCAAATTCTTATACTGATTTGAATGGTCAAACAAAAACTATTCAATTTTCACATGAACTTCTGAGATAGCATTATAACCATACCCCTTTTTATTCCAAACAGGCTTTTTCGGTTGGACCCTTCCTGCAGAATCTGATGCTCGTATCCATATGGTGTATTCCCCTTTTTTGTCTACCTGCCACAAATACTGCCAAGTTACCCATGAATAAGGTCCGCCTATTGATTTATTCAAAAGGGTTGGGTGCCAGGTTTTACCTTGGTCAAAACTAATCACTACCTCAGATATATTTCCACGACCCGTCCACGCGATTCCTTTGATCAAATGATTTCCTTTATTCCTAATTGTTTGATCAAGCGGTTGTTGAATAATGGAATTCACATTCATATACGTAACAGGAATGTTTCTACGTTCTTCACTTTTGAAGTAATATACATAATCTAACGTTTGGAAAGGTCCATGAAATGGCCGGTCTATTACTGTTATTCTCTTCAGCCATTTTACTGAAGCCATGCCATACCATTGCGGTACGATAAGGCGGAGAGGAAATCCATGTTTAAACGTAAGCGGCTGATCATTATACTGATAAGCGACAAGTACATCTGGGTGTAAGGCATTTTGCAGCGGGAGGCTTCTTGCAAATGAAACAATTTCATTAGTATCTTTATGTTTTCCAGCATCAAAGCCTTCAAATACTATCTCTTGACCTTCTGCTTGAATTTCCGTGAATGATAACAGATCAAATAAGGGAACCCCTTTCCAGCGGCCGTAGGTGATCGCTCCGTCTTCCCATTGCTCTCCGTAAACACGAGGTTCAAACTTAGCTCGTTTATTACCAGCACATTCTATTACCATATCAATTTTTTTAGCAGGCATATTTAAAAGATCAACATAGTGAAAGGTAAGAGGATTATTTACACAACCATTTATGGATAAAGTGAAATTTTCTGGTGTTAGAAAAGGGAAGGAAAAATGATTCCGGCGAAATACGTACTCTGAAGAAATAATATCTGATTGTAAAAAATGTACAGGACATTCCTGGTTTTCCGGGTTTAGGCTTCTTGTGATAAGGTAAGGTTTGTTTTTATAATAATAAATCAGCATTCCCTCCCTTACGTGTTATAAAATAGTTTATTTTATCAGTAAGGTTGGTATGCTGATTAGTTATTTGTCATTTTTATCGTTTGCTCTGTGATTTATCTTCAGAGTACTGTCTTTGCGGACTCATATGAGTGAGTGATTCGGTAACAGCTTCTTCAGCCTTGTGGGCGTTCTGGTCATCTTTTTTGGCTTGTTTTTCTATTTGCTCTGCTTCATGCGGAGTTGTATTTTCAAACATTTGTACACCTCCTTTTGTATAATTTTCCCATGACAGAAAAGGATAAAGAATGAAAAATCCTAGCTCTCCTCTAGAAGACTATCTAAAGAAACTTCGAGTTCATTGTCTGGATCTTCGAGAGCATAAATTCTCGCCGTATGCTTTTGTTCATCTACATGCTGAATATAAATCGGGGTTCCATCATACGTGACATGTGCCATAACTGGTGATTCTGAAATTTCCTGGGCGCGCATGACGTTCACTTGATTTTCCTCCTTGTTTATACGTTAGGAAAGTTTCACTTTATTAAAGGATCAAAAGTATAAGCAAAACTATGATTCCCGCCATTTGGACTTGGCGGCAAGCTGAGTTTTTCTAAATAAGTCAGTTTTCAGTATGCGCGGAAAGTTACTGTTGTATGCGGATTTGCTCACACCTTTATTTTTTTTAATAATATAATAAAGGTGTGATTAACTTCCGATGGGAAGAGGGAACATATTTATAAAGATGAAAAAGGAGGTAGAGAATGTGGGACTGCAACAAGGAGATATAGCACCTGATTTTGTCCTGCCGTCAACAGACAAGCATGATATCTCCTTGTCTGATTACAAAGGAAAAAAGAATGTATTGATCGTATTCTTTCCTTTAGATTTTACCCCTGGCTGAATTAAAGAGTTAACCTCTTGGAAAGAGGAATATAAAAGGTTAAAGGAAAGAGATACAGAAATTTTAGGAATTAGTGTTGATCACATTTATTCACAAAATGTGTTCGAAGCAAGTCTTGGAACCCTTCCGTATCCTTTATTAGCTGATTGGCACAAAACAACAGTAAAAAAATACGACGTCTTTAATCAAGAAGACGAGATTGCGATCCGTTCCTGCTTCTTAATTGATAAAAATGGAATAATTATTTATGCTAATACTGCATTTGATGCAAACAACAAAGATAATTATGAAGAAATCATTTCAGCATGCAGGAAATAGCTAAAAATGACGGAAACGGCCATATAAACGGCATTTTCCTCACCATTGCTGTTAGTGAGGAAATTTGTCGTTTATTTTATACACGAGGAATATTTAACTTCACTAAGTTGGCGGAAAGACAAGGTTAACTGTAAAAGAAAGCCTAAAAACCTTCTACAATCAATCTGTAAGAGTTTGAACTAATTTTTGGACGAAATAATCAGATATATCTTCTGATGTGTTTGCACCACCCGGTTGATACCACTGCTGAATCCAATTTAATGAGCCTAAAATCATTAAACGGGACAACTTAATATTAATGTTTTTAAAACTTCCATTATTTACACCTTCTTGAAGAATTTTATCTATACAATTGGCATAATAGGAACGTTGACTTACAACTTTTTCTATATTTTGCCCCGAAAAGGTACTTTCCGGTTTATCAATTAAGCTGAAGATCACATTTTCTTCTGTTGATAGATGAATATGAGAGCGGATCACAGATTCCATTTTATGGATGCTGGATTGATTACTTTCTAATATCTCTGTAATTTTTTCATTGCTAATATCTAAAATAATTTTATGGCATTGGAAGAGCAAGTCCTCTTTATTTTTAAAATAGTGGTATAACGAACCCTTTGTCATTAATAATTGAGCTGCAATTTCTTCCATCGTTGTACCGTGCAACCCTTTTTCTTGTAAAATAGTAGCGGCAGATCTAATAATATCTTCTTTTTTCTTTTGAAGTTTTTGTTCACGCAATGACATTCATTTTCACCTCTTATCCCACTCCAAAGATCGAGTCATTCTATATAGTAGTAATATCGTATCACAAATATATATATAAGAATGGTGATTTAATTAGACATTTAAAGTGTAAATGTAACTTTCCAGTTGAGTTCATTTTTAAGGGAAATGGATCTAAAAATTCACTAGGATGAGGGGGGATGATAGAGCGTAAACAACGATTTAACAGATAGAAAATCAAAAGGAACTTTTTTTCTTCATTAATGAAGATTGGTGGGAATGTTCTAGAATTAACTGATGAAAATCAATCATAAATCCATTGTGCATTAAAATATCCAAGCCTAATAATCCATTATGATGCTTTGGCAGGATACCTACGTCAATTTTATGATTGGTTAAAACATATGGACCAATACGTAATTCATCCATTACTTTTGTATAAAAAGGGGCAGATCCTCCAATTCCATATGCCTCATAAACAGGATCACCGTTTTCATAAATGACTCCAATTGTTTCAAGCACATCTGGAGTTAAAATGGTATGGGAAGAGCCTGTATCGATAATAACATTGTCAATGTGAAGAAGGGATCCTCTAAAAATAACAGTAATAGATACAGTGAGCAGCTCTCCATCAAATTGCAGGTTCATTGCACGCGTTCAACCTTTCTAAATGGATCTCGTCTGATATGAATAATACATTCTTCATTAGCTGTATGATAAACAATGGTACCAGGCTCAGAGCGGAAAAGCTCTTTGTTTGCTTCATTATCTGGAATGGAGCGGATAGGTGATACTTCGTGGACAATTTTTTTATCGTATTTTTCGGTATAGTCTAAAATAGACACCAATACAAATTGATCAGGAAACAAATCTCTTACTTTCTGCCATTTCATAGAGAGACACCTCCTTTTCATCTATTATAAAGGAAATAACTACATATATCATACCGCTTTTGTGGCTATCTAGGAAACGATAAGTCGAATGATTCGAATCTAGAAGTGGAGTACATTATATTGGAGAGGAAGAATTTTAAAAGGAGTGTTACGACGATGAAATATCGGACGCTTGGTAAAACGGGAATGGACGTTTCAGTAATAGGTCTTGGAACATGGCAATTCGGAGGCGAATGGGGAAAAGAGTATAACCAGTCAGAAGTAGATGCTATTTTTGATAAAGCAAGAGAAACTGGTATTAATTTCATTGATACTGCAGAATGTTATGGTGATCATCTTTCTGAGAAATTTATCGGAAAAGCAATTGAAAAAGATCGTGATCAATGGATACTTGCGACAAAGTTTGGTCATAAATTTCACGGCTTATACGATCGTACCCGTCATTACAAAGCGGACGAAGTGCTTGGACAGCTTGAAGATTCTCTACGTGCCCTGCGTACAGATTATATTGACTTGTATCAATTTCATTCAGGGATAGGGGAAGAATTTAATAATGATGACCTCTGGACCATGTTAGACAAGCAGGTGCAGGCTGGAAAAATTAAGCATGTTGGATTATCTATTAAGAAAAACGATGATATTTATCAAACAAGGCAAGCTTCTCAAATCGGAGCGGAAACTATTCAAGTGGTGTATAACCGGCTTGATCGGACACCTGAAGAAGAAGTATTTCCGTCTTGTGAAGAACAAAATCTAGGAGTGCTTGCCCGCGTTCCGCTTGCGAGCGGTTATCTGAGCGGAAAATATAAACCAGGTGCGGTATTTTCAGAAAATGATGTGCGTCACAGACACGATCAAGAAGAAACGAGAAGAAAATTAGAAGCCGTATCAGAACTCAAGAAAAATGAAGTACCAGAAGACGTGTCCATGGCGCAATGGTCGCTGGCCTGGTGTCTGAAACACTCTGCAGTTTCATCTGTTATTCCAGGGTGTAAAGATCCGAAGCAAGTTGAATCTAACGCAAAAGCTGCGGAGCTTGTCATGGTCAATGATAGTCATCCACAAAGTGTTATAAAATAAGTAATCAGCCGCTGTCCCTTTTTTGAAGGGGCAGTTTATTTGTTTTAATAAAATATATCACGTCCCATTTTTCTTTGAACGGTCCCTGTCAAACAGAAGCAAAATAACAAACTTAGCTGCTTTATCCCTGTTTTCAAGAGGCATGAGGCCATACGATAAGAAAGTTTAACTTGCTTATGGAAGAAGCCAAACTATACATAATTGATAGACGAGAAAAAATACCTCTATTTGAAGGGGAATGTACACCCTAAATAAGGAATATTCATTATTATCTAAAAAATATACAATGGACTATATCAATTATATTTAAAAATATCTTCAATTTTAGATAAAGAAAGGTTGGGATGTAGTAAGAAGAGTGGATATAAAGGGTAATAACGGAAAAGAAAATTCGGCTAATGCCGTATGTCTGGGTTATATATTTACACCTCAATTGAAAAAAAGTATAAGTGAAGAAGACATTCAAAAGCTAGTTGACCTTCACCCAATTGGTCTCTAGAAGTTGCAATGTCGATTGTTTTCTTAGCTTCGAATGATGCTAGTTTTATTTCAGGAACAAGTTTAATGGTAGATGGAGGTTACACAGCCTAATAATTATAAACAGGATTAATTCCATTATATAAATTATTTGGGGGAATGCAAATGAGTGTAAAGGGAAAAGTTGTCGTTATTACTGGTGCAGGCGGAGGGTTAGGACAAGCTACTGCAGTTCGTTTTGCAAATGAAGGAGCAAAGCTCGTTTTAGTAGATTTAAGTGATCAACCGATGGAAAGAACAGTTTCTTTAGTAAAGGAAATTACCCAGGATGTCCATACCGTAGAAGCAAATGTGACGAATAGTAACGACGTACAAAACTATGTAAAAGAAGCGGTAGATACATTTGGATTTATCGATGTTTTTTACAATAACGCTGGAATTGAAGGATCGGTTACGCCAACAACACAATATGACGAAGATGAATTTGATAAAGTGATGGCAGTAAATACAAGAGGTGTCTTTCTAGGGTTGAAATATGTTTTACAACAAATGCAAAAACAAAAATCAGGGAGCATTATTAATACAGCTTCTGTGGCAGGAATTTCAACTCAGGAAAATCTTAGTGCTTATACAGCTAGTAAACATTCTGTCGTGGGTTTAACGAGAGCGACGGCTGTTGAGAACGCTAAATTAAATATACGAGTAAATGCTATTTGCCCTGGTCCCATTGATACGGTTATGGTCAGGCACGCTGCTGAAAAATTTAACCCTGTTAATCCAGAAGAATTTTATGACTTAGTAAAAGGAATGGTTCCTGCCAATCGACTAGGTAAACCAGAAGAAGTTGCAAGTCTTATTGCTTATCTTGGAGGGGATGAGTCAGGTTTTATTAATGGTGCAATGATTGCCATTGATGGTGGTATGACAACAACATATTCATAAATTTTTTCCACCTTTCATTCATCTCTTTTCTGGGGGAAGAATACACTCTAAATTGTGAATAATTTATAACTCAGGAAATTATATTCTTTTAATTAGACATTGACATTAATAAGAAAGGGTGAGTATATTGCCTAATTTAGAACCGGAAGCAAAAGCTTATTTAAAATTATTTAATGAGATGCCAGCTATTCAATCTATGGACCCGCAGACAGTTAGGGAAATGTTTGCACAAGCTCCTCCTGTTGAGGTAGAGCTGGCACCGCTCGCTAAGGTTGAAAATCGTCTGATTCCTGTTAGCGAGGGAGAGGAAATTAAAATTAGGATTTATACTCCAGAAGGACAAGGACCTTTTCCGCTTTTTGTTTATTACCATGGAGGCGGCTGGGTTTTAGGAGATATTGAAACATCTGATGCAAGCTGCAGAATGATTGCCAATCGAACAGGATGTGTTGTCGTTTCAGTCGATTACCGCCTTGCTCCTGAATATAAGTTTCCAATTCCAGTGCAAGATGGCTATGCTGCCCTAAAATGGGTTAATGAAAATGCCGCGTCATTAAATGGAAGCGCTTCCAACATAATAGTAGGCGGTGATAGCTCTGGCGGAAATCTGGCAGCTGTTGTTTCGATGATGTCCAGGGATCTAAATGGGCCAAAAATTACGGCACAGGTTCTTATCTATCCAGTAACAAACTTAGGTTATGATACAGCGTCTTACGAAGCATTCCAAAAAGGTTTTGGTTTAGATAGAGAGCTAATGATTTGGTTTGGTAATCATTACATCAGAACTGAAGCAGATCTAAAAGATAAATATGCAGCCCCGCTATTAGCAGAAGATTTAAGTAATCTCCCTCGAGCTTTCGTAGTCACAGCCGAAGTTGACGTGCTGAGAGATGAAGGTATAGCTTATGGACAACGTTTAAAAGAAGCTGGGGTAAAAGTGGAAACAATTTGTGAAAAGGGTTTAGTTCACGGTTATTTTACGGATATGGCTTTCTTTTCAGATAGGATTAAAGGCACTATTTCCAAAATTGCTCAGTTTTTGAATCGTGCCGATCAAAAGATAGAAAATGCTTAATTAATATTATTTTACTTTATTGTCCCCGTACTTTACTAAAGCTTCTATAATCTAATAGATTTATTGTTTCAAGAAGTACTTTGTATGTATTTAAGGTAAGGGAGGAATATTCAAGCATGACTAATAAAAAAGACAAGATCATTAAATTAGACGCAGTTGTCGTAGGAGCAGGGTTTTCGGGGTTGTATATGCTTTATCGCCTACGGGAAGCTGGTTTTAGTACGAGAGTGTTCGAAGCAGCAGATGGTGTAGGCGGTGTATGGCATAAAAACCGTTATCCTGGAGCTCGTTGTGACAATGAAAGTATAGATTATAACTTTACTTTCTCTGAAGAACTTTTCAAGGAATGGAATTGGTCACATAAATTTTCCGAACAATCTGAAATATTAGATTACCTTAATTACGTGGCTGATAAGTTTGATTTACGTCGCGATATTCAGCTCAATACTCGAATTACTGCTGCTCATTATGATGAGGAAATTAATAGGTGGAATATTCAAACGGATGAAGGAAGTACACTATCTGCAAAGTACTTTATTTCAGGAGCAGGCTGCTTATCTGCTGCTAACATTCCTAAGTTTAAAGGTTTAGATAGCTTTGATGGTGAGTGGTATCACACTGGAAACTGGCCAAAGGAAAAAGTAAACTTCAAGGGGAAACGAGTTGGAGTTATAGGGACTGGATCCACTGGTGTTCAACTCATCCCAGCTATTGCAGAAGAGGTAGACCATCTTACTGTTTTCCAGCGGACACCACAATACAGTGTGCCAGCAAGGAACCATCCATATGACCCAGAATATTTAAAACAAGTGAAAGACAATTTCAGTGAGTTTAAGCGTAAAAGGCGATATTCCTTTGGTGGATTTCCAAATGATGTGGAAGCTAGACCATCAGCACTAAAAGATACTCCAGAAGAGCGAGAGAAGCTGTACGAGGCTGCTTGGCAAAAAGGTGCGGTGAGCAGCTTTTTCTTGGAAACGTACGAAGATTTAACGGTAAACGAAGAAGCAAATGAAACATTGGCAGCGTTTATCCGTAAAAAAATCAGGGAGATCGTCAAAGACCCTGAACTGGCTGAGAAATTAATGCCAACCTATTATTATGGTACGAAACGACCGATTCAGGATACGAATTATTATGAAACCTATAACCGTGAAAATGTTTCTTTGGTAGATGTGAAGGCAAAACCTATTGTTGAAATTACACCAAAAGGAATTCGAACAACCGATGGTGAGTATGAACTGGACATTATTGTTTTTGCTACAGGTTATGACGCGATGACAGGTTCATTATTTAAAATTGATATTCGTGGTAAAGATGGGATAACACTTAAAGAAAAATGGGAAGATGGGGAGCAAGTAAAAACATATCTTGGTATTGCAACTTCTGGCTTCCCTAATATGTTTATGATTACAGGTCCTGAAAGTCCTTCTGTACTAAGTAATGTACCCACTTCTATTGAACAGCACGTAGAATGGATATCAGATTGTATCGAATATCTTCGAGAAAATGAAATGAATATCTTTGAGGCAAAAGAAGAAGCTGAAGAAGAATGGAGCAAGCATTGTCGGGAGGTAGCCGAAGCTACTCTCTTTACAAAGACTGATTCTTGGTATCTCGGTGCGAATGTTGCTGGTAAACCAAGGAGATTCCTCATATATCTTGGCGGGGTTGGACCATATCGCGAGAAATGCAGTGAAGTTGCGGCTAAGGGCTATGAAGGATTCTCACTGCGGAGCTCACTAAAAAAGGCTTGAATACTCTAAAAAGATAAAAAAACGGAGGCTGCCTGTTTCCAAACATAGGGAACAGGCAGTTTAACATTTTAGCTTAGTTGTTAGATAACCAGATGAATATTAAAAATGAGGAAATTATAAAATTAATACACAAAATAATTAGAGGTTAACCGATTAATTGATGATGGAGTTAAAAGAGCAGAAAAAGAAAAGTAATAAGAAAGTGTTTACAGGAGATTTAGCAGTGATGAATGAAGATGGTTATTTCTTTATCGTTGGAAGAAAAAAAGACTTAATTATTGCGAGCGGTTACAGTGTCTGCCCATCAGAAGCCGAGGAAGTAATCTGTCAGCATACTGCGATAAAAAAAGCGTGTGTGTTCGGATTACCGAGTGCTTACCGTGGAGAAACAGTGAACGCTGTAATCGTTTCAAATCCCCATACATTAGACGAAACGGCAGATATTGCTTTTTGATTTGGCTCGCAAAACTTGGTAAAACACCGATTCTCTTAAAAAAGAAATCTCTGGATTTGTAGCAAATCGAATGCTTGGAAATCTAATGAACGAAGCTATATATCTTTACGAAAATGAATATGCTACTGCAGAAGAAATAAACCTTGCTTGTACAAAAGCATTGAATCATCCAATCGGCCCGTTTGCTCTCATTGATTTAATAGGGCTTGATTTTCACAACGTCCGTTTGCAGCGTTAGAAGAGTCAGAAAAACCTTCTTTATTTTTTCTATGAGCGGCATGGTGAACTAGGCTGAAACCGGAAAAGGTTTTTACGTATATCCCTAACTAATAGCTAGGAGTGAAGCAAATGAAATTTAATCATATTTTACTAGAAAAAGAAGAACAGCTGGCGTTTATTACTATTAATCGACCGGAAGTACGAAATGCAATAAATGCAGATACGTTAGATGAAATACTCGCTGCTCTTGAACAGGTAGGTCAAGATGAGGAAGCAGCATGCGTCGTATTCACAGGCAGCGGAGAAAAGTCTTTTGCGGCGGGAGCTGATATTTCCCAGCTTGAGGAAAAGTCCAGCATAGACATATTACATTCAAATGGTATGCAGGAAGTTTATGATAAAATTGAAAGTTTTGAAAAACCAACGATCGCAATGGTTAATGGCCTAGCACTTGGTGGAGGTTGTGAACTTGCTATGTCCTGCGATATTAGGATTGCATCGAAAAAAGCCAAATTCGGTCTTCCCGAGCTGAATTTATCTATTATTCCAGGAGCGGGCGGCACTCAACGGTTAGCTAGATTAATAGGAAAAGGAAAAGCAATGGAATGGATTCTTACTGGTAAAATTGTCCCACCGGAAGAAGCATACCAGTTTGGTTTAGTTAGTGAGGTGACAGAACCCGCTGAATTACTCACAAAAACGAAAGAATGGGCAAGTTCCATTATGGAAAAAGGACCATTGGCCGTTCGACTAGCAAAGCTTTCTGTCAATCTGGGATATGAAACAGATATGAAAACAGGCCTTGCTATTGAAAAACTATCCCAAGCGGTACTGTTTGATTCAGATGATAAAACAGAAGGGACTAGAGCATTTTTAGAAAAAAGAAAGCCGTCGTTTAAAGGCAGTTAAAAAAATGAAATTTTCCCGTATCTAAGGTTGTCCTGAATTTGGACAATCTTTTTTAAAAGGTAAGAAATTATAAAGATTTAGCGTTTTTGATGTCTAGCTCAAGCGCCTACTCGCTCGAGATTCCTTCGATTCGTCAATGGAAAGCAAAGATCAGCTTCCCATATGCCGACCCTCCAGGACTTGTCGCTCGTGAGCAAGGCGGTTGCGCTTTTCTTATATTAAAGGAATATTTACCTTTGTTAAAGGATCAAAGTTATAAGTGAAACTACGACTTCTGCCATAAAAACTTGGCGATAAGTCAGTAAGTCGAGTTTTTCTAAAATCCAGAAGAACTTTGTAAAAGATTGCTGTAAGAAGGAGAATTCTAATGAAAGCAAGAATGAATTAGTAACAAACCCGGCTTAACATTTTTCAGATTTCTTTTGACTAGAAAGGAAGAGGTCATTGATCACAAAGTTTATAGCTCCTGAAATTATCTTTGGTGAAGAGGCTATACAGCAAACAGGCGAGAGTTTTCTCCGCCTCGGTGCTCAAAGAGTATTAATTGTAAGTGATCCAGGTGTGGCAGAAGCAGGCTGGACAGAAAAAGCAATACATAGTCTTACTGAAGCTTCATTAACATGTATATCCTACTTTGAAGCGACGACAAATCCGCAAGTGAAAGAAGTGGAAAAAGGAGCACAAATCTATATAGAGAATGAATGTGACGCTGTACTTGGGGTAGGCGGGGGAAGTGCACTTGATGTGGCAAAAGCGATAGCTGTATTAGTTAGCAATGGAGGAAAAATAGAAGATTATGAAGGCATTGATAAAATAAAAAAGCCTCTTCCTCCAACTATAATGATTTCCACTACATCTGGCTCTGGCTCAGAGGTATCTCAATTTGCCATTATTTTAGATCCGGCTCGAAAAAAGAAAATGACAATTGTTTCGAAGTCACTTGTTCCAGATATTGCCATCATCGATCCCTTTACATTGATGACCAAGGATAGCTTATTAACAGCTGCTACTGGTCTAGATGTGTTAACTCATGCAATTGAAGCTTATGTTAGTGTAGCGGCAACTCCGTTAACAGATGTACAAGCGGTCCGTTCAATGGAATTGGCAGAACGATACTTACGTCCCTCTGTAGCTTCAAAAACAAATTTGGAAGCAAAAAAAGCAATGGCGATGTCAAGTTTGCAGGCAGGATTAGCTTTTTCGAACGCCATACTTGGTGCAGTTCATGCAATGTCACATGCGATCGGAGGGCAGTATGAGCTTTCACACGGGGAAATTAACAGCATTTTACTGCCTCATGTCATGGAGTTCAATTTTATTGCAGCACCAGAACGGTTCGCACATATTGGAACTATTTTTTGTAAACAAGAGTACACCGATAACCGAATAGATTATGGACGTGGTGCGATAGCAGCGATTAGGAATTTAGCAGACGATATTGGAGCACCTAAAACGCTGCGTGAAGCTGGCTTGAAAAAACCTGATTATGAGTTGATGGCTGACATTGCTCTTAATGACGCATGTATGGTAACAAATCCAAGAGATGTTACAAAGAAAGACATCGAACAATTATTACAAAATGCTTATTAAAAAGGAGAAGAAGCATGTTTCACGAAAAGGAAGCAGTCATTGAGAAGCTGACTGGTGTGAAGTCCTCTAAAAAGAGTTATTATACAGAGCTTAAAAGAACGATTGCAGAGTTAGAAAGAAAAAATAAAAAATTAGAAATTTTGAGCGACATCGCAAAAGGGTTTCATGTACACCGGCCTATACAGGAATCACTTGAACGGGTTATAAGCCAATTATATGATATGTATCCTATGCAGCGAATCAGTCTTTCCTTATTAATAGATGGAGAACTTCAACTGCAAAGCATGTATCCTGAAATTTTAGCACCATTTCCGGTGGGGACTATTTTTCCAAAGGAAAAATCCTTATATTGGAAAGCTGCGGAGAGAGATATTATTGTTATTCATGAATTTGATGAATCTACTATTCATTTTAAAGAAGAAATAGCTCTAGCTCGTATTAATATTTACCATCTCTGTATTGTTCCGTTGATTGTGAAAGAAGAATTGGTAGGCGTTCTTTCCTTTGGCAGTGAAAATAGAATAAACTATGACATTTCTGATATAGAGTTTTTAAGACAGCTTTCTGATCATTTAGCGGTCCTGGTCGAAAATGCAAGATTATATCAAGCGGTGCTGCAAGGAAGAGATGAATGGGAGCAAACGTTTCAAGCTGTAGCTGACATTTTAATTTTAACGGATCGAAATCAGCGGATTGTACGATGCAATAAAGCGGCTAATGATTTTTTTCATGTAGAAGAGTTGATTGGGCGTTCTTTCCATGAATTAATATGCAGGGAATCTCACCATCCCTGTCCTTTTGAAGATAGCTTTTATACAAACGAAATGAAAAACTATCAGTTAACAGTACAACCGGAAAGAGTTTGTGATATCCAAACGTTTCCCGTAATCGACGAAACACAAACAAGCATTGGAATGGTTATCTACATAAAAGATGTTACAGAAAAAATAAGAACGCAGGCACAATTACAGCATTCTGGAAAACTGGCGGCCATCGGAGAAATGGCAGCTGGGGTTGCACATGAATTAAATAGTCCGCTTACAGCTATTTTAGGGAATACACAATTACTGAAACGTTCATTGGGACGAGAAAATACAAACTATAATCTAGTCGAGGGTATTGAGAGAAGTGGAAATCGCTGCAAAACCACTATTAAAAATTTATTATCTTTTTCTAGACCTGAAAAAAATGAAACAACACAGTGTTCATTTCAACAAGCAGCAGAAGATGTATTAAGTTTAATTGGCTTTCAAATTGAAAGAGAACAAATTACGATTAATAAGAAGTTCGCTCCTGACCTTCCTTCTATTGAAGGCAGTCCGCATCAAATAGAACAGATTTTAATTAATTTATTATTAAACGCCAAAGATGCTCTTTTGAGTAAAAAAGATTATAAAAGAATCATAACAATAGAGACCGGTATAATGGAACACGCTCAGGAAAAAGGGAATTACATTTGTGTTAAAGATAATGGAATTGGAATGGAAGAAAACGTTATGAACAATATATTCAAACCTTTTTATTCAACAAAATATAAACAAAAAGGCACCGGACTTGGACTTTCAGTCAGCATAGATATTGCTAAATCACATAATGGCACAATATTAGTAAGCAGTAAAAAAGGAAGCGGGAGTGAGTTTACCCTTTGGCTTCCAGAAAGGGGGTAGTCCATGAATATACTTACGATTGATGATGATAGAGAAATTTTAGATTTTTTTCATCATTTATTTCATCAAAAGGGTCATCAGTTATACTTTGCGCATGATAAAAGCTCAACAGAGAAGGCAATCAAGCACACTTCGCTAGAAATTGCGTTTATCGATTTGAAGCTGCCTGATGTATCTGGTTTACAACTACTAAAAAAAGTGAAACAAGCACACCCAGCATGCAAAGTAGTGATGATGACTGGATACAGTACGGTACAGACCGCTGTCGAAGCAATTAAGCTTGGAGCGGAAGACTACATTGAAAAGCCGTTTGAAGACATAACGCTTATAGAAAAAGTGATTCAGCCTGAAAATGATGAACAGGATATTGACTCTTACATTCAGCTTGCCAAAAATTCTGGATTGATTGTTGGAAAAAGCCAGCGCATGAAAGAGGTTGTACGTATTGCCTCAAAGTTTGCGACGAAAAACCTCAACATATTGATTGATGGAGAAACGGGAACTGGTAAAGAAGTGATGGCAAGATATATACACGAAGCTTCTAGTAAGCATAAGAATGAAGGGCCTTTCCTTGCTTTAAATTGCGGGGCTGTCGCAGAACAAATATTAGAGAGTGAACTATTTGGTCATGAAACTGGAGCATTTACAGGAGCTGTGAAAACCCGTAAAGGATATTTCGAACTTGCTTCTAATGGAACACTCCTTCTTGATGAAATTGGAGAAGCAAGTATGCCTATTCAAGTTAAATTGCTAAGGGTCTTAGAATCTAGAGAATTTATGAGAGTCGGCGGGGAAAAAACCCTGCGCACAGGTGCACGTATTTTAGCTGCAACGAACCGTGATTTACGAAAAGAAGTGGAAAAAAACCGGTTTAGGGAGGACTTGTTATTTAGACTTGAAGCTGTAACGATAACTATACCGCCTTTGCGGGAAAGAAAAGAAGATTTGTTAGAGATTTCCTATTTTATTTTGAATAAAGAAGGCTTTTCTCATCTTACATTAAGTGAAGAGGCTTTGGAGCTTTTGTATGAACATGACTGGCCCGGAAATATTAGGGAATTGACAAACGTATTAGTAAGGGGAGCAGCAGAATTAGAGGAAAACATTAATGTTATTCTTCCTAGTCATTTATATATTCCTTTAAATGTATCAATAGTAAAGGACCAAAACAATTTTGTAGAAAGAGAGAACAGCGGACCAATTTCTGCTCAGTGGAAGGCAGAAATATTGAAACGTATAGACAGAGGAAATTCCTTGAATTTGTCTCATGTTATGGAAGATATGAAAAAGGCGGAATTACAAGTGAGCAGAGAAATTGCAAAGAAAGCACTTCATTCCGCCAATGGCAGCCAAAAAGAGGCAGCTGAGAAGTTAGGGGTGACCCCAAGAAAATTAAGGTATATTTTAAATGAAAAGATGTAACTTGAATGATCATCGCTATGCAGAAAGGAGCAGTCCTCTCGTTCGACTGCTCCTTTGGCATTATTAAAAGAATCCAAGTTTATTTTCACTGTAACTGACGAGTAAATTTTTCGTTTGTTGGTAATGGGACAGCATCATTTGATGATTTTCCCTGCCGATGCCGGACTTTTTGTATCCTCCAAATGCAGCATGAGCGGGATAATCGTGATAACAATTTGTCCAGACTCTTCCGGCTTGAATATTTCGGCCAAAGCGGTAAGCCTGGTTAATATTTCTGGTCCATACTCCTGCCCCGAGACCGTACAACGTGTTGTTGGCCATTTCTAAAGCTTGCTGGGGGGTGTCAAAAGTGGTTACAGAAACAACCGGCCCAAATATCTCTTCCTGAAAAATCCGCATACGGTTATTACCTTTAAAAATAGTCGGCTGAATGTAATATCCGTTCTCTAACTCTCCGCTCTTTATTTGTTTCTCTCCACCTATAAGACATTCTGCTCCTTCTTTTTTGCCAATATCGAGATAAGACATGATTTTCTCCATTTGTTCTTGAGAAGCCTGGGCTCCCATCATTGTTTCCGTATCAAAAGGATGACCAGTCTTAATAGCTTCTACCCGAGCAAGGGCTCTTTCCATAAAATCGTCATAGATGGAAGACTGTATTAATGCACGGGAAGGACAAGTACATACTTCTCCTTGATTTAAGGCAAACATGACAAATCCTTCTACAGCTTTATCTAGATAGGCATCATCGTTTTCCATTACATCATCAAAAAATATGTTCGGAGATTTTCCACCCAATTCTAATGTGACGGGAATAATATTTTCTGATGCGTATTGCATGATCAACCTTCCCGTAGTGGTTTCTCCGGTAAAGGCTACTTTTTGAATTCTGCTGCTTGAAGCTAGTGGTTTACCTGCTTCAACTCCAAAACCGTTAACAATATTCAAGACTCCTGGAGGGAGAAGGTCTGCTACAATTTCCAGCCAAATCATAATAGAAGCAGGAGTTTGTTCAGCGGGTTTTAATACAATGGTATTTCCTGCTGCAAGAGCAGGAGCAATTTTCCATGAAGCCATAAGCAAGGGGAAATTCCATGGTATAATTTGGCCGACAACGCCAAGCGGCTCGTGAAAATGATAAGCAACAGTGTCCTCAGATATTTGAGAAAGTGAACCTTCTTGTGATCGAATTGCACTAGCAAAATATCGGAAATGGTCGATCGCTAAAGGAATGTCAGCGTTCAAAGTTTCTCGTATGGCTTTGCCGTTGTCCCACGATTCAGCTAAAGCGAGTTCTTCTGTATGTTGTTCCATTCGGTCTGCAATTTTAAGAAGGATATTTGCACGTTCTGTTGGCGAGTATGCAGCCCATACATTTTTGACACTATGTGCAGCATCCAGGGCTAGTTCAATATCTTCTGAGGAAGAACGAGCGATTTCAGAAAAAACTTCTCCTGTAACCGGCGTGACATTTTCAAAATAATCCCCTTTTAAAGGAGGTTTCCATTCTCCATTGATAAAGTTATCATATTTTGATTGAAATGATATAAGAGCATTCTTCGTATTTGGACTAGCGTAACGCATAAGTATATAACTCCTTTCTAAGGGAAGGGTGCACCAAAAGTTTTGCACCCTTTATAAGCTCATTAATCTTGGTTTACTTTTAAAACAATTCTGCCATTGATATCTCCTTTTTCCATTTGATCAAATACATCATTTATGTCATCTAATTCTTTTGTTTCAATCATCGTTTTAATTTTGCCGTCAGCTGCTAAATCTAAGCATTCTCTAAGATCCTTACGCGTACCAACAATCGAACCTTTAACGGACACACCATTAAGAACGGTATCAAAAATAGGTATTGGAAGCTCATCATTAGGAAGTCCGACTACGACCAGGCTTCCTCCACGCTTTACTGATTGATAGGCCTGTTCAAAAGCCTTTTTTGTGACAGCCACGCTAATGGCAGCTTGTACACCGCCCAGTCGATCGTGTATAGCTGCAGCAGGATCTTCATTCATTCCGTTAACTGTTTCATCTGCACCTAAGTCTTTAGCCAGCTGCAGTTTTTCATCACGAATATCAACAGCAACAACCTTTAGTCCCATTGCTTTTGCATATTGAACAGCAACATGGCCCAGGCCTCCAATACCATAAACAGCTACCCAATCTCCAGGCTTAGCTTCAGAAACTTTCAAAGCTTTGTAAGTAGTAACTCCGGCGCAAAATAATGGAGCAGCTTCATCAAAGGATAATGAATCAGGAATTTTAGCTGTGTAAGCAGCAGGTGCTTTGCAATATTCAGCATAGGCGCCGTCAACTGAGTAACCAGCATTCAGTTGATCCGGACAAAGCGTTTCTTTTCCTGACAAGCAATATTCACATTCGCCGCATGCTGAGTAAAGCCACGGAATCCCGACTCTGTCTCCTGTTTTTAATGACGTGACACCTTCTCCAACTTTTTCTACTACACCCACTCCTTCATGACCTGGAATAAGCGGAAGAGTTGGTTTTACCGGCCAGTCGCCGTGTGCGGCATGTAAATCGGTGTGACATACCCCGCAAGAATGAATCTTAACTAAAATTTCTCCATGTCCTACATCTGGAATTGGCACATCCTTAATCTCTAGTCTTTGATGAAACTCATTTACAATTGCAGCTTTCATCGTTTGGATTCCTCCTTTTATTGTTGTACACCCTTTTGAAATGCAAGGTTTGTGCCAAAAAATCTAATATAGTATACGTTTTCAAAAATGTGGTCACGGCCCCTATTCTTTTGAATTAATGCCTGCCTTTAAAAAATAAGTTAGGAAAACTGCCAACAAAATGTCGGCATTACGTTCCGAAAAAACGGCACTCATCACTTGAATAACCACTTGCACATATGTGCAAGTGGTGCACAAATTAAAATAATTTTATTAATATGATTGACTGTTTAAAAACGAATGATTTAATATATTGAACAAGGAAGCACAAATGATTAAATAAAAGCACATATGTGCAAGAGGCAAGTTGAAAGGAGGGAGTTTGTGGATTGGAATGAAGAAAGACGGTTAATCAAGGTCGCAAAAATGTATTATGAGGAAAATCTTACTCAAAATGAAATCGCTAACAAACTAGGAATATATCGGACAACCATTACTCGTTTATTGCAGCGGGCACGAGATAAAAATATTGTTCAAATTTCCATTAAGGGCGATTATAGTGAACAGGTCGCTTTAGAAACGGAGCTTGCAAATTATTTTAATTTGAACGAAGCTATCGTAGTTCCTGCTTTTGAAAGTCAGAGCTCCAAAGAAAAAAGAACAGCACTAGGAAAAGCTGCTGTCGCGTTTCTAAATAACATTATTAAAGACGGAGATGTTATTGGTTTCGCGTGGGGAAGTACATTGGGAAGCATGGTAGATCAGCTAGAACGCTATAAGGAAAGAGAAGTAGATTTTGTTCCGCTTGTTGGAGGTCCTGGAAAAATGCCAGTCGATCAACATGTCAATACGATCGTTTATACTCACGCAAAAGCGTACAGCGGAAAAGCTCATTTCCTTGATGCTGCAGCTATTGTGCCATCTGTTCAAAGTAGAAATGAGATTTTTGAATCCGATTACTTTCAGGATATTTTATCGTTATGGGAACGTTTAACGATAGCAATTGTCGGTATTGGAGCACCGCTTAGTTCTTCAAATCTAGTATTTTCCGGATTTTTAGGAGATAAAGATGTTGAAACGTTGAGAGCGCTTCAACCAATTGGAGATATTTGCTCAAGATTTTATAACATTCACGGAGAAAAATTAAGAAGTGATATAGATGATCGAACGATCGCTATTGAACTAAAACAGTTAGAAAAAATGAATTACTCGATAGGTGTTGCTGAATCTGCTGAAAAAGTGGAATCTATCACAGGAGCATTACGAGGAAGGTATATTTCTCATTTAATTACGAATGATTTAACCGCACAAGCTATTTTAGATTATGTGAAAAGGGAGGGAGATAGATGATTTTAGTATTACTTGCAATTGTGGCCATTATTTTTATTCTACAATGCATTCTTGGCTTTTGGCAGGTGAAAAATTTTAATTTACATTATGCTGAATTGAGGAAGCATGGAAAAGTAGCTATAGGAAGGTCTAAAGGCCTCATAAGAACAGGCGTAGTCTTACTGATTAGTATTGATAATAATACTCGTATTAAACAAGTTAGAAAAATGCAGGGAGTTACCGTATTCGCGAGGTTTAAGAACATGAAAAGCCTTGAGGGAAGTCACTTGTTAAAACCAGATAATAAGGCATTGAATCAGATGGACCGTTTTACTAAAAAGGCCTATGAAGATGCTCAGCATGTGTATCGTATTATACAGGCTGGCGGTGAAGTTCCGAAGCCGAAAAGTCCTTTAGAGAAATTATTTAGTGTAATGCAAAAGAAAAAAGGTGAGGTGAGCAGTTCATAATGGATTTCCTAGTTAATATAGCAGAAGGATTTATTGGATTATTTGAACGAGGCGCAGAAACATTTATGGGATTTGTTACAGATATTATTCCTTTGTTAATTATGCTTCTTGTTGCTATGAACGGCCTCGTTCAATTAATTGGACAAGAAAGAATTGAAAAACTAGCAATGAAGTCATCAGGGAATATTTTTACAAGATATTTAGTGCTGCCAACATTAGGAACCTTCTTTCTCTTAAACCCGATGACCTTATCACTAGGCCGATTTCTACCTGAAAAATATAAACCGGGATATTACGCGTCTGCTAGTTATTCCTGTCACTCTATGAACGGACTGTTTCCACACGTCAATCCAGCCGAACTATTTGTATTTTTAGGGGTTGCAGCTGGGATTGAGCAGCTTGGATTTTCTCAAGCAGACTTAGCACTTCGTTACTTTTTGGTCGGTTTAGTTATGAACATGTTTCGCGGCTGGATTACGGATATTTGTGTCCATTATGTAGAAAAACAACAAAAGACGAAATTAAAAACAACAGTATCTGATTCGGTTAAAGGGGGAAGTCTCAATGCCTAATGAAGAGTATTCTACTGTAAAAGTGGAGAGAGGTTCAGGAGGTTTTGGCGGACCATTAGAAATCGCTCTAAATGAAAAAAGAAATAAGATCGTTAACATTACAGGAGGCCCAATTTCTCCAGTTGCCGAGCGTATCGCTGAATTGACGGGTGGAGAAATTGTTAACGGCTTTAAAACAACTGTTCCAGAAGAGGAAATGGCTTGTGTCATTATAGATTGCGGGGGGACGCTTAGAGCAGGTTTATATCCAAAAAAGCAGATTCCTACTATTAATATAATGTCGACTGGCCCGAGTGGTCCATTAGCAAAATTTATAACAGAAGATATTTACGTTTCGGGTGTGAAACCGGAGAATGTGCAAACAACTGAGGGGAATAATGATCAAGTAAACAAAGCTGAGCCTAAAGACGAAGTAGAAGAAGTTCAACAAGCACCTCAGAAAAGCTATGATACTTCAAAAAAAGTAAGTGAACAATCTTCCGAAAACCTCATGACGAAAATTGGAAAGACAATGGGGAATGTGGTAGGCGTTCTTTACCAAGCTGGACGAGATACAATCGACACTGTCATAAAGACTATTCTGCCTTTTATGGCGTTTGTATCGATGCTTATCGGCCTTATTTTAGAAACTGGGATCGGAGATGTTTTTGCGAATATATTGTCACCGCTTTCCGGAAGTATATGGGGGCTGTTGCTCTTATCAGCAATTGTATCCTTTCCACTCTTGTCTCCATTCCTTGGGCCAGGAGCGGTTATTGCACAAGTCATAGGAAGCTTGATTGGTGTGGAGATTGGAAGAGGCAATATCCCGCCGCAATTTGCTTTACCAGCTGTATTTGCGATCAACTCCCAGGCAGCAGCTGATTTTGTTCCTGTAGGTCTTGGGTTAGCAGAAGCAGAACCGGAAACCGTAGAAGTAGGAGTTCCTGCTGTGTTATACGGAAGGTTTCTTACTGGGGCACCGACTGTTTTTGTTGCATGGTTAGCAAGCTTTGGTATGTATGAATAAAAATTTTAAGGAGGATCATGATGGCACAAATTTATAGAACTACCGTAACAGAATTAGGTCCAATGGTAACCGAGTTTTTAAATGAAAAAATCATTATTCTATTTAAAGGAGACGCTCCTGAAGAACTAGCTGAATATTGCGTACTTCATGAAATAAATCAATTAGATGGAGAAATCAAAGAAAACGATGTATTTACGATAAATGAAGAGGAATATGTGATCACGGGAGTAGGAAGCGCTGTTAATAAAAACTTAGAACAGCTTGGTCATATCACTTTAAAATTTGACGGGAGTACAGAACCGGAACTGCCAGGTACGCTCTCCTTAGAAGAAAAAGAGATTCCAGAAATAAAACAGGGAGATAATCTTCAAATCATACGCTAATATTATAGGAGGTATAAACATGTCTTTAAAAGAGAAAGTAGCTATTGTAGCTGGAGGCGGACAAAACCTCGGGGAACATATCAGCTATCGATTAGCACGCGAAGGATACGGAGTGGCAGTAACTGATATTAATGAGGAAAATGCTGTAACGGTTGCTAGTGATATAGAAAAAGAAACAGGTCAAAATGTGATTGGTTTTAAAGCAGATGTAACAGATGAAGAAAGTGTTTCCGAAATGGTGACGCGGGTTAAAGAAGAGTTGGGAAGAATTGACTTACTTGTTTTCAATGCAGGTGTAGCAAAAAGTACTAAAATCACTAATTTTGAATTGGAAGATTGGAAAATGATGGTGGATGTCAATTTAACGGGATACTTTTTATGTGCCCGTGAAGTTTCAAAAGTAATGATTGACCAAGGGGAAGGAAGCATTATTCAAATTAACTCTAAATCAGGAAAAGTAGGGAGCAAACATAATGCCGGCTATTCATCCTCAAAGTTCGGAGGAGTAGGCCTCACTCAAAGTTTGGCTCTTGATCTTGCTGAGCACGGAGTTAGAGTGAATAGTATTATGCCTGGTAATTTATTAAAATCACCGATGTTCCAAAGCCTCATTCCTTCTTATGCCAAAAAGCTGAATATTAGTGAAGATGAAGTTGAACAAGTGTACATTGACAAAGTACCTATGAAAAGAGGATGTACGTATGAAGATGTTGCCAATGCTATTGTTTTCTATGCATCCGATCAAGCTTCTTACATGACTGGACAGTCTATTAATGTGACAGGCGGACAAGTGATGCACTAATATAAAGATAGAGCTTTACGTTAAAACAGGCGAAAGGAATATAAAGGAATGAAAATTTTAATCGATTCTGCCAATATAAAGAAGATTAATAGGTTAAACGAAATTTACTATGTACACGGGATAACAACAAACCCTTCTATACTGGCAAAAGAAGAAACTTACCCTGAAAAATCTCTTAGCCAAATTAATAAAGTAATAGATGAAAAAATGGAATTTCATATCCAGGTTTTAGCAGAAACTGCTGAAGATATGGTGAAAGAAGCAAATCATATTCTAAATACGTATGGAAGAGCCGTTTATATAAAGGTACCGGTATCCGAAGAGGGTTTTAAAGCTATAAAATGGCTGGCGAAAGACGGGGTGAAAACAACAGCTACCGCAGTGTTTTCCGTACAGCAAGGCATTTTAGCAGCTTTGGCAGGAGCTCACTATATAGCCCCTTATGTTAATCGCATTGACAATTTCAATGGAGACGGCATTGAATTAATACAACGATTGAGTGAATTATTTGAGAAAAAACAAATCAAAACAAAGATCTTAGCAGCAAGCTTTAAAAATACAAAACAAATAGAGGATGCTTTGCTGGCAGGAGCTCATACTGTGACAGTGCCGCCTGACTTACTGGATAAAATGGGGAGCCACAAAGGGACAGACGAAGGAATCAAAGGGTTTATTCATGACTATGAGGCAGCCTTTAAATAAAAAGGTGCTAATCTTACATGAATTATAAGAAAGTAGTGATTAGACGAAATGAAAGCTGTCATATTTGATTTTGACGGATTAATCATGGATACGGAAACTCATCAATATGAAGTCCTTCAAGAAATATTTTATGAACATAACAGTGACTTGCCGCTATCTGTTTGGCAAAAAGAGATAGGCACATCTACTGACTTTTGTCCTTTTCAGTATTTAGAATCCCAGACGAAAAAAAAGTTAGATAAGGTAAAACTTCAAAAAGCCCTTGATATGCGTTTTCAACAACGTTTAGCGAAAGAGGCGGCAAGACCTGGTGTCAAAAATTACTTGAATGAAGCGAAAAGTCTTGGTTTGCACATTGGATTAGCCTCTAGCTCTAATTATCAGTGGGTTTCCACTCATTTAGAAAACTTAGGATTGTTTCCGTTTTTTAAATGTATTAAAACCTCTGATGATGTGGAAAACGTAAAACCTGACCCCTCTTTATATTTAGAAGCTGCCAAGTGTTTACAGGTTGATCCTAAAGAATGCATCGTTTTTGAAGATTCAGCGAATGGAGCATTAGCTGCTAAAAAAGCAGGGATGCCATGCGTTATTATACCTAATAAAGTGACAAATGAACTTGAATTTTGCAAGGTAGAACGAAGATTGCTGACGATGGAAGAATGTACGTTAAATCAATTGATTGAAGATATTAAAACAAAAAAATAGTCAAGCGGAAAAGGGCTGTCCAAATGTAAACGTTGGACAGCTTTTTCTAAGGAAGGTAAGAACTTATAAATAGTTGGCGTTTTACATGTCTAGCGCAAGCGCCTACTCGCTCGAGATTACTTCGGTTCGTCAATGGAAAGCAAAGATCAGCTTTCCATATGCCGCCCCTCCAGGACTTGTCGCTCGTGAGCAAGGCGCTTGCGCTTTTCTTATTAAGATCAACAGGTATATCACTATAAATTATCGAAAGAATGAAAATAATGAATTTATTAGTAGGTCGGGCCAAACGTTACGGGGCAAAAATGAAACGATTCATTCATAAAACAATAAGGCAAAAAATTTTCAAAAAGCATCTGAGAGATAAAAGATACGAATCAAATTTTTGGAGAAGCCAAAGATGTAGTACAACAACATATCAATGAAGCTGAAGAAGTTATTATTAAAAATCTACTCACTCTATCAACTTTCATTCAGATTTTGATAACTAGATGTATGGAGTTCAAGAGGGAGGCGAGTGCTTAAGAAAGTTAAAGGTATTGAAGTTTGTTACACTATAATTGATTTTATCAAAACAGATTAACCAGTTAGAAATACCGATCCTCACCCGCCTTGATATGGATTAGTGATAAAATATGTATATAAAATACATTTTATTATAAAGGATGAAAAGGAATGAATCCCTTAAAAAAAGCGTTGTTCATCACGTTAGGAAGTGTTTCTATCTTCCTTGGAATAATAGGAATTATACTCCCGCTGCTGCCGACAACCCCTTTTTTGCTGCTTGCAGCTTATTGTTATGCCCGATCCTCAAAACGGTTATATGAAAAGCTTTTGCATACAAAATACTTAGGAACTTATATTAAAAACTACCGAGCTGGTAAAGGAATCCCTTTTAAATCGAAAATAATCGCTGTACTCGTTTTATGGATCAGCGTGTCCTTTTCGATTTTCCTTATCGTTCCGCTTGCCATTGTACAAATATTGCTGTTCATAGTAGCAGCGTATATTACCTATTATATTATGTCGTTGAAAACATATAAAAAACAGGAGAATAGCAGTATTGTTTCTAAAAACAAAAAGTTTATTTAATATAAAGATCTCCGCCTGAATAAGTTGAAATGAAGACGTTTTTAAAAGCAGCAGAACTGCTTTAATAACGGGCGGAGGTGTGAGGAAAATGAAAGCAGCCGTATTAGGAGCTGGACTTATGGGAAAGGAAGTGGCAAGAGATTTATTAACGAATCCAGCTGTTACAAAAGTAGCTCTTGCAGATGTAGAGAAGAAAAAAGCTGATGCTGCGATTGCTCCGTTAAAAGATAGCCGCCTAACTTCAGTTTATGTGGATGCTACGGATGAAAAACAGCTAGCTGCCTTTATAAAAAATTTTGATGTGGTAGTTAACGCGTTATTTTATACTTTCAATGAAACGGTAGCTAAAACAGCTATAAAAACAGGTGTACATGCATGTGATTTAGGCGGTCATATTGGAGAAGCAACTGATCATATTCTAGAATGGAAACAAGAAGCAATAGAGGCTGGGATTACCTATATACCTGATTTAGGTGTGGCTCCTGGAATGATAAATATATTGACGGGTTATGGAGCCGAGAAGCTTGATGAGGTAGAAAATATTTACTTGCGTGTTGGCGGTCTCCCATTACGACCTGAACCTCCCTTTGAGTATAATCATGTGTTTTCTATAGAGGGGGTATTTGATCATTATACAGACCCTTCTCTCATTATTCGAAATGGTGAACTCACATATGTTAAGCCGTTGTCAGAAATAGAGCCGATTTACTTTGAGGGTTTCGGACCATTAGAAGCATTTCATACATCTGGAGGTACTTCTACGCTTCCTAAAACGTTTCCCTACGTGAAAAATTTAGATTATAAAACAGTTCGTTATCCAGGACATGCGGAAAAGTTTAAACTTTTCGTCGATTTGAAAATGACAGATCGAACGTATCAGGTAGATATTGGAGGACAAAAAGTAAAGCCAAGAGAAGTGCTTCGTGAAGTATTGACCCCTGTTGTTGATTTAAAAAACAAAGATGATGTTGTGCTGCTGCGGGTACGAACAGAAGGTATAAAAGACGGGAATAATACAGCCTATGAATTTGAAATGAAAACGGTCAAAGACAGGACTTTAAATGTCACTGCTATGGCTCGTGCTACAGCTTATACGATTTCGATTGCCGCACAAATGATGGGAAGCGGTTTAATAAAAAAAAGAGGTATCTTTTGTCCAGAGGAAATAGTACCAGGCAAAGAATACATCGAAGAAATGGCAAAAAGGGGAGTTGTCATTAAAGAAACAACCAATTAGGGAGGGGAAATTCATGAAAGCAGGCTATGCTTATCAAAATTATATTAACGGCGAATGGAAAAGTGCACAAGGAGAATCGGAAAAAGTAATTAATCCGGCAAATGAGAAAGTACTGGCTGAGGTTAATCTGTCCTCTCCTTCAGAGGTGGATGAAGCTGTAAATGCAGCTAAACGTGCACAATTATTTTGGAAAACAGTTCCTGCACCGGAAAAAGGTGAAATGCTTTTTGAAATATCTCAAAAATTGAGAGAACAAAAAGAAGAACTCTCTCAGATTTTAACCGCAGAAAATGGTAAACCAATCCAAGAAGCACGCGGTGAAGTGCAGGAAGCAATTGATATGGGTTTTTATATGGCAGGAGAAGGCCGCCGATTATTCGGGCAGACTGTCCCAGCTGAACTTCCTAACAAGCATGCGATGAGTATTCGAAGTCCTGTTGGAATTGCTGGATTAATAACCCCGTGGAATTTTCCGATTGCGATTGCCAGCTGGAAAATGTTCCCTGCCATCATAAGCGGCAACACGGTAGTGTGGAAGCCGGCCTTAGAGACACCAGGGATGGCAAATGCCTTTGTTCGTATTCTAGATGAATGCGGTCTGCCTGCAGGGGTTGTTAACCTCGTACATGGTGCAGGAGAAACAGTTGGAAATGCCATCGTAGAGCACGAGCAGATCGACATTGTATCCTTTACTGGTTCTACCAAAACGGGCCGTCTGATAGCTAGTAAAGCCGGTAGTATGCTGAAAAAGGTATCACTGGAAATGGGCGGAAAAAATGCCATTACGGTAATGGATAGTGCAGATATTGACTTGGCAGTGGACGGTATTTTATGGAGCAGTTTTGGAACAAGCGGGCAGCGCTGCACTGCTGCGAGCCGTGTTATTGTTCACCAGGATATAAAAACAGAACTAGAAAAAGTTCTCGTAAAACGATCAAAAGAGCTAACAATTGGAGATGGAGCGAAAGAAGAGACGGATGTTGGCCCTGTGATCAGCCGCCAAGCATTAGAAAATATTCATGAATACGTTAAAATTGGCAGAAAAGAAGGCGAACTTCTGTGCGGCGGCCGTATCCTAAGTGAAGGGCAGCAAGGTAAAGGCAATTACTATGAACCGACAATAATAACAAACGTTCAACCAAGTGCAAAAATTGCTCAGGAAGAAATTTTTGGACCGGTTATAGCTATCATACCTGTAGAAAATTTCGATGAAGCAATGCGGGTTAATAATGATTCAGCTTATGGATTATCAAGTTCCATTTTTACAAAGGATGCAAATGAAGTATTTCGGGCCATGCATGAAATGGATACGGGAATTGTCTATGTAAACGCGGGGACAACCGGGGCTGAAATCCATCTGCCATTCGGAGGAACAAAGAAAACAGGTAACGGCCACCGTGATTCCGGAACCGCTTCATTAGATGTGTTTACAGAATGGAAAAGTGTGTACGTAGATTACAGCGGTAAACTTCAGCGCGCTCAAATAGATAATAATTAGCAGTTGAAATAAGGGTTTCTCAAAAGTGTCAATGCTTGCGGGAAACCCTTCTTGTATTCGTCAACTCTTTGTACATACATCTGATTGATGAAATTATAGAAAAAGTATGATATGTTTGGGAGAAGAAATAGGAGGGATAGTAATGGAAAACCTCGATTACTTGATTATTGATGGCAAAAAAAGAATATCGATTCAGCCGCAAAGAATGGCAGTTTACCTCCAAAGCAAGATTGTAGAAACGGTAGATAAAAATAGAGGCGTTTATTATCTTTTCTTCTATAAAGACGAATATCTTACTGCTTTAAAAGCAGCAAGTGTACGACGGCGTTCTCACTTAGAAAAAGCTTTTAAACATGGAATGACATTTCCTTCTGCCCACCCTTTTTGCCGCACGGTTTTATCTTCTGAAGGAACTTTTCAAAAACGAAGCTTCAATCAGATGCACGGAAAACTGCAAAAACAGTATACCCCTCATGAAACCGCCCTTATTCTAACTTTCTTCGATGCGTTTATCCCAAAGAGAAAACTTTTTAAAGACATTCAAGCCTACTTTTATCAATATCGCCGCAATGGCCAATTATTTGCTGCTTACCGTATTTTGCGTATATTGTTGGATTTTACGCCAAAGCACAGCTGGGTAAAGCAAACAGCAAATGAATTAGGATATGCAAAATTCAAAATGATGTATCAAGAGATGGCCGGCACTTTATGGGAAAAAGACCCTTTATTTGTGGAAAAAGCTTTGTTTGCCCGTCGGAAAAAACATCCGGAAAGAGCCGAGGAGCTTATCGATTTTCTTAATAATGAGGAGCGTTGGATAGATGCTCTGGCTTTGTTAATGAATCAGCTTATCCAAACTTCATCTGCTGTTTATTACAATCAACTCCAGCAATTACTTAATAAGCAATACACACATACTGATCTTCTTTTTATCTTGGAAGATTTATATCAGCGCATTCCGAATTTAGAATCCCTTCAGTATGAGTTACTCCGTTTTTATCTAAAGTATCATCATCTTAATTCATCCGTCCAATTAATGAACAAACACCACATGTCTCTTAAAGAAGAACAATGGTCGACGTTAGAAACAATGTTAGAAAACATAGATGTTGTTTCAGCGGATATTCAAGTTGAAGAGCTCAACTCCTACCTTGCCTCTCTTTTTAAAACACAACCAAGAAAAGCAGAGACCATTCTGCAAAAGTGCGTCACTCAATTAATGGAAAGCCGCGACCTCTCTTATATTTCCAATTGGCTTGATCCTATTAAAGAAATTTATTCCCAATCGTTAGTGGTAAAACGTATAGAACAAATGAAACAGCTCAGTGATGATCCCGATAAACAGCGGCAGTTAGGTGAGTTATATTATCATTTTGATCAGCTTGATCAGGCCATTGAGTGTTTCAGCTGGGAAATGGAGATGGACAAATCAGATCCTCTTCCTGTACGCTGGCTTTCAAAAATATATTTAGAAGCAGGGAAAAAAGAGGAGTCAAAAGCATATCAGCAGCTTTATCGAGATATGCAAAATAAGGCAAACGCATAACAGACCGTGCTGAAACTCGCCAATAGGCGGGTTTTTTTATTTAAACAAGAAGGGATTGATCTTTCCTTTTTAACAAAATAACCTTTACATATTGGAAAAAATTGATTAAAATTATCTGTGTTAATACAAATAATACAGATGAGACAAAAATATAAAAAGGAGGGGATGTTTTGTTTGAATTAGATGTGCGAAGCCGAAAGCCAATATATGAGCAGCTCATTGATAATATTAAAGAACTGATTGTTTCTAAAGTATTGAGCCCAGATGAAAAGCTTCCTTCTGTTCGTATGCTTTCTAAAGAATTAACGATAAATCCAAATACAATACAAAAAGCCTATCGCGAACTAGAAAGAGAAGGCTATTTATACTCAGCAAACAGAAAGGGGTATTTTGTGGCTCCCATTGAATGGATATCAAATGATAAAAAATTAGAAGAATTAAAGGGGCAGTTTCAAGCTTTGTTGAAAGAAGCTATTTATTTCGGCTTGACGAAAGAAGAACTAGAGCATTGGTTTGAGGAAGTGCAAGAGGAGGGAGAACAAGATGATACACGTTGAAGGAGTAACGAAAAAATTTGAAAAAGAAACAGCAGTAGATACGATTGAATTATCTATCAAGACAGGGTCTATATATGGTCTGCTTGGTTCCAATGGAGCGGGGAAAACGACATTGTTAAAAATATTGGCAGGCATTTATCAGCCTGATCATGGAAATGTTCACATTGAAAAACAATCAATCTATGAAAATGTATCTTTAAAACAAAAAGTAGTTTTCATTCCAGACAGCCTTTACTTTTTTCCGCAAGCCACAATACAACAAATGGCAGATTATTACAGATCGTTTTATCCAGATTGGAATCAAGAACGGTATCAAGCATTACAGCAAGTATTTAATATAGATCCATATCGAAAAGTACAACGATTATCAAAAGGGATGCAGCGTCAAGCAGCTTTTTGGTTATCTCTATCTTGTATGCCGAATGTTTTGATACTAGATGAACCAATTGATGGACTTGACCCTGTCATGCGCCAGAAAATTAAAAATTTATTGTTTCAGGATGTAGCAGAAAGAGATTTAACGGTAATTATCTCTTCTCATAATCTAAGAGAAATTGAAGATATTTGTGATCATGTTGGCATTATGCATAAAGGAAAATTAGTCATTGAAAAAGAGTTAGACGATTTGAAAACAGATACACATAAAATTCAAGTTGCATTTTCATCATCAGAACAAGAAACAACCGTGCTAAAGCAGTTGAATATTCTTCATCAAGAAAAAAGAGGAAGTGTAAATCTTTTAATTGGAAAAGGTCAAAAACAACACATAGAAGAAATCATTCGATCTTCCCAGCCGTTGGTATTTGATATGCTGCCGCTTACGCTAGAAGAAATTTTTATTTATGAGATGGGAGGGGTCGGCTATGAAATTGAAAACATCCTTATTTAATCCAGGTATACAAAAACAAAATATGAAGCAACATGGATGGATTAGTCTCATTTACCTTATAGGTCTGCTATTTTCTGTTCCATTGCAAATGGTGTTATATGCTGCTGATGAAAATCGCACGCAATATCAACATATCGAACATTTATTTAATATAGGATTTCCTATGCAATTACTAATGTCGTTCATTGTACCGATCATAGCAGGTATTTTTCTGTTTCGATATTTACAGACAAAGTCCGCAGCCGACATGATACACAGTTTGCCGATAAAAAGAGGTGCTTTGTATGTCAATCATATGATCACCGCTGCGCTTATGTTAATGATTCCTGTATGGATAACAGCAATTGCTGCTTCAATGGCAGTTAATGCTTATTCTGTGTTTGAATCCATTTCTGCTGCTGACGTATGGATCTGGACCATTGTTATGACAATCATGTCATTATTTTATTTTTGTTTTTCGGTATTCATTGGCATGATGACAGGGATGTCTGTGGCTCAAGGTATTCTAACTTTCATTATTTTGATGCTTCCGGCAGGTTTGTTTGTATTAATTAGCACCAATCTTAATTATTATATGTATGGATTTTCTAATCAATATTATACAGGAGAAACGGTTACCAGATGGGCACCAATTGTTATGATGAGTGAGTTTAATCACATTCCGGACATTCCGGTCGGAAAAATACTCATTTACTTGCTTTTAACTGTGCTGTTTGGCGCAGCTGGTTATATCCTATACAAAATCCGTCAAGTCGAAATGGCTGGCCAAGCGATTACCTTTCAACCGCTGCGTCCCATTTTTAAATACGGAGTAACCATTTGTGCGATGCTCTTGGGAGGTGTATATTTTGAACAGTACGGAACAATGGGATGGCTGATGTTTGGTTATATATTCGCTTCGCTCCTCGGTTATCTTATCGCAGAAATGATTCTTCAAAAGACATGGAGAATTTGGAATGGGAAAACGTTTTTTCATTATGCTGGTTATGCTGGTGTGATGGTCATACTAGCATGTATTATTAATATGGATGTTCTCGGTTATGAGTCCAATGTTCCAGATCATAATCAAATCGAAAGTGTATACTTTGGCAACGATGTGTTCCCATTGACAAACAAGGAGAATTCTGACGTTTTTATTTCGGATGAGAGCTATATTAAAAATGTTAAAGAAATACATGAACATATTGTAAATACAAAGCCTGAAGAGGTAGATGCCCATACGCCATATGGGAACAACCGATACGTGATAGCCTATCAGCTGGAAAACGGTTCAACGCTTGTACGTCAATATGAGCTGCCGATCGAGGCAGTGGAGGAAAAATTAGCTGGTATTATGGAGTCAGAACCGTATAAACGAATGCAATATCACGTTGATGAACTTGATCAAGAGCTTGATAACATCGTTATTACAGCAAGCGGGCCTATACAAAAGAACGTTACAATAACGAATACAGACGAAATAAAAGAACTTCAGCAAATATTAAAATATGAAATTTCTTCAATGAAACTAAATGAAATGACCGCAGCTGGGATGAACTGGGGACATATCTTGTTAGAATCTACGACACAAGAAGAGAATCCATCACTAAATCAACCACAGCCTGATATTCCATGGAAAAAATCGTTTTATGAATTAGAACAATGGCTAGACGAAAAAGGATATTTAGAACAGGCTCGATTAATGCCAGAAGACATTAATGCACTAGAAATACTGCGGGTGCCTGGTGGAACGCGTGGCACACCATATCCCGATCAAGTTTTTAGAGAACAAAGCGAACAAGGCATGGAGCAATCTGTTAAAGTGGAAGATACAGAAGTAATAGAAGTAGCATTAGAACAATACAGAAACATTGGAGAAGGGGAATATTTTGTTCGGTTCCTTACCAATAATCGTAGAATAGAATTGTACGGTGTTTTTCCTGAAAATCAGGTGCCAGACGAGATTATATCAGCTTATAACAACGAATAGATAAAAAACTCGCCGAAATGGCGAGTTTTTCTTAAAAGGTAAGAAATTATAAATAGTTGGCGTTTTAATGTCTAGCGCAAGCGCCTACTCGCTCGAGATTCCTTCGGTCCATCAATGGAAAGCAAAGATCAACTTTCCATATGCCGGCCCTCCAGGACTTGTCGCTCGTGAGCAAGGCGCTTGCGCTTTTCTTATTCCCGTTTGAATCCTTCTTTTTCCAAGTAATCTGCTGCTTCCGGATAAGAGTTGAAGGTGCCATCAAGATCGGTGTCTGCATACACATTCCATTCATCTCCTTCCTTAAGAAGGACAAGTACTTGGTCATTGTCATTAATCCATTCTTCTAAATACATTTCCTGGTCTGAATCATTGGCAGATAGAGATGAAATAGAAGCATTAATAATAGAGCGAAGTTCTTCTTCAGAAAAGTTCCGAATGTTAACCAGCCCTTTTTCATCAGAGTCGTATTCTTCAAGCAAACCGGCATAAACAAAGCCATTACCATTTGGATGTAAATGATAAACGACATTCTTTTTATCATATACACTATCTTCAAACTGAAAATTCAATCGTCCCAGTGACACTTCTTTTTTTGTCAATTCTGGAAAAGTTTCTATAATTTTTATTTTCTCTTCAAATGTCAGCATATATCCTCCACAAGTTTTTGATATCTAAGTATTTATTATAGCATGGTTCAAGCCAATCCGAAAAATGGCGTGCTTTCCTTTCAGGAGCCTAAAAACGTAATCTTTAATGTATAAGAACAGGACTTATGATATAGTGAGAAAAAATGACATAAGGACGGAGTTAAGGTGGGAATCATTGGCCGTATGCCCATTCGCGGCAAGATCACATTTTTGGTTTTTAGTATTGTATTATTTACTTTTATAATGATAGGCATTATATTGCTTGGTTATGCATCAGACGTAAAAGAAGAAGAGTTAACACAACGAGCAATGATTACTTCTCAAAATTTAGCTCAAAATCAAACTGTTAAAGAATCAGTAACTGAGCTAGATGGTGCTGATCAAATACAACCCATAGCTGAACGAATTCGTAAATTGAACAAAATCGATTATGTCGTTGTTTTAAATATGAATAAAATTCGTTTATCACATCCAATCCCGGATAGACTTTATTCTTATTTTAACAGTGATGATGCAGAAGCAGCTTTTTCAGAGCATGTTTATACCACAAAAGCAAAAGCAAATGACGATATTACGGTAAGAGCATTCGTACCCATTATGAATGATAATCAGGAACAAGTAGGTGTCGTAGTAAGCGGTAATATTTTGCCATCTACTATGTCACTTATTGAAGAATTCCGTAATCCTGCCATACTTATATTTATCATTACGATTCTATTTGGAACGTGGGGAGCATGGCTTTTAGCATCCCATATTAAAAATCAAACGTTTGAAATGGAGCCAGAAGATTTAGCGCGGGTTTTAGTGGAACGAACAGCCACATTTCATGCCATCCATGAAGGGGTCATTGCCATCGATGAAAAAGAAAAAATAACGGTTATGAATCATGCTGCAAAAAAGATGCTTAGTGTTGCAGGAGAGCCTATCGGTCGACCCATTAAAGAAGTTATCCCTGATACCAGACTTCCTGAAGTATTGGAGATGAATCGAGCAGTTTTTCAAAAAGAGTTTTACGTACAAAACAGAGCTATTTTAAGTAACCGCATTCCTATAAAAGTGAATAATAAAACTATAGGGGCTGTAGCTATTTTTCAAGATAAAACAGAAGTGAACCGGTTAGCCGAAGAATTAACTGGGGTAAAAACGTTTGTGGATGCGCTTAGAGTTCAAAATCATGAATATTCAAATAAACTTCATACCATTGCTGGCTTGATTCAAATGGATGAAGGTAAAAAAGCGCTTGAATTTATTTATGATGTAACAAATAGTGAAAACAATTTTATAAAAAGGGTAAGTGATCAAATTCATGATGATAGCATCACCGGGCTGTTAATTGGAAAATCAAGTAGAGGAAGAGAGCTGGGGATTGAACTGTCTTTGAATAGAAACTCTTATTTTAATCAATATCCGGAAGGAATCCATTCCAACGATTTAGTCGTTATTCTTGGAAATTTAATTGATAATAGTTTTGACGCGATGAAAAATATAGAAGATAACGACAAAAAAGTCTTTGTCCATATTCTAGAGAGCGAACAAGCATTATTAATAAGAGTAGAGGATAATGGCACTGGAATGAAAGAAACTGTATTAAAACATATTTTTGAAAGAGGATATTCTACGAAAAGCAATGAAGGACGGGGTATTGGTATGTTTTTGGTTAAGTCGATTGTAGACAGAATAGATGGGCAAATAGATATTACATCTGATAAGCAGGGCACAGAAATAACGATCATACTTCCTATGAAAAGAAAGGAGGGCCATCAGAGTGAAACAAGCTAAAACAGACATCCAAATCCTGTTAATTGAAGATGACCCGATGGTACAGGAAGTTAATAAAATGTTTATCGAAAAAGTGGATGGTTTCTCCGTAGCTGGAGTAGCAGCCGATGGCCAAAAAGGCAGGGAACTTGTGAACGAAATCGAACCTGACCTCGTATTGCTCGATGTTTATATGCCTAATGAAGATGGTATAGAGTGTATTCAGTATTTAAGAGAAGCAAGAATTAATATCGATATCATAGCTGTGACAGCTGCAAATGATACAGCAACCATTCAAGACTTACTAAGAGCAGGTGTCATTGACTATATTGTAAAACCGTTTACGTTTGAAAGAATGAAAAGGGCATTAACTCAATACCGACAACGAAGTGCACAATTTCTTAACCGGGAAGAGATGTCCCAAAATGAGCTTGATGAGATGATTTTGTCTGGAGAAAATCAAGACCAGCAGCAAGATGAACTTCCTAAAGGTTTACAAAAAAAGACCCTAGAGCAAGTCGTTGATTTTCTCAATAAAATACAAACACCTCTGTCAGCAGAGGACATTGGTCAAGATATCGGGCTGGCACGGGTAACCGTAAGAAGATATTTAAATTATCTTGAAAGTATAGGAAAAGTAAAAATTGAATTAACCTATGGACAAATTGGAAGACCGATTCAGTTGTATAAAAGGATAGACAACTCAGAGGAGTCAGGTTAATGAAGAATTTAATTACCATTGCTGCTTTTGTCGTAATTGGTTTAATGACATCTTTGTATATTGGTTTTGGTTATGAGGAAAATCAAAACATCGCAGCTGAAGATGAAGAAGTGAAAGGTTTAAATGAAAAAGTGACTTTGAAATTTAGTTATGTAACAGCAGAAAACACACCTAAAGGGAAAGCTGCTCGTTATTTTGCCCAGGCAGTGAAGGAAAAAACGAATGGCTGGGTCGAAGTGGAAGTATATCCGAATGGGATGCTTTACGAAGCGCAAGAAGAGTTTGAAGCTTTACGTAATAATCAAGTACATTTTATTGCACCGGCTTTTTCTGAAATAGCTGTTCGTGATAATAAATGGATGGTAATGGATTTCCCATTTGCTTTTGAGAACGAAAGAATGGTAAAAGAAGCTTTTCAAGGAAAAATCGGTGAATTACTATTTGAGAGTATTGAAACTTCTCATTATAAAGGGCTTGCCTTTTGGGAAAACGGATTTAAACATATTACGAACAATATTCGTCCCATTACAGATCCTAAAGATTTGAAAGGGCTTACGATGAGAGTGATGCCAAGTAAGGTCTTGTCAGAAACGTATCATAAGGTGGATGCCAATCCAAAAACCTATCCATTTAATAGTGTTTATTCTTTGCTCAGCGATGGGAAAATAGACGGAACAGAAAATACACTTTCTAATATTTATTCTAAAGGTTTTTATGAGCAGCAGCGTTATATGACGATAAGCCGCCATAACTATTTAGGGTATGCTGTACTTACGAACAAGTCTATGTGGAACAGGCTGCCGGTTGAACATCAGCAAGCTATAGAGGACGCAATGGATGAAACAACAGAATGGCTGCGGACCCATGCAAAAGACATTAATAATGAAATGTTAGAGAGAATGAAAACACAAAATGTGATGGAAATACATGAATTAACTGCTGAAGAGAAAGAAAAATGGAAAAAGACGTTTACACCAGTTTATAAACAATATGAGGAAAACATCGGACAAGAATTAATAAAAGAATTAAAGAAATTACAGAAAAAATATGATATCTCCTAATCCAGCACTCTATTTTCAGCTATAGAGTGCTGTTTTTATGTTCATGAACAAAAAGACCAAAAAGATATTTAAGACCAAATACTGAAATTATAATGTAAACGCTTTATAATTCAAAAAGTGAAAATATTCTATATAACACAGGGGGAAAAATCATGGAAAAATATTTAAAACGTACGCTTTTATCTGCAGTGAGCGGTGCTGGTATTTTATTTGCTGCGGCTTGCGGCGGGTCTGATGACAGCGGCGCAGAAGATGGTGCTGATGGAAGTGCAGATGGAGAAGAGCAAGCTTCCGAAGAAGAAATCTCTTATGATGACTATCCTTCTACCGTCAAAATTGGTACAGCATCACAAGGCGGTACTTACTATATTTATGGCGGTGGAATTGGTTCATTATTGGAAAGTGAATTAGATATTACGGCAAACGTAGAAGTGACTGGTGGTCCTGTTCATAATATGCAGTTAACAAATGGAAAAGATCAAGATATCGGTCTTGTAACACTTGGACCAGGATATGAAGGAGTAACAGGGACAGGGGAATGGACAGAAGGAAATAAAATGGAAGATGTTCGCGTAACCTTCCCAATGTATACAACTCCATTTCACTGGTGGTCTCTTGAAGATAGTGGTGTAGAAAGTATAGACGATATGGATGGTATGAAAGTTGGTGTTGGACCTGCAGGTGGAACGTCCGGAACGTATTTACCACTTATTCACGATGCGCTTGAATTGAATGTTGATCCCGTACAAGCTGGGGCTAGTGATATGGTAAGTCAACAAATGGATGGACAGCTTGATGTAATAGGATTTGCGGCTGGTATTCCAATCTCTGCGGTAAGTGAGGTAGAGGCTCAGCGTGATATTAATTTCTTTGGTATTAACGGAGAACAGCGCGAAAAAGTCATCGAGGAATATCCATATTTCTTTGAATACACTATTCCAGCAGACACCTACAACCAGCTGGATGAAGATTTAGAAACAATTGCAATGTTTAACTTTGGAATTGTGCATAAGGAAGCAAATGAAGAATTCGTGTACGACTTAGTAAAAGCATACCATGAAAACCAAGAAAAATTGATGGATACGCATTCTGCTGCAGAAGAAGCTGAAATTGAAGCAATTCTTCAAAATGATGTAATGCCATTGCACCCTGGTGCTATTAAATTTTACGAAGAAGAGGGTATTGATCTGCCAGAAGATGTATACCCGTCTGAATGGGAAGAGTAATAAATAAATGTGGGGCGGGCCTGTTAAAAAGGCCTGCCTATTATTGAAAGGTATTTCAGTCTTCAATAGGGTGTTGAACCATACGATACTCAGGTTCTTTTCGTATTGAAGGCTGAAAAGTTACCGTCTCATAAAACGGAAAGGAGTAAAAAATATGGCAGAGAAAGACCAACGTTCACCAGACGAAAAAGAATCGTTATTATCAGACGATCAAGCAAAACAAATAGAAGAGGCAGCAGATGGGGGACCGAATACGCGTGAGTTGTCGGGAGTTGTCAAAATTGCGTTTACAACGATAGCAGTAGCTGCTGTTATTTTTCATTTATACGTTTTAAATTTAAGTCCAATGGAGCCGTGGGTATTTCGGACCATTCACTTAGCATTTGGTGCGATACTAGGATTTATATTATATAAAGGCTGGAGTACAACATCGAACAAAATTCATGCAATAGACTGGTTATTAATTGCTGCTACTCTTTGGGTAACGTATTATATTACAACGAATGTTTCTTCTTTATTGTTTAGAGTAGGTGTTATGCCTGAAATGCTCGACACGGTAACAGCAGTCATAGGGTTAGTTATTGTTCTTGAGTTAACACGGCGTACGAGTGGCTGGACACTGCCTATTTTAGCTGGTGTTTTTATCGCTTATGTATTTTTGGGACCTTGGCTTCCTGGTTTATTAAATCACAGTGGATATGGATTTGACCGGTTTGTTACGTATATATTTGCTGTGGATGGTGTGTTTGGTGTGACACTCGACGTATCATCGAAATATATTTTATTATTTATTGTTTTTGGCGCTTTTTTACAAATGTCAGGAGTCGGTCGTTACTTTATAGACTTTTCGTTTTCCCTTGCTGGCGGAATGCGTGGTGGTCCGGCTAAAGTGTCCGTTCTTTCTAGTGGTTTAATGGGAATGATGAATGGTACGTCTGCCGGAAATGCTGTAGCAACCGGATCCCTTACTATTCCGTTAATGAAGCGTGTAGGCTATAATGGACGATTTGCGGCGGCTACAGAAGCGACCGCATCAGCTGGCGGACAAATTATGATTCCTATTATGGGAGCTGGTGCTTTTATTATGGCAGAAGTGACTGGTATCCCTTATGCTGAAATCATTGTTGCCGCTACAATACCTGCTTTTTTATATTTTATTTCGGTCTATTTTATGGTAGATTTTCAAGCTCTAAAAAGTGGGATGAAAGGTATTAAGCGGAAAGATTTGCCTTCTTTTAAAGGAATTGTAAAACAAGCCTATTTGTTTCTGCCAGTAGTGCTTCTTATTTATTTGCTTGTTAATGGGTATTCCGTTATTCGATCAGGTACAGCTGCTATTATTGCTTGTTTTGTAATAAGCTGGTTCACTAAAACGAATAAAATGGGTATTCGCCGACTGATAGGCGCATTTGATCTAGGAATGAGAAACACCATTCAATTATTGGCGGTTTGTGCTTGTGCTGGCATAATTGTTGGTGTTATTGCCTTAACTGGAGTAGGAATGAGATTTAGTTCCATGCTGCTTGGAGTGGCGGATACAAATCAGTTCCTTGCGCTTGTTTTTGCTATGTTTATTTCCATCTTACTTGGAATGGGCATGCCGACCACTGCTGCATATGCTGTAGCTGCGTCAGTTGTTGCTCCAGGTCTGATTGAAATAGGGTTTGAACCATTATTTGCTCATATGTTTGTCTTTTATTTTGCAGTGATGTCCGCCATTACGCCTCCAGTTGCCTTGGCAGCTTATGCAGCGGCAGGTGTAGCAGGTGAAGATCCTTTTAAAACAGGGGTGCAAGCATTTAAACTTGGAATAGCAGCATTTATTGTGCCATATATGTTTATTTATAGTCCTTCCCTCTTTATGATGGGAGACGCAGGAACGATTATACTCGCAGCTGTTACAGCAGGAGCAGGAATTTATTTCTTATCGGCTTCGGTTCAAGGCTGGTTTTCAAAAGGCCGGGCAGGCTGGGTTGTTCGACTTCTTTTACTTGGAGCAGCGATATCGTTAATAAACACAAACATCTGGTTTGACCTTCTGGCTATAGGCTTAGCGATAGTGGCTTTTATTCTGCAAAAAATAGCTGCTGTTGAAAAAAAGACAGAAGAACATTCAGGCATCCCATCTTAATATTCCGTTGTTTGCAAAAATATATCAATAAATGAACGTAAGGAGGACCTTTGAAAAAGGGGTCCTCTTTTTTTGAAAGATAAGAAATTATAAATAGTTGCCGTTTTACATGTCTTGCGCAAGCGCCTACTCGCTCGAGATTCCTTCGGTTCGTCAATGGAAAGCAAGATCAGCTTTCCATATGCCGCCCCTCCAGGACTTGTCGCTCGTGAGCAAGGCGCTTGTGCTTTTCTTAGATTAACCCGTATTTAAACGCTGATCAAACTAGGTGTTGCATGTAATATCAGATGAGTATGCGTCAGCCGTCCCTCTATTACTATTACGGGACGGCTTCTCTGTTACACAGACAAAACGTCAAGCGGACTATTTTCTTTAGTGATGTCTTGGAGTTCAAAAGTTGGAATGGGGAACATTGGAAACCCTGCATACCCAGGTGATATATCATATTCATTAAAGTAGATAACCAACGTTTTATCGGCAATATAGTACTTTTGATTTGGAGAAATTCCAGGAAATCCATTCAAAAGCGGTATATCCCTTTGTTTAATTTGCTCCTCAATAATGGCATTAATACGGGCTTCATAGTCACTTCCTTGTTTAAATAAATCCTTTAATTGGTAAATTTCTCCTGATTGAGCATCGGCAGTCAGCGAATCCATAAATTCGACTGGATGTGCGAGCGAAGGCATATTAGCAAAAAGCGTGAATGTGAAACTTACAATACCGCGCTGATTGTTTTTCATTTCGTAATTTCCCATGATCTCTGTCACGCCTGGTTCATAATACCCAAGCTCTTTTACTTGTAAAAACATCCCATCCATCTTGTTATAAATGGCGTCGTTTAATTTTTGTTGATGCATTGGGTTTAACAGCATTAACTGCGGAAAAAAAATCGAAATGTTCGGTGCCATAATGGAGTAGGAATGAACAGGGACCGGCAGACGGTATCGTTCCATTTTAATCAACCCTTGTCAATATGAATTTATACATTAGCCTATTCTTGCTATGTCAATAATGGAACAAATAGAAGAAAGGGAATAAAAAAAAACATGCTGTAAATATTAGTAATAGCATTTTGACTTTTTATAAAGAAAGAAGGGAACAAGATGAGTAAAAAAGTATTTATGCTTTTATCATGTATATTAATAACAACAATCTTTACAGGGTGTAATACGGGTAATCAGGGTGCTGGTGACCAGAGAAATAATGAATATGAACAAATAGGTTTTACACCGGGAGATGGTGCAGAAAATACAGAAAGACAACAAAATAATAATCGTTTCCCATTTAATCTTTTTCCGGAAGGGGAGGAAGACGGAGATGGCGGAGAAACACCAATGCTGCCTGTACCAAACCCTGATTTAGAAATTGAAGATCCAGAAGTGGAAGTGCCAAATGCAGAAGAGTTCAACGTTCCAGAAGAATCAGAACAAGAGCAACCAGATCAATCAGCTGAACAGCCTGACGAATCTCAAGAGAAAGAAGATTCTTCTGATGAAGGCGACGCTGGATCAGGTATTGAACAGCAAGTAATTGAGTTAACCAATCAAGAACGAGAAAAAAATGGATTGTCCGCTCTGAAAGCAGATTCGCAAGTAGCAGAAGTAGCACAAGCTAAATCAGAAGACATGGCAAAAAACAATTATTTTGCACATAATTCACCGACCTATGGAAGTCCATTTAATATGCTGAATGACTTCGGAGTTGACTATACTGCTGCAGCTGAAAACATTGCCGCAGGTCAAGGGTCTGCAGAAGAAGTCGTTCAAGCTTGGATGAATAGTGAAGGCCACCGTAAAAATATTTTAAATAAAGAGGTAACGCATATAGGTGTAGGATATGTAGAAGAAGGGAATCACTGGACGCAAATGTTTATTGGGAAATAATTCTAAATGTGTTCAACCGCCTGTAAAAAGGCGGTTTTTCATTTCACTTTAAGAAAGTTTAACATTATTAAAGGGATAAAGTATAAGAAAAAATAAGGATTTCACCATTAAGGACTTGGCGACAAGTCAAGTTTTTCTAAAAAGGTAAGAAATTATAAATAGTTGGCGTTTTACATGTCTAGCACAAGCGCCTACTCACTCGAGATTCCTTCGGTTCGTCAATGGAAAGCAAAGATCAGCTTTCCATATGCCGCCCCTCCAGCCTTGTCGCTCGTGAGCAAGGCGCTTGCGCTTTTCTTATGTTAAAGGATCAAATTACAAGTACGCCTTTTGCCATAGGGCTTTACGGAGAGCCGAGTTTTTCAAATTAATTGTATATAGGTGGGACAGTTATTCCAGGTTCTTCTTTTAAGGAAATATGAATTTCCAGATTTTCATTAATAGAGGCAAAAAAGACGTTACTCATATCTTCGACTCCTTGAACTTTTAGTTGATGCCGCAGCCAAATTTCATCAACATTAAATTTTTGTAATACGCCTGGATACATTTGGCCTTCCATAATGACAGGAAAAGCAATGGAGGCAGTTTTAGTCGTTAAATTCATGTCTTCTAAGGTGACTGTGTTTTTTAATGGCTGTTTTAAAACACTCACATTTCCATTGGCTTCTACAACTGCTGTTTTTACTTGGCTGATGTCAAATATATCTTTTTCACGTAAAGCTTCAAGAATGTTATCTATAGAATATCGTATTTTTTTAAGGTTCTTGCGAAGAATTTTACCATCTTGAATAACAATAGTAGGTTCGAATGTAATATATTTTCCAATTGTACGGTTTGATATTTTTAATCGTGCCACCAAACGCTGAAGAACACCGATGAACACAACAGCTGCTGCTGTCGGCAAATGCTGGACGTTTGGATCTGCAATATCAGCCCCCACTACTGAACCAAGTGTTATCACAATTAAAAAATCAAATACAGGAAGTTCTCCTATTGCTCGTTTCCCCATAAATATAGTCATGAATAACAACAAAGGTAAAATAGTAATGATTCGTCCCGCAACAATAAATATATCCATTAAGTTATTCACAAATGTTTTACCCCTTTATGTTATAGATGGTAAATTCTTCTCTTATTTTCTTACAAAACAAAGCATTTATACGTAGTACTCAAAACAGCATTGTAATTATTGTGTATCATAACTGAAACCTTATTTTCATATTATGTTTTGGTAATGGAAGGGAAAGGAATAGTTACGATAAATGGTTATATTGTTTTTCATTGATAAGGGAAGGGAGGAATTTATATGAAACCAAGGAAAACACTTGGTCTATTGATTGCCATCCTTATGGGGCTGGGGATACCAGCTATTTCTGTACAAGCAGGCGAAAAAACGAATACAAATCCTCAGTGGCTGCCTCATACGATGCAATATGCAGTAGATTATATGCTTAACGAGAGAGTGTCGGAAGTCGAAGAAAAGAACGATTGGAATTTCATATTGAATACACCAGAAGGAGAAAAAGTCCTAAAAAGTAAGGAACGTACACTATCAACGGAGGTTGGTGCGTTATTTGAACAAGACGGCGACACTAGTTATTTAGACAAATATAATGATGAAAAACTAACACTTAGAATAAGCAATCCTGACGTCTTAAGGTTAGATAAAAGAAAGACCGGAAAGATCACTCTAGCAGGCGGGAAAACGAAAAACATCAACGTTAAAGCATATGCACAAAAAAAAGGGGCAGCTGTTTTATACCTTGACCGTGTTAAAGACGGTAATGTAACTACGTTGGCTCAAACAGAAATTGAAATAAAATAAACAATACCGGGGGTGTCCCATAAGTAGAGCGGTTACTTTTTTTCAATAATTTCAACTGAAATACACGTAGACCCAGCGCGAAATACATTAATCTAATGGAATTAGCGAGAGCCGTGAAGCGAGTCCGTCAATTTGACTGGAAAGAATGGGTTTTCACTTTCAATATTATCAGTTTACAAGGTATTTTACCTTTGGAATGTTTTTCGAAAAGCGACAGCTGAAGTTCCCGCAGTAACGTTACTCACGAGGAAGCTAAAACGCTACCCACACGGCAAAGAAGACACTACGAGAACTATCAAAGAGAGTTTGAGCAGATGTCGCACTTGTGCCCTGAGGGTGAAAGCGAAGTGTATTTTAAGCTGAAAAAAACCGTTTGTGACAGCCCCTTTTCATTCACGTTATAATTTTGTGAATTTACTGCTGTGACCACAAACCTTGTAAAGTTCCTCGAGCTGGCGATTAATATAATCTTTATCCCAAGATAAAAGAGATTCTTGATCGATTCCTTCCATTATATATTCCGTGAATTTGTATACAACATCCTTAATTTTATCCGAATTGTTTGCTGCTATAACCCCCAGTGCTTTTAGACCTGCTGATAAGACAGAAATATCTTTAAAACCGTGTTGACGGATTTGATAAAAGCATTTGTAAAGGTAGTCTGAAAAATCTGGCTTTTCCATTATTACTCTTAATTGGCGCTGTTCATCATTATGAAATGCACGGGGCAAGTGTTTGCTTCCCAAGTGAGATAATACTTTTCCAAGATTTTCAATACAATTCACAGCTGTATTTGGATCATTTATTCCTGAAGATAACGCCCTAAGAGCAATCTCTGTTATTTTCGTTACAGCTATTTCAACTGTATCCTTGGAAGATCTTTCTGGTCCGATGGAAATAAATTTATGATAAGTTTTGGGATTATTAGGAGTATCTAGTTCCCACATAGACAGAAACACTCCCCCTTTCTCTATGTAATCATTTATATTGGCGTTAATGCGTACAATACAATCGTCTTTTTGGGCTTGTTTAACCATTCCTTCAATATCAATATTTTGGATATAGCCAGAGTGTTCAGCACGAATGATACGAGGATCTATATGTTTAATATCTTCACTTTCCCAATCATCCCACGGATCATCAGCTTCTATTTCTGTCTCTTTCTTAAATTCCTTGTCTATTTTCTCAATGGTGCTCCGTGTTATATAGTGCAGAAGACTGCTCACTTGAATCCAGCTTGATACATGGTGGATGAAATACACAAATACAAATATACAAATGATTGCAAATAAAACGGCAAAAGAAGGAGCAATGAAGTGAGTAACCATTTCAGTTTCTCTTATAAGAAGCAGTAATAGAATCGAATAAATAATACCAGCAATAAAACATCCTAAAACTCGCTGTGTGTTGGGATCACTAATGAAATTTTGTAAGGTGCGAGGTGAAAACTCAGATATATAAGTAGTTAAAACAACCAAAATAGTGGAGAACGTAATTGTCGTCATGGTAAGTAAGGCTGCTGAAATAGAGCCTAATATAGTTTGAGCCAAATCAATATCCATGAACAAAGAATCAGGAATAAAACGGTGAAGATATTCTATACTCATTATATGAGTGTCTATTTGTATACTTGCAATAGCTAACAAGAGGGCAGCTATTCCATACAAAGAAGGAATGTATAAAAAATTAGAGCGGACACGTGCCAATATATTTTTTAATGACATTATTTTCCCTCCTTAAAGCTTTTCCCTAGTTTCCGCTACAAGAATTCATTTATTCGTATTATCATTTTCTGAATAATTTTATAGACTTAGAAGAAAATACAGGTAATGAAAGGATAGAGGAGGGAAATTAAGTTGAAATGTCATTTTAAACTTACAATGTTGTTAGTGATGGCAGCCTTGTTTATGATTCCGGCAAACATCGGACTGGCTCAGCCGGAGTATGCCAAATGGGGGCAAGCAGCGGTAAGCGAGGTAAAAGCGGAATATCCTGATTATGAATTGAAAGATTATTCTTATGACGGTAAAGTTGTTATTTCGGATGAAAGAGAACAATTTACGTTTACGATGACTCTTGAAAAGAATGGAGAATCACAAAAAGTAAAAGCATATGTGTTAGTGAATCCACAAACAGAAGAACAAATAGAAGTTTCTCTTGAAGAAATAGATTAATGATGAAAAGAGTACGGGCAGTCTAGAAAGAAGGACTGTTCGTTTTTTTCATTCGTTCCGAATAGGAGCGGTATGTGGTTAATAAAATAAAAGAAAGAAATGGTACAAACCTGTGCGGGAGGGGAAGCAATTGTTTACATATAAACATTTTCTATACAATGCACAAAGCAAGATCGAAACCATGCTTCATAATGTTCATTCAAAAAAACGATGGAAAGAAATAATAATAGAAAAGGAAGATGTGCAATGGGTCAAGGATCAAATAAAAAAGAATGGAGCTCAAAACAATAAAGTTCCTGCTTCTGTATTACCCGATGAGAGAGTATTAGTAGAACGTATTAAGGAAAAAACAACAAAACAGAACAGAAATAATGTCACAAGAACAGAAGCATACAAAGGGGTGTTTTTGAAACATCCGGAACTCCATTGGGCATTTTTGGCTCACATGGTATCTAGAAATGGCGGATGGTGTATGACAGACCTTAAAGGCGACTTGCTGCCTTATTTGTTAAATAGTAAAGAGCGGGAGCATTTATTTGAATTCTTTGAAAGAATTAATGCTTTAATATTTCAAGACGCCTATCCTCAGCTGCTCTTATATGAAGAAAGTAAAAATCAAAAGAAAAACTTGTTTCACCTATTGCCCGTCTTTCACGTTTCTGCATTTATGCGTCCTTTTTGGAATCATTTTTTAGAAAAACAAAATTCTGCGTTACTTACTGTCGCATTAATAATAAATGAGCAGCATTATATTGAAGACAGAGTCATTCAGCGTGAATATTTTCAGAAATATGTCCTTCAAACGTTGAAATTCAAAGGTCAGGAAGCTGTTCAATTAACACAAGTTGTATTTCCGTACGCTATATCTAAATTCCCCTGGCAATCGAATAAATATAGATTGGCCGGGTTAATTATTGAAAATTTCGAAAAAATAAATGAACGAATAGAAGTTGGGAAAAAATTGTATGCCATCTTGTTTGGAATCGAAGAGGTATATGCCGGGGCATGTTCCTTTGCTAAAGGACACCGGCACACAGGATCCCGCTCCGATTATTGGGAATATATGTTTTCAAGCAGTGAAGAATATATGCATAGGAGTTATGGAAAAGAAAGGATAATTGCTTGCAAATTGATCGCAGGAGCGCCCCTATTTTACAGTCCAGCTTTAACTGAGGCCTGGGAAGACAAGCCAGTGGAACCACCTGACATTTTTGAATGGTTCAAAGATTTGTCTGTTTTTGATTATTTGCAGACTTATTCTGTTCCAACTATTTTTGATATGACGAGCGAATATTGTTTTGGAATAAATAAAATGGAACTTGCCGTGTTAACAAAAGGGGCGATGAAACATCAGGATCGTAGCAATTGACGGCATTTCATCGGTTTTTTCATTAACTTCAGCTGAAATATATGTAGACTCCGAGCGAAAGTTGGAGTAGATGTCGCACTTGTGCCCTGCGGGTGGAAGCGAAGGGGATTTCAGCTTTAGAAAAACTTGGCTTGCCGCCAAGTCCATATGGCGGAAGCTCTAGTTTTTCTTATACTTTGATCATTTAAAAAAGTTAAACTTTCCTAAAGTGGAAAAAACCTTTTGGGACAGCCCTTCTCGTTTAATTATTATTCCGTTTGTTCCTCTATGACACCGCATGCTATACGATCTCCAGCGTCTCCGGATGGCTGGGATTCATAGTCATCGGCTTCTTCATGAATAACTAATGCTGTTTCATTTAATAAGGAACTCTCTTGTCCTGAGGCCAATGTTACATTTTCAACAATAAATTCTTCAGATGCTTGTCCGTTTTCATTTGTTGTTATATTTGGTAAGTCTCCTGCATGTGGTCCACCTTCTGAGTCGAAGCCATGATCGGAATCATCCGGATTAAAATGACCGCCTGCTGATTCAAAATCTGGTCCTTCACATGTTCCTGTCTCGTGAATGTGAAATCCATGTTCACTATCTTCCGGAAGGTCCGACGCTTCAAGCTGTATTTTAATCCCCTCATCGGTTTCTTCTAAGTTAGCGGTGCCGATTTCATTTTCTTCACCGTTCATCAATGAAACTGTAATGGGGGCCTGTTTTGCTGTTTCCTCTTGTTCTTTGCTTTCATTTTCTGTCCCTTCTGATGTTTCTTCATCTGCTTCATCCTCTGTTCCACTCTCGGTGCCATCGTTTTCTTCTAAGTCAGGAGAACCTGGATTTTCGTCGGTGCCCGGTTCATCCGTAAGGTCTTCTTGTCCACAAGCGTAAAGTCCGAATGATAATAAAAATACAAGAATAAGTAAGCTCCTCTTTTTGATCATAAAAATACATCCTCCTCTAATCATTTCCATAATCTGTTGCCTTTTCTGATTTATAGTAAACATGATATGGAAAAGTTAAGAAGAAGGTCGGAGAAAGCTATATAATTCAATATTACTGGTCTTGTATAATCCCATGCCTAAAAAAAGGAAGCGGTAGGTTCCACAATAGTGAGCGTATTGCCTGTCGTATCAAGGTTTGCTACAGCACCTATAGGTAAAGCTGCTTTAAATAATCCATGAGCTGTTGTTAATCCTGTCATCAGTGGTTTTTCCAGCGGAACTAGAAAATTTTCAATCACTTCTTGATATGATTCTCCATAGGATACAGAGCATCCTGTGCACTCTCCCATTATAATACCCAGGCAATCGTCAAATTTCCCTGCCATTTCAAGATGTTTTAAATACCGATATACTGTATTTGTTGGTTCATGTGTATCTTCTAAAACGATAATTTTATCAGCAGTATCAATTTCAAATGGTGTGCCCAGCAATCCAACGAAAGAAGTAAGGTTGCCGCCAACAATGGGGGCAGTAACATTTCCCGGTACACGGCTTACCAGTGGAATATCAGACGGATTTTCTATTTGCCTGGGGGATTCTAATGTAGACACAGCGGAATAAAATTGGTCAAAATTGTAAGCTGGGGTGGTAAGGCTGAAATCGATCAGCATCAAACTCTGAAAGGTAACAAGATCTCCAAATTGGTATAAAGCATTTAATACAGTTGTTATGTCACTGTACCCTGTGATTATTTTAGGGTTGTTACGAATTAATTGAAAATCAAGATATGGGAGAATACCAGCCACTCCAACGCCGCCCCGCGCAGGAAGAATCATTTTTACTTCATCTTCTGCAATCATTCGCATAAAATCAAACGCGCGCTCCTCATCTGATCCAGCAAGAAAACCGTCACGTTCAAATACATAATCTCCCAATATGACATTAAACCCCGACTCACGCAATATCTCAATTCGAGGATTTGCAGCAGCTGGATCAATGGGACTTCCTAGAGTAACGATTCCAATTGTGTCACCCGCTTGAAGAAGCGGAGGTTTATTCGCCATTTTTTATCCCTGCCTTTTCCTAATACATTTAATAGATGTATATGGAAAAAAGGCAAAATCATCACAGGATCAACTAATTTCCAATAATTAGTTAAATTTAGCCTGGCAAGCCAGACGATAGTTAGAATCAATTTCATTTCCTAACTTTTTTTTCTCTGCTTGATTTACAGAAGATACCATATTTTTTCCTTTCAATAATTTAACACGACATTTACCACATGTTCCTTTTTCACATTTATAGTCAAGGTTGATTCGTTGATTTAAAGCACTATGAAGAACGGTGTTATTGCGCTCAGGTTTTATCTTAAATGTCTTTTGATGCTGTTGGATTTCAACCAAATCTTCTGAAGCTTGAGGGGGAGCAGAAGAACTTTCAAGTGTCTTGTTAAAAGCAGGTTTTCCTGGTTTCAAGGAACCAATTGTCAATTTATTTGTCACAGATAGTCACCTTTCCTTATTAAATATTTCAGTTAATATTCAGAATGTATATTGACCTAATGCTTTTTTTCACTTACAATTATGATAATGAGAATCGTTATCATAAAAGGTGATTGATATACTGGAAAAGGAGAGGTATCAGCATGAAAAACCAGATTAATGGCTATGATGATATGTATACCGTCCTTGCGAATGAAAGAAAAGTTGGAGGTGTTATCGAAAGTGAGTACCTCCGTCTCTCAAGCGGCGATGAATTTCACAATGTAGTTATTACGAAAGTTGAGTTAATAGGTTCTGCATTGTGTTCAATTGGTTGTGTGACTGAGAGTGGGCAAAGGCTTATTGTAAATGCTAAAGACATTAGTATGATTCATCAGCCAGAACATAAGAAAATATTCGAGTTACGTAATCAAACATTCAAACATATAAAGATGAAGGAAAAATTACAATATTTAAAACGTCTTTTTGAATTAAATGAAGGAAGTTACAATCCGTTTTTCAAAGAGGAAGCTGCAATGCTTATTGAAGATATTGGCTTTAATAATGCTAAGCAAGAAATAGACGTGAGTGTTATCTTTCCCGAAGAAAAAGTATATACCATAGCATAACGAATATTTTCATTCTTATAGAAGAGCAGGGTCAGTTCTCTCACAAAAGAGCTGACCCTGGTTTTGTTTTAACAGGTAAGAAATTATAAAGATTTGGCGTTTTTGATGTCTAGCTTCAGCGCCCAGCCGCTCAGGCGCACACGATAAAGAGGAACTTTTGCTAAAACCGCGACGTCCTGTCGCAACGCAAAAGTCAACACCTCCTGTGCAAGCCAGTTCAGCGTTGTCACAGGACGTCCTTCCACACGATGTGGTGACTTCTACGATGCACACTCGTCGCCAAAAACGCCACGTCCTGTGGCATTGGCGACATTAGCACATCCTATGCGTCGACGTCTGCGATCTTAGTAGAAGTTCATTAAAATAAGCTGAACGTCTGATGTCTTCCCTTTCGACTCCGGGCCGCAGGCGACTCTGCGCGAAAGCTCCAGAACCTGTCACGGCTGACCAGGGCGCTTGCGCTTTTCTTATTTACAGCAACGCTTCTGAGCTTTAAGCTCTTTACTTTTCAAAATCTTCAAGTGTACAAATAGCAGTTGGGCGCTTAATTCGCAACGCAATAGCTTCATACACCCTAAATAGGTAGTTCATATTTTCTTCGTCTAAGAATGAAGTGTCAAAATCACTAGCAATAGCAAGGTCAAGATTTTGTTTTCCAGTATCGACGACCACTCCGCGGCTGCCTCTGATCATTGGAGATTGAAAAACACCTGCTGTCATCAGTTCACGGACATGTTCAATTTCTAACACATGAGTGTCTTGGTGAACACGGTGAATAAGAGCGTATAATTCTGGAGAAAGAACCAGAGCAAAAGGACCGGTATGTCCCATTTGTAACAATTTATTTCTTGCTTCCACGACATCAGTAAAAGCATTTCCTGATTTCATCCAGTCACTGCGAATATGAGAAAGTTTGCCTTTTATATTCATGATTCCTTTAAGGTCAAATTCTTTTGAGCCATTAAAGATGAGATCATCTTCTAGTAGTGCACATTGCTGTGCTGCATTAGCGGAAGCAGAATAATCAATGGGACTGTTCAGTGTTTTAGCTTGTTGAATATCACGCCAAAACAGAATAAAGTCTTTATATAAAAGCGGAATCGTAAGGTTGACTCGCCGGGTTGGATTAGATAGCTCAGAATCTGCCCCGTGAAAACTCATGCCGCCTCTGCCAGGGGCCTCATAGATATCTGTAGGAACAGATTGCATCCCTTCTCCCAGTGGACCGTAAATATCGATAAAACGTCTGCCGACTAGTTGTTTTTTTGCATGTTCAAATACTGTTTGATCTAGTTCATTCCACTCACTATTATTTAATGGCGAATCAGTATATAGATTTGTTTTGTCCATGAGACAGGCCTCCCTTTATTTCTTTAGGCTTCCGACAGTTAATTGTTTTCTTTTCGTAAATTCATTGATGTTCTTATTGGCTGGAGCTTCGCTTTTTGAAGATGTATACGCGTCAACTTTTAAATTTTCATCAATATCTTCTTTCTCATCGGTTGGTACGGAAGCGTTATATTGAAGTGTTCCTTTAAAATCTTCATTTAGCTCTTCTAATAATTGTTTCGTTTCCTCGTAATCAGATGCCGTCATATCCCGTAATGAACGAATCGGCTCTTCAAGTTCAGTATCTTTAAACGTATAAAGAGAGAGATCCAAATGTTCTAGAAAGTTATGTAATCCGAATTTTTCTAAGCTGATATCTTGGAGTAGATGGACAAACTCACTGCTGTCAGGTGAAATAGGGGGTTCATTTTCATTAATAGCATGCAGGGCAGGTAATAAATGATCTAATCGATCATGCCGATGGTCTTCTTCTTCATAAATATGATGCCAGTACAGTCGTTCATGATCATCCTTGGCATTTTCAATAACAGGAGTAATGATATCTTTGAATTCATTTAAAGCTTGGCGGTTACGTTTAAAAATATTTTCTAATTGCGAAAAAGACAATGTCACCATAACACCTCCAATTTATAAAATTCAGCATTTTTATCATTGTACCCAAAAGTGATTGGTTAAAACAAGTTAATTGAAAGAATTATGAGCAATTTACCCCAAAAAATGTTCTGGTATAAAGAGGGATGGTAAATTCTTCTATAGGATACTTTCAGAAAAAAACCTGCTTTGCTGCCAGTCTTAAGAGAATTAACTACGAAATGAAATAGAAAAAAAAGGGGGGACAATTATGGGATTAGACCAACAAACCAAATATGTACTCTACCAGTTAGAAAAACCTGGTGCTCCTAATTTGCACTCCCTTTCAACAGAGCGGGCAAGAGATGCGTTTGTAAAAATGTTTACGCGGCAGGAAGAAACGGTTCCAGTTGGAAATGTCGAAATCTATCCATTGAAGGGTCAGCTGGTTACATTGCCGTACGAGTATACTATCCTAAAGTTGAGCGTGAAACTTATCCCGCTCTCGTAGACTATCATGGAGAGGGTTGGGTGATTGGCAGTATGGAGAGTCATGATGGTTTATGCCGAGCCATTATATACGCAGCGGAATTTGTCACTATTTCAGTAGATTATAGATTGGCACCAGAATATAAATTTCCTGCTGCTGTGAAGAATACTTATGCAGTTGCAGAATATGTTTACCAGCATGCGGAAGATTTTAAGGCTGACAAATCCAAAATTGCAGTAGGAGGAGATAGTGCAGGTGGAAATTCAGCGGCAGTCGTAACGCATCTTGCTAAAATATGAGCACTCCGCTAATTGCTTATCAATTACTATTATATCCAACCATGGGAGTATCAAACACACCTTCTGGTTCCATGAAAGAAAATTCACAAGGCTACTTTTTAACAGAGGAGATGATGACGTGGTTTCGAAACCAATACTTACATTCTCTCTACTTACATTATACTCCTAATTATAAATTATTTATAGACTACTCTTTCTATAGTTCCTGTCCTATACTGTTATATACAAATCTAAAAATATATGAGGTGTAACAGTATGAATGATAAAAAAGATGTCTTAGATAATGGTCCTTTCTTTCATGGTACTAAAGCAGAACTAAAAATTGGAGATCTATTAAAATCGCAACATTTATCAAATTACCAAGACAAAAAATCTAACTATATTTATTTCACTGCAACATTAGATGCTGCTAAATGGGGCGCTGAATTAGCAACATCTAAATCAAAAGAAAGGATTTATATTGTAGAACCATTAGGTGATTTTGAAAATGATCCGAACCTAACTGACAAAAAATTTCCTGGAAACCCAACACGCTCTTATAGGTCTAAATCGCCTTTGAAAATAATAGCGGAATTAAGTTCATGGGAAAGACATTCCGATGAAGAAATAAATCATATGCTTACGTCTATAAAAAAGTTACGTGAACAAGGAAAAGATGTAATATACGATTAACCTTCAACGTCTATAAAGTCATGACTTAAAAGAATTTTACAATTGTTTTTTCGTTTCCACGCCAGAACGCACCTAGATGTGCAAAAAATAGACCTTAAGTGTTGCACCCAATGAGGCTATCACATTCCTGCCCAATACTAACGTAAAGAAAAGGCGACTGTTCATATTGAATAATCGTCCCCGTTAGCTTTACTAATCACTTTTCTTCATATTGTAATATCGCTAAACATATCATTCCAATTGATAAAAATGTGATTGGGCTACTTACTTCAATAGACCCTTGAATAACCAAAACAATTGTAACTACACCAATTCCTAATGGAACTGCTCTTAGAATAAGTCTAATCCATTTCCTAAATATTCTTGCCCCCCAAGACCACTTTGTAAGAAAATTAAGACGTATCATTGACTCTTATATTTTACTGCTCCGTTAGTTTAAGTACATCTTTTCACAGACTCTCTGGTACTCTTAATATTATTTTAACATATATATCCAAAAACCTTGGTAAGCACACTATAAATCACACACAAAATCACAACAAATTCACATACCCTCTAATAATTATTTCCACCTCTGAGAATTTACCGGTGATATAATATGTGAATTTATAATAAAAATCCCATAGTTCCTAATATGACAATGAAAAACGCACGGTGAATTGATTGTTACCCCCAAAGGTTAGAGTTCTTTATACGATCATAGATTGGAAAAATCCAGCGATTGGGTTGCGTCGGTATCCTTGAAGTACTGGGGAAAAACCTAACTCCAATACACGCGGTTTCTCATAAATTTAACGGCGTGGGTGCCTTTAATATTGTTTCTTATAATGTAACCATTTGATTTCCAATTCGACAGCTTCATTAACGCAATCATGTACAAAAGCCTCAAATTCATCCATATCTAGTTCTGGATTTTGTTTTCTTGCATTTAAAAATATTAATAAAGGACTGACATGAATTGTTCATCCCGATTGATAAAATTAATAATTTTTGCAGTGCCTAAATTTTTTTCATTTCGTGCAAGATTATAAAAGAACGCAAAAAACTATATATCCTATAACGGGTTAACGTCAAGTATGTTTAAATATTAAGAGAATAAGTGAAAATCAAGTATGAGGTGAAAAGCATGTCTTTCAAACCAATAGAATCTACATTTTTTAATCAGCCAACACTTGAAATGGCAAAAAAATTGCTGGGGCAGATTTTAGTAAAAGAAACGGAGGCAGGATTGGCGGCTGGACGTATTGTGGAAACCGAAGCCTATATGGGTCCTGATGACAAGGCTGCGCACAGCTATGGAAATAGACGTACAAAGCGTACAGAGGTTATGTTTGGACCTCCTGGGTACGTGTATACTTATGAAATGCATACGCACTGTTTAGTTAATGTAGTTTGTGAAAAACCAGGGATGCCGCAAGCCGTATTAATAAGAGCTGTAGAACCAGTTGAAGGCATTGAGTTGATGTATAAGCGTCGGGGGGATAAAAAAGCAATAAATTTAACAAACGGACCTGGCAAGCTAACCAAAGCACTTGGTATTATCAAAGCTGACTATGGCAGGCCGTTTTATGAAAAGCCTCTATATATAGCCGAAGGTCAAGCGCCCTCATCGATTACAAGTGGACCGCGGATTGGGATTGAAAACACGGGTGAAGCAAAAGACTATCCATGGAGATTTTGGGAATCGAATAATCCCTATGTATCAAAATAAAGAGTTAGTATTTCCAAACCTATCCTTTGACAATAATAAATGTCCCTTGTATCCTAATTAAACGTAGAATTCCTACTAAAACGATAAATTTTGAGGTGATTATAAATGCAAGCTAAGGTTCAGCCTGTTTCAGAGCAAAAAAGTTCAGGAAAAGACAGCAGTTCTTTAAAGCAGGCTCAAACGCCGCTTGTAATAGGAGGTTTAATTGCTGCAGCAATTCTCTTTATTTTCCTGTCGTTTACCCAGAACATCGTGCAGCCAATGCTGCTTATTATAGGACTTTTATTAGGATACACTTTGTTTCATGCACGCTTTGGCTTTACTTCAGCTTTTCGACGGTTTATGTCGGTAGGTAATGGTCAAGCATTAAGGTCCCATATGATAATGCTTGCAGCCGCAGTCACTCTGTTTGCTCCGATCTTAGCAACAGGTTTCACTTTTTTTGACGGGACAGCAGAAGGCTATGTAGCTCCCATAGGAGTGAGTCTTTTTGTTGGTGCGTTTATGTTTGGAATCGGTATGCAGCTTGGAGGAGGCTGTGCTTCAGGAACACTTTATGCTGTTGGTGGTGGAAGATCGGTGATGTTTATCACTTTGCTTTTCTTCATCATAGGTGCGACTATTGGTGCTTATCATTTTGATTTTTGGACAAATGATTTGCCGGCTTTTGAGCCAATTTCTTTAGCAACCTCTACAGGACTTGGATATGTTGGAGCCTGGTTTGTTTCTATTCTATTTTTCGGACTCATCTTTATTATCACGCTGCAAATAGAAAAGAAAAAGAATCCGCCAAAAATGGCGGCTTTGCCTTCCGCAAAAGGGTGGAAACGAATTTTTCGTGGATCATGGCCATTAATAACAGCTGCAGTAGTACTTGCCTTTTTAAACGCTTTAACCTTAATGACTCGCGGCCAGCCGTGGGGAATTACGTCCGCATTTGCTCTTTGGGGATCAAAAGCAGCTGAAGCGGCTGGAATTGATGTATCCAGCTGGGGATATTGGCAAGCAAATGCAGAGCAGCTGCAGGCTTCTATTTTTGCAGACTCGACTACAGTCTTAAATATTGGTGTTATTTTAGGAGCTTTTCTTGCCTCAGCTGCAGGCGGACTTTTTAGGTTTAATAATATTACGCGGAAAAATGCTGCAGCTTCTATCATTGGTGGTTTACTGATGGGATATGGAGCCCGTCTTGCCTTTGGTTGTAATATCGGTGCATACTTTGGAGGAATTGCATCCTTTAGTCTGCACGGTTATATTTGGGGTGTGCTTGCTCTTGCTGGAACATTTTCAGCGCTGTTCTTACGCCCGCTATTTGGTCTTTCCGTACCCAAATCTAAAGATTCGTTCTGTTAAAATAAAAACAGCCTTGAGGATCATTCAACCCTCAGGCTGTTTTTTTCTATAGAAACTTATTTGTTTCCTCTAAAGCCTCACTAATGCTGTGTTCTTGAATCACTAAATCAGCATGATCGTCAAGTTCAGTAGTCGTTTTATTAATTATAACAAGTTTTGCTCCGTTTTCTTTTGCTTCAGCTGGGAATGCTGAAGCTGGTGCCACAGATAAACTTGAACCCAGCACAATGAATAAATCGGCTTTTGCTGTTTCTTGCTCAGCAAATAATATTGCTTTTTCTGGCAGCATTTCTCCAAATAAAACGACATTAGGGCGAAAAAAACCTCCGCATTCGGGGCAAGTAGTTTTATTTTCGAGGTAAGCCTCACTAGATAGTTTATATCCGCAATTATGACAGCGAAGGGCAGCAATAGACCCATGAAGCTCTGCCATGTTTTTGCTGCCGGCTTTTGAATGGAGACCGTCAACATTTTGTGTAATAAGACTTTGCAGGAGCCCGCGATGTTCCCAGTCTGCCAGTGCATAGTGGCCGTTATTGGGCTTTACTTCTTCTAGAGCTTTTATTCTTGATTGATAAAAAGAAAAGAAGGCTTTCCTGTTGTTTTGCAAGGCTTCGGTACTTGCTAAAGCGATAGGATCACGATCTTTCCATATCCCTTTGTTAGAACGAAAGTCAGGCAACCCGCTTTCAGTTGACATTCCAGCCCCTGTCATAACCACAGTGTAGTTCGCATTTTTTATCCAACCTGCTAGTTTTTCCACGTTATCACCTCTAACTGCCCTTTACGGGGAGGACTGTTAATTTTCCATCACATTTTCTGCATGTTCTATTTCTTTTTGCAATTCATCTAAAATTTCAGCACCATCTTGACCTACTTCTTCTTTGTAAGTATCAAAAACTTGTTGACTTTTTTCTCGAAAAGCATTTCTTTCTTCATCAGAAAGCTCGGTGATCTCCACTTCATTGTCTGATTGAATAGACTCCAGTGCTTCTTCATTCCGTTTTTCTTGAATCTTAAAAGACTCTTCTGCAAGTTCTTCAATGGTGTCATCCACTTTATCTTGAATGTCTTCTGGCAAGCTTTCATAATAATCAGGATTAACTGCGGTCGTCGTAGCGTACAACGCGTGTCTTGAGTCAATCAAGTAATTCTGGACTTCATGAAAGTTCATTTCTTCTACAGCAAAAAAAGGATTTTCTTGTCCATCAATCATATTAAGCTGCAGCCCGCTGTACACTTCCTCATATGCCATGGGGGTTGGATTAGCCCCATATGCTTCATATGAAGCTGTAAGAAGCGGAGATGGAATGGTGCGGAATTTTAACCCGCTAAAATCGGCGGGCTCAGAAATATTATTGTTTGACGTCCATTGTTGAAATCCTTCGGTCCAGTAGTCCAGTACTTTGATATTTTTTTCTTCGTAGAGCTGTGACAGCTGATCAAGCGCATCGCTTTCATTTAATACTTTTTGGTTCACTTCCATATTATCGGAAAATAAAAAATGGAGTACAAATAATTGGTTTTCAGGTACCATTGTACCCGTGTTACCAGGTGAAACGATAGCAAAATCGATTGCTCCGATTTGCAGTTGTTCTGCTTGCTGGGTGGCATCCCCTAATTGGCCGACAGGGTAAATTTCCACCACGACACGGCCGTCTGTTTTCTTTTCTATTTTTTCCTTAAAAGCCTCTGCATAGTCATTTTGAACACTATCTGGAGATTCTTCATGGGCAAAACGAAAAACATATTCAGGGCCTTCATCCCCGCGCTGTGTTTCAGTGGGGCTTTTACATCCCGCCGGTATTAGCAAACAAGAAGCGATTGCTATAATAATAAATTTCTGCATTATGTGCCACCTCCTGAAGCTTCCGGTGTAAAGTATTCATAGATGAGAATGAGCTCTGGAAACAGGATAAATAGGGCAGATGCAAAAAGCAGTATTAGAATAAATGGCCATGAGCCTCTAATAATCTCCGTATATGGTCTTTCAAAAACGGCAACAGCTGTAAATATATCGACTCCAAAAGGAGGGGTTGCTGAACCAATAGCAGCTTGCAAGGTAATGATAACTCCTAAAGCGATCGGATCCACTCCTGCTTCGGTTGCTACAGGGAAGAAAATAGGAGTTAAAATAAGAATAACAACTAATGGATCAACAAACATACAGCCAATAAAGAAGAATACAGCAACTATAAACAATACATACGTTTGAGAAGGATCACTGCCGATCACTGTATCTGTAATAGCCTCAGGCAGCTTTGCATAAGAAAGCATCCAAGACATAGCTGTGCCGGCTGCGACTAATATGAAAACTGCTGCTGTTACAACTGCCGTCGATTCAGCAATTTGCGGAATATCTTTTAGATTTAATTTCTGGTAAACGAGTACTTCTAAAATAAATGCATAACCGACACTCACGGCTGCTGCTTCTGTCGGACTAAATATTCCTGTATAAATTCCTCCAATAATAATGACAGGAAAACCAAGAGGAAGAATTGCTTTTTTAAAGGTATAGAGCCTTTCTTGCCAGGGTGCTTTTTTTTCTCTGCCTTGTAAATTGTGTAAGCGGGCAAGCAGATAACTATATACTGCGAACATAAGAAATATTAAAAGACCAGGAAAAATTCCGGCAATAAACAAGTCGCCAACAGAAGTACCCGTAACGACAGCATACATAATCATACTGATACTTGGTGGAATCATTAAAGCTAAATCACTTGCATTAATTATAAGCGGTATGGCTTGTTTTTCTTTATACCCAGTAGCTAACAACTGTTCACGCATCGGTTTACCTACTGCAACCACTGTTGCCTGGGTGGAACCTGAGATAGATCCAAACATCGTACAGGCAGCAGCAGTAGTGATTGCATAACCTCCTCGAATGTGGCCGATAAAACTGCTGATCATATCAAGCAATCGTTTTGACGTATTACCAGCTGACATTATATCTGCGGCAAAAATAAACATAGGCACTGCAAGAAGCACAAAAGATTGCAGTCCAGCGTAATACTGTTGAATGAGAACGACAGGGTCTAATTCCGGAAAATAGATTAGTATTAATATAATAGGAGCAGCAATCATAGGCACTTTCATAGAAAAGCCAGCAAAAAGAAATCCAAACAATACGAGAAGAAGAACCCAAATCATGAAGTCTCACCTTCTTTCTCCATGACTTTCTCTGTCCCTTCGTGGATTCCCTTACGCTTTACATTACGCAAAAAGGTCCGTAAATATTGGATCCCCCCAGCTAGAAAGCCGATTGGCATAACCCCAATTAATATGTAGAGAGGGATTCTCAAGGCAGGTGTTACGCGTTGTAAATTTTCTACTGTTAACATATATCTTGCAGACAAATAAGCAAGATATAACAGGAGTAAAGAAGTAAAAAAAGATATGACTAACATCATATTTTTCTTTGCACGGAAGGAAAGTAATTCTAAAATCGCGGTCATGCTAAGATGCCGTCCTTTACGAGCAGCATAACTGATTCCTATAAAGGTAATGACCACTACGAAAAATTCCCCTGTTTCTTCTGTGAATGTCCAGCTTTCATTAAATATAGAACGGCTGACAACATTTCCAATAAGAATAAGCGTCATTAGTATAATAGAATAGCTGATGATCACTCTTTCGAGCATGGCAAAAAAGTCGTCTACCCGTTGCAGCATAAGCAATCTCTCCTTTCTTTCATTGTCTACCCAAATAAATGTTTGCTTAATCTTAAAATTTTTTCCGTAAATACGTACTGAAAATGATTCTCTTAGCTTTCAGAGATAAATTTATCCTCAAGATAAGAAAGGATGCTTTCTGCTATATGATGCTGAGTTTTCTTTTTTGCCGCAATTAGAGGGAAAACAGAGAGGAGTTCTATACATCATAAAAAAAGAGCTATCCGTCAATTGGACAGCTCTTGTATTAAAAAAATTATACTATTAGGAATAAAAAGGAGAAAGGTTGGTGCGGCTGAGAGGATTCGAACCTCCAAGGGCGTAATGCCCACACGGACCTGAACCGTGCGCGTCTGCCAGTTCCGCCACAACCGCAAGCCAGATTATATTATAAAAGTAGAATGCCAACATTGCAAGAGTAAATCCCGGAAAATTAATGGTAAAATAAAAATATCATAGATTCAGAGAGAAAGTAGTGTCCATATATGACATCATCAAATGGGGATCGTTCAAAAATAGATATTACATATGAAGTAATTATGGTTCTTTTGGCCGCTGCTTCTGTAGGAACTTTGTGGTATGACACAGGGGTGGACGGTTATCTGATTTGGGGAACATGGGGAGTTTTTTTTCTTGACTTTTTATACCGGCTGGTTATGAGCGAAAACAAATGGAAATTTGTAAAAGCAAATCCATTTATCGTTATAGCAGTCATACCGCTTGATGCTGTCTTCCAAGTGGCAAGAGCAGCTAGAATACTACATTTATTAAGACTAAAAACAATAACAAAATATTATACAATGCCGTTTGTGCGGTTTTTAAAACAACAAAATCTCGCCGTTATTGTATCTTTGTCTTTTGTATTTCTTTTTATCGTCATTATTCCTCTTTATTATCTAGAACCAGAAATTGACGGTTATATAGAAGCATTTTGGAGCGGATTGCTGTCTTTTGTATTATTTGGAAGGTCTAATTTTGACCCAACAACGATGACAGGGCATATTATTTTAGTTCTTCTCAGCATTCTCGGGGTAGTTTTTTATGGCCTTATGATTAGTACGATTTTTGATACTATCTATCAATCGAATTATGTACAGAAGATTTTACAAAAGTGGAAAAAATATTCTAAATCATAATGGGGGTTCATAAGATGAGTTAAAACGGATAAAGGCAGGTGTCAGCATGAAAGAATTTACGCAGCGGAAGTTTTACCGTCCTTATGTCAGTCCGTTTGATCCTTGCCCGCCGATCAGGGTAAAGTCTTATGAAACTCCTCCAGAACTCTATTTAGGCTTTCAGCCGCCCGGCCTTCCGCAGTATAAACCTCATCAGGCCTTATTTTGCGGAACTCTTTGGCCTGTTCTATTTTCTCCGTACGAAAAATCTTATACACGGGGGGATGAAACATGAGCCAGCATCAGCTTCCGCAAGAATTTTATCCATTAATGGAGGAACTGCAAGCAGTCGACTTTGTATTGGTGGAGCTTACTTTATATTTGGATACTCATCCAAATGATACAGCTGCTATTCAGCAATTTAACGAGATGGCGTATTATCGTCATCAACTAGTGCCGCAAATTGAACAATATTATGGACCTTTGCAGCAATTTGGAAACAGCTATAGCGGTTATCCTTGGAACTGGAACCAATCACCATGGCCGTGGCAACTATAGAAGAAGGAGGCTGCCTATGTGGATATATGAAAAAAAGCTGCAGTATCCAGTTAGAGTCAGTACATGTAACCCGATGCTGGCAAGATTTTTAATTGAACAATATGGAGGAGCGGATGGTGAGCTTTCGGCGGCTCTCCGGTATTTAAATCAGCGGTATTCTATACCGGATGAAGTAATTGGATTACTTACTGATATTGGAACGGAAGAGTTTGCTCATTTAGAAATGATAGCAACAATGGTATATAAACTGACAAAAGATGCTACCCCGGATCAAATGAAAGCAGCAGGTTTAGGAGATCATTATGTAAATCATGATAATGCACTATTTTATCATAATGCATCAGGAGTGCCATGGACCGCCTCTTATATTCAGGCAAAAGGCGACCCGATAGCTGATTTGTATGAGGACATAGCTGCAGAAGAGAAAGCACGTGCGACATATCAATGGATTATTGACATGTCTGATGATCCTGATTTAAATGACGGCTTGAGATTTTTAAGAGAAAGAGAAGTCGTTCATTCCCAGCGTTTTAGGGAAGCGGTTGAAATATTAAAAGAAGAAAGAGATAAAAAGAAATATTTTTAAATCGGAAAAAGCAGGCACATGGAAAGTTGTCTGCTTTTATTCTGTATGATCCTCAAAATTCTTTAAGTGTAAAAGCCGATCATCTTGTTCTTCCGGAGTGCCGCGGCCGTCTCTATTATTTGTAATAACATACATATTATCATTTTCAATATATACATCTCGAAGGCGTCCTTCCCCTGAGAAGACAACTTCTATTTCTTCTTCCTCCAAGTTAAATCGCATGAGTTGATTGCCTCTCAACCCTGTAGCGTAAAGGTTTCTATTATGAAGGGATAGACCGGACGGGGCCCACGTGTTGTTTCCTGAATGAAAAAGTGGAGACTGCATGGCAGAGTTCGTTGCATCACCCGTTATGACAGGCCATCCATAATTTTGGCCAGCTTCTATCAAATTGATTTCATCATGTCCAGAAGGTCCGTGTTCCGAGATGTACAACCTTTCATTTTCATCCCAAGCCAGTCCTTGAGGATTACGGTGGCCGTAAGAAAAAACATAGGAATCCTCCAATGGGTTATCTTCTGGAACCTGGCCGTTTAATTCCATTCGAAGTATGCTTCCAGCAAGGATTTCAGGCTGTTGTGCTTCGTTTTCCATATCTGCATCTCCTGCAGTGGCATAAAGCATGCCATCTGGTCCAAGTTTCAAGCGGCCGCCGTTGTGAATGTCAGCGCCTGGTATGTTTTCTAATAGAGGCTTTTGTTCAATCCAATTATCCCCTTGTTTTTTAATAACAGCGATTCGATTAAACAGAGAATTATTATCACGATAAGTATGATAAACATAAGCAGTTTGGTTTTCTTCAAAATGCTCATCAAGTACAAAGCCGAGCAGACCGCCTTCTCCTTGGCTGGCTACTTCTTCTTCAAGTTCTACTTGCTGACGGCTTACCGATCCGTCTTTATCGATAAAAGCAATACGACCTTCTCTTTCTGTTACAAAAAAGCCATCTTCATAGGGTTGAATCGCCCAAGGAACATTCAGATCGGCTGCAACTGTTTCCACATAAAAATCTTCCCTTTCCGTTCTTTTCTCTGTGTTCGGGCTGGGGGTTTCTTGTGAAGAATCATATTCTTTTTGGGGCTCTAAAATACAGCCTAAAAGTCCTGCTGACGTTAGGAGAATAATTAAAAACAATGATATTTTACAATGCAAAAATCATCCTCCCTCCAATTCTCAATTAGATTTTATTTCTAATTCAACTTATTCCCGATTTATGTTGGACTTAACCTAAAGTATTTTTTTGAGTTATAATAAATATAAAGATTTTAGGATCGTTTTATTGCAGGAGGAAGTTTATGATAGCGGAAGCGGAAAAATATTTGAAAGAATACTTTGGGTATGATCAATTTCGCCCTGGACAGAAAAACATTATAGAAAAAGTTATTGAAAAGAAGCATGTGCTAGGAGTCATGCCTACTGGGGGAGGAAAATCCTTATGTTATCAAATTCCGTCTCTCCTATTAGACGGGCTAACCGTAGTAATTTCACCGTTAATCTCTTTAATGAAAGATCAGGTCGATGAAATAAATGAGGCAGGAATACCAGCCACTTACATAAATAGTTCTTTAACCTATGAAGAAACAGAACAATGCATGAAAGATTTGCAAAATGGGGAATACCGCTTGCTTTATTTAGCACCGGAAAGGTTAGAACACCAAGCTTTTTTACATCAAATAAAAAAAGTTCCGATTTCTTTGATTGCCATAGATGAAGCACATTGCCTTTCCCAATGGGGACATGATTTTCGTCCAAGCTATCTTACTATTCCACGTTTTTTAGAGTTTGCTGGCAGAAATATATCCGTTCTGGCTCTTACAGCTACAGCAACGCCGCAAGTTTCTGCAGATATCAGCAGGACTCTTTCCATACCTGAAGATAATGTTATACTTACTGGTTTTAAAAGAGAAAACTTAACTTTTTCTGTTATTAAAGGACAGGATCGCGACAGTTACCTTACAGATTACATCAAAAAACACCGTGAACAAGCAGGAATTATTTATGCAGCGACAAGAAAAGAAGTGGAACGGCTCCATCATAAGTTTACAATTGAAAATATAAAAGCAGAAAAATATCATGGAGGAATGACTGCTGAGAACAGAGCTGCCGGCCAAGAACGGTTCGTTTATGACGAGTCAAATGTAATGGTAGCAACAACAGCTTTTGGAATGGGCATTAACAAATCAAATGTTCGCTTTGTGCTTCATGCACAGATGCCAAGAAATATTGAATCTTATTACCAAGAGGCAGGCAGAGCAGGAAGAGATGGATCAGAAAGCGATTGTATATTATTTTTTTCTCCAAAAGATACCCATACTCATCAATATTTAATTGAACAGTCTCGTTTGGATGAACAGCGTAAAGAGATGGAATATAATAAATTAAGGCAGATGGTTAATTATTGTCATACAGAAGATTGCTTGCAAAACTATATTTTAAAATACTTTGGAGAAGAGCCCAAAGACACTTGTGGGACATGTCTTCATTGTACGGATGATCGATCACTAAAAGATGTAACAACAGAAGCGCAAATGGTGTTTTCTTGTGTAAAACGAATGAGAGAAAGATACGGGAAAACAGTGGTTTCTCAAGTTCTTACCGGTTCATCAAATCAAAAACTCCGACAATTAAGACTAAATACTTTGTCGACCTATGGACTGTTGAAAGACCAATCACAAAAACAAGTAAATGAGTTCATTGACTTTTTACTAGCTCACCAATACCTTCAGCTCATTGAAGGAGCCTATCCAGTTCTTAAACTGACTAACCGCGCTTTCCATGTTTTAAAAGGAAAACAGAAAGTGATGAAAAAAGAAACATTAAAAGCGAAAAACGTGGACAAAGAAAATCCATTATTTGAGGAAATGAGAAAAGAGCGGGCAGTTATAGCCAAACAGCAGGGAATAGCTCCATATATGGTATTTTCTGATCGTACTCTCTTGGATATATGTGCCTATCTTCCTGCTGATAAGACACAATTGCTCCAAATAAAAGGTATAGGGAAACAAAAACTAGAATCGTATGGAGAAGTTTTTTTAGATATAGTAAATAGTTATAAAACCGAGTAATAAACTCAATAATTTCTGAGCATTACGCATGAATGATTTTCATCGTTAAAAAGGAGCGCTATATTGGGAGGGGCTAGGGAAGGAGGTACTTCTGAGGGTAGTACTCGTTATATGTTGGATGACCATGAAGGAAATCCAGTTTATATAAGTGTTCACGATATTACGATATTAAGCTTTTTCTCTTTATAAGATTTTATAATTTGTCTACAATTTGACATTAAAAAGAAGGGAGAGGGCTTAACATTTGAAGGAGAAAGTAATAATAATGCTCTAATAGTATTTGCTGGTATATTTACTACATTTTTCTTAAACTCACAAACAGTAATTATTTCGTTGATTATTCTTATATCCCTTTCAATTTATGATATCTATAAAAATACTAATAGAGCAAAATCTTATGGTACGTTACGATATTTACTTTATTTTGCATATATATTTTCTTAAATTAACCTCTCCTTCTTTTTTTCTTTCTCCTACTAGAAAACTCGTAATACCAGTAAAGTGCACTGTGTTCCTTATGTCCGAAAAAGTAAAAAGAACTCTCCGGAGAGAGTTCTTTGGTTATTGGTTTTACATTACTGTTTAGTTACGTTTGCAGCTTGTGGGCCGCGGTCGCCTTCAACGATTTCAAAGCTAACTTGCTGACCTTCTTCTAATGTTTTGAACCCTTCTTCTTGAATAGCAGAGAAGTGAACAAATACATCGTCTGCGCCTTCACGCTCAATAAATCCAAAACCTTTTTCTGCATTAAACCATTTAACTGTTCCTTGTTCCATGTGATCCTCCTGTGTGCGCGATATACGCACGAAATAAATTACTTATCTTGCTAAACACTATGATCAAAGCGACCTCTGACCCTAGGTTACAAAATAGCAATTACATCTTATCATGTACTTAAAATAATTGCAACTCCTTAAGCAAACAAAATATTATTTTCAATATTAAATAAACTTAGAATATGCAAAAACGTTTATTATGGGGAACAATAGAGGAATAACAATATATACAAGTTAATTATAAATAATAAAAGAAAAGGTGATGAAAAATGGAACCAATGTTTACTTCCCATGCTGCGGCCAAGGGAGGAAGAGAAGGACATGTGAGATCTGATGATGGAGTAATTGATTTAAATCTCGAAATGCCAGGTTCAGGTTCTTCAGAAAAAGGAACAAATCCAGAACAATTATTTGCAGCAGGTTATGCCGCATGTTTTGATGGAGCGCTAAACCTTGTGGCAAAAAATCAGAATAAAGAAATTGATTCAAAAGTAAACGGAGCTGTTAGTTTATTGAAAGATCAAGAAGATAATGGATTTAAAATAGCAGTCAGGCTAGACGTAGAAGTGAACGGTGTAGACCAAGAAGAAGCAGAAGAGCTGACAACAGCTGCCCATCAGGTATGTCCATACTCCAAAGCTACAAGAGGAAACATTGAAGTAATCATTAATACAATGGCTATATAAAAACAAGAAGCAAGCTGTCCTAAAATCAATTCGAGGGCAGCTTTTCAGTGTGTAGAATGTGCAATTTGTGAAAGAATTAATTATTAACGAGTAACTAGACGGAATGAAATTTTTCAATCACCAAGTTTTTGTTTTAAAGGATAGAAGGTTAAGCTTTGGATGAGAAGGGAAAACATAATCATCATAAACGCCCATGAAAGCAAATTGTCATGGCTGCCTGATTCTCCGGATATCCCAAGTAATAATGCAAGAGACATCGTTCCTTTAATTCCGCCCCACGTTAATAACAAAATATCTGCGTTTGTATAGTTTTTTCGCCAACGCGGAACGGTTTTCAAAATAGGAAAAAGTGTACAGGCCCGCACAATAATCGATAACAAAAAACCAATTACTGTAAAAAGAAGACCATCTATCGTGACAAAGTCTAAACTTTCTATTCCAATCATAATAAAAATTATTGATAATAAGACAGGTTCTATAGTGCCCCAAAAACTTTTTAAATCTCTTCGCAATACTTCTTCTTTTTTATTTCCTGAAAGTTCTTTTGATAAAAGAAGACCGCTAACAACCGTAGCAAGGACTCCGGAAACACCTAACGCTTCACCAAGATAAAAACTCCCATAAGCAAGCATCAGACTAAGCCAAACTTTGTAAGCGTGATGGTCGACTGAGTGAATTCCTTTTGAAATACTGTAACCAATAATAAAACCTGCCAGCACCCCGCCAACAGAAGTATAAACAAATTCCCAAGTAAATGACCCAAGATGAAGAGATTTCTCCCCAAAATAATAGCCCGTAATCAAACTAAAAATTACGATGCTTGTACCGTCGTTAATTAAAGATTCTCCCTCTACAGCTTCAGCTAAGTGATGTTTGTCTTTACTTTTACTTAATATGGAAACAACAGTGACAGGATCAGTTGGTATTAATAAAGCAGCTATGACCATTGCCCCTGAAAGAGATAAGCCTACAAGAGGCTGGCCGACAGTATACAATGAAAAGCCGAGCAGAATAGCAGAAAGAAAAATACCCCCGGTGCCAAGCGTAATAATTAAACCTGCTTTTTTTCTAATTTGATCAAGTGGGAACTGGTAAGCCGATATAAACAATAAAGCTGGCAAAATCCAATCGAAAATGAAGCTTCTTGTTAAGCTAATAGTGGAAAAAAAGGGAAATAATGCTAAAATTATTCCAGCTGCTATTAATATGATGGGGGCTGGAAACTTTTTTTGATTTTTATCGAGAGAAAAAACAAAAAAACCAATTAACGTGATAATAAATAATTTATGCGGGTCCATCACTACCGCCCCTTTCTTGATTCCAACAGAAAATAAATTAATAATCGCTGGCCAAACTTGAAAAAGGAATAAGTTGAAAAGCGAGTATCCAATATGTAAAAGTCATGCAGGGAGTTTTAACAAAGCTATCTAAATAATAGCCGGAATAAAGGGAAATGAAACATATCATGTTAACAGAACGGTTTAACAGAAAGGATAAGAGCAGTGGATAAGTTATTTTGGGCAAATCATTGTGAAGGCGGCAAACCAAAACAAGCTGTCCCTTTTGTTTTTGGGACAGCTTCATGTTATGCCGAATTTTTCTTATTACTACGATAGCCTTGCCAAATAGGCACAGTAAAGGATAAGAAAGCAGCAATAAGCATACCAAGTGCAATTGGTTTATTTATAAAAATACTTAAATCATTATTAGACATTGTCATAGCCTGCCTAAAGGATTCTTCCATCATTCCTCCAAGGATAAAGGCAAGAATAAAAGGTGCAGGTGGGAATTTAAACAACCGCATTAAATATCCAATAACCCCAAAAATCACCAGCAAATAAAGATCAAAAGTATTAAAACTAATTGAATACACACCAATCATGCTAAACATGATGACTAGTGAAATTAACAGCGGCCTGGGGATGGCAAGGATTTTGGCGATATAAGGAATCAACGGCAGATTTAAAATTAATAAGAATAAATTCCCAACATACATGCTTACAATCACACCCCAAAATAGCTGAGGCTGTTCACTCATTAATAGGGGACCAGGCTGGATATCTAATACTAATAAAGCACCAAGTAAAACAGCGGTCGTACCAGACCCAGGAATCCCCAGACTTAAAAGTGGAACAAATGCACCACTTGTGGCTGCATTATTAGCTGTTTCTGGCGCAGCTACACCACGTACAGCTCCTTTCCCAAATTCCTCGGGTTTTTTAGCCAGCTTTTTCTCTGTAATATATCCAATAAAAGATGCAATGGTAGCACCAGCTCCAGGTAGTACGCCAAGAATAAAACCTAGTATTGATTGTCGTCCCATAGGACCGCTCATATCTTTCATATCGTTTTTGGATAGTTTTAAACTGCCTAGAGATTTACGATCCTTAGACGTTTGATTGCGGTTAATAATTAAGGCACAAACTTCTGCCAGAGCAAACAAACCAAGCGCAACCACTAAAAAGTCAATGCCTTCAAGTAAGTTAGGATTATTAAATGTAAAACGAGTAGTTCCTGTTTGACTATCAATACCTATAGTTACTGCCATTATGCCAAGTACAGCTGAAATCAATGCTTTAACCGTTGATCCGTCTGACAAGCTGGAAATGGCAGTTAAGCCGAGCACCATTAATGCAAAGTATTCGGGCGGCCCAAACACGATAGCTACACTTGATAAAACAGGTGCGAAAAGCATTAATAGTATAACGCTGACTGTGCCTCCAAAAAAAGATGCAATAGCGGCAACAGCCAGCGCTTTTCCAGCTTCTCCGCGCTGAGCCATTGGATAGCCGTCAAATGATGTAGCAACTGTTCCGGAAATACCTGGTGCGTTTAATAGAATAGACGAAGTTGAACCGCCAAATACCGCACCGTAGTAAACTCCAGCCATTAAAACTAAAGCAACAGTTGGATCCATGTTATAGGTTAATGGAATCATGATAGCAATGGCGCTAATCGGGCCAAGGCCTGGCATCATTCCGATTAATGTACCAGCAAGAACACCAAGAAAAACAAATAAAATCCCTTCTATACTAAAAGCTAGTTGAACTCCGCTTAATATTCCCTCTATAGAACCCATACATATGCCTCCTTTCTAAAACGGAATAATTCCTGATGGTAAACTGATTCCTAAGAGCATCGTGAATGCACTGTACAGAATAGCTGGAAATAGTATAGAAACAAGAAAATTTATACTGTGTTTGGTGTAGCCTAAAAAATATGAACAAAAATAAATAAATAAAAAAGAAACGAGAATAAAACCTAATCGTTCTAAGAAGAATATATAAGCTAGAATCATTAAAACGACTCCAGCAATCTTTATCAAATCAGCTTTGGGAATATGACGCTTCTCTTTTTCTTCCTTTGTTTCCTGTTCAGGGGTGAAGAACAAAAAAAGACTTAAAGCAATGAGACCAAACCCCAAAATTTTAGGCATTGTAGATGCATTTATAACGGAATTTGAAAAACTTGGAAGCTGGTAGGCTAAATATAAATAAAAAATGGCAAGAGCGATCAGAAGCAGGCTGATTTTTCTGTGGACAGGTTTCAGCATTTGTCCATACCTCCTTTTCACTCGCATATTAAAATGAGAGCAGTTTTATAAACAAAAGTCGTGACCTAAAGAAGATCACGACTTCTGAAAGGTTATTTTCATAAATTACTCTTCTTCCACGTTTACTTCATCAAGCAGTTCCTGCATGGATTCTTTTTCATCTTCTAAAAATTCAGCGTATTCTTCGCTGTCCATATACAGTTCATTCCACGCATATTTATCACGCGTTTCATCCCAAAATTCAGAGTCGTTTAATTCTTTGAATTTCTCTTCATAGTAAGTGATTTGCTCATCTGTCATGCCAGGAGGTCCAAAAAATCCTCTCCAGTTCACAAACGTTTCGTCAATTCCTTGTTCTGTGGCTGTAGGAAAGTCTTCAACTACATCGCCCTCTAAACGCTCTTCAGCAGTGACGCCGAGCACTTTAATTTCACCAGCTCGTACTTGTTCAACAGTTTCAGTCACACCAGTGGAATAAACATCTGCGTTGCCGTTTAAAAGGTTAGTCATGGTACTTCCATCTTGAGCTGAAACATATTTTACGGATTGTGGGTCGACACCTGCTTCTTTTGCGATTTTTACAAATTGAATGTGGTCCATACTTCCTGGGGAAGATTCACCGATTACAGTAATATCTTCTGGACTGTCTTTCATATCTTCAAACAAATCATTTAAATCATCCCATGGGGCATCCTCACGAACAGCAAAAGCACCATAGTCTGAAATCATGTTTGCAATTGGTGTAAAATCTTCATGTCCGTATTCTGATTGACCATTTAAAGGAATTAACAGTAAAGGTGGTGACGCCACAAAAAGGTGATGAGGGTTTTCGGCTTTGCCGGCAATGTATGACCAGCCGACGGCCCCGCCGCCGCCTTCTTTATTGACAACTCCGATTCCTTGATCCATAATGTCTTGTTCTTCAAAACCTTCTGCGGCCATTCGTGCTGTTGTATCCCAGCCGCCGCCTGCACCAGAAGGGGCAACGAATTCAAGCGATTGTTCTGGCTCCCAGTTTCCGTCTCCAGAGGAGTTACCCTCTGCATTGGAATTTTCTGAATCTTCTCCGCCGCCGCAAGCAGCCAATGTAATACTTGTGAAAAGTGCCAGTGTAGGCAACCAAATTTTTTTCATGTTGTTATCCCCCTTTTTTTAATTATTTTAAGTTTAAAAAAAATAATTAAATCTGTAACCGTTTTCAAAATAACCCGTATAAAAAATATAAATATCTATTTTGTTCATATTGTTCACTAATGAAAAAAAGGATGTTTGAGAAATAAAAATACCGCCCCATGATGAGGACGGTTATAATTAGAATTGTGTTTTCGTACAAAAACTCTAAGGTTTCTCATTTGGACTTGGCGTAAACTAAGCTTTTCTGATAAAATATCTTCTTTCTGGTCTGCCCACTATCCCATAAATTGGTTTTGCATCCGCCTTGTTGGACGAAATCATGTACTCAAGGTAGCGCCGTGCAGTGGTTCTAGATGCCCCAAGATATTGTCCCATTTCTTCAGCTGTCATTCCCGCCTTTGCTTTTTCAAGTTCATTTGTTACCGTTTGCAGTGTGAACGGATCTATACCTTTAGGAAGTTCTTCTACTTTTTCTAATTCACTGCCGACAGAAGGCTCTGGCTGGTGTCTGCGAATGGCGGTGAGCTGGTCGATATTTTCCTGAGTAACTTGTGTCGTTTCGTGTAACCGCTGATGAAATAATAAATAATCATGTAAGGTCTTTTCCAATCGTTCAAGAGAAACAGGCTTTATAATATAATCAAAAACACCATATCGTAAGGAATGCTGCACGTGTTCAGTTTCTGTAGACGCAGAAATAATCAATACGTCGACATTGGGATGTTTTTCACGAATTGTTTTAAGTAATTGTGTCCCAAGTTCATCCGGCATATAAATATCAAGTAATAAAAGGTCGATAGAATGCTGTTCAAGCATGCTTAATGTATCTTTGGCATTTAATGCTTGATGGCTGCATTGAAATCCGTTCACACGGTTAACGAGCTCTTGATGAATAGAAGCAATTCTAAAGTCATCTTCTGCTATTGCTGTTTGTATCAAAACATCTCTCCTCCTTTTTATGAAGATGGTGTTTTAGGCAAGTAAATAGAGAATATAGCACCACCTTCAGGCTGATTATCAAATTCAAGCATTCCGTCAAGGTCAGAAATAGTATCACGGATAATAGCCAGTCCGTAGCCTCGTTTTATATTGCCTGATTTGGTAGAATACCCCTTCTCCATTAAAGTTTCTACATCTGCAGACAGTCCTGGGCCATTATCGATGATTTCAAAAATAACATCATTACCTATATCTGTGACGAAAAAGTTCACTTCAGGTTTTGGGCTATTTTTAGCTGCATCCAAAGCATTATCAATAACATTTCCTAATATAGAAATTATTTTTGTTTGTGATATATGTTCTGGCAATGGCTCCAATTGACTGTTACTATCTACTTCAAACTTTATTTTCATTTCTGAAGCACGACCTGATTTGCCAGCAAGTACCGCTTGTACGGTAGTATCTTTAATTTGACTAAATATTACTGCTGTTTGTTTATCTTGATTCATCGTTTCTTCTTCTATTAATTGAATAGCCTCTTTTGTCTGTCCTAAATGAAGATATCCTGAAAGCGCATAGAGTTTATTTGTATATTCGTGATTTTGAGAACGCAGGTCATCCGAATATCTTTTAATATCAGAAAGTGTATTAGCCATTTCCATCATTTCTGTTTTATCACGAAAAGTAGAAACAACACCTGCTATTTCCTCGTTATCATAAATAGGCTGACGGTTAATAATAAATACTCTGCCCTTTAGGGAGAGCTCTTGGTTGTATTCCGGACGTCCGTGCTCTAATACCCGCTCCATAACCGAAGTAGGCAGGATTTCTTTTATAGCTCTGCCTTCAACTGGGTCGTGAAAATCAAGCATTTCTCTAGCGGAATGATTAATCATTGTTATAAATCCATCTTTATTAATGGCAATAATTCCTTCGCGAATAGCAGAAAGGATTGTCTGGCGTTCTCGAAACAGACTAGCTATTTGATAAGGTTCTAATCCGTACATATCTTTTCGAATACTTTTTGAAAGCAATACAGCACCTAACGTACCTATTACTATGGCTGATAAAGCTAAAAGTCCGAGTTCGGATAGACGCTCGAGTATGGTTGCTCGTAAATCTTCAATCAAAAAACCGACAGAGACAACTCCTATGATACTGCCGTTTTCATCTCGTATAGGAGCTTTTCCTCTTAGAGACGGACCAAGTGTACCTTCTGCCTGTGAAACATAGGATTCTCCATTTAATAAAGCTCGGTTATTATCCCCGCCGACCATTTCTTCCCCTATTTTCCACTCATCAGGGTGAGCGTAGCGGATACCGTTATCATTTCCGATAACAACAAATTCGGCTCCCGATTGTTCTCGAATTCTCTCTGCGTAGGGCTGTAAAATAGAAGGGGGGTTATCGGTTTGAAAAGCATCTCGAACAGTAGGTGCTCCTGCAACATAGGTAGCAGTGCTCAATGCTTTATCTCCTAAGGAGTCTTCTATATCCGTGGATTCCAAGTAGGCAAAAAAACCAGACAAAGTGAAAGTAACAAAGATAATTAAGGAAAGAATGAGAAGAATAATCTTTGTCTGAATAGTAACGTGCATTCTTGCTCCCCCTTTCTTCTAAGGTGTCAGAAATTGTCGGTTGATGAAACCTACGATAATGTTCTTTTCATAAATCGTCAAGTAGTGAACCTAGTGGAATAAAGGACTATAAAGATATGCTAAGATGTGAGAAGAAGAAAAAATTAAATCTTGTTGATCAACCTGAGATAACTAACAGAGAAAGGGTTTTTACATATGAGTAAATCAGTCATTCTTGCAGAGAAGCCTTCGGTTGGAAAAGATATAGCTAATGTGCTGGGCTGCAGGAAACAGGGAAACGGATACATGGAAGGACGCTCTTATATCGTCACGTGGGCGTTTGGACACCTTGTCACACTTGCTGAACCAGAAGCTTATGACCAACAGTACAAAACGTGGAAATTAGAAGATCTTCCCATGCTGCCTTCTAAGTTAAAACTTTCCATTATTAAAAAATCAGGTAAACAGTTTAACACCGTGAAATCCCAGCTTCATCGTAAAGATGTAAAAGATGTAATTATTGCAACGGATGCTGGCAGAGAAGGAGAGCTTGTGGCTCGGTGGATTATTGATAAAGCATCAATTAAAAAACCGATAAAACGTTTGTGGATTTCATCAGTTACCAATCAGGCTATAAAAAAAGGATTTAAGGAATTGAAAGATGGGAGAATGTTTAATAACTTATATCAAGCGGCTCAAGCTAGATCAGAAGCAGACTGGTATGTCGGCATGAACGCCACCAGGGCGCTGACAACTAAGTTTAATGCATCTTTATCATGCGGGCGCGTGCAAACACCAACCTTGGCGATGATAGAACAAAGAGAAAATGAAATAGCTCAGTTTAAGCCCATTTCATTTCAACGGATATATGCTGTAACGGAAATTGGGGTAACGTTTTGGTGGAAAAATCAAAAAAATGGAGACACAAGAATTTTTTCTAATAAAAAAGCAGATCAGGTATTAACAAGTATTAAGAATGAACCAATAACAATAAAGTCAGTCCGTAAAAAGAAAAAAACGGATGCTCCTCTGCAATTGTTTGATTTAAACGAGTTGCAACGAGAAGCGAATGGACGTTACGGTTTTTCAGCTAAAGAAACACTTAATACACTGCAGCGTTTATATGAAACCCATAAAGTACTCACATATCCTCGAACAGACTCGCGCTATCTTTCTTCTGATATAAAGAATACACTGGTGGAACGTTTAAAAGCTTGTGATGTGCAAGGGTATGCCAAACAGATTTTAAAAATTAAAAAAAACGGCTGGTCATTGAATAGTTCAATGATCAATGATAAAAAAGTAACTGATCATCATGCGATTATTCCTACAGAGGAAGCCCCTCGTTTTTCTGCTATGTCTGATAAAGAAAAGAAGATTTATGATTTAGTTATTAAAAGGTTTTTGGCAGCTTTTTATCCACCTGCCCAATATGAACAAACCGAAATCGAAGGAGTCATTAACGAAGAAATTTTTATTACTAAGGGTAAAAGAGTGCTAAGCGAAGGTTGGAAAGAAATTTACAAATCAGAGGGAGCGGAAAAAGAAGAAAAACTTCCGCTTTTTAACGAAAAAGAAAAATATAAGCTTATAAAAACAGCTGCAGAAACAGGGGAAACGAAACCGCCTTCTCTTTTTAATGAAGCTTCCCTATTATCGGCAATGGAAAATCCATCACGGTTCATGGCTGGAGATGATAAAAAGCTGCTAAATACGATTAAAAACAAGGGCGGTATTGGAACGGTTGCGACAAGAGCGGATATCATTGAAAAATTGTTAAGCAGCTTTTTGATTGAAAAAAGCGGAAAAAACCTTAAAATTACATCTAAGGGGAGACAACTATTAGACCTTGTCCCAGAGGAATTAAAATCTCCAACATTAACAGCGGAATGGGAGCAGCGTTTAGAAAGCATAGAGAAGGGAAAACTCACTAAACAATCGTTTATAGAAGAGATGAAAACCTATGCTGCTGAAGTGGTTCAAAATATAAAACAAAGTTCTAAATCTTTTAAACATGATAATGTAACGGGAACTCCTTGTCCGCAGTGCGGAAAGCTTCTTCTTGAAATCAATGGAAAACGAGGGAAAATGAAAGTATGTCAAGACAGAGCGTGCGGCTACAAGAAAAATATTTCAAAGATAACGAATGCACGGTGTCCTCAATGCAAAAAGAAAATGGAACTGCGTGGAGAAGGGGAAGGGCAAATATTTGTCTGCCGCTGCAACTATAAAGAAAAAGTGTCTTCCTTTAATAAAAGAAGAAAACAAGAAAAAAACAGTAAAGCAACGAAACAGGATGTAAAGAAGTATTTAAACCAACAAAACGACGAAGATTTGAAAAACCCGGCCTTAGCTGAAGCTTTAAAGAAACTTCAAAAGAAGCAATAAAATTTAGTAGTAAAAGTTGTTCTTAAAAACAATTTGTGGTAAAGTTAAAAAGTTGTGTTAAAGATTGATGGAAAGTACATGAAATAAAATATCCAAAATGGGCTGTATCCCGTTAAGGAATCGGGGTGCAGTTTTTTTATACTTTAGAAAGGTTTAACTTTGTTAAAGGATCAAAGTATAAGGAAAGTTACGATTCCCGCCATAGGACTCGGCGGCAAACCGAGTTTATCTAAATGCGTTTATTGGGAATAAATAAACCAAATACAGAAGAGTTTAATAATAAAAAGGAGTTATATTATATTGACATTGTTTACAGAATTACAGATGGATGAACAAATTTTGAAAGCCGTAAATAATATGGGCTTTGAAGAAGCTACTCCAATTCAGGCAGAGGTTATTCCAAAGGTAAAAGAAGGAAGAGATATTATTGGGCAGGCTCAAACCGGAACGGGGAAAACTGCAGCTTTTGGAATTCCTTTGATTGAGCAGATGGACCAAGAAGCACATCCTCAAGGGCTGGTCCTTGCTCCGACACGTGAACTTGCGATTCAAGTATCAGAAGAGTTAAATCGTCTTGGTCGTTTTAAAGGTGTGCAGTCGCTTGCTATTTATGGCGGCCAGGAAATAAGCCGGCAAATTAAAGCATTAAAACGCCACCCGCAAATTATTGTAGCGACACCTGGACGATTTATGGATCATATGAGAAGAAGAACTATTCGCCCAAAATATATGAAAATGGTCGTTCTTGATGAAGCAGATGAAATGCTGAGCATGGGCTTTGTGGAAGATATCGAAACGATTTTGAGTGAAATTCCTGAAGAGAGGCAGACATTATTATTTTCTGCTACCATGCCAAAACGGCTTCAATCAGTGACAGCGAAGTTTATGGACAATCCTGAGGTAGTTAAAGTTAAAAGCAAAGGCCTGACCGTATCGAATATTGAGCAGCGTTTCATTGAAGTTCCTGAAAAACAAAAGTTTGATACGCTGTGCCATTTACTAGACATTACTCCGCCTGAGCTTGCCATCGTATTTGGACGAACGAAGCGCCGGGTAGATGAAGTATCTGAAGCCTTAACGCGGAGAGGATATGCAGCAGAAGGTATACATGGAGATCTTAAACAAGCTCAGCGGGACAAAGTGCTTCGCAAATTTAAACAAGGCACTATTGACATTTTAGTTGCGACAGATGTCGCCGCTCGCGGACTGGATGTCAGCGGAGTTACCCATGTCTACAACTTTGATTTGCCGCAGGACCCGGAAAGTTATGTGCACCGAATCGGCAGAACCGGCCGGGCAGGTAAAGAAGGCATAGCCTATAGTTTTTCAACCCCTAAAGAAATCAGTCATTTAAAATTTATTGAAGAAACGACGAAAAAGAAAATGATCCGCCAGGACATTCCTACGTATGCTGAAGCAATGCATGGACGTTACCAGCAAGTGGTTAATAAACTGTTAGAAACAGTTAAAAATGAAGATACGGAAGACTTAGAGAGCACAGCAAAAACATTGCTAAGCGGACATGATCCTGTCACACTGGTAGCTGCTGCTTTGAAAATGAATACGAATGAACCCGACAATATAGAAATTAAATTGACAGAGGAAGCATCACTGCGGCCTAAGAAAGAACGAGGCAATCGAAAAAAAGGATTTAAGAAAAACCATCGTGGAAAGAAAAAGCCGTACAAACAATCGCGTTCACGCAATGACGGGTCTTCAAGAAAAAGAAAGAAAACCGTTTAAATGAAAATACAAATAACCGCCTGAAATAGGGCGGTTATTTTTGTGAAAAATAGGGCTGCGTCAAAAGGTTAGTTCAGGGTGTGTGTCTTCTATCAGTTGGAATATTCTAAGTTCTGCGTAGAAGAGGGCATTGTGAAGACTCTGTAGTGATGGATTTGCCCATGAGGAGACGAAATCGCCTCCTGCGGTAACGAAGACACTACACTACAGTTACGAACAAGGGAAGTTGGAGGAGATGCCGCACTTGTGATCTGAGAGTGAAGCGGAGAGCGGAGTATCTCTTTTGCCAAAAACTCACTTATGGAACAGCTCTTTTTGTGGGTGAAGAAGTTTATTAATAAAATCGTACCACTATATGTAATAAAAATACTGACCTCGTATGGTTAAAAACAAAAGATTTTTTACGATCTTAGGAGCCTATGCCAGAACGTTTTAAAGACAAGCCAAGCTTTTTAATGTTCACTCATGTTATGATAGAAGGTATGGAATTCCCTGATAAACGATAAAAAGGGGGAAACAATGTGAGTTTATTGAGGGCAGAACAAATATATAAAACGTACGGAGATAAAGAATTATTTAATCATATATCTTTTGTGATTGAAGAGCATGACAGGATTGGATTAATTGGTGTAAATGGGACAGGAAAATCGACGCTATTAAAAATATTAGCTGATGAAGACAGTGCAGAAAAAGGAAAATTGTTTCACGCCAATGATATGCATATCGAATACCTTCCACAAGCACCAGAGCTAGATGAAGATCTTACTGTCTTAGATCAAATTTATTATGGCGATTCAGCTATTATGAGAACAATGCGCAGCTATGAAAAAACACTCAGAGAACTCGAACAAAACCCTGAGAATAAGAAACTTCAGGAAAAATTGCTCGAAGCTCAGCAGCAAATGGATGAAAATGAAGCGTGGGCTGCCAATACATCTGCAAAACAAGTACTTACACGTCTTGGAATTACCGGTTTCTCAAAAAAAGTAAAGGAGCTTTCAGGAGGGCAAAAAAAGCGTACTGCTATAGCGAAAGCCCTTATTCAGCCAGCTGATTTGCTCATTCTTGATGAACCTACAAACCACCTTGATAATGAATCGATTGAATGGCTCGAAAGTTACTTATCCTCCTATCATGGAGCGCTAATCGTCGTCACTCATGATAGGTATTTTTTAAACAGAGTGACCAATCGTATTTATGAATTAGATCAAGGTCATTTATACACATATGAAGGGAATTATGAACTGTTTTTAGAGAAGAAAGCGGAGCGGGAAACGTTAGAAGAACAAAATGAAACAAAAAGAAAAAATATTTTACGCAGAGAACTTGAGTGGCTTAGAAGAGGGCCAAAAGCAAGAGGAACAAAGCAAAAAGCTCGGGTGCACCGTGTAGAGTATTTAAAAGAACAAAAAGGTCCTGCTAAAAAACACGATGTTGATTTTGCTATCGGTTCTGCACGGTTGGGGAAAAAGGTATTAGAAGCAGAGAATCTGTCTAAATCTTACGATGGCAAAAACCTTTTTTCTTCTTTTTCCTATTTGGTTACTCCAGGGGAAAGACTAGGTATTATAGGTCCTAACGGAAGCGGCAAAACCACTTTATTAAATATATTGGCTGGTAAAACGGAAGCTGATGAGGGGCATATTGAAGTTGGCTCTACTGTGCGTATTGGTTATTATTCTCAAGAACATGAGGATTTAAATGAAAATAAACGAGTTATAGAATATATTAGAGATATAGCAGAAGTGGTTCAAACAGTAAGTGGTCAAGAAATAACGGCAGAACAGATGTTAGAGCGTTTTTTGTTTGCTCGTCCTATGCAATGGAATTACATTCACCGTTTATCAGGGGGAGAGCGACGCAGGTTGTATTTACTTGGTGTGCTTATGAAAGAACCTAACGTGTTATTTTTAGATGAGCCAACAAATGACCTTGATACTCAAACGTTAAGTGTTTTAGAAAATTATTTAGAACATTTTCCTGGTGTTGTGATTACGGTTTCCCACGACCGTTACTTTTTGGATCGTGTCGTTGAATCCCTGCTGGTATTTACTTCAAACGATAAAGTGGAGCGTTTTCAAGGGAATTATTCTCAGTATTTAGAAACAATAAAACAAAACCAACCCCCAAAGGTAAAAACAGAAAAAGAAACAACAAAACAGAAACCGCAACGTACGCGCAAGAAGCTCTCCTACAAAGAACAACAGGAATGGAATGGTTTAGAAGACCGAATTGCTAAATTAGAAGAGAAGAAAGCCGAAACAGAAACTCAAATCGCCCAAGCTGGAAGTGATTTTGAGAAAGTTCAGGAGTTAATGGAAGAACAAAAAATAATAGAAGAGCAGTTAGACGAAGCGATGGAGAGATGGACAGAATTATCTTTATTAATTGAAGAAATACATGCTGAGAATTAGATTGCATGAAAAGCTATGCGAAATACGGAAATGATAACAACTATTAATAAATCCACCGACTTGCTTTATTTGCGATATTTTAGAAAACAATGGCAACAAGAGGACTAGAAGAAATGTGATCAATGAGTATAACAATAAAGACGATATGGGTAAAATAAGCGAACTAAAAAATGAGGGAGATTAATATGGACGTTAGTTTGCTTCTAGAATATGGATGGGTTTTATTCGTTCTTATTTTACTCGAAGGTATTCTTGCAGCCGATAACGCTTTAGTTTTGGCAATTATGGTGAAAAATCTGCCCGAAAAGCAGCGAAAAAAAGCGTTATTTTACGGGCTGGCTGGTGCTTTTGTGTTTCGCTTTGCATCATTGTTTGCTATTTCTTTTTTGATTGATGTTTGGCAGGTGCAGGCTATAGGTGCCCTTTATTTACTCTTTATGTCTGGAAATCATATCGTTCGTAAAGTTTGGCTCAAGAAAGAAGACACACCTGATGAAAAAGCGAAGAAAAAGAAAGTAACTACGGGAAGCTTTTGGGGAACGGTTTTAAAAGTTGAAGTGGCTGATATAGCTTTTGCCGTAGATTCAATTTTAGCAGCCGTTGCTCTTGCGGTAACGCTGCCTAACACCCCTCTTCCGACAATAGGGGGACTTGATGGTGGTAAATTTATTGTTATATTGTCAGGAGGACTTATTGGAGTAATCATCATGCGTTTTGCAGCTACTTTTTTCGTGAAATTGCTGAAAAAACGCCCTGGTCTTGAAATTGCAGCCTTTATTATCGTCGGATGGGTTGGGATAAAGCTTTCAATTTATACATTGTCACATCCTGCTTTAGGTATACTGCCAGAAGAATTTGCGGAATCAACCCCCTGGAAAATAACCTTTTATGTCGTTTTAGTTCTTATAGCCTTAGGAGGCTGGTTTTTATCTAAGGAAAAAACCATAGAAGAACATGAAAATCCTATATAAAAATAGGTGCCGAAACAAGTAATCACAAACGTGCTTATTGTTTCGGCTTCTTTAATACAAGTATGCTGTAAACAATAGTCTAGTCTGCCAGCAAAAACAGAAAGCGGATGTTAATATGTGCAGGGGGCTCACTTTGTCTAATTAGAAATTTTTGTAACGCCGCAAGCTATTCTATCTCCAGAATCCCCAGTTTTTAATGTCTCCTCATCAGGACCGCTTTTGTTGCTTAATTCTGAGGTGTAGCGATCAGGAATGTTTGCAAAATTATTTGCGTCGGAATGTACAATAACAGCTCGGCTTTCATTAGCTAACTGTTGAGGACTGAAACGATCCAATGCAGTCAACAAATAGGCAGAACCGTCTTCTAAACCATATAAACTCGGCATGTCGCCAGCGTGACTTCCATGGACGGAGTTATCGGGATTATAGTGCTCTCCAGCCGTAGTGAAAGGTCCGTCAGCTGCTTGAGGGTCACATAACCCCGTTTCATGGATGTGAAAACCATGAAATCCATGCGGAATTCCATTTTCAAAAAAAGCTTCGACTAACACAGCTTTATCTTTTTCATAAAAACGAACGCTGCCGATTGATTCTCCCTTTGTATTTTGCATGTTTGCTTCTGCTATACTGTTCTCTGATGAATGAACCACATCGGCAAGTACTTCTTCAGCATCTTCAGCAGGTATAGATTGATTATTTACCGAATCATCTTCTCTAGGAGATGACTGGTTGTTACACCCGCTTATAAATAATGCGGCCACCCCAATCAACATAAAGATTTTTTTCATACAACTACCTCCTTCCTTCCTACTTTCTCCAAACCAAAAAATTTTCATAATAAAAAATTGGTGTTTTTTACAAAAAAAGCTGAAGAAAAGAAGAGCATCCGTTATAATCAAAAGTAAGAACCTTAAAAAATGCAAGGTGATATAATTTGGCAAATATATTGAAAGTCCTAACGGGAATCTGGTTTATTATATTGATGGTACAAGTCCTATCTGCATACGGAAGGTACATAGCTGAAGTGCCTGACTATTTATTAATCATTTTCCTCCTTTTATTTTCTGGAGTTATCATTCGTGAGTTTAAAAAAGGAATAGTACGGGAACTGGAACAAAATTCATCAGGTCAATAGCTAAGCAGAGCTTCTGGAAGAAAGAAGCTCTGCTTTTATTAATGCTCTGTTTCAATTGTTATTAACCCTACTGATTCTAGTGCTTGCTGTAAATTACTTTTAATTGTAAGTGAGGTTAGGTCGATTCCTAGATTTACAATAGAAATAGCTGTTGCCGGTCTTAAACCAGTCAAAATGATTTTTACACCTATCATTTCTAAAGTCTATTGATGAACTATTATACTTAATAGAAGAATGGGGTAGACATCATTTCTCTAGAATGCAAAATAGAAGAGAGACATACGAAGAGAAACAGAATGAAAATGCGCAGCTTTTGCATGCAAAAAAGGGTCTCTTTTGAGGAATGAATACCTTTCCTTAAGAGGACCCTTCTTCTTTGAAAAAATCATATATTCGTTTTAATTTTATTTCTAATTCATTGGAAGATTCGCTAGAGAACGCTTTACCAATCATATCACCAGTTTGTCTCCGTTCTTTATCATCCATTTGTTTAATAGAATAAGGCTGATCTGAAAAGATATAACTTTCCCATTGTTTTATTTCGTTGTGTATAATTTTTGCTTTCTCCGATGCATCAGATGTCTGTTCCGACAGAGTAAGCATGTTATCAAGCAATTGTTGGGCTTTCATTAAATGGAAGTCAGCTGGAAAATCTTCTGTCTTTTCAAAGGTGCTGAATTTTATGGCAGCAGCCAGATCATATCCCATTTGAATTAGGGCGCTATCAATTTTTTCAGTCCCAACACTTTGGCTGGATTGATAGTAAATATTAACTCCAAAAACTATATTGGCAATAAAAGACAGAAAAAGTAAAATATGTATGACACGGTGTCTCATGACTGCCTCCTTTTGTTGGGTAATACAAAATAATAAGCCTGAAGGTGTTTTTTTCCTTTTTATGGTACTGACCAACGTCCCTCTTAAAGCTGGACCAACGGAAAAATGAAAATGATTTGAGGTGCCAAAACTCTTATTATGACTGGAAGGACTTGGCGGACAGTCAAGTTTTTCTATTAGTAAGACGTATGAACAGATAGAAAAGTTTCATAATAATTTGAAGAGGAGGCCGAAAAAATGGCAGCAGATAATAGGAAAGAAGTATCCTTAACTCATGGAGTTGTTACAAAAATCAAACCAGCTGGACTAGGCACAAGAGTTTGCATCGATTGTGCAGATCTTTTAACTCCTACAGAAGGAGTATTGGTTGGAAACACTGGTTATGGTTATATGCTTGTGTTATCTGAAAATCGTTCTACCGATACATATCCGCCAAGACCATTTCGGATTAATGCCGGAGGACTTCACCAATATTTGTTTCAAGATAATCTAACTGTTTATTTGTCTGAGCTAAGAGGCGGGGACTCTTTATATATATATAATGGTTCAGAACAAAAGGAAGTACCAGTAGGCAGAGTCAAAATGGAAAAAAGAGAATTAGTTCGGGTGGAATTAGAGACAGAAGGTGCGCATATTTCTGCTACTTTGCAATACGCTGATAGTGTATCTCTCTTAAATAAAAATCATGAAGTTGTTTCTGTCAAAGACCTAAAGGAAGGTGACGAGATATTTTGCTGTATCGATGAACCAGGGAGGCACTTAGGGAAAAAAATCAATGAAGAAATAAATGAATACTAATGCCAACTAACAGAGACAGGTTTATGTTAACTGGCAGACAGAAAAGGGATTCTGTTTGCCAGGTTTTATATGTTAATATTGAAAAGCGATTATAGATGCTCGTTGATTGCTTAGATAATATTATTTATGGAAGCGTGGTGTTCTGGGGAGGGACATCTCTATTGCTGTTAAATAATCATGTTCCGCCTTGATTATAAATATCGGTTTCTTTCAAGGATGTTGTAAAAACTTTTCTTTTTTCTGAATCTTTTGGGATGAAAGGTTTCACTTGTCCAGTCATAACTCCCGCGGCAGCTTTACTAAAAACTTGAATTTTATTCGTGCTTTGATGACCTAATCCTTTAAAAGCCTTGCGTTCTAGGTCAGTATAAAAAGAAAAGGGGTATGGGCCGTACGCTTTTTCAAAAGATAATAAAAGATCTGTTTTTGCAGGAAAGACAGTAATAAGTTTGTATAGCTTTTCTATTTGAATCGTTTTTGCATACTCACGCAACTGCGCAAGGAATTGATGGCAAAAAGGTCAGCCAGTGTGTCTGAGAAAAATAAATTAGCGATCTGTTTTTCTTATTATATAATTGACTTCCACTACGATAATGCTTTGTCTGAAAAGTTAATTAGTATAAAATGACCAAGAATAGAGTCTAATTTATTGCAAAGTAACGGTGAAATATTGTATTGTTTTGTTTCGGGAATACGGAGACATTATCTTTATTCCTTTAATAAAAAAAATACATATCGGCCGCGGAAGCTTATATGTGGAGTGGAGAGAAGCAGCAGTACCATAACAGTTTTTACGGGAAAGAAAAAAGAAGCTTCCGTTAAAAAAAGAAAAAAAGAAAGGAACCTGATATGTTTCATTCAATATTATCTCATCTCATGCTTATTGGCGTTATAGGTATCGGTTCACAATGGTTTGCTTGGCGCTTTCGTATGCCGGCTATTGTCGTAATGTCTGTTGCTGGTTTGTTAATTGGTCCTGTATTTGGAATTATGAATCCAAAAGAAGATTTTGGATCACTATTTAATCCCATTATTTCGATGGCTGTAGCCATTATATTATTTGAAGGCAGCTTAAATCTCGATTTTCGAGAAATTAGAGGGTTGGGGAAGTCAGTATTTCGAATTATTACATTAGGTGCGTTTCTTGCATGGATTCTAGGTTCATTAACAGCTTTTTTTATAGCTGGTTTATCTTGGGCTGTTTCCTTTGTTATTGGAGGGCTATTTATTGTAACTGGTCCAACGGTGATCCTTCCGCTATTACGGCAGGCTAAGCTAAAGCCTAGGCCTGCGGCGATACTAAAATGGGAAGGAATTGTCGTAGACCCGTTTGGAGCTTTACTCGCCGTATTTGCTTTTGAAATTATTCAATTTTTAACAAATGAATCGGTTACTGTAGAAGCTTTAATATTATTCTTTTTAGCCTCTCTTTTTGCTATAGCAGTAGGCTGGGGATGCGGTAAAGGAATCGGTACTATGTTTGAGCGCGGCTATGTACCTGAGTTTTTAAAATCTCCTATCGTATTTGCTGTGGTCATTGCTTGTTTTACTCTCGCGGATGAAGTGATGCACGAAACCGGACTGCTTGCTGTCACAGCCATGGGGATGACACTTGCCAATATGCATATTGCTTCGTTAAGTGATATGCGCCATTTTAAAGAAAATATATCAGTGCTGCTTATTTCAGGCATTTTTATAATGTTAACTGCTTCTTTAGAGAGAGAAACTCTTATGCAAATATTTGACCCTAATATTATTGCATATGTGATTCTCATGTTAATTGTCGTAAGGCCGCTTTCTATTTGGCTATCTACCATGAATACAGAACTGTCCTTCAAGGAGAAGGCGCTGGTAGGGTGGATTGCTCCACGTGGCATTGTAGCTTTAACCGTAGCTGGTTATTTTGCCAATGTTCTTGCAGAAGCAGGGTATCCAGGGGCATCTATTGTAACGCCGCTGACGTTTGCGCTTGTGTTTGCTACCGTTTGTGCTCACGGTTTTACACTCGGACCGATGGCAAATAAACTGGGATTATCACTTGAAGGCAAACCTGGTGTGCTTATAGTGGGTGGCAGTGCGTTTAGCACAGCTTTAGCTAGAGTGCTCAAAGAATCAGGTATACCTGTTTTGATTGCGGATACTTCCTTTGAATATCTTTTTAATTCAAGAAAAGCCGGGGTGCCGTATTATCGTGGAGAAATTCTTTCAGAACAGACAGAGTATTATTTGGATATGACCCCGTATGAAAAACTTATCGCTGCTACGGATAGGGACTCATATAATTCTCTTGTATGTACGACATTTGTACCCGAAATCGGCCGTAACGATTTATATCAGTTAAGCTGGCATGATGACGACCGCGAACATCCGAATGATCTGGTACAACGAATAGGAGGAAGAGTTTTATTTAGAAAAGGAGCTACGTATGAAGAGCTTAATCAAAAGGTGAAAAATGGATATATATTCCGTAAAACCAAATTAACGAAACAATATAGTTTTGGGAAATATAAGGACGAAAGAGAGCCAGATACCCTTCTTCTCTTTATCCTCAAGCATACAGGAAAAGTTGAGTTTTTTACTACGGAAGTCAATAACTTTAAACCCGAGCCTGGTGATACCATCATCAGCTTGAGTCCACCGGTCAAAGAACAGCAAAAAATAGATGCAAAATTAGATTCTCAACGTCAGAATGGAAATAATAATAATGGAGCAAAAAACGGACAGTCTTCTTAAAACTGTCCGTTTTCTCTCTTTTTCGCTTTATTCCGGAGGTAAATGTGCATCAGAAGGAGCCAATGCTTTCGTTGCGTAATGATGGATTCAGCAGTTAAACTGAAATATAATCACTGGTGTTTAATTTCTCGAATTGAATGTCTCTAGAATAAATGAATAAGAAGTAGGTGGATGCCCTGAAACGTAGGTGTTTCATTCTTATGATTTAGAGGTACAACGAAAATAAACTCAAAGGATGACGTGTAAATGTTTAAAAGTGCGCTTTTATTAATAAATGGGAATTCCGGTCAAGATGTGATTCAAAAAAACATAGAGCTGACAGCTGGCATATTAGCTTCATACATAGAAAAAGTAGTTATCCAACAAACGAAATATAAAGGTCATACAGAAAAAATTTGTAAAGAGGCAGCCAATCAGTTTGAGGTTATTTTTATAATCGGAGGAGACGGTACTCTTCATGAATGCGTGAATGGTTTAGCAGAGTTGGATAATCCACCTGTCACTGGGATATTGCCAGGAGGCACCTGTAATGACTTTTCAAGGTCTCTTCAGATTCCTCAGCCATTAAAAAGAGCGGCGGAAACATTAATCAAAGGCAAGGTGCGATACTTAGATATAGGAAGAATGAATGATCGGTATTTTTCAAATTTTTATGGAATAGGCTTAATTGCGGAAACATCTGAAAATATTAATGAAAATTGGAAAGGAGTACTTGGAAAAGTTAGTTATTTTATCAGTGCAATGCAAATGGTCAATAATACAAGGCCTTTTTCATTTACTCTAGAAACAAAAGAACAAACAGTAGAAGGAGAAGCGGTTATGGTACTTATTTCTAATGGGAATTTTATAGGGACGAATCAACTTCCATTTCAAAATAACGTAATGGATGATGGAGAATTTGATATTTTTATCATAAGCGAAGGAGGAGCAGCTTTATTACGGGAGTACTTTAATGCCAAAAATCCATTTGTGTGGGAAGCAGATCAAAGTGATGTACAACATTACCGCAGCAGTTATGTTCGTTTAGAAACCTCACAGCCAATGACAGCCGACACAGACGGGGAGTTATATATGACCACACCCGTTACTATAAATAATCAGCATCAAAAACTTCCTTTTCTAATTCCAAATGAATAAAATTTTGACAATCTTTTTTATGGTTTGGAGCATATTTTGACATTCTTTTTGCAGTTGCCAAGGTATAATAGTAGTAGGACAATTTAAACATAAGTGAACAAGGGGCTAACGTGATTTTTGCAGCGACCTTTAGTAAAGGGCAGCTCTGTTGAAAAAAACATATGCAAAATCACAGGTTTAAGGGTTGAAACGAATAAAACGAAGGTTGCTGGACTGCCTGGGAAATCATGTGTAAAAGGCGGTGGGAGGTTGAATGAAATAATGGTGCCAGCAAAGTTGGATCTAGAATGGGTGAAATTGATTAAAGAAGCGAAAGAGGCTGGACTAACAGTTGAGGAAGTGAAAGAGTTTTTATATCAGGAATATAAAAGTAAAAACTAAATAGTCTTGCTACAAGCCAAAGCGATTCAACTTGGCTTTTTTTTTATACTTTATTCGCTTGCCGCCATTTGGACTTGGCGGTAAGCCAAGTTTTTCTACTACTATAATAAAAGGCTTATTTAAAGTCATCTTTTTATTCCTATTAAAATTATTTTGAAAAGTCGTTCACTATATCATACTTTCATTCGTTATATGTTATAATATATTAATACATATGGATAAGTAAAGGAGTTTAAGAGATGATTGGGGACCGGGTGAAGAAATATCGCAAAGAGAAAGACTTGTCATTAACGGAGTTGGCTGAAAAAGCTGGGGTAGCAAAATCATATTTAAGTGCGATAGAGAGAAATATTCAAACGAACCCTTCCATTCAATTTTTAGAAAAGATTTCAAAAGTATTAAATGTATCTATTGATGCTTTAATAAAAGATGAACTAGATGTTGACGAAAAAGACTTGGATGATGAGTGGCTGGCAATAGTCCAAGAAGCAATGGATTCCGGAGTTTCAAAAGAGCAATTCAAAGAATTCCTGGAATTTAATAAATGGCGCACTCATAAACAGTAAATCTAATTAAATCTGATTGGAAAAACACTTTATCTCAGCGATCAAAGGATAAAGTGTTTTTACGTTTTATATGGATATTTAAAAGCATCGTGGTAAGAAAAGAGAGGTGAAAAGGCCCTCTCGAAGTTGATGTCTTTTTATAAAGGCATGGAACATAATAAGTTATTTCTTATTTTGTTCAAATCTTAAAAAAGATAGCACATCATATGGCGTTAATCCTATGTTTTTTGCTTCATTTATAAGCACGATCCACTCCTCATCAAGCTTCATATCGTGATTATTACCACTCATGCAAGACTTCCTCCCTATTTAGTTTATATTTTCCGTGCCACCTTGTTTTTTCTTTCTATTGTGTCTGCTCCATTTTTCATACTTGATGTATTCTTGAAAGTCTTTAAACTGCTGTTTACTTATCCCCGCATCAATGGCTTCTTGAATTAAGTTCAACCATTCTTCATCGAGGTCATGAGCTTCTTCATATATTGAAGGAAGAGAATCTTCTATTAATTCTTCTACAGTAATATCCATGACTGCTGCAATTTTTTTTAAGACTTCAATCGAAGGATTTTGTTTTACGTCTCTTTCAATATAGCTTAAATATGATTTAGATACGTCTGCTTTTCTAGAAAGCTCTGTAAGAGACATTCTTTTCGTTCGGCGGTAAAGTCTAATTTTCTTTCCTATCATATTCCCCCTCCCATTAATGAATGTTCAAAAGATTAAGATAATAACTGATCTCCTATGCGAGACATTACTATAATCAGTATTTAAATAAATCTAAATGAACATTGTGCTGCACCTTTATTGTTCATTATATAAAACAAAAATAATTTTTTAAAAAATGAAATAGTGAGAAAAAAAGAGTAAATACGTTATAAAGAACATTTCATGTGCTATATAAAGGAAATTTGGACTTTTTTCACGTTTTTCAAGAAAAATCATTCGTTATATACTGTGTTTGTATTCGATAAAACGAACGAAACAACAGGAGGTGACAAGATGGTCAAACGCTTTGTCAGCGTATCATTCAATAGTTTACTAGTTGTTCTCTTTGTTCTCTTTTTAGCAGCTGTATTTCTTATAGTGCAGGGGAGAATGAATCCAGATCAAGTACCATCGTTATTTGGCCATCACCCATTAACTGTCTTGTCAAATAGTATGGAGCCGGAGTTCTCGGCAGGGGACATGGTCATAGCAAAACAAGTTAATCCTGAAACAATTGAAACGGGAGATGTCATAACCTATTACGATGAGGAAAGTCAGATAATCACACACAGGGTGATAGAAACGACCACCGAAAATGGAGAGGCCGTCTTTCAAACCCAGGGTGATAACAATAACGTAGAAGATGATTACGTTGTTGCTGCAAATCAAGTAATAGGAACGGTTAATTTCTCGCTTCCATATGGAGGATATGCTGCTGAATTCTTAGGAAGTCCGCTCGGTATGGTGTTGTTCATTATCATTCCGGTGTTTGCTTTAGTAGGTATAACCATTTATGAACGTCTCGGAAAAGACGAAGAAGATAGTGAACAATCAGAGCAAACAATCTAGGGGAAGTCAACTTTATCTTACATAGGAGGTGAAATAGTTCTAATCGAAAGAAAGTCCCTGGATTTATACATCAATTTTTAAAGCATCTGCTTTAAAATGTCATCATCATCAAGAACTATAAACTTTTATTTAAAAACAATGAGGAGGAATTACAATGAAAAAGACAAAAAAAGCATTGATTGCAACAACAATGGCTGGGGTAATGGCAGTAGGAGCAGGTTTTGGAACATATTCTTGGTTTACCGATACTCAGTCTACTGATGGGGAAATTGAAGCAGGTACTCTCACGTTAAATGACCTCTCCGGATACACTGTTTTCGAAGATGATAACATTCAACCAATTGATCCTAATGTAACTCCGGACCTGATCACTGAAGGAGAAACTATCAAAGTAGAAAATACAGGTTCCCTTGAAATGGTACCACGTTTACAACTGGACGTTGACATTAAAGACGCTGATGGAAATGATGCTAATAGTACATTAAGTGATGAATATATGATTACAATGAATTTTGAAAGAAATGACATGAATTGGTCTGAAACAATTTCTGCAGATCAAGTAATTAACAACAGAGGATTTGTAGATCCTGACTGGTTCCCATCCGATGCTGGATTCAAGTATCCGTTAGGATCTGGAGATTCTTTTGATGTGAGTTTTGATGTATACCTAAATAAAGATGCAGAAAATGAATATCAAGGATCTTCTCTTACTGGTACGCTTACTGTAGAAGGCGGACAAAGTGTTGATGGTGCTGAATTCGAAGATGGTACTGAAACAGATGGTTCTGGAAACTAATAATAAATCAATATAAGTTTAAAAGACAAAGTAGCTGGTCTTCAGCTACTTTGTTCCATATCACTAGCACAGATTCACTTAAAGATTGGAGGTGCTGGGTGTTGAAAGGCTGGTTATCCCTTTTTATAACAGGAATATTTATGATTGCATTTGTTATCAATGGATTCGGAGCGTTCTCTTATTTTACGGCTGATACAAAAAGTTCTCCTGGAACGGTAAAAGCGTTTATCCCAAAAGATGGTATTGATATTGATAAAGAAGTAGATGGCTGTGCAGTTACCTTAACTCTCACCAATAAAACACACGTAGCCATTAATGATGTGCATATTAAAGCCGGACAAAAATCTCATCCTAAAAACAACTATGTCATTGATCCAGAAGAAATAAAAGATCTTTCTATCAGTGCCCATGATTCTGTTTCTACAACCTTTTTTACAGATCATCGAGAAGGGGTGCACTGTAACATTCAATGGGTATACTTTGACGTAACAGCCTTTGATGAAAAATTTGAAGACCATTTCCGGGTCAAAGTTCATAATCCACCTCCAAAAGAGGAGAAAGATGAGGAAGAGTCTGAGGAAAAATTAAAAGAAACAGAAGAAGAAACAGAAGAAGAAACGGAAGAAGAAACCAATGAAGAAATAGAGGAAGAAGAAGAGGAAACTGACGAAGAAAAAGATGATTCCGAAAAAGAAGAGAAAAATAAAAAGGAAAAAGATAAAGAGAAAGAACAAAAGAGCAAAGGTAAAGAAGACAATAATCAAGATAAAATCTCTAAGGAAGATAACAAAAATAAAAAAGAAGTAACAGATGAAAAGAAAGATAAAGCTAAAGATGAAGGCAAAGAAAAAGACAAAAATAAAGACAAAGATAGAGATAATGAAAAAGGTAACAAAGAAAGCAATGAAGGCAATTCACAAGAGAAAAAAGATACCGCAGAAAAAGAAGTGAAAAGCTCTGAGTCGAAAAGGGAAGACGACGAAGAGAATAATGGCGAAGATGAGGATGACCAATGAAGCTGATGAAAAAGCTGCTGGTGATCCTCAGCCTTTGCACCTTTTTATATGCAGCTTACCTATTCATATATAACAGTCAAAACCCGGACGAAATTCCAAAACTATTCGGATATCAGGCAGTAAAGGTATTGTCAGGAAGCATGGAACCGACTTTTTCTGCTGGAGACTTATTGTTTCTAAAGGACCCGGAAGAGGTGAAAGTTGGGACGATCATTCTTTTTAAAGACAATGATGCTCTCATTACCCATCGAGTAATAAATTTGGAATCTAATGATGGTTTTATCACAAAAGGAGATGCAAACTCTGTCCCGGACGCCAGTATCGTTGCTCCCCATGACATAAAAGGAGTTTATGCTTTTCATCTTCCTATGATGGGATACGTTATCGAGAGTGTTGCTAGTTTTTCCGGTGTGTTGGCAGGTGCGGTATTTATTCTAATGATTTGGTTTGGCAGCAATTATTCCCGCATTCTTAAATTAGTAGGGCTTAGAAAAAAATATGTTCGTTATAAACCGCAAGATATCGATATGTTATAAAAAGTTATATCATAAAAAACGAAAAGAGGGAGTGACGTGAAAAATATATTCCGAAATAAATGGGTTAAAGCAGTTACCTGCGGATTGCTTTTTTATTTTCTTTCTATTCATTCCGTTTATGCTGCAAAAACATTAGTTGAAGTTAACGATGATAATTTCATGAATATTAGCAATTTTGCCCCGGGCGGTTCATATGAGACAGGAATAGCTGTAAAAAATGTGAGCGAAAATCAAATAAAATATTCTATCACTGTAGAACAAAAAGGTGGATCCAAAAAATTCTTTGAAAATCTGCAGGTGGTTATAAAAACCAACAACGTTACACATTACGAAGGAAGCTTTGCTGAGGCAGATAAAATTGCGATGGGAACATTGAATAGTAACAACAGCATTCCTGTCACATTCAATGTACATTTTCCTGAAGAAAGCGGGAATGAATATCAAGGTCTTTCTGCTAATCTTTCTGTCAGAGTCGATGCTAAGAAAACCAACAACGATCCTGACCCAGATCCCCCTAAAGATGACCCTGATGAACCAGATAATCCTGGAAAACCGAAAGATCCAGAAGACCCAGAAGTCCCTTCCGATCCAAATAATCCAGAAGACCCTGAAAATCCAGGAAATCCTGATAATCCGGATGATCCTGCACCAGACAATCCTGATCAGCCAGATGAACCTGAAACGCCTAGTGATCCGGAGAATCCAGACAACCCTGAAAACCCACAAGATGATCCTGAAAAACCTGAGGAACCAGAAACAGAGGAGCCGGAAGAAGATAGATCTATTATTCCAGGAGGAAATGAGGGGCCGGGACCGGGACCTCTACCACAAACGGGTGAAACGGGCAGTATGCTGTTTTACTTGATTGGAATATTAGGAATGGCTGTGGGGGGTTACTTATATCACCACTCCCTGAAAGTTACATCGAAGCTGCGTTTAATGAGAAGAATATAACGGGATACAAAGGTGGCGGAAAAATGAAAGCAGCAGCAATCATAATTTTTTTGGCAGGGGCCTTTGTGTTTTTGTATCCCGAAGTGGAAGAATACACGGCTGATTCCAAACAGAAGCAGTTGTTGGAAGAATGGGATAGAGAACAAGAACCATTAGAAACAGAAGGTCAAAATGATGTGAGGAAAAGTTATAAGAAGCTAAATGATATTTTTGATAAAAATGAGAACACCACTTCAGCTGAAGAAGAGGTTGATGAATCTTTAGAACAAAATAAGCATTCACTCCCTTCAGCTATTGGTATCCTGCGTATTCCAGCTATAGATGCAGAACTTCCTGTGGTTGAAGGAGCAACTGAAGAAAAGTTACGTACAGCTGCTGGACATTTGGAGGGCACCGCTTCATTAGGAAAAGAAGGGAACAGTGCTATTGCGGCGCATCGAAGTCATACACACGGTCGAATGTTTAACAGGTTAGATGAAGTAGAGGCTGGGGATGACATTGTAATAGAAGATGAAACAGGAGAAAAAACGTATTCCGTTATTAATAAAATAGTCGTTTCTCCTGATGACACCTCTGTTTTAACGCAAGATACAAATGGGGAATCGATTGTAACACTTATTACATGCACTCCTATGAAAAACCCTACTCACCGTTTAATCGTTCAAGGCAAATATAATGATTAAGGAAGGTAGATAAATATGGTAAGACTTAGGGGAGGGAACTATTATACTTTTCTTTATGGACATACCATTAAACTCGTTTATTTAAAAAACAATGTCTGTGAGCTTCATATTAATGAGAAATATTTAGGGCTTTGTTCGTTTCAATATATTAAACGGCGAATAAACAACATAGAAAAACGTGTGAAAAAAAGAAAAATTATTTATCAAGGGGCTAATTTATGGGAAGAAGCCAAAACGGGAACGATGGTTAACATTATTATTTAAATAGAAGAATGCCCCTTACAGAGAAAATCTGTCAGGGCATTTTTTAATAGGTTGCAGTAAATGTTTTAAGATCGTCTTAGGGAGTCTTAACATGGTCTTTTTTTGCAGCTATTTAACTTTGCAGAAAGCTATTTCGTTCAGTCTGCTTGTGGTTTTCTTATAAAGCGGCTGATTATTATTCCAGCTGCAGCGGGCCAGATCCAGCCTAATCCTAGATCATATAAAGGCAATAAGCTATAGAGATGATTTAAAAAGGTTAATTCTATTCCTAATTCACGCAGACCATCATAAACGCTGATAAGAGCAGCTCCTATAACCGCACCTCTATAATAGGTTTTGCTAAGTGATGCTTTGTATTCAATTAATGACAACAGAATAAGAACAATTGCTATCGGGTAAATAGCTACAAGTACAGGAATAGAAATAGATATGATAGTATTAAGCCCTAAGTTGGCAGCGGCAAGGCTAATAATAGTAATGATTAATGTTAAAATATTATAACGTACCTTCGAAAAAACGCTATGAAAATACTGTCCGCATGCAGTCACAAGTCCTACGCAAGTGGTTAAACACGCAAGTGTAACGATAATTCCAAGTATGAGTGTACCTGTTATTCCAAACGTTTGGTTCGCAGCATACGAAAGGATTTGGCTTCCATTCTCAAAAGTTTGCTGCGGGGCACTCTGCACCCCTAACCATCCAATAGCTGCATACACAACAGCCAGTCCGATTCCGGCAATTATTCCCGCCATAGATGCCGTTTTAAGAATAGATTGTTTATTATTTATACCATGTTCTTTAATGGAAGAGATAATTACAAGACCAAATGCTAAAGCAGCTATTGCATCCATCGTAAGGTAACCCTCTAATACTCCACTTGTTAAAGCATTAGTGGAATAACCTTCTCCTGGAGCTTGTCCACCTGTAACAAATCCGCTCACGGCACTTCCAGCTACTAATAATACAATAGCAGCGAGCAGAATCGGTGTAATGATATTACCGATCCGCTTAACCATTTTTGATGGATTAAGACTAAGCCAGTAAACAACAATAAAAAACAAAATCGCATAAATAAATAAAGCCGCATCATATACATGATCGGAAAGAAAAGGCATAGCACCCATTTCAAATGACACATTCATAGCTCGAGGAATACCAAAAAATGGACCTATTGCAAGGTACAAAATAAAAGTGAAAATAATTGCAAAACGAATACTGACTCTTTTGTTAATCGTCTCCATGCTGCTGCCGTTAATGGCAATTGCTATAATTCCAAGGACAGGGAGGCCTACACCTGTAATGACAAACCCCAAAATGGCGATCCAGTAATTTGTCCCGGCTTCTTGACCGAGAAAAGGAGGAAAAATTAAATTTCCGGCTCCGAAAAATAACGCAAAAAGCATTAGCCCTATTAATACAGTATCTTTTCTATTTAGTTGTTCCATCTTGATAACCTCCAGCGTTTTAGGGTGATTCATTATTCCAAAAGACCATACTATCCTAACGCCGTACAAATCTTTTGTAAAGAAAATGTTTTCGGAAAAATATATTTTAGAAAAAATTGGTTTTGCTGAGTTTATATAAAAAATCAGTTTCTGTTAATAGTGTCTATTATAAAGATAAGGGGCTTTCTTTCATATTGACAAAATGGTAAATTATCATTACTTTAAATAAGGTGTTCATTTTACTTTAATACTAAAAAGTAAATACGTAAGCGGTTAAATTAATATATTAATATACATATTTTATCTAGGAGGAGCCATTATGGAGGACAAGCCTATAAAACCTCGCATTGGAAAAATAGAAGCTTTTGCTATATTATTAATTATTTTGCTTATTATTGGAGTAAGTTTAATTCGTTTTGAAGCACCTCCACACATTCCGATCTTTGTATCGATTGTTTTACTCATTTGTTATTCATTTTTAAAAAAAGTCAGTTGGAAAATCACAGAAAAAGGAATTGTTGATGGGGTAACTTCAGGAATCCTCCCTATTCTCATATTTATTTTAATTGGAGTTCTTATTAGCATTTGGATTAGTGCTGGTACTATTCCGACACTAATTTACTACAGCTTTGTCCTCATTTCGACTGATTTTTTCCTGCCAAGTGTTTTTGTCGCAACAGCAATTATCGGTGTATGTATTGGAAGCTCCTTTACTACTGCTTCTACGATTGGAGTGTCTTTTATGGCACTTGGGGGACTGCTCGGTATGAATCCTGCCATGACTGCTGGAGCTGTAGTATCTGGTGCTCTATTAGGAGATAAAATGTCTCCTTTGTCTGATACAACGAATCTGGCGTCGTCTGTTTCAAAAGTAGATCTGTTTGAGCATATTCGCCATATGCTATGGACGACCATCCCGTTATTCATCATCACGTTAGCCTTATATTTTGCCATAGGCAGCACTTCAGCTGACGCGGATACAACGACTATAGATGCACTAATGAACGAATTATATGGATACTACCCCATTCATCCGCTTACGTTGTTACCAGCAGTGGTTATAGTGTTTTTAGCGGTGCGTAAAATATCTGCGATTCCTTCTATGATTGCAGGTATTATATCTGGAATAGCAGTAGCAATTATTATGCAGCCTGGATATGCTATTGGGGATTATATGTTATTTATGCAAGATGGATTTACATCGCAGTCGGGAAATGAACAATTAGACGAAATGCTAAGCCGTGGCGGGATTCAAGAAATGATGTGGCCGGTGTCCTTATTACTTCTTACCCTGAGCATGGGTGGGCTGCTTTCGACGCTTGGTATTATTGACAAAGTGTTAGAAGCCATTTCATCTTTTGTGAAAACAACTGGCAGACTTGTTCTTTCTACTGCTTTAACAGGTATAGGAATTAATATATCACTCGGCGAACAATACATGTCCGTTATTTTAACAGGGGAAGCATTTGAACAGAAATACAAACAGATGGGCTTAGCAAGAAAAAACTTATCAAGAGTACTAGAGAATGCAGGCACACTCATAAATCCATTAATTCCTTATGGAGTAAGCGGAGTTTTTATGGCAAGCGTGCTTGAAGTTGATGTGTTGCAATATCTTCCATATGCATTTTTCTGTCTTTTAGGGCCTGTTATTGTAGCAGTATACGGTTTCACCGGTTTTAGTATGGTGAAAATGAACGCTAATAAATAAAATATTGCGTTACTTAAACGAATTTAGTGATAAACGCCATTTCTCTGACTATAATAGTAAAGAGTAAATTTTGTCTATAATCAGAGTTTGTGGTATAGGTCTTTTAACAGCGTGTGATGCTTCTCAGAGAAAAAGGAGGAGGCCTATGTTAATCACCATGGAAGACGAGTTGATTTATTTTTATTTTCAAGCTAAATCCTCTGCATCTTTACCAGTCGGTACGTATCCGGATGTTAATGGATATTTGCTGTATGACCAAAAAGGACGCTGGCTCGGCTATCGAATGTTTCGCACAGTACGGGGAAGAAAGCAGGTTCCTGTAGCTATTCCAAAAATTAGGAAAATAGACTATCCGATTTTTAACGCAAGTATTGAAGATGGAAAAGAGTATATAGAAATTAAATTTGACAAAGATACTCCTGTGTATCAAATGAGAGAACAAGAGTGTATGCTTGATTTCAACGAACATGGATTATTCGGAATTGAAGTAATAAGAAAACCGGAAAACCCAGCCGGAAACGACAGTTTAGTCCAAAAATTTCTAGAACCAGAAATATAGCAAATTAATGCACATATACAAGTATCACAATCTAACTTGATATGTGCATTTTTACTTAAAGCCGTTGTTCTTTTATCTTACGTGTAAAACGAAATCTTTGGAAACCTGCTTGGCTGATGAAGATACCGGTGAAAATGAAAAAAGCTCCAATTAACATAGACAAGGTGAGTACTTCACTCAGCATTAAATGTCCAAACATTACACCGAACACTGGGACAAGCAATGTGGAGATTGCTGCGGTTACAGTGTTAATGACAGAAAGAAGGTAGTACCAAATTGAGAAACATAACGCAGAAGCAATGACCCCTGTAAAAAGAAGTGAAAAAATACTTTCTTCGTTCCATTGTACAGCCTGTCCGCGCTCGAATAAAAACGCTAGAATCGCTAATCCTAGAGAACCAATCAGCATTTGAAAGGCAGTAACAGATAATTGGTTTAAACCAGCAAGTTTTAATCGAAAGTAAACATTTGAGACTGCCCAGCATAAAGAAGCAATTAGAACGAGGGTAATTCCTAATATATTTTGCCACGTTGCTTGTTGGAAAATGTCTGCTCCTATTATAAGAGATAATCCTGTAACCCCAAGCAGCAGGCCAATGATATTTTTTCTAGATATCGTTTCTTTTAAAAAGAGAGCAGCCAAAACGCTTGACCAAAGGGGCATAGTATATAAAATGATAGAAGTTTTGCCTGCATCAACAAATAACATAGCATACGTTATTAAACCAAAGACAGCAAACGTTTGAAGCAGGCCAAGTATTATAATATGTTTCCATTTTAAAGATTGTAATTCTTTCCATATTGCATGTTGATAAACCGCAAATAGGAATAAGAGTAGAAATAAACCGCCGATAGCAAAGCGCAGAAAAGAAAAAGTAAAAGGACCAATGTATTGCAAACCTATTTTCATCAAAGGCCAGGAGTAACCCCAAGCCACTGCTAAAAATAGAATGCTAATTAATATTACGGTTTTGTTTATTGGCATTTTATTCATTTTAAGTCATCCTATTCTAAATATCTTTAACAAATAATATTAGAAAAATGATTGACACAAGCTGCAGTGATATAGAGAATAACAAAAGAGAGTTTTTTATTAAGTTTGAGTTTGACGCCAAGCCAAGTTGGTACATACGAAAAATGAGGAGAGAATGATATTGTTTCAAAGATTATTAGTTGCATGTTTAATAATGATTGCTGCCATTTTTGTAGTGATTTATCTTAATGAAAATTCAACTACATATTCGCTAGGTTTTATCCTCTCACAGTAAATACCATGTGCCAAACGACGCACATGGTATTTTTCTAACCCCCAAAACGATAAGTATATGATTTAAGTTCAAGCACTCTATCAAATACAGCCAAATTAATGATCTTTAACTTTTAAACTGCTAGTTTCTGATTAATGGCTTGAATTTCTTTTTCAATCATTTCAAGCTCTTTAGCAGCTGGTTCTGCGTTGCCGCCAACAGATTCTAACTTTTCTAAATCGCCTTGTACTCGAATGTAGTCTGCTTTTAACATTTGTAATTTATTTTCTAATTCGTCGCGGTTCATTATTACACCTCTTTTGATTATTCAATAAGGGAACAATATCATAACTGTTTTACTTTCTCAAACGTTATACTGTAAAAGATAGACAGGGAATGAAATTTTCAAAAAACTTGTTATATGATATTGATATTTATTCTCAAACCCTTTATAATTTTAAATGAAAATGATTATCAGTTTTATTATTTTTACTTTAGCTAAAGGATCAAAATATAAGTAAAGCTACGTCTTCTGCCATAAGGACTTGGCGGCAAGCCGAGTTTTTCTAAAAAGGGAAGAAAGTATAAATATTTGGCGTTTTTCATGTCTAGCTTCAGTGCCCGGCCGCTCGAGGTTCCATAACCTCCAGTCACATAAAAGTCAAAAAACGACTTTTTGCCTGAAGAACATTGACTTGTCGCGGTTGACCAGGGCGCTTAAGCTTTTCTTATGATCACAGGCGAGAGGGAAAGGGGTTTGAGACGTGTCGAAACTTATCGCACAACACATTGCCGTCTCCTATAATGAAAACACTATTTTAAAGAATATGAACATAGAAGTACCTGAAGGAATGATTACATCCATTATTGGACCTAACGGCTGCGGAAAGTCTACCGTACTTAAAACAATGTCCAGGATTTTGAAACCGGAACAAGGTGCCATTTATTTAAATGGCAAAAGTATTCATGAAATGAAAACTAAAGAAGTAGCTAAAGAAATGGCTATTCTTGCCCAAACTCCGGATATCCCGCAAACGTTGACTGTTTCGCAACTTGCAGCATTTGGCCGTTATCCACATCGCCGTGGGACCGGCCGCTTAACAACAAGAGATAAAGAAGCTGTAGCGCAAGCATTGGATGATACCGGGATGAGTGAATATAAAGATCGCCCGCTTGAAGCTTTATCTGGAGGACAAAGACAAAGAGCATGGATCTCCATGGCATTAGCTCAGGAAACAGATGTACTGCTTTTAGATGAACCAACCACTTATTTAGATATGGCGCATCAATTAGAAATATTAGAGCTTTTGCAAGATTTGAATGAAAAAGAAAAGCGGACAATCGTAATGGTTATTCATGATTTAAATCATGCCGCACGTTTTTCTGATCATTTGATTGCTATGAAAGCAGGAAAAGTGCAGGATATTGGTTCACCATCTGAAGTGATCAGTAAACCAGTTCTTCGTCGTGTATTTGGGATTGATGCATATGTAGTACCTGATCCTCGAACTGGAAAACCTATTTGTATGACCTATGATCTAGTAGACCGGCATTTAGAATCTGTACCTAATCCCCAAGTTCAAACTCAAATAGCGAGGGTTTAGAAATGGCAATTGTCCTTACGAGAGAATCTGAATCAAAAATATATGATACATTTGCTGTAAGGCAGCACGAGCCAGTTTCCTTTGAAATGGTTTATAAATCATCCGAATGGCTTCATCAAAATTCTCTAATGGATTTTATGGTAAATTACGGAACGTTTATTAATGCACCAAGCCGTGACATGACAGCAACATTTTGGGCGAACCGTTATAGTCGTTATATTGCTTTTTTTCATTGGGCTGTTGCAAAAGGCTGGAATGTTAATACGTCATTAGAGATGATAAAAGTATACTTTTGTGCGCGTCCTGATAAAAAAGAACCTGCTTTTGAATTTTATTCGTCATTTGAAGAAGGAACTCATTTTACTGACAAAAATAGCAGACAAAAAAGGCTTTCCGCTTTTTATCGTAATCATGCTGCGCCTTTAATGCATGCATTTGCGGATGAAGCCGGTGTGCGCACCCGGGAATTATGGGGGCAGGTATATCATGCTGTGCCTTATTTTATTAATTTGGCCAAAGTGACAGAATCACATGATTTACAAAATCGTTTAATGGACGATTGGGATTTTATTACAAAAGAAGCAGCGCCATCCCTTTTTAGGGAGAACAACTCTCCATTTCAATTTAAAGTAATCCCTATTCCTAACCCAGCTAATGACAAACCAATGTACACAAAACCGACGTGCTGTCTGGCGTTTAAAGCCTCTGATTGCTATTGTTACCGGTGCCCGCGAATGAAACCAAAACAAAGGCAGATATTATATGAACAAAAGAAAAAATAAGAGCGGACAAAAAGGCAAAACACCTTTGAGTCCGCTTTTTTTAAAAGGTAAGAAATTATAAATATTTGGCGTTTTACATGTCCAGCTCCAGCGCTTACTCGCTCGAGATTCCTTCGGTTCGTCAATGGAAAGCAAAGATCAGCTTTCCATATGCCGCCCCTCCAGGACTTGTCGCTCGTGAGCAAGGCGCTTGCGCTTTTCTTATTTTAGAAATTGTTCCTTAACAAACCAATTATGAGAAAGCTTTGGCAATCTATCCATCCATCAAAGTTTTTATTCGTCTTCAAATCCCTTTTCCATACATATCAAACCTTCCATTTAATATTTTCTTTTTGCAAATACAGGGAAGGTCCTATTTTTTAAAACATATTATCAGTAAACCAGGACGATTTTTTGACAAAGAACTGAGTGATAAGCTGAAATATTCTAAAAGGATTTCCTTAAACGGCTTTATGAATTTTTTGATGTTTTATTCATAAGCCATAGAAAAAATGGGGCGCCTATAACAGCTGCCACAAGACCAGAGGGGATTTCTTTTGGCGCTAACACCATTCGCCCTGCAGTGTCAGCTATAACAAGCAGCGCTGCTCCTAACATCAAAGAGACAGGTAGTATTTTACGATGATCATGCCCGATTAGTAAACGTGCTAAATGAGGAGCGACCAGGCCGATAAAACCTATTGTACCAACGGCCGCCACAGCCATAGAGGCAGAAAACGTTGCTAGAAGCGCTGCAAACCACCGCACCGTAATGGTTTGTACTCCAAGTCCAATAGCTGTTTGATCTCCAAGAGAAAGTATATTTAATTTATTCATTAACACAGCACTTAAAGGAATTAGTATGACAACCGGCCAAATAAGAAATTGCTGTAATTCGGAAAAACCAGAGGCATACGTGCTTCCAGATAACCAAGTAAGAGCAGAGGCAGCATTCATATTGGAACGTGTAATTAAAATTTGGGTAACAGCACCGCCGACTGCCGAAACACCAATTCCCATAAGAGCAAGGACAGCAGGCTGGAATTGTGTTTTCCAAGAAAAAAATAATACAATCCCAACTGTTATAAAAGAACCAGCAATTGCTCCTGCTGGAATCCATGCAGCAGAAAAGCCTGATAGTAAAAACATGACAGTAAGTGCGCCAACACCGGCACCATGAGTAACGCCGATTATAGAAGGATCAGCAAGAGGGTTACGCAAAATTCCTTGGAAAAGCAATCCACTTAAAGCAAGTAGTATGCCAGCAAACATGGCGGCCAATACTCTTCCTAATCTAAGATCAAAAATAATAAACTTCTGTCCGGATGATTCATCTGTAAAAAGAGCATTCCAAGTAGAGACGAATTCAAATCCATTTCCCCCGCCAGCAAGTCCACTAAAAAACGCTATACAAAGCAGTAGCAAAGAGCCGATTATCACCCAGGAATAAGGCAATTTGAACGACAAGCTGCCAGGTGACAATGATTCTTTGTTTCCTGATCCAATAAAACTATTTCGGTTCTTTAGGATCAGCCAAATCAGCCACGGGGCACCGATAAGAGCGGTAATTGATCCCACCGGAAGTTCAGTGAGAGATGGATCAAGATAACGGCCAAGCACATCGGCTCCTATTAAAATGTTAGCTCCCCAAAGCATAGATGCAGGAATCAACATACCATGAAGCTGATAACCTGCCAGTTTTATTAAATGCGGTGCAATAAGCCCGATGAAAGCAATTGGACCTACTACACTGACGACAAGAGCTGTGAGGCCAACTGCAGAAAAAAACATTAATACTTGAACAACTCTTACTTTCTCCCCTAATGTTTTAGCTTGGTCTTCACCTAGCAGTAAAAGATCCATTTTCTTTCCAATCCAGAGAACAACTATTAATAGAAAGGCAACCCATGGAAGGGAGAAAGTGACTCCATTCCAGTCCTGCTGTACTAATGTGCCATTTCCCCAAAGAAAGAGTCCTGCTGTTTCATATTCAAAAAATATTTGCAGAGTAGAAGTGAAGGAAGTAAACATTAACGTAAGCACCATACCAGCCAGAGCCATTCGAACCGGAGTCGCAGTATGACCACCAGCTAGCAGAAAAACGAGCATTGCAGCAAACGTTCCACCTGCTAATGCTAATAAAAAGCCGTTGGCCCCGAGCCAGGACGGCCCAAAAATGGTTCCGGCAACGAGAAAAAAGTAAGCACCAGAATGTACTCCTAACGTGCTAGGGGAGGCAAGCGGGTTTTTTGTTAAGGTTTGGAAGATAACACCTGCAGCAGCTAGAGCAGCACCTGCTATGATTCCAATAACAATTCGCGGCAGGTATATTGATTGGACAATGTTATGCTGCAGGGAGTCTTCCTTATTCCAAACAGCTTCCCAAACAATGTGAAAAGGCATTTCTCTGGAACTTTGCAATAAATGAAAAGTAATAAGAAATAGCAAGAGGGCTGTCCCTCCACCAAAAATGAGGACAGCCTTCTGCTTATGTGATAAAGATTTCATATATTAGTTACTCTCCTATAAGAGCCTCCGCAGCCTGTTCAGCAAAAACTTCAGCGGCTAGAGGACCGCCAAAAGTCCAAGTATCACCTGGCAATGCATGCGTACGGTCTTCCTCTACAAAGTTTAAATTTTCCCATACTGGGTTGCCGCTTAGCTGGTTTTCAAATACATTATCGTCTTCTTGCACAATATACATAAACTCAGCATCTTGATAAGGCTCGAGACTTTCTACACTGGTTTCTGTATAACCGTATACTTCAAATTCTTCACCATCATAGGCGTTTTCTAAGTCAATGTTATTTAATATTTTCATGGCCATTGAGTTGTCTGTAAATAGACGAAGAGAAGCATTTTCATTGGCACTGAATGCTTGAGTTAAAACTAGTTCTGTACCCTCTAATCCTTCTTCACTTAACTGGGATGAAATTTCTTCATAAGATTCATCTAGTTCACCAAGCACTTTTTCGGATTCTTCTTCTTTATCTACAGCTTTGGCAATTTCTTTAAACGTAGTCTCCATTTCTTCATACTGATCACCTTCTCCTTCTTCAGGATAAGGTTCAAACATGAGAGTAGGAGCAATTTCATTCAGTTCGTCACTAATGGCTTCATGTCTATATTGTGCGGTAATAATAAGATCTGGTTCTAATTGGGCAATTTCCTCAAGGCTAGGCTCTTGCCGGGTACCAACATCAGTTACGCTTTCAGAAAGTTCAGGCTCTACGTTAACCCACTGATTGTATCCCTCTATGTCAGCAACGCCAGTTGGTTGAATTCCTAAAGCGAGCAGATCTTCTGCATAAACCCATTCTAGCACAACTATGTTTTCCGGTGTTCCGTCAATTTCCTGCTCTCCGCGTGCATCTTCCACCGTTGTGGTTTCATTTTCTGAAGCATCTTGTTCCTCATTGTTATTCTCCGCAGAATCTTCTGATTCCCCTTCGCTGCATCCGACAATCGCAAGCATAAAAAATAAACTTAAAACAAATATGTAACATTTTTTCATAACCATCACCCTTTATTGAAAAAGATTCTCATTTTCAGTAAAAATATTACTATGGAATCAGTAAACAGTCAATATAATTTTGTTAAACATTTATTGACTAACTAATCAGAATTTTTTTATAATTACAGTGTAATATAGTTTGAATAGCAGCATAGAAGGGAACATATATTTAATAAACATCTAAGGATCACAACCTGACAAACTAAGGGCAGGAGGGATTCAAGATGGTTGTAGAGCTGGTAGCTATAATTGGCTTGGCGTTTGGTTTAATTTTCTCAAGTGTTGCTATGGCTGTTGCACTTTTAAAGCAAGCATCAACAAAAGATAGATAATGGTTTTACAATCGGGTTTGGAAACGTATGACGTCTCCAAACCCTCTTTTTATTACGGTTATAAACAAATCTCTGCCAGATAAGACAAAAAAACGAGGGTGAAAACGTCCGCCTGGAGCTAAAGTCGAACGATAATGAGGGAATTTTATATAATGTTCGTTTATAATGATATGGAAATAAATGATGAAATTCATTCACGTACAAAAATATGGGCAAAAAATAAAAGTAAAACTAAATTTTCTTAAAGCAAAAGGCGAAAGTATATTAAAATAAAAAGATAGAAAGCTAGCAGCAATATAGAAAAAATCATAATTCCCCACATATAAGGGAGTTTTACATATTTAGATTGTTTTTTAATCGTAATGGCTGAAAGAGTAAAAGAAATAAACAAGGCACCTAAAAGGAAAAAAACAAACCATTCTGCTATTTGTTCCCATGGAAGAAAATAAACGAACGGCATGAGGGCTAACACTGCACATATAATTGCAAAAGCAATTAATGAAGCCCGAAATAGACTATTGTCCGTTTTGGATTCCTTTAGTTGTCTTCTTCGTTCCATCCGGCTGAGGGCATCCATTGGGTCAGCTTTGGCTGTTGCAAGCGACCAGCGTTTGGACCATTTTTGAAACAATGATTTTGGATGAAGGGAACGGAAATCAAACTTCATATTCATATATTTCTCTCCTAAACTAGGCCAGTATATTGAAAGATAGGATCATTGCAATTCTTATGATAACATACGATACTAATAGATAAAGAGGAGGTTAACAATGCATATCACCGTGTATGGAGCAGGAGCATTAGGCATTTATTTTGGCGGAAGATTTCTTGAAGCAGGGATCGATGTTTCGTTTTTTGTGAGAGAAAAACGAGCAGTACAACTTCGCCGTGAGGGTCTGAAAATTAATAGTATACAAGGTAATTTTGAAAAACAAAACATTACAATACATACAGACCCAAAAAAGATAGATAAAGCAGATATAATAATTCTTGCTATAAAAGGATACCATCTCGAACAGGCATTACCCCAAATTAAAGAGATATCGAAAAAAACGAATGCATTTATATTACCGCTTTTAAATGGTGTGGAGCATATACAAATATTACAAGAAGCATTAGGGAAAGAAAAAGTAATTGGAGGTCTTGCTTTTATTATTGCTACGCTGGATAACAAAGGCCACGTCGAACATACCAGCAAACAACACGATATTCTTTTCGGACCGCTGCATGAAAAACAGCAAAACATATGTAAAAAGTTAGAAATAGAAAGTGAAAAAATAAATGCCAAAAGTTATATGAAAGAGGATATTTTAGCATATATCTGGAAAAAGTATATGTTTATTACAGCTTTTTCTGGGATCACTTCAGCAGCCCAGCGCACGATAGGAGATATTATGGGGTCAAGGGCTTCTTTAAAGGCAGCTGAAAACGTCCTAAAAGAAATGAAGACGTTAGCAAATAAAGAAGGAATAAGCCTAACAAATAATGACGTTGTTCAAGCAGCAAATCAGCTGCAGAGTCTTCCAAAACATGCTACTTCTTCTATGCACCAAGATTTGAGAAAAGGCCTGCCCCTAGAAGTAGAACATTTGCATGGCGGTGCTCTTCGGATTGCTGCAAAGCATATTGAAACAGTACCAGTCATTGAAACACTTTATGGCATTATAAAAACACATGAAAATGGCACGCCGCAAAATTTCAAATAAAACAGCACCGAGATATTCTTTGATTATGCTCGATGAACCATTTTGTAAGCCGAAGAAAAAGACACCCTCAGGTCTAACTGCAAGGGTGTCTGTAATATGTTTTTACTCTAATACTGTAACTTCTAAACTTTGACGGCCAAAGCTTGTAGCTTCACTTTTGTTTGGCATAAATATATCAATCTTGTTGCCGTTGATTGCTCCACCAGTGTCAGCAGCCGTGAAAGTTCCGTGTCCTTCAACTTGTACTTTAGAGCCTAGTGGAATAACATTCGGATCTACAGCGATGACATTTGCATTAGGATTTGCGTTCAAGTCTACTCCAGTAGCTGTGACTCCTGAGCACCCAGAGCAATTAGCAGTGTAGGCAGTAGCTTCCACTCGTAAGGTGCGTCCTTCACCGTTAGAAGATTGTTCAGAAGCAACATCTTTTTTCTGAGCTTGTTCATTATCATTGTTACTGCTGGTAGAAACCTCAGCATCTTCTTTTTCCTTGCTATCTTTTTCTTTGCTGGATTTAGACTTGTTGTCGGCGTTTATTAAAGCACCAAATGTTTGAGGTCCTGCTAGTCCATCTACAAGAATGTCCTCAGATTTTTGGAAGTCAATGACTGCATCGTGAGTATTTGGGCCAAATTCTCCGTCAGCTTTCTGATCATAAAAACCGAGGCTATTTAGTTTATCTTGCAATACTTTAACTGGCTCTCCGTCATCTCCCTGTCCTAGAATTTCAAGCGCTCCGATTGTATGTGCTCCGGCAATACCATCTATACCCAAGTCATGCTCGTCTTGATAGTTTTTAACCGCATCGGCCGTTTCTTCATCGAATGTGCCATTAATGTTTTCTTCTTCTAGAAGACCCTCTTCTTCTAAGAGTTCTTGCAACTCTTCAACTTGAGAACTTTCTTCTCCGATTGATAATTCTTTATCTCCTAATTCGTTAGCGTCCGTGCCAACAGGGCTCGCAAAAAAAGCGAAACCGGCTGCTAACGCAGGTATACCTAATGTTTTCCATGTAATAACAGTTGGTTTTAGTTTCAAGATACAAAACCTCCCACTTCTAAATTGAGATGTTGTCGTATTGACGATTCACATCGTACCAATTGTATAGATAGGAAATCAATGAAAATGGAAGCTTTTAAACAAAATGAAAAGTCAGCGTAATCAGTGAAATCTTCCTATAATAATCTGCTTTATTTTGAGATGAATGTAGTAATATTGTCACGGGGAAATAACGGATAGAAGAAATTACAAATAGAGGAATGGTAACTGGCCCAGGACGTAGAAGATATTTTAAAATCAGAGTGCTCCTTTTCATTGCGGTGAAAACTTCTCTTTTTTTACAGAAACAGACAAATTCTATACCAAAATGATTGTCAATTAACATGCCTAGCAAATGAATTCTATTTTAAAACTATATATGTAAGAATAAAGATGAAGGGGTGGGAAAAGGAGTTTTGAAGCATGTTGGGATATTTTAGCAATAAACGATATATATTGTACACGGGAGTATTAGGATTATTTTTATTAAATGTTTTTATCAAAAGCGAGATTTTAGGTTACATAACTGGACTGTTAGCCATACCAATGTTTGCTGTTTCTTTTTTAGCGGCAGCACGTCTATTTCAAATATTAGGCAGCTTGTTTATGGGAACAGGAGCCATTTTATTTATAATTAGTGGTATGTCTGTCCATGTTATTCCTTTCTGGTTAACGTCTAACATGCAGCTGCTTGCTTTTTTAACTGTTCTTCCATGGATAAATAGTGTCGTAAGGGCAGGGAGGTTTGATCGTCGTATTAATCAAATACTGCGGGCAAATGTGTCTGATTTAGGAAAACTATATCCGAGAAGCTTCCTTACAACGTATATTCTCGTATCTTTTATTAATCTATCAGCAATCCCGTTGTCACATCATGTATTGTTGGAAAATCTATCAAAAGTAAAAAAGAAATGGAAGGATTCTTTTATTAGCAGAACGACGCTGAGAGCATTTTCTGTTGCCCTTGCATGGAGTCCAATGGAGATCATGGTAGCGATTACTATTGACGCAACTGGAGTTGGCTACTTATCTTATTTACCTTGGCTGTTGTTGTGCTCTTTGTTGGTTATGATCATTGACATCTTGTGCGGGAGAAAATATTTTGCAAATCAACCTTATGAACCGGCCGGAAGCGGGGTGAGCCGATCTATACATATGCGTTCCCTAATCTTCCAAGTGGTTCAATTATTTGTTGCCCTTGCTATTTTTTTAGTTGTTGTTGTACTGCTTGGAAATTGGACTGGCTTAAACTTTATTCTCACCGTGACATTTGTCATTATACCGTTTTCCTTTATATGGGCTATGGTGATAGGGCGTTATAGAAGTTTTCGTAAGATAGGGTGGCCGACATGGAAATTCAGAACAAATGGAATGCAGAATTTTGCAGTGCTGTTTTTGTCTTTAGGCTTTTTTTCTAGCAGTTTAAATCATACGCCGCTGTTATATTTTATTCAAGAGCCGTTTATGGCAGCCGCAAATTTTCCGGTCGTTATATTGCTTCTTATTCAATTCTCATACTTATTAATGTCTATGTTTGGTGTTCATCCAATTGCTACTATTGGCGTATTAATGGAAGCAATTCCGCCACTTTATGAAATAATAAATCCTATCAGTATTGGTATGGTGTTAATTACTGGTGCTTTAGCAACAGCTGCTGTCGGCACATACGGGGTGACGGTAACAATTACAGCTCAAAATACAAAACAAAATCCGTATTATATAACGCTGCGTAATATGCCTTTTGCTTTCCTTTATGGAGGAGTTGGAACGCTTATCGGCTGGCTGCTACTGTAAACACTTAAAAAGCTAAGTTGAGACAGAACGCAAAATGTTAGAGAAAGATAAAATTTATGCTGCACTTTTTCTCTAAAAAATGCAGCATCATAGATTATGAGCTAAGAGCTGAAACCATCTCTTATAAAACGCTTTATATCTTCTGCCACTCCAATGTCTACTAATATAACAATTATCACGAGTAAAACAGGTCCAAAAAGCAGTCCAACTGGGCCGAAAAGCTGCAGCCCAGCAAACAAGGAAACAAGAACAGCAATAGGATTTAAATCCATGCTTGAAGAAAGTACTTTAGGTTCTATCGTTTGCCGCACAATCATAGTAACTCCATATAAGACAGCTAAACTGATACTTAAGCCGATGCTTCCAGTAACAAGCAGATATAAAGACCATGGCAGCAAAATAGTTCCTGTGCCGAGATAAGGAAGAAATTCAGCGATACCAACCACGATAGCTAGAGTGACTGCTCCATCTACTCTTAACAAAGATAGACCGATAAATACAATGATCCCGGTAACTGTCATCAGTATAAACTGGGCTTTTAAATAACCGAACACTCTTATCCACATGGCCTGATGAAAAGCGTGTGTCTTTTTATACAATACTAGGGGGGTATATTTTCGAAGAGCATTTGTCATTCTTTCCCAATCTTTACCTAAAAAATAAATGGCTAACAAAATGAAGAGAAAAGCGACAAGAAACGTAGGAACACTTAAAGCAATTTGAGTAAGTCCGTCAGCTATTTTTTGAGCGAACTGACCAAGTGCAGTTCCTATCTGTGTGCCGATTTCTGAAATGCCGTCGTTAAATGAGAAGCCCTCTCGTCTACTGAAGTTTTCGGCTGCACCGCTTACCTCTCGCCAGGCAGGTAATATCGTTTGATTAATAAATTGCTGTATGTTATGAAAAGCATCTTCCATCCAGGTGGGTGCTTTATCGGCAAATCGCTGAATTCCGTCAATTATTAAAAAAGTCAACCCTGTGATAATTCCTCCAAAAATGGAAAGGCCGATTAATAAAGAGGTTAAGGCAGCAAGCCCTGGAGGGAATTTAAATTGTCGCTGCAACAATCGTGAGAGCGGTTTTAGCATCCACGCAAACAATGCGGCTATCCAAAAAGGGTAGGTGAGCTTAAATAAAGTTACTATGGCCCAAATGATGATAACAATGGCTGCTGTCACCAAAAAAAATCTTGCTATCATCCATCCTGTTTCTTTTTTCACTTATATCTCCCTCATTTCCACCTGCACCAACTATTTTTTTGCCTTATTGACTACCCTTTATTTATTTTTATCAAACGAAATAGCAATATATTAATTATATTTTACCCATCTTATGGGTGGAATTACCAGAGCAATCAATAATACAGAAGAATATTTAATCAATTTTTATAAAAAGCAGGAAAAATGACTGTTTATATAAAATATTGAAAATATTCTATTTTTTCTCAAGAGGAATTTTAAAGGGGGAAAGCTTATGATGAATACACAATTATTGATACCGTCTATGATTGAACGAGCTGAAAAGTATTTTCCTAAAAAAGAAGTGATTTCCCGTACTTCAAATGGGATTCACCGCTATACCTATAAAGAAATAGGAAAAAGAACAAGACGTCTCGCCGACGCCTTGGAGAGGTTGGGTGTAAATAAAGGGGATCGTGTGGCAACATTTGCATGGAATCATCACCGCCATTTGGAAGCGTATTTTGCAATACCGGGAATGGGTGCAGTTCTTCATACGATTAATATAAGACTGGCAGAAGAGCATATTTCTTATATCGTCAATCATGCAGAAGATAAAGTCATTTTAGTTGATGCAGAACTGCTTCCACTTTTAGAAAATGTTAAAGAATCGTTACACACGGTAGAGGCATTTATCGTTTTTGGTGATGGTGAAGCTCTTCCTGAAACTTCTCTTTCTAACGTGTATGCCTACGAGAAGCTTCTTGAAAAAAGCGATCCCAAGTATGAATTTGTTAAAGATTTAGATGAAAATGCTAATGCTGGAATTTGTTATACTTCAGCGACTACTGGTAATCCAAAGGGTGTCATGTACAGCCACCGCGGCATTATTTTACACAGTATGGCTTTAGGTCTTGCTGACAGTGCAGCGTTATCGGAAAAAGATACAATTTTACCGGTTGTGCCAATGTTTCATGCAAACGCATGGGGACTGCCATTTGCAGCAGTGTGGTTTGGTTCTACTCAAGTGATGCCAGGTCCTCAATTTACACCAGGTATTTTAGCAAAACTAATTGAAGATTACCAAGTTACATTGAGTGCAGGTGTTCCAACCATATGGCTGGGACTACTAAAAGAATTAGAGAGCAAAAGCTATGTTACAGAAAGTTTACGGGCGGTATTGTGTGGTGGATCCGCAGCACCTGCTTCAATGATTCAAGCTTTTGAGTCTAAGTATAATATACCTTTCCTGCATGCATACGGTATGACCGAAACCAGCCCTCTTGTAAGTGTGTCTACTCTTAAAAGCTATCATGAAAATTTAGAAGAGGATAAAAAACTAGCTATTCGTGCTACGCAAGGGCTTGTTATACCAGGTCTAGAAGTGAAAGTTGCAGGAAGTAACGGTGAAGTAGAGAGAAATGGCGAGGAAATGGGTGAATTAATGATAAAAGGTCCATGGATTGCAAGTGAATATTATAAAGATGAACGAACTAAAGATGCATTTCGAGATGGGTGGCTTCACACAGGAGATGTCGCAACAATGGATGAAGAAGGTTATATAAAACTGGTCGACCGAACAAAGGATTTGGTTAAAAGCGGAGGAGAGTGGATATCATCGGTCGATATTGAAAACGCTATCATGGCGCATGAAGATGTGTTTGAAGCTGCGGTGATTGCTGTCCCTCATCCCGAGTGGCAAGAAAGGCCGCTAGCATGTGTGGTTCTTAAAGAGTTGGAAAAGCAATCTGTCACAAAAGAAGAGATCATTGATTTTATTCGTCCGCAATTTGCAAAATGGTGGCTTCCTGATGATGTTGTCTTTATGAAAGAATTACCGAAAACTTCTGTGGGGAAATTTTTGAAAAGAGCGTTAAGGGAACAATTAGAGTCTTTTTATGCCAAATCATAATTAATATGGAGGTAAGCGATGACTACGATACGTGATGTGTTTGAACAATCCGTTAAACATCATTCGGAAAAAGAAGCTTTAGTAGATGTGCGTTTATCAAGAAGATGGACTTTTTCTCAATGGGATAAAGAGGTAAATCAATTGGCACAAGCCTTTATAAGAGCAGGCGTGAAAAAAGGGGACAGAGTGTCAACGGTTTTGTTTAATACAAGCGAATTTGCGATGACCTTTTTAGCTTGTGCTAAGCTTGGAGCTGTATTTAATCCTATAAATTTTAGACTGACCGATAAGGAAATAGAGTTTATTATAAACGATGCAGAGCCGCGAATTGTTCTATTTGAAAAAGCGGTGGAAAATCAAATTCGTCCAATAGCAGATCGCCTTCCGAACGTTCAATTTTGGTACATTGATGAAGATCCTCCAAGTTACGCTGAACCCTACTATGAAAGGCTCTCTAAAGAAGAGGCTGTACGCCCTGATGTTTCCTTAACAGAAGATGATATATATGCCATTATGTATACAAGCGGTACGACCGGCAAACCTAAAGGAGTAGTACACAAACACCGAGATATGGTTGATCAAAGTGTACTAATTATTGCTTCTCAAAAAATTTCAACAAAAGATATAGGTCTATCTGTTGCTCCTTTATTTCATTGTGCAGAGCTTCATTGTGCTTTTATTCCTCGTCTTCACGTGGGGGCAAAAAATGTACTGCTTCATCACTTTGACCCAGAAGCTGTACTGAACAATGTGCAAAAAGAAAACATCAGTATATTTTTTGCAGCACCAACCATGTGGAGTATGCTTATTCAAGAGAAAAAAGACTCAATGGATTTGTCCTCTTTGAAAAAAGCGTTATATGGGGGAGCACCTATGGCTCCAGCCCTTGTAAAAGAAGTTCACGGTATGTTTGACGTTCAACTCGTTCAGGCATACGGGATGACTGAAATGGGGCCTGCAATAACGATATTATCGGATGAGGCACAATTAACCAAAGCTGGTTCTGCTGGAAAGCCTTTAATAAACCATGAGATAAGGGTAGTCAGAGCAAGAAATAACGGACAATTAGATCCGAACGACGAAGCGGCAGCCGGGGAGCAAGGAGAAATAATTGTACGCGGCCCCAGTATGATGAGTGAGTATTATAAACGGCCGGAGGCAACCGCTGAAGTACTTTGTGATGGATGGTACTACTCTGGTGATGTGGGGTACTTTGATAGTGATGGGTATTTATGGGTGAACGATAGAATAAAAGACATGATTGTCAGCGGTGGAGAAAACATTTACTCCCGTGAAGTCGAGGATGCTTTATTTGATCATCCAGGTGTTCTTGATGCTGCTGTTGTCGGGGAGCCTGACGAAAAATGGGGAGAGAGGGTTATGGCCTTTGTTGTAAAAAAGGAAGAATCAGTGACAGCTGAAGAGCTTGAAAAGTTTTGCAAAGAAAGTGACAGACTTGCTAATTATAAACGTCCGCGCAGATATGAGTTTGTTAATGAGTTACCAAGAAATGCGAGCGGTAAACTCCAGAAATTTAAATTAAGAGAACGATTAAAAAAACAAGAAGGTTCTTCTAAAGTGTGATGAGAATTGCTTGCCTTGCCAGCAAGTCCAAATGGTGGAAGCCTTTAGCAAACCCTGAAAATTATGTTATATTCCTACTATCGATGGTATACTGTTAAATACATGTTGTCTTAAGTATAAATATAGGAGCTGTCCGGCAAGTCGACAGCTCTCTTTTTAATGGAAGAAGAAAACTCCAGGCAAAAAGAGCCGGAAACTCATGGTATTGTCAGCTTTTGCAGGATTTCTCCTATGCCGCGCGCCCCTTTTAACGGCTGTTTCCATTCATAAGCATCCTCATCTTCAACTATTCGTTTTATTACTCGTTCGTATTTTTTTCCAGTCAGTAAAATAATACAATCTGCTTTATATAAATTTTTTTCGAACCACTGGTAACGCAGAGTTTCATCACTAATAACTTTATGTTTTGGAAAATGAAAGCCTTTATCATAATTCCCTGGCACAACGTCATAAGGAAACAAGAAGCCGTGTTTTGCTGAAAGGGTAACCCAGGACCAGCCATGGTATTCTGCATATTGCTGGCATTTTTTATGCAGCGTGCTATAATAGGCATCTTTAGCATATACTGGACCACTTTCTGGATTGATGTCCCATATTTTCTTTTTGCCGCAAGGAATAATACAGATGTTGTTCATTCGTTCACCCGGCCTATATGTTAAATCTAATACGTTATGAAGGAAAAAGTCGTATCGATTGCTTTTATGGTTTTTCGGGACAAGATATTTAATTCATATGCCGATTCTTATTAAGAAAAACACAGTTCGTAAAAATTGCAATAACGGCATGCTCTTTGATCAGAGGTTTTCGGGAAATTTTCTATCGAAAGCGGTTTGTTTTCAGAAGGTTCTTCTAAATATCCTGTCATCCATTCTACACTTGTGCCAATTAATTCTTGGACTTTTTCAAGGGTTACTTGGTCAAGCTGATGTTCTACCGAATTTCCTTCTAGTAAATACTCGTTTCGGATAACAATACTATTTAAGTCTGGTATAGAATAAGCTTGTAATAAATAAAGAACATATAGTGCGAGCTGATAAGGATCTTCCTCTGATTGTTTGCCCGTTTTCCAATCTACGATAACCCATTTATTACGGTCTAAGTCTTTATATAATAAATCCAAGACGACAAAAACTTTTAATTTGCCAACTTCTAAAATGCGGAATTTCTCTGCTTCTAAAAACTCAATTTGTTCATTGTACGCTAGTTCTTGCATTGTTTTACTTGATAAAAAGTGTTTCATCGCTACGTTTAATCGGTGCGTAATTTTTTCCACTTTCTCTTTTGGAAGCTGTTTGGTTTGCCCGTAATATAGCTCATGGAACATGGTAGTCTTTTTCGGACGTTCTATCCAATAATTATAATGGCGTGTGGAATCAATAAATCCTTTATTTAAAAGCATTCTAACGTTTTCGGTCAACTCGGTTTCCTCTGGGAGAATACCAGTATTCAAATAATTTTCGATGACCTGTTCAATGATGTCATGTACAACAGATCCGAAGTACATTTCTAGATTCGTAAGGTTTTTTAAGCGATACGCTTGTTTATTCCATTCAGGAGCATTTCGAAGCCATCCGTTATGCGAAGTATAGTACTGATGGGCATATTGACGTGCGCAGTGCATTAACGTTTTATGCCGGGAAAGCGACCAAGAAAATTCAGGATATGTTTTTATCTCAAACAAAGCACCCATCATCCTTTCTGAAATTCATCTTTTCATAGATTTAAGTTTATCATAAGGGTACTCTTGAACTAATAGAGAAAACTAAATTAGTAAGGTCCGGATCAGAGCACGGGAATGAAATGCCCATATTTATTGTACCAAAAACAAAATGTGAAACATACGACATTAGCAGCACCAACCATTGCCTTGAATTGTGCTGCTTGATTAATATTCTATTTATCTAGTAAGAAGGGTGTTTTCGACCGGATTCTATTTCTTCGATAAAGTGACAGGCCGCCGTATGAGTGCCCTCCATAGAATTTGTTTGGCGAAGTTCAGGTGTAACTGTTTCACAAATGTCAGATGCAAAAGGACAGCGTGTATGAAACCGGCATCCAGAAGGAGGATTAATCGGTGAAGGCACATCTCCTTTTAAAATGATTCTCTCTTTTTGTTTGCGGGGATTAGGAACAGGGATAGCTGAAAGCAATGATTTAGTATAAGGGTGTTTTGGATTATCAAAAATAGCCTCTTTTTCTCCAATTTCCACAACTTTACCTAAATACATTACAGCTACACGGTCAGATATATGCCGAACTACTCCCAGGTCATGAGAAATAAATAAATACGTAAGATTTAAATCGCGCTGCAATTGTTTCAGTAAATTCAACACTTGTGCTTGGATAGAAACATCCAAAGCAGAGACCGATTCATCACAAATAATAAATTTAGGATTTACCGCAAGAGCTCTAGCAATACCTATTCTCTGCCTTTGCCCGCCACTGAATTCATGTGGAAAACGATCAAGCTGATGAGATCCTAATCCCACTGTTTGAAGCAGCTCCATCATTCGGTCTAACCGCTCCGGTTTTGGAACGACATTTTGTATATCCATCGCTTCATCCAGGATTTGTCGAACAGTTTGCCGAGGATTAATAGAAGCGTAAGGGTCCTGAAAAATAATTTGCAAGTCTTTTCGTTTTTTTCGCATTTTCCGTTGGTTTATGGAAAGCAGGTCTTCACCTTGGAAAATAACTTCACCAGAGGTAGGTTTATCAAGGCGAAGGATAGCTCGTCCAGTAGTTGATTTTCCGCACCCTGATTCCCCAACGATACTTAACGTTTCTCCTTCGTTTACATAGAAGCTAATATCGTCTACGGCTTTTACCTGGTTTATCGTACGTCCCAATATTCCGCCTTTAATAGGAAAATATTGCTTTAAATTATTCACTTCGAGCAGTTTGGTAGTCATTGTTTACATTCACCCCCGGTTCACCATCCCATTCATCGGAATAAATCCAGCATCTTACGTCATTTCCCGAATTCGTTTTTTCTAAAGATGGCAGACGTTCTTTACATATATTACTTACAAAAGGACAACGAGGAGCAAACCGGCATCCTTCAGGCATGTCATCAGAGTTGGGCACATTTCCTTCTATAACACTTAACTCTTCTTGTTCAATGTCATGGCGTGGAATGGATTGAAGGAGGCCGACAGTATAAGGATGTTTTGGAGCATCAAACAGAGAATGTACGTCAGCATGTTCCACAACTTTTCCAGCATACATTACCGCAACTTCATCACAAGTTTCTGCTACAACTCCAAGATCGTGAGTAATCATAATAATGGTCATATGCCTTTCTTCTTGAAGCTTTTTCATTAATTCTAAGATTTGGGCTTGAATTGTCACATCAAGAGCTGTTGTTGGTTCATCTGCAATGAGCAGTTCTGGCTTACAAGCTAATGCCATTGCAATCATTACTCTCTGCCGCATTCCTCCCGACAATTCATGAGGATACTGTTTAACTCTTTCTTTAGGAGAAGGTATTCCTACCAGTTCAAGCATCTCTACAGCTTTCATTAAGGCTTGCTTTTTTTTCATCCTTTGGTGAATTTTATATACTTCTGCAATTTGGTCGCCAATCGTATAAACAGGATTAAGAGATGTCATCGGCTCCTGAAAAATCATAGAGATTTGGTTACCCCGAATCGTTCTCATTTCGGCAGAAGTTTTACGCAGCAAGTCATCTCCGTTCCATTCTATCGTCCCGCCTACCACTTCTCCAGGTTTTTGTATAAGTTTCATAATAGACAAAGAAGTGATGCTTTTACCTGAGCCGGATTCACCTACAATGCCAAGTGTTTTTCCTTGAGGGACATTTAAGGAGACACCATCAACTGCTTTTATCTCTTGTCCTTCTACAAAAAAGGATGTACGTAAGTTGGAAATATGAAGAATATCATCCGTTTGACTCATTTCTCAGCCCGCCTTTCTAAACGTTTCTAACGAATTTAATTGAAGTCAATTCGTTTGTTTAAGAAACGATACGAGATATCTACTAGCAGATTAACAATGACAAATACAAGTGCGATGACTAAAACGGAACCTTGGACGACCGGGAAATCTCTAGCACCGATAGATTCAACAATATAGCGCCCAAGCCCGTTGATAGAAAAGACCGTTTCTGTTAGAACAGCTCCTCCAAGAAGAGTTCCGAACTCTAACCCTATCACGGTTACGACAGGGATCATTGCATTTTTTAATGCATGCTTATAAATGACATATTTCTCTTTAACTCCTTTAGCGCGCGCTGTTCGAATATAATCCTGGCTTATTACTTCAAGCATACTTGAGCGGGTCATACGTGCAATAATCGCAGCTCCTGCTGTTCCTAAAGCAAGTACCGGCAAAATAATTCTGTCTGGGGTTCCCCAGCCTGATACAGGAAGCCAGCCAAGATTTAATGAAAAATATTGCATGAGCATTAATCCAAGCCAAAAGTTAGGCATCGACAAACCGAAAAGGGCGGCAATCATAATACCTACATCTGAAAATGTATATTGACGCACAGCAGATATAATCCCTGCTATTAAACCTATGAAAATGCTAAGAAGAGTACTGTAAAAAGCCAGTTCAAACGTAACCCAAAATCTGCTGGAAACTTCTGCAGTAACCTCTCGTCCGCTGCGAATTGAATCACCGAGATCACCTTGGAGGGCGTTCATTAAGTACGTTCCATATTGAACATATAAAGGATCATTTAAGCCCAGTCGTTCTCTCATTTGTTCAACTTGTTCTTCATTGGCTGCTTCACCTGCTATCACTTGAGCCGGATCCCCGGGAATAAGGTGCATCATAAAAAATACTAAAATTGTTACCCCAAGCAATACTGGTACCGTTTGCAGGATTCGTCTAATAATAAATTGAATCAAATAGATCACTCCTTTCTTTTTACGATTTCATTTTCGGATCGAGCGCGTCGCGTAGTCCATCGCCAAAAATATTAAACGCTAATACAACAACCACAATAGCTATTCCTGGAAAAAATGCAACATGGCCGGCATCCCACATATAGTTTCGGCCATCGCTGAGCATGGCTCCCCATTCAGGAGTTGGCGGCTGGGCCCCGAGACCAAGAAAGGAAAGACCGCTTGCTGTAAGTACAGCAGTAGCCATTCTTAAAGTTGCTTGCACTATGATTGGGGACATAACATTAGGCAGAACATGTCGAAAAATTATTCTGAAGTGACTTGCTCCTAACGCGCGCACTGCATCAATATACTCGAGCTTTTTAACGGATAGTGTAGATCCCCTGACGATTCTTGCAAAAGCGGGGACTGAAAAAATACCGACAGAAATGATCACGTTATTCAAACTTCCTCCGAGAACACTTACAATCCCCAATGCAAGTAAAATACCAGGAAACGCAAGCAGTACATCCATTATTCTCATAATAACGGCATCCATTTTTCCTCCAAAATAACCGGATACTATTCCAAATAAAACACCAATTACTGCTCCAATTAACACAGAGAAAAAACCAATATACAATGTAATAGACATTCCATGGATAATACGACTGAATATATCACGACCATGGTGATCCGTTCCAAACCAGTGTTCTAATGATGGTCCCGCTAACTTATTGACATGGTTTTGCTCCGAGGGATCGAAGGGTGTAAAAAAAGGACCAATAATAGACACTACGATAAAGAAGAGTATTAAAAACCCTCCGACCATAGCTGCTTTATTTTTTTTAAGTCGTTTCAGAACATTTTTAAAACTTTCTACATGTGGGTTAGGAGGTGTTGTAACTGGGTAATTCACTGTTGTTTCCGGCATGATATTTCATCCTTTCGAATTTTCTAACTTTTCGATGAATTATATCATGTTAAAATCAGATTACAATATATTATATCAGAAAAACAGGTAACATAGTGAATAGATATTCATTAATTAGGTAAAAAGGCTTAGTGATACCGCTTTAAAGTGAAAAAGTATGAAACTACTATTACAAAAATTTCAAAAAATGGGTTGATTGAAATAATTCTATAAGTTATATTAAAAATGATTTTATTCAAAATTACTATAGGGGGGTTAAAGGGATGAAAGTATTGCCTTCTAGTATTTTCAGAAAATTTTTTATGATCAGTTTATTTTCTGTTCTATTGGCAGCTTGTGCGAGCGAGCCAGATGAAGGCGGAGGAGAAGATGCTGGAGGAGAAGGAAACGAAATGACAGAGGAAGATGGAAGTGAAAGCGGGGAGGCATCTGATGGGGGTGATCTCGTTATTGCCACTTTGTCAGATATAACGGGAATGGATCCGCATGATTCTAATGATGTCCCATCAAGTAACGTACAGCATAATGTTTTCGAAACACTGGTTATACAGGATGAAAATATGGAGTTGCAGCCCAAACTTGCAGAAAATTGGGAACAAACAGGAGATACGACATGGGAATTTCACCTTAGGGATGATGTTACCTTCCATGATGGAGCAGAGTTTAACGCAGAAGCTGTAAAAGCAAACATTGATCGTATTCAAGATGAAGAGGTAGCTTCTCCGCGTGCTTTTTTATATGAAATGGTGGAAGAAGTAAATGTGATAGATGAATATACAGTAGAATTTGTTACAGAATTTCCATTTGCACCGCTTCCAGCACATTTGGCACATAGCGGTGGCGGAATTATTAGTCCCGAAGCGATTGAAGAGGATTATGCTGCGATGGAGAATGGCGAACAGCCAGGGGATTATATTAATGATAACCCTCATGGTACAGGTATGTTTAAATTCCAAGAATGGGACAGCGGTAATGAAGCTGTGCTTGAAAAGAATGAAGATTATTGGGGAGACGTGCCAAATGTCGATACGGTAACCTTTAAAGTAACGCCAGAAGATTTAACAAGAGTTGGAGAATTAGAGAAGGGACAAGCAGATATTATTTTCCCGGTCAGTCCAAGTGACATGTCAAGAATTGAAAATACGGACGGGATGAATATGTATGTCCAAGACAGTTTAAGTCTTGAATATATTAGTTTTAATATCCAAAAAGAACCGTTTGATGACAAAAAAGTGCGCCAAGCGATATCAATGGCTGTAGATAAAGAGGCTATTGTTGAAGGGGTAATGGATGGAGCTGCTACGGAAGCTGTAGGCCCTATTGGAGAAAATGTATTCGGTTTTAGTGACGAAGTAGAAGGGCTGGAATATAACCCGGAACAAGCCAAAGATTTGTTAGCAGAAGCTGGATATGAAGATGGATTTTCTACTACCCTTTGGACAAATGATGATCGTGAACGACAAGATATAGCGGAAGTAGTACAGCAGCAGCTTAAGGAAATTGGCATAGAAGTTGAAATAGAAGTGCTAGAATGGGGAGCATATCTAGACAGCACGGCAGAAGGCGAGCATGACATGTTCATTCTAGGCTGGAGCACAGTAACCGGTGATGCAGACTATGGTATGTATCCACTGTTTCACTCTGATAATCATGGTGATCCTGGCAACCGCTCTTTCTTAGAAAACGAAGAGATTGATGGTGTACTTGAAGAAGCAAGAAGAGCAGAAGATGAAGAAGAGAGAAAAGACTTTTATAAAGAAGCGATGGAACTTCTGGTAGAAGAAGCACCGATGATTTATTCTCACCATGATGATTATCTTGTTGGGGTAAGAGATGAAGTAAAAGGGTTCTGGAAACATCCAAATGGCATTTATCAATTACAAAATGTATCGATTGAAGAATAAACAAAAGAGCCCTATCTGTTAATAATGCGATAGGGCTCTTTTTGCCTTTCATTAACCTCTGTCTTGCCACTAATCCTTATTAATCCGGCGGTAGTTTATTTTAATGGTTACGACGGGCAAAATCGACAAACTTAAATTTATCAGGCCGGTGACGTGATTCGGTGTATTGAAATAGAGTAGTATCGTCTAGGTAAACATGGTTTTTGACCACCACAATACTTGAAAACTCGTCTAGGTCTAACAGTTCTTTATCCTCACTACTTGGCTTTTCAATCGTAATTTCTTTTTTAGCAAAGCTAATAATTAAACCTAAAACGGATTCTACATAGTGATAGATCGAATCAGCACAAATTTCTTTTGTTAAAGAAGGAACAATGTCTTTTAATAAGTAGTCTTTATCATAAATAATTTTTTCGCCATCAATTTTTCGTACCCTGCCAACTTTCCAGACCATTTCTTCAGCAGTTATAGAAAGCTGCTTTTTAACCTCCTCGTCTGGAGCTATTTCTTGAAACGTTGTGACGTCGGTTGACACCCTTCCTTCCATATTTTGAGCTAACTCTTTAAAGCTGACCAAACCGGAAACCGGAAAAGTGACTTTGTTAATATCTAATACGACAGAGCCCTTTCCTTGAATTTTTTGAATGTACCCGTGCTCAGATAACAATTTTAATGCTTTCCGAATGGTTTCTCGAGACGTAGAATACTCTTTTACCAGCTGGTTTTCAGAAGGAAGGAGCTTTCCTGGTTGATAAAGACCATTCTTTACTTTTTCTGCAATGCTATCGTAAATATAAATATACTTTTTTTTCACGGTAATCACCAAATGTACGTTTATTAGGTTAACATGTAAACCACCGATTCATATGGACGAAGAACTACGTTATCTATTTTGTTTTTGGAATCATCATAATTAGACAATAAAATGCTGCTATCTTTTTGTAACAAATGCTTTTGACTTTCTGGAAGTTGAAATATCGTTTCTTGTTGATAAAAGTTATTCAATACTAATAACGCTTGATTTTCTGTATTCCGGACATATGAAAAGATCTGCGGATGATGATCAAGCAGTAACTGGTAATCTCCTGTTGTGATTATGTCATATTGCTTTCGTAACTGAATTAATTGCTGGTAATGATAATAAATAGAGTTTTCATCCTCGAGAGCCTTTTCAGCATTTATTTCTTTATAGTTTGGAGCCGCTGCAATCCATGGTGTTCCAGAAGTAAAGCCTGCATGAGGCCCCTGATTCCATTGTACTGGAGTCCTGGAATTATCTCTGGATTTCGCTTTTATAATGTCCATAATTTCTTTTTCACTAACGCCTTTATCTTTTAATATTTTATAATAGTTGAGTGTCTCCACATCCCTGTATTCTTCAATAGTATCAAACTTTGGATTTGTCATTCCAAATTCTTCTCCTTGGTATATATAAGGAGTGCCCTGCATCAGATGAATGGCGGTAGCAAGCATTTTAGCCGATTCATTATGGTACATTTCATCATCACCAAAACGAGTCACTACTCGCGGTTGGTCATGATTGCACCAAAATAAGGCATTCCATCCGCTTCCTTTATGCATTTCAGTCTGCCAGGTTGATAAAATGTTTTTCAACCGAAGAAAATCAAACTCAGCTAATGCCCATTTTTCTCCGTTTGGATAATCCACTTTAAGGTGATGAAAATTAAATGTCATACTAAGTTCATTACGATCGGGACGAGTATATTTAATACAATCATCAATAGTAGTAGACGACATTTCTCCTACAGTCATGACGTCATATTTAGCAAAAACATTTTTATTCATTTCGTTTATAAATTCGTGGATCCGCGGACCATCGGTATAGAATTTACGACCATCTCCCGGCGCTTTGCTTCCATCATCATTTGGAAAATCTTGATCTTTGGATATTAAATTAATAACATCTAACCGAAAGCCGTCTACGCCTTTTTCAAACCAAAAATGCATCATCTCATAAACGTCCTCGCGAACCTGTTCATTTTCCCAGTTTAAGTCAGCTTGGGTGACATCAAATAAGTGAAGGTAGTATTGTTTTGTTTTTTCATCATAGTTCCAAGCCGTACCGCCGAATTTTGATTCCCAATTGTTTGGCTCGCTGCCATTTACAGGATCTTTCCATATATAATAGTCACGGTATGGATTATTCGTTGAAGATTTTGCTTGCTGGAACCATTTGTGTTCGGTAGAAGTATGGTTGACGACAATATCCATAATAACTTTTAAATCTCTATTGTGCGCTTCTTCTAGTAACTGATCAAAGTCTTCCATCGTTCCGTATTCATGATGAATCGAATAATAGTCACTTATATCATAACCGTTGTCTTTTTGGGGGGAAGCATAAATCGGTGTCAGCCACAAAACATCAATACCTAATGTTTTCAAGTAATCAAGCTTTTCTATAATGCCTTGAATGTCTCCCATGCCATTACCGGTCGTATCGTTAAAACTTTTCGGATATATTTGATAAACTACAGATTTTCTCCACCATTCGTTCATGGTAAACACCACCTCATTAAATGTTATAAAGGATATTCAAATGAAGCAAACCATTGACTCTCTCTAAGGAAAGCCAATGGTACAATGTTTGATCATACGGGTTTTCTATGAAAACAAGCGGTAAGACACTCTTCCCCTTTTATTTACTACACTTTAACCTTTTTCAATTTAACATAAAGGTATGTGAGGACAAACGGCACGACGATGGATATAACCATACCGATAGCAAAAGCGAGCCAGTATTGTGTGTAAATAGAGAAAATGCCTGGAATACCTCCAACACCGATTGAAGTAGCAAGTACGCCATTAACAGTGATAAAAATCGCAGCTATTGCTGAACCAATGACGGCACAAACAAACGGAAAACGATAACGCAGGTTTACACCAAACATAGCTGGCTCGGTGACGCCTAAAAAGGCAGAAATACCAGAAGACAAAGACAAGCCTTTCAGTTTTTCATCTCTTGTAGCTACCATAATCGCAAAAGCAGCTGCACCCTGTGCAATATTAGATAACGCAAGAATAGGCCATAAGAATGTACCTTCTAAATCACTGCCGATTAATTGAAGGTCAACAGCAAGGAATGTATGGTGAAGACCTGTTACAACCATTGGGGCATAAAGCAGTCCGTAAAGCAGTCCGCCAATAGCTGCAAAATTATTAAATGTATTTACAAAGAAATCTGTAATGACATTGCTTATTGTAAACATAATCGGCCCTATTACGATAAAGGCAAGAAATCCAGTAATCAAAAGGGCTCCTGGTGCGACGATCAACATAGAAATGGCATCTGAAACTCTTTTTTTAAGGAAAATTTCTATTTTAGCTAATACATAAGAAGCAAATAAAATAGGCAGGACTTGTCCTTGGTAACCTATTTTTTCAATGTCCAAACCAAATAAATTCCAAACAGGTACTTCGCCAGCTTCTTTTGCTTCCCCGTAACCATGTGCATTAAGAAGATCAGGGTGCACGAGAACCAAGCCCATTACAATTCCTAGTAAGGGGTTGCCTCCGAATTTTTTAACAGCGGACCAGCCGATTAATCCTGGTAAAAACACAAATGCTGTACTAGCAATAACGTTAATAATATCAGCAAGATCTGCCCATTGAGTGTGTACATCTATCACAGATTGCCCTTCGTAAAAAATATCCGGTCCAGTCAATATGTTATTGATACCTAACAGCAGACCGGCTGTAACAATGGCTGGAAGGATAGGAATAAATATATCAGCAAGCATTTTTACCAGCTTTTGCAGCACATTCATGTTTTGTTCTGCGGCAGCTTTTGTTTCTTCTTTAGAAGATTCTTCTATTCCCGTTATTTTTATTAGTTCTTGATATGCTTTTTCTACTGCTCCTTGTCCAATAATAACTTGGAACTGGCCGCTCGTGGAGAAAGCTCCTCTTACAATGTCTATGTTTTCTAATTTTTCTTGGTCGACTTTGTTTTCATCATGAAGTGCAAAGCGAAGCCTTGTGACACAGTGAGTGACAGATGCAATATTATCTGTTCCGCCTATGGCTTCAATAACCTGTTCTACTGATTTTTTAGTCACCTTTGCCATTCTTTTAACCTCCTGGGAAACGTTTTCATAAACTGTCTAAAATGTAGCGAATTATTATCCTATTCCCGTTTATTAAAATATAAATCCGCTTACATATAAGCTTGTATATACAAATTTCGAAGTTAATATGTAGTGTAACTTGTATATACAAATAGGTCAAGAAATAAATTTTTACGTAGGAAGTGTACGGGGGATCTTAAAAAATTGCTATTTACGAAATAGAGCGGCGGCATGTATAGCTGAATGAAAAATATGTATGCAATTTTCGTGTTTGTCTGCTTGGTACTTAAATTTTATATAGATGGACGGTGAGGATTTTAATTGATGTGCGGAATGGCAGGATTTATCAGCTATAAAGCTGGAGGAAGATTATAAACGCAATCGCTGCTGTTATCAGGTGTCATGATGCTGTATTAACCTGGTCGTTTCTTTTAAAAGAAAGTTTGTTGGCGATCGTTGTTATTCTAAGCATAGTTAGTATCATTTCTATTATTGTATTTGCTATTTACATCTTTGAATAATATTTACTTTCTGTGAATGGTTCTAAAGATAACCCGGCTTCGGTTTTTGATGCTCTAATGGGAACTGGCATGCAAGCAGCCCGTTCTTTTTGTGATAACAACGACCGATTCGATGATTTACACCATATCTATGGAATAATGGGGGGAAATCCGAAATGCGGTATCCGAATAATTTTTAGCAGTGTTAATGGAAAATAATTATGCTATACATTAAGAACGAAGTGTAGAAGTATTATAGAACTTTATCGGTGGAACAGTAGTACCGGTTTCTATTTTTCTTTTACCCACGATGTGGCTTGCACCGAAAACAACTAAAAAAAGAGTAAAAAAAACTGTTCGGAAAGATACAAACCGAACAGTTTTTCTGTTTTAAACAGATGCTTTTTGTAATTTGTCGATCATTTTTAGAGATCGCCCTGTTCCAATAGCAACGGCTTCTAATGGATGAGGGGCTAAATGAACAGGGACTATAATTTTATCACTAAGCCATTCTTGCATACCGTTTAACAAGGATCCGCCGCCAGAAAGAATGATCCCCTGGTCAACAATATCTCCGCTAAGTTCAGGAGGACAATTTTCCAACGTTCCGCGAATTGCTTCGAGTATGTGCTCAAGTGACTCTGCGATAGCTCCATGGATTTCACTAGAATGTAAAACAACAGATTTAGGAAGTCCAGTCACAAGATCACGGCCGCGAATTTCTAGTGACTCTTCTTGATGGTCAGGTAAAGCGTTGCCGATATTTATTTTAATATCTTCTGCTGTTCTTTCACCAATAAGCAGATTATATGTTTTTCGTACATAATGGACGATATCTTCGTCTAAATTGTCACCTCCCCGGCGAATGGAATGAGATGATACCACGCCTCCGTAGGAGATGATACCCACTTCAGTTGTTCCTCCGCCAATATCAACAATGACATTTGCTTTTGGTTCTTCTACCGGTAAATCTGAACCTAGTGCTGCAGCAACAGGTTCCTCTATTAAATGTACATCTTTTGCACCGCAGCTCATTACCGCGTCCCTGATAGCTCTTCTTTCGACTGATGTCGATCCACAAGGAGTGCAAACGATTACTTTTGGTTTTCGGACGGAAAAACCGACATTTTTACTTGTTTTTTTCATGATTTGTTTTAACAACGTGGAAGTTACATCATAATCAGCAATCACGCCTTGTTTCAGCGGTCTCATCGCTACTATTTGACCAGGTGTTTTTCCAACCATTTCTTTTGCTTCCGTTCCTACTGCAAGTACATCTCCCGTATCTGTATTTATAGCTACTACGGATGGCTCATTTAAAACGATTCCTTTTTCCTTAGTATAAACGAGGATATTTGCAGTACCCAGATCAATTCCTATCTCAGTATTTGATATCATTATAATTCACCCTTCTTCAGGTTAATAGTTCCCACTCGTCATTTTATCGGGAAGTAAATGGTACAGTAAGGGTCTAATAGATTAGAAAAACTAAGCAGATGAATGAAACAGGAAGTTAAACACAGAAAAAAAGACTCATTTTATATGAATGCAGAATATTATTATATTAAAAATAGTTATAAAGAAAGAAGAGAAGGAGAATGCGCATAGGTAAAAGGGGCCTTTTTTAAAATTACAATCAATTTTTTTAAAGAAAATGTAAGTTTTTGAGGAAATATGTAATGAAATAGAAATATAAAGAGAAGAAAATAAATTCCTGTCAAACTAAAGCCATCCTTTTTAGGCAGGTTAAATGTATAGATAGGAATACCTCTAAAAAACAATCATTTTATATGGCTTAAGCCATTCATATCATATCGTTCTTAATATAACAATTTAAAAAGATAGAAGAGCTTAAACGAGAAAATTTATATTATGGACGTGTGAAAAAGACTGGATCTTTATTATGAAATTTTAACGTCTAATATATAAATGAATGGGATTTGGTACATAGATGATGGACTATTATAATATGAAGTAACTAAAAAAAGAGAAAGTGGGGGGAAAATGAAGCGTTTGCTTCTTATTCCGTGTTCTATATTAATTGGATTTTTTCTGCACGTAAACATGGATAAACCACTGATACAAGAGCCGTTTCTGACACCAGTAGAAGAGACGGCTGCATTGGTTGAACATAGCGATTAGTTAAAACGATGCCAAAAACGGCATCTTTTTTTTATCTGCGAAATTATATTCTCACGGACTATGGCTAACTATCTCCATGTGTTCGCAACGCAAAAGTAAGAACATCCAGTGCAAGCCAGTTCGCATATGTCACAGGACGAGTTGATATCGCCAGTGCCACAGGACGTGGTGTTTTTGACGAATTTTAAGGATATCTAAGTTCGCGAACGTTCTGTTCCGGGCGCAAAGGGTGAAAGAGTATTTAAGCTTTAGAAAAACTTGGCTTGCTGCAAGTCCATATGGTGAATCCCTAGTTTTTCTTATACTTTAACCCTTTAAAAAAGTTAAACTTTCCTGGAGGGAAAAACTTTTGGGACAGTCCTTTCTTCTATTTTAGCATTGACTTTTTATGACATACTAACTAAAATACTGTTTAACAAGTAAACATATAATCCTTATAAACATAGTATGAATTAAAAGTGGAATTCAAGGGTGTTCAATCCAGCAAACGAAAGGGAGGAAAGCGATGCTGACCTATCAAACTGCAGAAGATAATCGTTTAAAAGAAATTAATGATCAGGTACTGGCAAGAAAAGAAGCGTTAGATGTTATCCGCTGGGGATACGAGCAATATGGAAATGACTTAGTATATGCTTGCAGTTTTGGAGCAGAAGGAATCGTCTTAATAGATCTAATTAGTAAGATTAAACCAGATGCTGAGATTATATTTTTGGATACAGATTTTCATTTTAAAGAAACGTATAACCTTATTGACAGAGTAAAAGAAAAGTATCCATCACTAAATATTAACATGCTGAAGCCAAAATGGACACCAGCTGAACAAGCGGAAAAGGAAGGGGATCGTTTATGGGAGACTAATCCTGACCGCTGTTGTCAAATCCGTAAACTAGAACCACTTGAAAATGCTCTGAATCAATATAGTGCATGGTTATCAGGTTTAAGAAGAGAGCAATCACCAACTCGTCAAAACACACAATTTGTAAATAAAGATAATCGTTTTTCCTCTATTAAAATATGCCCTCTTATTCATTGGACCTGGGAGGATGTATGGATGTATATTGAAACATTTAATCTACCATACAATCCGCTCCATGACCAAAATTATCCTAGCATTGGCTGCATTCAATGCACTGCTGCTGTACTTGAAGGGGACGATTTAAGAAGCGGCCGCTGGTCAGGACAAGGAAAAACAGAATGCGGTCTGCATAAATAAAGGTAATAAAGAAAAGGGAGTGAAATGATGACTCTTAGCAGCCCTCACGGTGGAACGTTAGTAAACAGAAAAAATTTGTCGAGGGATACGGCAAATATAGATGCAGTCATTGAACTGGATAATATTGCATTGGCTGATTTGGAGCTTATTGCAAATGGAGCGTTCAGCCCGCTGACGGGTTTCTTAAACCAGAAAGACTATGAATCTGTAGTGGGTAATATGCGTTTATCGGATGGTACGGTATGGAGTATCCCTATTACTTTACCAGTTCCAAAGGAATCCTCACTCTCCTTAAACGCAGGAGATGAAGCTCGTCTTGTATACGAAGGAACGACCTACGGTACGATTCAAATTGAGGAATTTTATACTCCAGATAAAGAAAAGGAAGCAGCTAATGTCTATAAAACGACAGAAGATGCTCATCCAGGTGTCAAGAAACTGTATGAACGTCCGAACACTTATGCAGCAGGCCCAGTGACCTTAGTAAGAGAAATACCTCATCAGCAGTTCCAGCAATATTATCTTGAACCTGCCGAAACAAGAGAAACTTTTGCTCAAAAAGGCTGGGAAACAATCGTTGGGTTTCAAACGAGAAATCCAGTGCACCGTGCTCATGAATACATTCAAAAAACGGCTCTCGAAACAGTGGATGGGTTATTTTTAAATCCGCTTGTTGGGGCAACAAAAGCAGATGACATCCCAGCAGACGTTCGAATGGAAAGTTACGAGGTTTTATTAAAAGATTATTATCCTGAAAATCGTACCTTCTTAGCGGTTTTTCCAGCGGCAATGAGATATGCAGGGCCGCGTGAAGCCATTTTCCATGCAATGGTTCGTAAAAACTATGGATGCACCCATTTTATAGTTGGAAGAGACCACGCAGGGGTAGGCGATTACTACGGTACCTACGATGCCCAGCACATATTCAAGGAATTTACAGCGGCAGAACTAGGAATTAAACCGTTATTTTTTGAACACAGTTTTTATTGCAGTAAATGTAAAAATATGGCTTCTGCAAAAACCTGCCCGCACGGTAAAGAAGATCACGTAATCTTGTCAGGCACGAAAGTGAGAGAAATGCTTAAAAACGGAGAGTATCCACCGGCAGAATTCAGCAGGCCCGAAGTAATTGATGTATTAATAAAAGGGTTGAAAGAGACTGTTTCATAATTTCATAACGCCGAAGGAAGAAGGGAAATACAGCATGGGAACAAGGAATATTGTTTGGCATGATGCTTCGGTTACACGGACGGAAAGAAATAAGAAAAATGAACATGAGAGCTTTGTACTGTGGTTCACTGGTTTATCTGGATCAGGTAAATCAACCTTAGCTAATGCTGTTTCTAGAAAGCTATTTGAAGATAATAAACAAACGTACGTATTAGATGGTGACAATGTACGTCACGGATTGAACAGCGATCTTGGTTTTTCACCAGAAGACAGAAAAGAAAACATTCGCCGTATAGGTGAAACAGCAAAGTTATTTGTAGACAGCGGCCAAATAGTCAGTACTGCTTTTATCTCTCCGTATCGTGAAGACAGACAACAAGTTCGCGATCTTTTATCTGAGGGAGAATTTATAGAAGTCTTTGTGCAATGCAGCTTGGACACTTGTGAAAAAAGAGATCCAAAAGGTCTTTATAAAAAAGCACGAAACGGAGAAATTCCATCTTTTACAGGTATTAGTTCTCCATACGAGGAACCGGAAAAACCAGAAGTTATCGTGAATACAGAAGAATATACCATTGAAGAAGCAGCCGATTTATTGATAAGTTATCTTAAAGGAAAACATCTTTTATAAATTAACCAAGGATGAATGGCAATAAGATGGGGAGGACCAAAAATGAAAGAAGGAAAAGTATATTTGGTAGGGGCAGGTCCAGGTGACGCAGGCTTAATTACAATAAAAGGGGAAGAATGCTTAAAAAATGCTGATGTCATTCTATACGACCGGCTTGTTAACCCTCTTTTACTTGAAAAAGCAAAAGAAAATGCAGACCGAATTTATTGCGGAAAGCTGCCAGACCGTCACCACCTCCGTCAAGATGCCATTCAGCAAATTATGGTTGAAAAAGCGAAAGAGGGGCTTGACGTTGTCCGCTTAAAAGGGGGAGACCCGGGAATCTTTGGGAGATCGGGCGAAGAAGCTGCGGCATTGAAGGAAGCCGGTATTGTATATGAAGTCGTTCCAGGAATAACATCGGGCATAGCGGCTCCTCTTTATGCTGGTGTACCAGTTACTCACCGCGACTTTTCGGGAAGCTTTGCTGCAGTTACTGGTCACAGTAACTCAGAGAATGGACAGCCTTCTCCGAATTGGAAAGCACTAGCCAAAGCAGTGGATACGATTGCTTTTTACATGGGAGTAAAAAATCTTCCGGTTATTACAGAAAAGTTAATTTATTTTGGAAAGCCAGAGAATACTCCGGTGTTGATAATAGAATGGGGAACTACAGAAAGACAGCGGGTGGTAGAAGGAACACTTGCTAATATTTCTGAAAAAGCAAAAATGGAGCAAGTACAGAATCCTGCGATAACACTAGTTGGGGAGGTAGCAGCTCTGCGTGAAAATTTGTCTTGGTTTGAAGATAAGGTTTTACATGGCAGATATGTATGGATAGTTAAAACGTCCCCACAGCCAGGGAAAATCGCTAAAACCTTGATAGATAATGGTGCAGAGGTACTGGAAGCTCCGAGATTCATCGAAGAAGCCTTTAAGACACCAATTCCTGACGATTTACGTCATTTTGACTCTCTTGTCTTTTATTCAGATGATAGTGTCCCTTTATTTTTTGAAACAATGAGAAGGCAAAAATTAGATATCCGCCACCTGCCAGAAAAGGTTTATGCTCGTTCTAAACGAACGAAAAAGAAACTAGAACAACATGGAATTTTTCCGTTACTAGAGGAAACATCAGCAGAAGATAAGTCTTTACTTATCGGAAAAAAAGAAGATCTACCATCAATTAATGATAAAAAAGTGTATTGGATAAGCCATGCATTAAAGGTCAGTCCCCAAACTCGTAAAACAACGGCAAGAATCGTAAATGATAATCTAATTAATACAATTGTACTGCCTTGTGCTAGAGCGGTAGATACCCTTCTAACTGAACTGGACGTTTTAGGAGTATCTGCAGTAGAATGGGTAAATAATAAAACAATTATTTGCTATGGACCGCAAACAAAAGAAAGAGCTCAAGCTGCAGGCTTAAATGTCTACTGTACACTAGCTAAACCAAAAAGCGAAGAATTGCTTCATAGTTTTTCTGCTTTAAAACGATAACTTTCTATATATTTAAAAAGGGTGATCCGATGCAAGGAGTACTTTACGTAGGCCACGGCAGCAGGGTTAAAGAGGGAAATGACCAATTAAAAGCGTTTGTCGATACGGCAAAAAAAGAGATTGATGTTCCTATTCAAGAAACATGTTTTTTAGAATTGGCGGAGCCCTCCATATTAGAAGGAGTTCGAAGGTGTATAGAACAGGGAGCGGAGTCATTAGCAGTGGTTCCGGTTCTATTGCTGGCAGCCGGTCATATCAAAAAAGATATTCCTGAAAAATTGGCCGCAGTGAAACGGAGGTATCCGGATTTAAACCTTCAATACGGTGAACCATTTGGCCTGGAAACAAAAATACTGCAAGTACTAAAGCAGAGACTCGAAAAAATGGGATGGACGCATGAACAATCGGCGGATATTTTGCTTGTTGGCCGCGGCAGCAGCGATGAAGAAGCGATTGATGACTTTCATGTTATTGCCTCACGACTTAAAGAAATAACGAAAGCTCATAAAGTAGAAACAGCTTTTCTGGCTGCAGCTCGTCCTACTTTTGAAGAAGGGATCGAAAAAATAAAGCAGAGCTCTTCCGCTCACGTTTTTGTGGTGCCTTATCTTTTATTTACCGGTATACTTATGCAAGAAATGCAAACGGAAATTAATGCCGCCAATCAAAAAAGTGATACAAACATTCACTTGTGTGATTTTTTAGGGTTTGATGAACAGTTAATCACAATTCTGAAAAAACGGACAGAAGAAACACTTCAACAACCAGAATTTTTAGTAGATGAATATGTTTAATTTCCCTGTATTTATCAACCTTGAAAATAAAGATGTTGTCGTGATCGGCGGCGGTAGTGTTGCGAATCGAAAAGTAAAAAAACTGTTATCTGCATCTGCAGAAGTTACCGTGGTAGCACCAGAACTCCATTCCGAGTTAGAATCTCTTTATACGAACGGAAAGATTCATTGGTTAAAAGAGAGTTGCAAACCAGAACATTTAACATCTGCTTTTATGGTCATATCTGCATCTGGTAATAAAGAAGCTCAACATATTATTAATAATACCGTTGCACCTCATCAGTTAGTAAACGGGGCAGATAATCCATCCATCGGAAATATAGCATTTCCGGCTTCTTTTGAAGAAGAGGACTATCATATTGCTATCTCAACAAAAGGAAAAAATCCATCTGCAGCAAAAAAATTAAAACAACAACTTCAAAAATGGTTTCACCCTAGAGAATAAAAGGGAAAAAGGAGCCCCCAGCTTTTGGGAAGGCTCCTTGTTTGGTTTGAGGGCTGTACCGGTAAGCACATTGAAAGCATAATATATCAAAAATCTTTTCTTGTACTTTAGAAAAGTTTAAACTTGCTAAAGGATCAAAGTATGAGTGAAACCACGTCTTCCGCCATAGGACTCGACGGCAACGAGTTTTTTTAACGGCTTAACAATGGGGAAAAATAATAAAAAAAGAAGCTTTGGAAGGAATGGAGGGAGCGGCAAGATGAATCAGATAGAGGCAGAAAAGCGAACAGCTCTTTCTCCTAAAGAATTGTTTCAGGTTATATCTCTATCAAATGATATGTCTGACAGTTTAGAACGGATAACAACTGCTTTAATGAATATACCAAGCGTTACGGATACAACAGGTGAAAAAGAATTGGCAGACTATCTTTTTGCCTTTTTACGAGAATTTCCATATTTTCAAAGGTACCCAGCTCAATTATGGGAGCAGCCCCTTCCTAATGACCGACTACATCGTAAAAAATGTGTTTGCATTAGTAAAAGGGGAAAATACGTCGTCAAATAAAACGGTAGTGTATCACTCACATATGGATACCGTAGGCATCAAAGACTTTGGCTTTTTAAAAAAGTGTGCCTTTGATTCAAAGAAGCTGTCCCAACATTTTGCCACCTTTAGTCAAGATGAAGTACTAAGAGAAGAAGCTGAAAGCGGAGACTGGTTATTTGGCAGAGGGTCTGTTGACATGAAAAGCGGCATCGCAGTTCATTTAATGAATCTGTTTTTGTTTAGTGAACAGATAGAAGAACTAAATGGAAACGTTTTACTTCTGCTTAACCCAGCAGAAGAAAATGATCATTCTGGAATTATGGAAGCGGTGAGGGAATTTCAAAGACTGGAAGAAGAGGAGTCATTAGAGTTATCCCTTGCCATCAATAATGATTACACCACCGCTCTCTACGATAACGATCCAAACCGCTATATATATACAGGCTCAGCTGGGAAAATTCTTCCTTGTTTTAGTATTTTTGGAAGAGAAGCACACGTAGGAGAAACATTATCCGGCATTGATCCGACGTTCATTTCATCTGAGTTAAACAGGCGAATTAACTACAATATGAATTTAACAGAAAGAATGGAAGGGGAGCTTGTTTTGCCCCCGACTTGTTTATATCAAAGAGATAATAAAGATTCTTATAATGTACAGACTGCGCTTAGCAGCAGATTATATTTTAATTATTTTATTTATAAAGAAAGCCTTAAAAACATATTAGACGCTCTCCTCAAAGAAACTAAGACAGCTTGTGAAGAGGTTAAGAATCATATGAAAGATCAGCACCGTAATTTTTTGGCCTATACTCACATGCCTGCCTCTGAGCATCTTGACTGGGAAATTGAAGTGATGACCTTGAAAGAATATTGTTTACGCTTAGAAAAGAAAGGTATACATTTAAGCCCGCTGTGGGATGAGATATTAAAAAACAGTGACACTACTGATAAAAGGGAACTGTGCTTTGAATTAGTGGAGAGACTGTATGAAGAAGATCCAGATAAGAAAGCAATGGTGATATTGTTTTTAGCCCCGCCATTTATCCCTCATAATCATTTGGATGAAGATATTAGAATTGAAAAAGAAATACTGGATCTATTACAAGAAACAATAGAAGAAGCAGAAAGGGAATTTGGAGAAACGTTTGTAATGAAACGGTTTTTTCCGTTTTTATCGGACAGCAGCTTTTTATCTTTAAAAGAAACAGGAGAAGAAGCGAATTACCTGACAGAAAATTTTCCTAAGATGGAAAAAATTTATCCGATTCCGATGCAAACTATTCAAAAATTGAATTTACCTGCGATAAATCTCGGTGTTTATGGCAAAGATGCGCATAAACGTTCGGAACGGTTATTTAAGCCATACAGCTTCAATACGCTGCCGGACTTGATTCAAAAAGTAACACTAAAAATGCTGAACCATGAATGATGACGCTGACCTTGAGCGGCGCTCAGTACTCAAAGTCAGCGTCACTTTGAAATAGAAAGAGGGATATTAATGAGAGTACTATTGTTTGCCGGAGGTGCTTTGTTTCCGGAAGCATTTCGAGAAATTACTGAAGATGATCTATTAATCGGAGTAGACAGCGGAGCCCGTGCTTTACTAGAGCACGGTTTCTCTCCTGATGCAGCTATCGGTGATTTTGATTCAGTTACTATCGAACAAACAGAATTTATTATTCAATGCTCCAAAGAGGTAGTTAGTTGCGACGCATATGATAAAGACAAAACGGATACGGAAATGGGGCTTGAATTTGCTTTAGGTAAAAAACCGGACAGTATAAAAATGTTTGGTGTTACAGGTTCAAGACTGGATCACACCTTAGCTAACATACATCTTTTAGAAAAAGCGTTAGAAAAAGGGATTGAAACAGAGATCATTGATCAGCAAAATAAAATGATTTTAGTAGAGGATTATAAAATCATAGAAAAGGATACTTATTCTTATATATCCATTCTGCCAATGACTGAAAAGGTGGAAGGAGTAACATTAAAAGGTTTTTTATATCCATTAAACGAAGATTTGCTGCTGCGAAAGGAAACTTTAGGTATAAGTAACAAAATAGTAAATAGTGCAGCAGAGATATTTGTAAAAAGTGGACTGCTTCTTGTCATAAAAAGCAGAGATGGGAAAGAATGACACGTTTAAAATAACAATTTTGTATTGCACCAGGTTAATATGGCCCTTATACTTTAATTTGGCAGAGAGCTAAATGGAAAAGGGGTCTTTTTTTATGATTACCGTTATTATATCTGTACTAGTTATGATTCTTCTTAGTCTTTTCCGCGTAAATGTAGTACTTGCTATACTTGCTGCTGGTATTACAGCCGGGCTGATGTCAGGATTAGGTTTAAATGAAGGTCTTGATCTGTTGATTACGGGAATGGGCGGTCAAGCGGAAACGGCCTTGAGTTATATCCTGCTAGGGGTTTTTGCTATGATGATTGGCTACTCAGGGATAACTGGGGTATTGGTTTCATCTCTTGTACGCGTGCTAAAAGGAAAGCGCGGCTTCTTAATTATGGTCATAGCAGCTGCTGCTTGTTTATCTCAAAACGTTATACCGGTGCACATTGCTTTTATCCCGATACTCATTCCTCCATTACTAAAGCTATTTGATGAAATGAATATCGATCGGCGGGCTGTAGCATCGGCTTTAACATTTGGTTTAAAAGCACCGTATGTTATGCTTCCCGTTGGCTTTGGTTTTATATTTCATAACACGATTGCTCAAGAGATGGCAGCAAGCGGTATGGAGATAGCAGTAAATGATATTTGGAAAGCGATGTTTATTCCAGGTCTAGGGATGATTGCTGGACTTCTCATTGCTGTCTTTGTGACGTATCGGAAACCAAGAAAATTAGAGACAGAACCCAAAGCATCGACGGACCCTTCAAGTTATCAGGATGCAGAAAGTTCTCCATTCACTATGAAACATATCTTTACGATATTAGCAGTCTTTGCTGCTCTTATCATTCAAATCGGAATGGATTCTCTTATATTTGGAGCGTTAAGCGGCATTATTCTTATGTTTATTTTTAGAGTTGTCCCCTTCCGTCACGGTGATGACATGGTCAATGATGGTGTCAAATTGATGGGTATGATTGCTTTTGTTATGCTGATTGCTTCAGGTTTTGCAAATGTGCTTGAGGAAACTGGAGCTGTAGACGACATGGTTTCTAATGCGGTAAGTGCAGCAGGGGGAGCAAATGTAATGACAGCTGCTATTATGCTGCTTGCAGGTTTGGTTGTGACAATGGGTATTGGTACTTCCTTCGGTACGATTCCTATATTAGCAGCTTTGTTTGTACCATTTTGTATGAGTGTAGGTTTTTCTCCGCTAGCTACTGTTGCGCTTATAGGAACAGCAGGTGCTATGGGGGATGCCGGATCACCAGCTTCTGACAGTACGTTAGGTCCTACTTCTGGCTTAAATGCAGATGGAAGACATCATCACATTTGGGACACATGCGTGCCGACGTTTCTTCATTACAATATACCATTGTTTTTATTCGGTTTAATAGCTGCCGTTGTATTATAATAATAGAGGCTGGGACAAAACCCAGTAATTAAAAAGAGTGGTCCTCGCCAATACGTTGGTGAGGACCACTCT
>NZ_VTOK01000010.1:0-127261 GCF_009765375.1 Alteribacillus sp. YIM 98480
GTCGCGGTTTTAGCAAAAGTTCCTCTTTATCGTGTGCGCCTGAGCGGCTGGGCGCTGAAGCTAGACATGTAAAACGCCAACTATTTATAATTTCTTACCTTTTAAAGAAAAAAGAGTCCTTCTTGGGCTTGTACTCTTTTCCCTCTATTACAAACCCAAGAAGCGTACGGAAAAAACATAACAGATTGAAATAATAATTAGTCTTGGTTAGCTTCTTCAATATCTTCCTCTAACCCTGGGGCTAACATTGTTTCCACAATTTCATCTGTAGCAGGCATGGCTGCTTGTCGAAATTCTTCTTTGTCCACTTCAATTATTTCCATACCTTCCTCTTCTATTGTTTTTACAAATTCTTTGTTTTCTTCCTCAACTATATCTGCTAGATAATCTACTGTGTCTTGAACAGCTTCCTCTAAAGCATTTTGTTGATTTTCATTTAATTTGTCCTGCCATGTTTTTTCACTTACTAAAAACTCATACACCGCTTCGATGTGACCTACATCAATTGCATAATCCTGATATTCCCACATCTGTCTGCCTACAATATTATTAAGGGTATTTTCTTGTGCATCGACTGTGCCTGTTTGCAATGCTGACACAATTTCGCTTGCAGATATAGGGGTTGGAAGGGCACCCAGCTCTTCAAAAACAGGAATCCATGTTTCAAATTCAGGCATTCTTATTTTTAATCCTTCTAATTCTTCAGGATTAGAAAAGGGTTTATTTGAAGTAACCCAGCGCCCACCATAGCTTTGCATACCTAACGTCCGTATCCCGCCTTCTTCTATAGCTTTTTCATTAATCTGCTGTCTCATGTCATCATCGATAAACTTCTGCATAGCTTCGAAGTCTTTAAATAGAAACGGAACATTAATGGCATTGTACTCGGGATAATAAGCGTCTGCATGCAACACCCCCATTCCTAGATCAATTTCTCCAGCTTCCATTTGGCTTAACTGTTCATTTTCGCCTCCTAATTGCCCTCCCATGAAATATTCTACTTCAATAGAACCGTCACTTAATTCAGTAATACGTTCATCAAAATGTTCTCTCATAGCTGCTGTGATTCCTGAATCATCGTTTGTTGTAGCAAAAGTCAGATGTACTGTATCGTCAGAGCTTCCAGTGGTTTCATCAGATCCTCCAGCACTTTCTTCTTCTCCGCATCCTGCAAGTAAAAAAACAACGGCTAAGGGCCCCATTAAATATTTTTTCATTTTCCCACCTCTTCATATTCTCATATTGACAACGCTTACAAAATAATATTTAATCCCTACTACATAAATAGAGACTTTGATTAAGTTAAACTAATTTTCTTTCCAATTTTATTCATCCAATACATTTATTCTAAATATTAAGAAATTGTATACATTAATGAGTGAAGTTAACTCTTAACCTTATTTTGTTTTTCGTACAGTACTTCTGGAAAATCGTGATCAAACGTTTTTACATCATCCAATTTGATTTCAAAGTTGGTACCTTGCCGCTCCATAAATTCTAACACTTGGCTTGCTTTAATATTCCCGGGCGACCCCGGAGCATATGGACAACCCCCTAAACCTGCCTGTGCTACATCATACAATCTAACTCCTGCCTGCATGCCTGCTAAAACATTTGTTAAACCATACCCATAGGTATCGTGCAGATGCAGACTAATTAGTGTATCAGGAAACTTATCCGCTAACCTGCTGCAATATTCATACACCATTTTAGGAGTAGCTGTTCCTATTGTATCACCAAGTCCCAATTCATCGACCCCGCTGTCAATCAATCGTTCTGCAATTCTTTCTACCTCTGAATAAGGTACGACTCCGGAATAAGGACACGTAAATGCAGTAGCAATCCCCCCGACTATTTTTCTCTTGTCTTGCCGGGCCTGCTGTATTAAATCTCCTACTGCATTTAAAGATTCATCCGTGGTTTTATTAAGATTCGCTTTATTATGAGCATTACTTGCCGATAGAAAAAATTTAGCCGTACCAATACCTGTATTCATAAACCTCTCAAGACCTTTTTGATTAGGAATTAACGCCTCATACTCTACCCCCTCTACTAACGGGAGTTGTCTTGCTAGTTCGTCAGCATCACTAAGAGCCGGCACCCATTTCGGGTGTACAAACGATGTTACTTCAATACAAGAAAATCCAGCATTAATAATACGATCTAGCCAACGTAGTTTATTTTTTGTACTCAAGTGATAATTTTCGTTTTGCAAACCATCTCTTAAGGTTACGTCTCGAACATTTATTTCTTCTGGAAATATCAAGTGTTTTGCTCCTTTCTGTTCGTTATTTTAATATTTTTTTGTATCCATCACATTTTCTATTTCTGTTGTTTATTGACTAAACGTGATGACCCTGTTTTAACGTTATTGTTATTCCTTGTTGTATGTACCTTCATTAAATAGATTACAATCTGTCCTAGTTAACATGACTTCCCTCCTGACAAGCTACTGTTCAGCATAAATAATCTGAAAATTCAATTAATGTATACACTTAATTTCTCTAAACATATCAATGTCCAGTGTTTTTGTCAATATGTTTTAAAAATTATTAATTATTGTAAATTTAGTATGAAAATGAAAAATCTTCATTCTGTCATTATTCATCTCCTAATTAAATGATTTCTGTTGATGTAATAATTGAAACGAGTCCCATAGCAATTTGCTAGTATTTATTTGGCTGCTTACCTTACCGAACGCTGGAACTTGCACTTTCGGACCACCCGGCCAAGTATGCCCTCCTCCTTTCACCGTGTAAAGAACTGCTGTCATCCCCCCCTTTTCTGCCACGTAAAGACTTCCTTCTACACGTGTGGGATCGTTAAGAGATATAGGAGATAAGCGTTCATTTCTTATTTCCCAGGAAGAAGCAGATTGATAGGTCCACCATTCTACCGTCGACTTCGCTCCTAACAATCCATCGACTTCATAAGACACCTCCCCTTTTGCATCTTCCTCTGCATATGGCACAACAGGGTCCTCATTTCCCATCACAAATATTAATGGCGGCAGCACACCAACCTCCTTCTTTTTATAAATTTCCGGTAGTGGACCAGCTACAGCTCCCACAGCTGAAAATGTGTCCGGCATTTCTATTGCCAGTCTTAAACTAAAACTAGCTCCATTCGAAAAACCAGTTGCATATACTTGATCAAAAGCAATGTTATGCGTTAAGTTCCATTGGTTCAGCAATTCTTCAACAAATTCGACATCTTTTACTCCCGCTTCATAGGCCAGACTTCCTTCTTTTCCTTCATTCCATTGTTTTGAACGAGGATCCTCATTCTTTAATTGTTTAGAGTCAGGATAAATAACAATAAATTGTTCTGATTCTGCTAACTTATGAAAGTTCGTTAATCTGCTGTGATAGTTTGCATCGCTGCCTGCTCCGTGAAAGCTGAAAAGTAGAGGGACTGATGTGTCATCCTGAAGGGAGGCAGGTATATAATATAAATACTTTCTTGTCTCTCCTGCTGTTTCTATTGTTTCTTCGACAAGTTCTCCTTTTGTAACCACTTTTCCACCCCTTTTCTAAGGTTGATGCACTGCTTTTCCGAGAAGTCCTTCTGCTGCTTCTAACCATGCTTCATTGATACTTGGGTGAGGATAATAGGGATAAGTGACATCTTCCACGCGCCCTCCCATTTCAAGAACTTGAACGGCAGCGGTAATCATTTCTGCTGATCCGTACCCAATAGCATGATACCCTAAAATAACGTCTGTTTCTTTTTCGCTGATGATTTTAACAAGTCCTTCTGGTTCATTGGACAGGGCAGCGTAGCCGTTCGCTCGCAGTGGAAATTGGCTTATTAAGATATCATGTCCTTCCTGCAGAGCTTCCTCTTCGGTCAGACCAACAACCGCAATTGGTTTTACCGTATGAACGACTACTGGACAAAGACCCGGCTCCCATTCACTATTTTTTCCTGCTGCCTGTTCACCAGCTGCTTTACCCTGCTTGATTGCTTCTACGGCTAGAGAGCCTGATGCTGTAACATCGCCGACAGCATAGATATGCGATTTACTCGTCTGAGTCGTATTCGTTATAGGTATAAATCCATTTTCCGTTTTTTCAACTCCACACGCTTCTAGTTGCAGCAAGTTTGTGTTAGCTGACTGCTCACCAGCTGCAAATAGATGGGATGCTTCTATTGTGGTTTCCCCTTTAGAAGTGACGACGGTCACATGAACGTCTTCTTTGGACGCGTTCACATTTGTGATTTTTGCTTCTTTGTATACTTTTATTTTTCTTTTTTTCAATAATCGAGAAAGTTCTTTATTAATACTATTATCAAAAGAAAATTCACGTTTTTCTTTATCCAGTATCATTGATATTTTAGATCCAAAGCTGGCGAATACAGATGCTGCCTCTAATGTCGTATAATCCGATCCATATAATATAAGATGTTTGGGGATTTCTTCTAATCTATAAAGAGAAGCACCAAGTATTATTCTCTCGTTGTTAGCTGGTATTTCTTCCGGAAGCTTATAAGATGCTCCTGCAGCGATAATTGCCTGCTCAAATTTATATTTTTCAAAAGCATCTTGTCGTTCAACACCTATTTCCGTATCGGATATAAAAGAAGCAGTACCTTGGATACGCTCAATTTTATATTTTTTCAATAATGCTTCTACTCCCTGGTTAAGAGAACCTATAATTTTATCTTTACGTTCTTGGAGTGTTTTCAAATCAATGGAAGGTTCACCATTTCCGTGAATACCGAAAAACTCCATTTCTTTCGCTTTTTGTATCCTCCCTGCTGCTTCGGTAAAAAGCTTAGAGGGTATACAGCTGTCATGTAAACACATTCCACCTGTCTTGTTCTGTTCAATGATCGCTACTTCTTTACCTAGCTGAGCAGCACGGACAGCCGCATGATAGCCTCCAGGGCCGCCTCCGATAACGACAACTTCTATTTCGTGAGCAAAATCTCCAACCACCATTTATATCAGCTCCACAAACAAAAGGTTCGGTTCTTCTATTAATTGAATGAAATAACTCATGAATGCACTAGCTTCAGCTCCTGTCGTTACACGTCTGTCACAAGTAAGCGAAACGTCCATTAACTGGCGGATATGGATTTCCTTTTGATACACAGCCGGTTTTTCTTTTATTCGATGAAAGGTCATCATGTTTCCTTTTGAATAGCCAATCGGTGTTGGACGAACCGGGGGTTGCTCAGGGTCTATGTTGCTTACAGCAAAGGTAATCTTACCTTTTTGATTTTCTTTCCCTTGTTTTGCTTGCTCTGTTACAGTTTTTAGTGTTTCATCGATCTGAGAAATAGACAGGTTTTGTACATCTTCCAATACTGGAACTCTCATCCCGTTCTCCAACTCTGTAACCAGCCCCAAATGGCATCTTTCTTCTCCACTATTTAAGGACTGATAGTGGCGGAGAGCTTCTCGCAAAGCTTTTATTAAAAACGCCTGAACGGTTATTTCCAAGTTGTACCGGTTATATAATTTATCTTTTATTTCTAAAATATTGGTCATATCTACTTCGTTCCAATAAGTGAATGAAGGCAGGACAAAGAAAGAACCGGTCTCTCGCTGTTGTTGATCATCTGTACTTTGCATAGCTGTTGATTCTGATATCGGTGCTTTAATATCAGAAGTATCATTGCTGTCATCACCATGCTTTTGCAGTCTGATATATGCATAGACATCATCCTCAACAACTCTGCCCGCCGGCCCGCTGCCTTTAATTTGTTCAATATCAACATCGTTATCTCGGGCAATTTTTCTCGTGTATGGTGCAGCGATTACTCTCTTTCGCCGAGGCGGGGTTACAACCGCGTTAAAACTGGAAATAGCAGCTCCACCAGTTGGAGAGGGGGCTTCTTCTTTTGACTGGATATGTTCTGCTTTTGGTTCGTGCTCGCCTTTTTGACCATCATTAATAAGAAGAATCGTTTCTCCAACTTCGACCACATCTCCTACTTCTGCCTTTATTTCATCGATAGTACCTGCTTTTGGTGCTGACAATTCAGCACTCATTTTATCTGTTTGAACCTCTACAAGCGGTTGATCATTTTTAACGGTATCGCCCGGCTGCACATAATAATTCAAAATTTCAGCTTCATGCATGCCCTCGCCAATATCATGAAGTTTTACTTCTATCATTGGGACGTCTCCTTTCCTTTAAATTGATATACTTCAAAACGATATACTCCGCTGTATGGCGTTTTTTATCTTTTCCGGGCTTGGAATATACTCATTTTCCAATGAATAAACAGGTACCGGTATGTCAAATCCGCATACCCTTTCTACAGGGGAACGCAGATATAAAAACGATGTATCATTAATTACCGACATAACTTCTCCGCTAACACCTCCAGTAGCTGGGGCCTCATGAACGATGAGTGCTCTTCCTGTTTTTTGTACGGAAGCTGCAATGGTGTCTTTATCCATTGGATACAGAGTCCGTAAGTCAATGACTTCACATGAGACATTTTGTTCCTTTTCGATTTGCTCTACAGCCTTCATCGTTTCAATTGTCATCGCTCCCCACGTGAAAACAGAGATATCTTCCCCTTCTTTTCGCACTGCTGCTTTTCCGAGTTTTATTGTATATTTTTCTTCCGGCACCTCCACTCGAGAAGAGCGATAACAACGCATGGGCTCTAAAAATAAAACAGGGTTCGGATCGTTAACACTTTCAATGAGAAGCCCTTTTGCATCATACGCATTTGATGGGACAACTACTTTAATACCAGGCATATGCGTAAATAGAGCTTCGACACTATCGGAATGAATTTCTGGAGCTTTCACCCCTGCACCGTACGGAGCACGAATAACGATCGGAGCTGTATAACGTCCCATAGAACGCTGGCGTATCCGGGTCGCGTGGGTCATTATCTGATTAAAAGCTGGATAAATGAAACCGAAAAACTGCATTTCCGCAATTGGCTTAAAACCGTTGACTGCAAGACCAATGGAGGTTCCAATGATACCGGATTCAGCAAGCGGTGTATCAATAATCCGTTCTTTTCCAAACTCCTCATAGAGTCCTTCTGTCGCTCGAAACACCCCGCCGTTCACGCCGACATCCTGCCCCATCACTAACACGTTTTCATCTTCTGCAAGCATTGTTCTCATAGCATCATTAATACCTTGAATCATAGTCATTTTTTTCATTTGAACAGATGTCGTCATTAGGATTTCCTCCCTTTTACCGCTAGATGTTCATCAATTTGTTCTTGTATCGTCCAAGTTGGCACATCAAACACATGATCAAATAATTGACTCATATCAGGCTCTGGATAATTTTCCATTTCTTCCAAGGCTGTTTCGATTTCTTTATTAATATCTTCTTGCAATGCTGCCGTCCAGGCGTCTTCCCATTCCCCTTCATTTTTCAAATATCGTTCCAGCCGCAGAAGTGGATCAGTTGTCTCCCGCCTTTTCTCACTTTCTGATTGATCTCGGTATTTTGAAGGATCATCTGCCGTTGTATGTGCTCCATAGCGCCAAGTCACCGCTTCCAGTAACGTCGGCCCCTCCCCCTTACGAGCACGTTCAACCGCTTCTTTTACTGCAAAATAAACAGCCAATATATCATTTCCGTCTACACGGGCACATTCCATATCATAGCCTAGTCCTTTTTGGGCAATCGTCTTCGTATTCATTTGCTTTTCCATCGGCACACTGATTGCAAATCCATTATTCTGGTTAAAAAACACTGCCGGCACCTGGAAAACGCTTGCAAAATTTAACCCTTCATGAAAATCCCCCTCTGATGTAGCACCATCTCCAAAGTACACGAGGGATACACGATCACTGCCGCGTTTTTTCTCGGCCCACGCAGCGCCGGCCGCATGTGGGAGCTGGGATGCAATTGGAATAGCAGGCGGAAAAATATTAATTCCTTCAGGAGGAAGCCCCCCTTCAATTCGCCCCCGCCAATTTAACAAAAGATTTCTCATGGAGTGACCAAACGTTAATGTTGCTGCATGATCGCGATATGTCGGAAACATCCAATCGCCTTTTTCTAATGCCGCAGCACTGCCAACTTGTGCTGCTTCCTGACCCTCATATTGCACATATGTTCCTATCCGGCCCTGACGCTGCAGTTTCACCGATTTTTTGTCCAGTAGACGAGCTCTTAGCATGAGATAATAGAAATGTTTTATTTGTTCAATCGATATTTTGTCTATCCCAGCGTCTGGATTGACTTTTCCTTCTTCGTTTAAGATTTGCTGCATAGGAAATTTATCTAACATTGTTTACGTGCCACCTTCCTTTTTCTTAAGAATTATTGATAGCAAATTTTCCAGCACATTCATTTTAGTTTTTTAAAAAATCCGTAAAATATTAATATTATGAAAATGTGTTTTTAACCATGAATAGTCTCTGTGTGGACAAATCCATAACAGGGTGAATCAATTAAGAAATTTATTTAACCAGCTTTGTTATTTATTCGTCCGCTTATTATTGAATCAATAATCGGTGGTTAATTGTAATGTTATAGCTGTTTAAATATTCACTCAAGAATGTCATTTAAAGCTTAAATGCTTTTAAGCAGTAAAATGATTGTGTATTTTTATATGTGAGATATTAAGTCATTAATTGTGTAACCCTTGATTTAAAAGAATTTTTAATAAAAACCAAACAGTTAGTGGACAGCTTTCATATACGATAATTGTTTTAGTTATATATGAAATCCATATATACAACGCTTGCCATTTCCGCATAAAATAGTAATTGGGAAAACTTGGATTACTTATCCTTTGATCCTTTTACTAAAGTAAGAAAAGCGCAAGCGTCCTGGTCAGCCGCGACAGATTCTGGAGCTTTCGCGCAGGATCGCCTGCGGCCCCGAGTCGAAAGGGAAGGCATAAGACGTTCAGCTCATTTTAATGAACTTCCACTAAGATCGCACACGTCGACGCATAGGATGTGCTAATATCGCCAATGCCACAGGACGTGGCGTTTTTGGCGACGAGTGTGCAACGTAGAAGTCACCACATCGTGTGGAAGGACGTCCTGTGACAACGCTGAACGGGCTTGCACAGGATGTGTTGACTTTTGCGTTGCGACAGGACGTTCCGGTTTTAGTAAAAGTTCCTCTTTATCGTGTGCGCCTGAGCGGCTGGGCGCTGAAGCTAGACATGTAAAACGCCAACTATTTATAATTTCTTACCTTTAAAAAAGAGCAGGTTTCCCCTGCCCTTTGCATAATTTTTCGTATGAAGTTGGTTTAATCGTTCTTCATTTCTTCGATTTCATCTTGATGATCGTCAACCCACTCTTGCGCTACTTCTTCTGGACCTCGCTCATTTTCATCGATTTCGACAATCATTTTTTCAACATCTTCAATATTAATGCTCCAGTTGCTCAAAAATTCATATGCTTCTGGCGCTTCTTCTTGCAAGTTACTATTCGTAATAACCCGTACTTCCGAGGTCTCAAAGAATTCCTGCGGGTCTTCAAGCACTTTTAAGTCATAATCATTAAACATAGGGTGTGGACGCCAGCCGTAAAACACTACTGGTTCTTCATTTTGAATTTTACGGGAAGCCTCGGCAAGCATTCCTCCCTCACTGGACGCTACTACTTCCATATCTAAGTCATAGCCTTCTGTCATTTCACGAGAGGTTTCTGTTGCTTCTGCTCCCTCTTCTATACTGTACATCTCATTATCAAACTTATCTTCGTTCCCTTTTAAATCTTCCATAGAATCAATTTCTTCCATATAAGATGGGACAACCCAGCCAATTTCTGCTTCTGGATAACTTACAGCTGTTTCGTCAATACTGTCTCCAAATTGTTCTATATAATTTTTATGCATTGGAAACCAGCCATCCATAAATACATCAAGGTCTCCTCTAGATAGACCGGTAAATACTCCCCCGACATCGGCTTCCGTTCTTTCTACTTCATATCCCATGTCCTCAAGAATGAGAGCTGCCACTTCTGTTGGAGGAACTGTACTGCTCCATGGTGTTACACCTATATTAATCGTTTCTCCACTACCGGGAGACCCTTCATTTCCTCCGCTTGCTTCTTGCTCTTCTGAATCCCCGCATGCTGCTAGTGCAGTGATACTCATAGCTGCTAGTATACTAATACCTATTTTTTTCATAAAATATCCACTCCTCTATTGATTTAAAGTTTATCTCCGATCCCTTGGGTAAGCCGGTCAATAATAATCGCTAATACGACTATTCCTAAACCGCCAGTTAAGCCTAGTCCTACATTAACGTTCGATATACCTGACAGAACGGTTGAGCCAAGTCCTGGTGCTCCAATCATGGAGGCGATAACAGCCATGGAAAGAGCCAGCATAATGGTTTGATTTACGCCAGCCATAATGGTTTGAAGAGACATTGGAAGTTCCACTTTAAACAACATCTGCCAAGTAGTAGAGCCAAATGCTTTCGAAGCTTCCACAATATCTTCTGGAACTTGTCTAATTCCTAAATTAGTCATTCTTACAGCTGGCGGAGTTGCAAAAATAAAAGTAGAAATAACTGCAGGAACACCGCCGAGGCCGAATAATAAAATAGCTGGAATCAGGTAAACGAAACTTGGCAAAGTCTGCATAAAATCAAGCACCGGCCGAGTTAATTGATTCATAAATCGATTCTTGGCACTTATAATACCAAGTGGTACGCCAATAATGACTGATAACAGGGTCGCGACAATAACAATTGCTACCGTCTGCATGGCTTCGGGCCATAAATCCACCGCACCTAAATAGATACATCCTGCAAGTGAGAATAACCCTACCCCTTTGCCTGCTAACCAAAAAGATAAAACCACGACAATGAATGTTAGAAGAAAAGGTGGAACAATAAGCAATCCATCTGTGACTCCATCTACTATCAACTCAATACCGTCACTCAATTGATTGAAGAAATCACCGAGTTCTGGGAGGAGCCATCCATTTACAAAGGAATTAGTCCAATCTTCTAAAGGGAGGTGCAAGTTTTTCATACTGCGCTCACCTCTTCTTTCTCCTTACCTAACACGAGACCTGATAGAATAGAAACGCGCGATATAATTCCTGTTAATCTGCCCTCTTCTGTAACCGTAATAGGGTATTTTGTCTCAGCTGCATAAGCAATCAATTCGTGAAGAGGAGTATCTTGTCTAGTAGAATGATAGTCAGTACGTAAAACCTCTTCCATAGATATATCATTTTTATATGCTTTAATAGCATCATCAATCGTTAATAATCCAATAAGACGTTTTGTTTTATCGACTACGAAAATACTAGATACACCTGCTTCTTCCATCTTTCTTACAGCTACTCTAGGCCCGTCTTTATAAGCGGCTAACACGGCTGGTTTTTTCATGACGTGAGCAGCGGTAAGTACTTTCGAACGGTCAACATCTTTCACAAAATTCGATACATATTCGTCTGCTGGATGTTCTAGTATTTGTTCTGCCGTACCAACTTGTACAATCCGTCCGTCTTTCATAATTGCGATTCGGTCTCCAAGTTTTAAAGCTTCATCCAAATCATGAGTGATAAAAAGAACGGTTTTGTTTAATTTATTTTGTAAATCTAGCAATTCATCTTGCATTTCTTGACGAATGAGAGGATCGAGTGCACTAAACGCTTCGTCCATTAATAGAATGTCTGTGTCATTTGCCAGCGCTCTTGCCAACCCAACCCGCTGCTGCATTCCACCGCTTAATTGATCTGGATAACTATTTTCATAGCCTTTCAAGCCAACATCTTCAATGGCACGACGTGCTTGTTCCTCTCGTTTACTTTTTTCAACCCCTTGAATTTCAAGTCCGTACGCCACATTGGCAAGTACTGTTCGAAAAGGGAAAAGGCCGAACTTTTGAAAGACCATCCCTAATTTTTCTCTTCTCGTCTCGGTTAATGTTTGCTTGTCCATCTTTGTAATGTCTTCATCATCGATTAGCACATTGCCATCAGTAGGATCAATCAAACGATTGATTAATCGAATTAGTGTTGATTTTCCACTTCCGGAAAGCCCCATAATAACAAAGATTTCTCCGGCTTCCACAGAAAATGAAGTTCGATTAACACCGACTGTCATGCCTGTTTTTTCAAGAATCTTATCTTTCGTTTCTCCTTGCTCTAGATAGTTCAGCCCTTCTTTTGGGGAGGAACCAAATATTTTCGTTAATTCTTGTACGTTGATTTTACTCATGAACCATTCTCCTTTGAATGCTTCTTTCCTATAATTTATTTTTTCCTAATTCCAATTTTTCTTCCCGCTCGTTCAGGAACAGACCAGCTTTCTTGTTGTTTACTCGCAGCCTTTATTACGTCATACACCTCTTCAGGGAATGGAGAAGGCCGCTCTTCCTTGATATCAATGCCCATTAGCATTTGTTCACTTACTGCCAATTCTTCTCCATTTTTATTTGTCATGAAAAAAAATACGTGCATTCGCTTTGCATCATAGTCAAGCAGTTGAAAAGTGATATCTAGCTCTTCACCTTCATGGGCTTCTTTCAAATAACATAAATGAGTCTCAAGCGTATATACCGTATATTGGAAGTGCTCTCTTCCGGCTTCATCCAAACCGATTAATTCCATCAATTTATTAACAGCTAAACTGAATACGCTGGCATATGCGGCATCGTTCATATGTCCGTTATAGTCTACCCACTCACGTTGAACAGTTTCTGACGTAATGGGTTTTGTGAAATCAACCATTAGAAAGCTCCTTTTTGTTTTCCATTATGCTTTGTGGTTCTGGCCAGTATTCTTCTACTAAATCAAGCAGCCGTACTAAAAATTCATTTCGCTTAGCTTCTAATTCTTCAACAGAATGATTTCCAGCACTCGTCTCACAGCCTTCAATCACACGTTCTTTCAACTCATCCGTTAATTCGGGGGCTTCTAGTTTTGTCCAAGGCAGTTTTAATGCTGGTCCAAATTGATGCAGCATGTGGCGCATGCCTTCTTCTCCACCTGCTAGATGAAAAGTTAAAAATGGTCCCATTTGTGCCCAGCGCAGTCCAGCTCCATAAGTGATGGCTGCATCGACCTCTTCGGTTGTAGCTACTCCGTCATTAACAAGATGCAAGGCTTCCCGCCACAAAGCCTCCATCAAGCGGTCTGCTACGTGGCCTTCAATCTCCCGTTCGATTCGAAGCGGCTTCATTTCAACCTTATTATAGATTGCTTCAGCTTGAGAAATGCTCTCTTGGCTTGTAGCTGTACCACCTACAATCTCAACCAGAGGAAGCAGGTACACCGGATGAAAAGGATGGGCTACAATCACTCTTTCAGGATGGCTGCAGTCTTGCTGCAATACTGACGGTGTAATACCGGAAGTACTAGAAGCTATAATAGCGTCTGTATCAGCATGTTTGTCGATTTCTGCCAACACTTTTCGCTTAAGTTCTTCTCTTTCTGGGACATTTTCTTGGATCAAACAAACATTCTGAACAGCTTCTTTCAAATTATGTGTAAAAGACAGCCGTTCCACAGAAGCTCCCGCAGCTAGACCTCTTTGTTCCATATAAGGCCATGCATGTTTAACCTTTTTTCTCATTTGAGCTTCTGCCCCATCTGCAGGGTCTGTGGCTATTACATTAAACCCTTGAGCTAAAAACCTTGTAATCCATCCTGCGCCGATAACACCAGTTCCCACTACTGCCACCGTTTGTTGTTTTTGTGTCGACATGGTTGTTTTCCTCCTGTTGATATATAAATAATTACATTTTTTCCTATAAATGGATATATAAAGACTGATATTCTAAGGATGGACATACAGCCTATATCCTATTTTATTTTCTATGGTTTTCTTAATTTTAATTTTTCACGCGCTTCTTGGGGAGTTAGTACATTTGCTCCTAGACTTTGCACAATGTTTACTGCTTTATCTGTCAGCTGTTCATTTGTTGCTAATACGCCTTTTTTCAAATAAAGATTATCTTCTAGTCCTACTCTAACGTTTCCGCCTTGTAGTACTGACTCTGCGGCAATAGGCATTTGCATAGCACCTATTCCAAAAGCTGCCCAATTACTGTCTTCTGGGATACGTTGTTTCATGTATGAAATGGTTTCGGCATCTGCTGCTGCGCCCCACGGTATTCCTAAACAAAATTGGAATAATGGCTGTTCTTCAACTAATTCTTCTTTCATTAATTGATTAGCAAACCGGATATGTCCCGTATCAAAGCATTCAAGTTCTGGTTTAACTCCACTTTTTTTAATTAATTCGGCTTGTTTTCTCAGCCAGTCAGCTGGGCTAATGTAAATCTGATCTCCAAAATTCACACTTCCGCAATCTAGAGTGCAAATTTCAGGGAGGAGCAGTCCAACCGGCTCATGACGCTCTTCAGGGGTTTGAATGTCCGTTCCTTCTCCGCCTCTTGTGGGATCTTCATCACTTGGAACCCAATCTCCGCCGCCGCCGGCTGTAATATTAATGATGACGTCCGTATCTGATTCTCGGATTCGTTCGACAACTTCTTGAAATAAGCTTACATCATGGCTAAGCTGGCCGGATTTAGGGTCACGCACATGAATATGGGCAATAGCTGCTCCCGCTTTTGCTGCTTTTATGGCAGAATCAGCAATCTCTTTCGGTGTTACCGGCACTTCAGGGTTTTTTGAAGCTGTATCTCCTGCGCCCGTTACAGCGCATGAAATAATAACATTTTTATTCATTTACTTTTCCTCCTTCGGATTTTTAGGCACATGATTGAATATTTCTCCGCTCTCAAAGAATTCTATCAGCCGTTGAATCCAGTCATAATATTCAATCCATTGATGTATTTCATGTAGAAGATCATTCACCTGTTCTTCCGCTTCCTCGGTCAGTTCTTCTTCTTTTTGAATCGTTTCTAACCTTGTTCTTAATCGTTGTTCAAAATACTTGCTTTTATTTATCGCTTTTCTCCAATTCGACGTGAATAGGGAGATAAACGTTTGATAATAGTCTTGTTCCACCTGATATAAATCTTTGCGAACTCCTGCTTGAAATACACGCTCTGCGATATTCAGATCAATCATTTCACGAACAACTTGACTCATTCTCGTTTTGCTCATTCCTGTTTCTTTTGAAAGTTCATCTAGCGTCATAGGTTCTCGATTCATATAAATAATACCTAACACTCTGCCCACCGTCGTGGATACGCCAAAGGAATGCATATTATCAGCAATCTTTTCTACAAATTGTGTTTGTGTTTGCTGAATATCATTAAACGCCTTTTCTTTCATCGTCATCCCCCTATCAACTTTTCTGTTTATGAACTTTATCATACAACGAACCAAAGCCAAAAATTCAATCAAATAAGAAATCAATAGATATAACAAGAAATATAAAGATATCTCTCTATAAACTTTATAAACAAAAAAGTTTATATAATTTCCGTAAATATTGTGCAGTTTATAAACTTTATATTTTATAAATTGCACACATTGGTATAAAAAATACCAGTCTGCCGGTCATTTTGGCAAGACTGGTTTATTTCATTATTTTTCCTTTTGCACCAATATTTTTTCATTGTACGTAGAAACCTTTATTTTTCATATTTTTCCATTTGTGTATGCAATTTTTAAGGCACAAAACAAAATGAGCCTAACCGATTATGTCTGGTTTTATTAAATATTTAAAATTTCAACCTCTTCTTCTATTCATTCAGCACCATCATACTCTATTTTTCCTCGATCCATTACAAATAAATAATTACCTGCTTTTTCGGTAAACGCCTTGTTTGGTTCAACAATGATCACGGATAAATATTTAACTTACCGTCTTGGATTTTTTTCACCAGGCTCATCAATATGCTGCCTTCGAAAAAAGCTTCAGTCATAGAACAGCAGAAGCTTTTCAGAAGCGATAGGTACCATATCTTAATAACATGAAACATAAGAGGAAGCAGACTATTTCTCTTTAATCAGGGGAAATATTAATTCACTTGATAAATTGTTAAATAAATGAATTGTTTATTTTGGGCTGTCCCTAAAGGTTTTTTCAGCTGAAGTTTATTAAAAAATGTAGCCACTCCGACTTAAGGGACAACCCCGGCTCTTTATTATGAGTTATTAAACGTTTGAGAGATCTCCTTTTCAGCAAAATCTTCATTGGCTGCTTCTAATTGTTTATGCTCACCCACAGAATCACCTGCAAAATTGTCTTCCGTATCAAAAGGTTTGTTCATTTTTAAACTAGTATGAGCACCAATTTCACCTGTAGTATTAGCCTGTGTTGGAAAATTAAATTTCTTTTTTGATTGCTTTTTCATTTTCTTCACCTCTCTTATAGCATGTGAGTTTTTTTAAGAATAAAACCTGTAAATTAAACTTATGCTACATATACGTCTAAGTATTGGGAAAGGATCGGTACCATGGAATTTGTAGATGACCTGTACGACTTATATAAAAATAAACTCACTGGAGACGAAGAAGACGCATTAATTATTATTGAAGGAATTATCCAAACCTTTAGCAGAAAAGACGTGAATCAGTTAATAGATAATCTTTCAGAAAAAGAGCGTTACGACATGCTCGCATTATTTCTATATGAAAAATTTCGGCAGAAAATGGCTGAAGAAGGGATTGGGCAAACGAAGAACCGAGATGAAGAAAATGCAAAATATTATCATTAAGTAACTCTTATTTTCAGCTTCCTATTCTTATCCTGTTGCACCAGCACTTTTGTAGGTTTTATTAACTAATAGCAAATTTTATTGACATAAGAAAAGCGCAAGCGGCCCGGAGTCGAAAGGGAAGACATAAGACGTTCAACTCATTTTAATGAACTTCTCCTAAGATCGCACACGTCGACGCATAGGATGTGCTAATGTCGCTAATCCCACAGGACGTGGCTTTTTTGGCGACGAGTGTGCAACGTAGAAGTCACCACATCGTGTGGAAGTACGTCCTGTGCCAACGCTGAACTGGCTTGCACTGAAGGTGTTGACTTTTGCGTTGCGACAGGACGTTCGCGGTTTTAGTAAAAGTTCCTCTTTATCGTGTGCGCCTGAGCGGCTGGGCGCTGAAGCTAGACTTCAAAAACGCCAACTATTTATAATTTCTTACCTTTTAAAAAAAGATGCCCGCTGATGGACATCTTTTAGCTTTCTAACCCTTTTATTATCGTTTTTTCCACATTGGTTAAATGTTCAAACATACCTGTTCTTGCCCGCTCGGCATCTTCTGCTTTAATCGCAGCATAAATAAGTTCGTGTTCTTCATAAAGTCGTTCTAGCGTTTGTTTTTCCGAAAACAGCCAAACACGCCTGCTTTCAAACATGGTTTTTCGAAGTGTGTCTGAAAGCTGGTTCATCATATCAAGCATTAATTTATTTTGAGAAGCCTCTGCAATAGTTAAATGAAAAGCTACATCTGCAGATTCGCCAACATTGTTTTCACCGGAAGCATGCTTCATATCTTGCAGGGCATTGTCTATGGAAATTAAATGATTTGCCGTTCTTTTTTTTGCCGCCAGCTCAGCTGCTCCTACTTCCATGATTTTCCTTATCTCAAACAATTCAAGCATTTCTTTTTTCGAAATAATTCGTTCAGGTTTCATCGGATCAAGTACGCTGGAAAAATCATAATTGTTTACAAACGTGCCTTCCCCTTGCTTAATTGTTACAATCCCCACTGCCCGAAGTGCGCTCAACGCTTCACGTACAGCTGATCTGCTCACTTGAAATTGATCCGAAAGCTGAACGACAGAATCCAGTTTTTCCCCAGGCTGCACGTCGCCTCGTTTAATCATTTCTTCTATTTGCTCTCGAACTATTTCCGAGATTTTTTTAGATTCAATTTGTTTAAAGCTCATGCAGGAGTCTCCTTCATTGCCTTTTGAGCTATCATTATATCACAAGAGCCGCTCAATTTTCTTCCATTACCTGTCATCGATTAAAATATAACAAGCTCTTACTGGACCATGCACTCCCACCACCAGGTTCAGTTCAATGTCCGCACTATTACTTGGACCAGAAATAAAATTTATACAGGACGGAACTCGATGACCAGCTTTGGCTTCTTCATGAATTTTTTTGTTCACTTGGCTCATGCGCGGTACGATCGTACTTAATGGAATCAAAGCAATATAATAAGTTGGAAGCAGACTTACAGATTGCCCTTTTCCGCCTCCGTTCATCAAAACGACTGTACCTGATTCTGCCAGCGTATAATCAGAAAATGTAATACCGACATCAGCCTGCTCAGTGATTTTAATATCATCTTCATCAGGCGCCGAGCCCCAGATGTTTACATCAGGCCTTTCTACAAAAGGCGCCAATCCATACTCTACAAAACGAGGATCGTCCCAAATCGAAGCTTTTTCAGCCCCATACTCTTTCATCACATTATCAATTACAGCAGCCAGCCCGTCTATATTTGTTTCTCTAACATCCGTATGAATCGCTGTGCATTGCTCTTTCAACACATCAACAAGCTGATCGGTTGTATAATCAGCCATTATATCCCATTGAGGCTGTTTTTGATAAGAGGGCCGCTCTACACCGGAGGTTTTTCGTTCACGTCCAAGTTTTTCAGCAATATTATTTAAAAAGGATTCTTTATTTTGTATTGTTCCTTGCCTCATCAAGAATCCTCCTTCTTTCTGTTTTTAAACCAATCACGGAAACGCTCTTTCTCTGGAGCAGGAAAGCTTCGCACGTCCGTCCATCCACTGAGCGGTCCAGGGCCTTTTTCTATAAATCCATCTTTTGAAAATGGCGATAACATGTAAGGCGCCGTTTTTGCAGCCATCTGGAACAGTCCCGGCGAACTTGCTGCTAATCCGAAACCTTTCATCGCATATCTTTCACCAATAGATGTTTTCTTTTCTTTTTCGGCAATGACTTTTCGATGTTCAATCAGCAGTTCATGAAGAGGTATTTTTACTGGACAAGCGTCTGTACAGGCGGCACAGAGACTTGATGCGTACGGCAAATCTTTATGGTCTTCATAGCCTTCAAGTAACGGAGAGAGTACTGCACCGATCGGGCCTGGATATATAGATCCGTAAGAATGGCCGCCGACATGGCGGTATATCGGGCACACATTGATACAGGCTGCACAACGTATGCAGTGAAGCGCTGATTGGAATGCAGTCCCGAGAATGTTGGAACGTCCGTTATCTACAATAACGAGATGGAATTCTTCTGGTCCATCCAGGTCGCCTTCTTCACGAGGTCCGCTAAGACCTGTTACATAGCTTGTCAGTTTCTGGCCGACGGCGCTTCTGCACAGCATACTAACCAAAACATCGAGCTCTTCCCATGTAGGGACAATTCTCTCCATACCCATTACGCTGATTTGCGTTTTCGGGATCGTTGTAGCAAGACGGGCATTTCCTTCATTGGTAACAAGCGCAACACTTCCCGATTCTGCCACAGCAAAGTTACAGCCAGTGATACCGATATCCGCTTCTAAAAATTCTTGGCGGAGCTGTTCACGCGCAAACTGCGTTAATTCTTCGGGCTTAGACGTTTTATCGTACCCTTTTAACCGTTCAAACGTTTCGCGAATTTGTTCTTTGTTTTTATGCAGAGCTGGAGCGACGATGTGAGATGGTGGATCGTGATCATCAATTTGCAGAATATATTCTCCGAGGTCTGATTCAATCACTTCACAGCCTGCTCTTTCTAAAGCATCGTTCATGCTGATTTCTTCGGTCACCATCGATTTTGATTTAATAATTTTGTTAGCTTCTTTTTTAGCCGCTACTTCTTTCACATATTCATTCGCTTCTTCTGCGGTTTGAGCAAAAAACACATGTCCCCCATTTTTTACAACATTTTCACTAAGCTGTTCTAAATAAAAATCGAGGTTTTCGAGAGTGTGTGAACGAATTTCCTCTGAAAGTGTCCTCCACTCTTCCCACTGGCCTAAGTCTTCCTCTGCTTTTGCTTTATTTGTATGAAGCCTGCCTTGAGCTTCTCGGACAGTTTCTCTCATATAAGAGTCGTCAAGCCCTTTATTCACACGGCTCTCAAAAGAACGTTCCCCAATTTTCATTGGCATAGCCGATTCCTCCTTTTTAGGCTTCCCTGCTGTTGAGCACTTGCGCAATGTGCATAACTTTAATAGGTTTATTTTTCCGGTTCATACGTCCACCAATGTTCATTAAACAGCCGCTGTCTGCTCCTATTAAAATATCAGCTTCCGTTTCTTCCACGTGATTTACTTTTTCATCTACCATCTGTTCTGAGATAGAGGTCATTTTTACAGCAAAGGTGCCGCCAAAACCACAGCAGTTTTGCTTATTCGGCAGATCTTTCAACTGAAGTCCTTTTACGTTTGATAGAAGCTGAAACGGAGCTTCCTTTTCTCCAAGCAACCTAGTCATGTGGCAGGATGTATGATACGTCGCTTTTGCCTCTAGAAATGCTCCAGTATTCGTAACATGCAGCACTCTATATAAAAACTGCGTTAGCTCATACGTTTTTTCTGCCAGGGCTTCAGCTTTTTCTTTCCATTTCGGTTCATCTTCTAATAGTTGTGGATATTCTTTAAGCATCGCAGCGCATGAACCGGAAGGAGTGACAACGGCATTGGCATGTTCAAACGTATTTATCATATGCTTTGCGGCTTTCTTTGTATCTTTATGGTAGCCGCTGTTGTATGCAGGCTGCCCGCAGCAAGTCTGATTTTCCGGAAAATCTATTTCACACCCATGTCTTTCTAACAGCTCGACCATATCTTTTCCGACGCCAGGATAAAACACATCGCCAAGACATGTAATAAATAGAGATACTTTCATTAATTATCCGCCTCCTTAGGCACTTCGGTTCCATTTGTAAAACTTTTGCTCTGCTTTATTTTGAAGCTGTCCTTGATAGCAAGCATAAAGGAACAATACAACGATAATTGCAGCCATCACTGTTCCAATATTGAGGCCAAAACCGTGAATGAATATATATCCTGCTCCTCCAGCGAAGAACACATAGTAAACAGTTGGTATTAAGGTCTTTCTAATTAGTTCTCCTTCTTTTCCAATTAATCCTGCAGCAGCCGAAGCCGCGACAACATTATGCACACAAATCATATTTCCAGCAGCACCACCGACTGCTTGAAGAGCAACGACAATCGATGGATTAATACCGACATTTTGTGCGGTTCCAAATTGGAATAAAGAAAACATCATGTTACTAATCGTATTACTTCCTGCTACAAAAGCTCCTAATGCTCCAATGGCCGGTGCAACAGCTGGCCAATTGCTTCCTGCAAGCCCCGAAACACTTTCTGCAAGCACAAGCGGCATGCTTTCAAAACCCCCACTGTTGGTGTCGGAATTAATAAAAACTTGGACCATTGGTACAGAAAAAAGCAATGCAGGTGACGCTGCTAAAATTGTTTTTCCTGACTCTTTCCAGGCCCTTCCGTATGCGGAACGATTCATTTTATATAAGAACGCAGATAATACAGAAACTATTAATAATATGAACCCGGGTAAAAATAAAGGGGTGCTTTCGATAGAAATCGAGCTCCCAAACACATTTTCTGCTTTTATGACAAATACTTTAAGCCATTCACCAAATGGAAGCGACTGCAAACGCGTGATAACAAGCAATGCCCCTACAATAATATATGGAATCCATGCTTTTACTGGGGATATCGGCTGCAAGGTTTGAGCAGGTTCAATGTTCAGATTTCCAGTCCAAGCCGGATCCCATGTGGAAGATGGTGCAAAATCCCAATCTTTTTTCGGCATAAATAATCCTTTTTTAGCAGCAGGCACGACAATCGCAAGTCCGATCAATCCGCCAAACATCGCAGGGAACTCAGGACCAAGTAAATTTGCTACTAAAGCAAAAGGGATCGTAAATGAGAGCCCCGCAAATAATGCAAACTTCCAAACGGCCAGACCTTCTTTAATCGAACGATTTTCTCCAAAAAAGAACGTCAGCATGGTAACCATAAACAGCGGAATCAGCAAACCGACAATTCCATGAAAAATGGCTACTTCTCCACCAATCATGCGAACATATTGTTCTAATGTCATTCCTATTGAGGCTGCTGTTTCTTCTACAGCAGAAGAGCCGGCAAGGCCCGACTGCACTCCTATTAATATCGGTGTTCCGACTGCCCCATATGAAACGGGGGCAGATTGAATAATTAAGGCAACCATGACAGCGCCCATCGCTGGAAATCCAACTGCAACTAATAATGGAGCTATAATAGCAGCCGGTGTGCCCCAACCAGATGCACCTTCAATAAAAGAACCAAATAACCAGCAAATAATAATAGCTTGAATTCGTCGATCCGGACTAATATCAGTAAACCCTTGACGAATAGTTTGTATCGCGCCGCTTTCTTTTAACGTGTTCAGCATTAATATGGCGCCGAACACAATAAAGAGAACTTCCAAAGCCGTAGTAATTCCTTGCATACTAGCCCCTGCAATCTGATTAACAGGTACTTCCCAAACAAAATACGCAACCAATACTGTGACGAGAAAAGCAATCGGCATCGCCTTTTTTGCCGGCCAGCGAAGAATTACAAGAAAAAATAATACTGTTATGATAGGTATTATGGCTAATAATGACAAGGCTCCTGTACTCAATTGTTCCACTCCTTTTTACTATACAACACATAGTGTCATTAGGTCATCAGATGTCTAATATGTAAGTGTTTTCATAATAACAATGTTTGGGATCGTTTTCAATAGGAAAATGAGAAAAGTCCGGCCTAAGTATAAAAAAAGCTTCTTATTAATGTAATAAAACATTTATAAGAAACTAAGAAACAACTATTTATTTTTATACTTTGAAATATGATAGTTTTCTACTGAGGTATTCACATGTTCCAATCTCTTCGCCACTGTTCAGGTAATTTAATTCCAGCTTGTTGAAACGCTATATAGTATTGCCCTTGATGGATGCCTTCATGTTGAATGGCTATGTGAAGCAGTTCCTCCGGTGTAATATATTCCTGATACATAAGAATTTGGTGCTTCTGTGTTTCTTCAAACGCCCAGGACAATTCTTCAGTGCTTCGTCTTAATTCAAGAATGATAGATGCATCTTCTGGCACTAAATGTCCTGGAAATTCTACTTTACCTGTCATAAGAGAACCAGCGTAAACGCCTCTGACTCGAATCATGTGCATAAACCATTTTCGAATTGTTCCCAATTCAGCAATTAATGGCTTATCCCATAACTTTTCGGGTAATTCTTCGGCCAATTGGTTTGTCATATCAGCGGCATATATGAAACCATTGGTATTAATTATCACCACACCCTTTTAAAGTTATTGTTTCTTCATTTAAATCAATTTTCCTGCTGAAATCACAATAAATGTTTAGAAAACTCGGCTTATCCAATAACACACGTCCGGTACGGTAAATGACGCAGTTTAACTTAAACTGATGACAATACTTAACAGGTAAAAAAAGCTGCCCCGTCTTAAATCGGAGCAGCTTTGTCTAACATTATTTCTGTGCCGGTATTTTCTTTTTAGCTTCGATGCGGCGCTGATGAAGAATTGGTTCTGTATATCCACTTGGCTGGTCATAGCCTTGAAAGACTAGGTCACACGCAGCTTGGAAGGCAACAGACTCATCGTAGTTTTCAGACAATGGTCTATATCCCGGTACGCCTTTATTTTGTTCATCTACCACTTTTGCCATCCGCTTCAGTGTCTCTAGGACTTGATCTTTTGTACAAATACCCTGATGAAGCCAGCTTGCCATGTGCTGACTGGAAATACGAAGGGTTGCCCTGTCTTCCATCAAGCCGACATTATTAATGTCCGGTACTTTCGAACAGCCGATGCCCATTTCCACCCAACGCACAACATAACCTAAAATACCTTGGGCGTTATTATCGAGTTCTTGTTGAATTTCTTCTGCACTCCAATTTGGCTCTTCTGTGACAGGGATTTGAAGAATCTCATCTTCAAGATTTTCTGAGCTTTCTAGTAAATGTTTCTGAACTTCTTTTACATCTACTTGATGATAATGAAGGGCATGCAAAGTAGCTGCAGTAGGTGAAGGCACCCACGCTGTATTGGCACCAGCTTTTAATTGGCCTGCTTTTTGTGCCAGCATATCTGCCATTAATTCAGGCATAGCCCACATCCCTTTACCAATTTGGGCATGGCCTTGCAATCCTGATTCTAACCCTTTAAATACATTTGATTTTTCATACGCCTGGAGCCACGTAGACGTTTTCATTTCCCCTTTTCGTATCATCGGACCAGCTTCCATAGAGGTATGAATCTCATCTCCTGTACGATCCAAGAACCCAGTATTAATAAATATAATTCTCTCTTTTACTTCTCGAATACAAGCTTTCAGGTTCAAAGACGTTCGCCGCTCTTCATCCATGACCCCGATTTTTAAGGTATGACGTTCAAGTCCTAACAAATCTTCTATTTTATTAAACAACTTGTCAGCAAAAGCGACTTCTTTTGATCCATGCATTTTTGGCTTAACGATATATACGGAACCTTTATCAGAGTTTTTATATTTTCCATTTTCTAAAAGATCATGTTTAGCAATTAAACTTGTGATTGCTCCGTCTAAAATCCCTTCAGGTACTTCTTCCCCGTTTTTATCTAAAACAGCATTGATCGTCATTAAATGGCCGACATTTCGTATCAGCATATGTGATCTTCCCGGAAGTGTCAGTTCTTCCCCATTTGAGGATTGATACGTACGATCTAGGTTGAGGGACCGAGTTACGGTTTTCGCCCCTTTTTGGAAAGTTTCCGTTAGGTCACCTTTCATCAATCCAAGCCAGTTTCGATAGACAAGCACTTTATCTTCGGCATCTACCGCTGCAACGGAATCTTCACAATCCATAATTGATGTGATAGCGGATTCAAATAAAATATCTTTAACACCTGCCAGATCTGATTTGCCTATTGCATGTTCTGGATCAATTTGAATTTCAAAATGAAGATCGTTGTTTCGTACCAAAACGGCTGTAGGTTGTTCTTTGCTTCCTTGGTAACCTGCAAATTTGGCAGCATCCTTGAGAGTTGAAGCAGCACCGCTTTCAAGCGTTACTTTAAGGGTATCGTTATCGATGGCATAACTCACTACTTCTTTATGGGACCCTTTCTCTAATGGAATAATTTCATCGAGAAAATTTTTCGCATATTCTATAACTTTTTGACCGCGGGTTGGATTATATTCACTAGTCTTTTCTGCACCGCCTTCTTCACTGATCGCATCTGTTCCATATAATGCATCATACAAACTTCCCCATCTTGCATTCGCTGCATTTAATGCATATCTTGCGTTACTCATTGGCACCACTAGCTGCGGACCCGCCTGCAGGGCAATTTCATCATCCACATTTTGGGTCGATACTTGAAAGTCCTCTACTTTTGGTTCTAAATAATTTATTTCCTTTAAAAAATTCTTATACTGATTGAAATCAAATGAACCTTTATGTTCTTTATGCCAGCTATGGATTTTTTCCTGGATGTCATCACGTGTTTCTAATAATTCTCTATTTTCAGGTGCCAGGTCATGAATAATATTATCCAGTCCCTGCCAGAACTTTTCACTTTCTATACCAGTCCCCGGTATAGCTTCTTGATTAATAAATTCATACAGTTCAGATGCTACTTGTAAATTACCTGTTTTCACATAATTACTCATTGTCATTGCTCCTCTCATATTGTTGCTTATTATGAAACGTTGTTTCTATTTGTTTATATTTTATCACGACCTCATTACTTTTTCAATTGTTCAGACATTTTTTAAAGGAAACTTGGCTTGCGGGGAGTCTTTTAGCGAAGTCGATTACCTAGTTGCACTTATAATGATCTCCTCGAAATTTTGACAACGTAAATGATTCATCCACTGTCGTACTTGTGCCCCGAGGGTGAAAGCCGCCTTCCGTACAATCGCTGTAATGTTCGTTTTGATAATCAAAATAGCAATTATGAAATTGATTCAAAGTATAAGAAAAGCGCAAGCGCCTTGCTCACGAGCGACAAGTCCTGGAGAGTCGGCATATGGAAAGCTGATCTTTGCTTTCCATTGACGAACCGAAGGAATCTCGAGCGAGTAGGCGCTTGCGCTAGACATGTAAAACGCCTAATATTTATAATTTCTTACCTTTTTAGAAAAACTTGGTTTGTCGCCCAGTCCTTAATGGCGAAAGCCTTATTTTTTCTTATACTTTAACCCTTTAATAATGTTAAACTTTCTTAAATTATAAAAAAATGGAGAACAAGTTATATTAAACTTCTTCTCCACTGTTACCGCCATAACCCAGTCGGCGCGAGACTCGACTGCCAATGTCCAAAAATTTATTTTTTAAATCATTCATCCTCTCTTCCCCCATTCGAATGGAAGGGCCGGAAATACTGATAGCACCTGCAATTTCGCCTCGGAAATTAAATATGGGAACGGCAATACATGTAATGCCTACTTCATTTTCTTCTCTTTCGATCCCATATCCCCGGTATCTAATTTCCTTAATGTTTTCCATTAATTTATCAGGTTCCGTTATCGTTTTGTCTGTATGAGGAGGCAGTCCTTTCTGATTAATAATTTCTCTCACTTCCCCTTCTGGTAAATAAGCTAAAATCGTTTTTCCAGCACTTGTACAATGCATCGGCGCTCTTTTGCCAACCTGTGAATGCATTCGAAGCGTTTCATTACCTTCCAGCTTTTCAATGTAGACAGCTTCTTTTTGCGAATAAATAACCAGGTGAATCACTTCATTCGTTAATTCTTCAAGCTCCTTAAGATAAGGTGCTGCTTCTTTACGAATATCAATAGAATCAAGCAGTTTTGAGCTCAATTCTAAATATTGGTATCCTAAGCGGTACTTTTTCGTTTCTGCATCCTGTTCAATAAATCCGTGCTCCATTAGTGTAGAAAGTAAACGGAATATAGAACTTTTGTTTAATTCTAGCTTACTGGCTAATTCCGTAACCCCGTACCCATCTTTTTTTGTACTGACCAGTTTAATAATCGTCAATGCTCTATCTACTGATTTAACCATGCCGATCCCTCACTTATTTCCCGGTTCACACAACCTTCAAATATAATGTCCGTCCATTATAACATTATTTAGAAAGTAAAAACTTTGTCCGCAAGTGGACAAAGTTTTTGATGTATCAAATATTAATCCTCTCTTACCAGTCCTTGTTCTAATTCAAAGTCCTTCACGTAAGCTTTCGGAAGCATAATCTTTTCTTTGTCAAAATCGTCTAGATTCATATTTTTACGTACTCGATTAGGAGTATCTGGGTTTGCTAGAGCCTGGCGGGCAATCGCAATAAAGTCTGCAGCTTTTTGATCAATAAGGGAAGCCGCTTTTTCTGGATTGCTGAGACTTCCGCATGCTATCACAGCCACATCTGTGAATTTTTTTGCAGCTTCACTCATTGTCATAGTCCCTTCGCCAAAACCAGGAGTTGCTGCATCATCATCAGACAGGTGTATATAATCAACGTCTAAATTTCCGAGAGTACTAAATATAACCTCAGCCTCTTTTTCTCCTCCAGACCAGCGAAATCGCAGGTTGGTGGCTTTTAACTGAGAAATACGAATCCCAAGAATCATATGAGAGCCTATGGCCATTCGAACTTCCCGAATCAGCTCTAATATAAATCGCAGCCTCTTTTCAACAGAACCTCCGTACTCATCATTTCGAACATTTATTGTTTCGGATAAAAATTGATCAAGAAGATAGCCATTCGCACCGTGCAGTTCGACTCCATCAAAGCCAGCCTCTTTTGCATACACAGCTGATTGTATAAACCCTTTTTTTATTTCTTCTATTCCTTCTTTTGAAAGTTCTTCTGCCTCCGGGAAAGGACCATTCCCGCCATATACCGGAATCATGTCACTTGGGGGCTGAAACGGAGAAGGTGCTACTGTTTTATCGGTATAATAGTTTCCTTGAGACTGGGCACCAGCATGCATTAATTGAGCAATTATTTTGGAACCTTGCTTATGAACATCTGAAACAATCAGCTTCCATGCCTGTTTATGCTCTTCTGTTGCCAGACCTGCTTGATATTCGTAACCCTGGCTGTAAGCTGTGTCTGGATAGATCCCTTCGGTAATAACAGCAGAAAATCCACCAATAGCGAATCGCTCATAATATTGACGCACCCGATCATTTGGAGTGCCATCTGCTTCTGAGCTTACTCTCGTCATAGGAGCAACTATATAACGATTTTTAAAAATATGGTTACTAATATGCCCTTCATCAAATAATGTTTCTTCATATGATCTCACAATATCACCTTATTTCTTATAAGTATCGCTTATATTCGGGCTACAATATTACCGCGGACACGACCTTTCTTTATCCGTTGCAAGCCTTCAGGTATGTTTTCTAACGAAATTTCTTTTTCTACCATAGGAATGATCTTGTTTGCAGCAGCTAGTTGACCTACTTCTTTAGCCATATTGCCTAGATCTACAATCTGCTCTTTGTCATCGGAACGATATACAAACCCAAGTGCAATTTCATGAATGCTTGGTGCTAATGTCTTTGGGTCATACTGAGAAAAATCAGGAAGTTCAACTGCACACAACAAGTGGCCATTGAAAGCAAGGTAATCAAAGGCGTCCGTTGCTGTTTGTTTGCCAACCATATCCATAGCAATATCTACACCTCGGCCATCTGTGTACCGGTGCACTTCTTCTACCACATTTTCTGTGTTATAATCAATCACTTTATGAGCACCTAGCTGCATAACATGTTCATTATTTCCAGGAGAACAGGTTGTTATTATATTTAATCCAGCTAAACTAGCAAGTTGAATGGCAAATCCGCCGACTGCACCAGCACCAGCTTGAATCATTATTGTTTGTCCTCTTTTCATTGTCAGCTTTCGGTGAAGCGCCTGGTATGCCGTTAATGCCGGTGTTGGAAGAGCAGCTGCTTCAGTAAAACTCCACCTCTCAGGCAGTGGTGCTAACACTTTCTCAGCAGCTAATGTATACTCTGCAAACCCTCCCTGATGAGCTAAACTGCCATGAAAAAATACTTTATCCCCCGGCTTCCAACCCGTTACGCCAGTTCCTACATTATCAATGACTCCTGCTGCATCGAGCCCTGAAATGTGAGGGTATTCCCATTCAGGAAGAGGATTTTCGATTAATTTATAATCGACCGGGTTCAAGCCCACTGCATGCACTTTCACCCGAACTTGTCCGGGCAGCGGTTCTAGCTTAGGGACCTCCACTATTTTTAAATTGTCTATTGACCCCGGTTCTTCTACGGCTAAAGCACGCATGTTAACAGCCTCCTTTTTCTTTATTATTTATACCTCCTCTCAAGCTCCTTCAAACAAAATAAGAAAAGCGCAAGCGCCTTAAAAGAAGGAAGTTCGGCTACGAGCGTCACGTCCTGTGACAACGCTGAACTGGCTTGCACAGGAGGTGTTGACTTTTGCGTTGCGACAGGACGTCGCGGTTTTAGCAAAAGTTCCTCTTTATCGTGTGCGCCTGAGCGGCTGGGCGCTGAAGCTAGACATCAAAAACGCCAAAATGTATACTTTCTTCCCCAACAAGAAAACTATGCTTGTCGCCAAGTTCATATGACGTATCCTCTACCAATTACATTTTATATGTTTTAACAGTTCTAGAAAAACATAAGCCCCTGATACATTTACCAGGAGCTTGTTGCGCTTACCCTAATGCTTACTCTTTTTTCCCTCTTTCCACAATTCGCTGCGAGAAGTTGTAATACTGACTACCCCTCCTTCAAAAGCAGTTTTTACATCCTCTTTATCCCGTATGAGTCCGCCTGCAATAAGAGGAACTCCTGTTTCATTTTGCACTTCATGTATAATTCGAGCTGGTAAAATTCCGGGGAGCACTTCAATATAATCTGGTTTATTCTTTTGCATCAGCCGATAACTCGTTTCAAGTGCCATCGAATCTAATAAAAATAAACGCTGGATCGCTAACAGTCCTGCCTGTTTTGCTGCGGCTACGACATTATTCCGTGTAGAAATCAAACCCGCCGGCCTGATCGATTGAGAAAGAAATTGTGCCGCATACTCATCATTTCTCAGTCCTTGCACCATATCAGCATGTAAAAGTACTTTTTTATGATTTCGTTTCAATTCCTTTACTAGACTGCTAAGCTGGCCAATATGAGTATGAAGTAAAACAATATACTCAAAATCACTTTCCATCAGCCGTTCTACTTCTTTTATCGAACGGGCTGCAGGAAGGATTGATTGTCCTCCAAAATGCATTAGCATGCCCTCCTCCCTTCACGTTTTTTCTACGAAGTTAATTTCACCTTACTTTCTTCATTTAAAGGTTTCACCGCATCTTGTAAGGCATTTTCTAGTTCTGCGCGGTATTTTTCGCTTTGATCTTCCGTCCATTCTAGTTCTTCACTCATCAATTTCTGCACTTCATCTTTCCATTGCTGTACCCACTGGATATTAAAAAACAAAGCTCCCGTTCTTCTAACAAAGAAATCTGTCAGGGTTCCCGCCATTTCTTCTTCTATAGCATACATTACTTGAGCATAAATAGAAGGGGGAAGAGGTGACGTACCTGCTTCCTGTTTTCTTTTTACTACATGATCAAATAAGACATCTACATTAGAGCCGTACATTTTTGCTAATGATTCAGCTTCTTGTCCAGACAGCCCGATCTGAATGCCTGCTTTTATTTTTTCTTCAACGAATGACGTAAAATTACTTGAACCGCCTACGTTCCCTCCAGAAAGCGGCCACTGCTTTGTCTGACAAGGCTGATAAACGATGCCATGTTCTTCTTTTACCTTTTTAGAAACTTTATCGATCACCATTTCTGCCATCTTTCGGTAGCCGGTAAGTTTTCCACCGGCGATGGTCAAAATACCAGAATCGTGTTCCCATATTTCATCTTTTCGGGATATTTCTGAAGGATCCTTTCCTTCTTCATAAATAAGCGGACGCAGTCCAGCCCAGCTCGATTCTACATCCTCTGCCGAAATATGAACCTCTGGAAACATATAATGTATGGCATCTAACACATACTGCCGGTCTTCTACTGTCATTTTAGGATGAGCAGGATCACCTTTATACACTGTATCAGTCGTACCGGCATAAGTCTTTCCATCTCTTGGGATCGCAAATACCATACGGCCGTCCGGTGTATCAAAATAAACAGCCTGATTTAGAGGAAAAACGCTTTGATCAAATACTAAATGAATTCCTTTTGTTAATCGAAGGTGTTTTCCATGTTTAGCTCCATCTTTTGAACGTAACGTATCTACCCATGGTCCCGCTGCGTTAATAATTTTACGTGCTCTTATCTGATAAGTTTCACCTGTCCATTGGTCCTCTACGACTACGCCTTTTGCCTTGCAATCTTCATATAAAAAATCAGTGACTTTTGTATAATTTATTAAGGAAGCGCCATTTTGAACTGCCTCTTTTGCTGCTTCAATCGTTAATCTAGCGTCATCTGTTCTGTATTCCACGTAATATCCGCTTCCAAGCAGACCTTCTTTTTTTAATAATGGAGCTTTGTTTAAGGTTTCTTCTCTGTTAAACATTTTTCTTCGTTCGCTGCGCTTCACTCCAGCTAGAAAATCGTATACTCGTAGGCCTATGGAAGTTGAAAGCTGACCAAAATTTCCGTTTTTATGGAGAGGCAGCATCATCCATTCTGGAACGGTAACATGAGGGGCATTTTCATACACAACGGCTCGTTCCTTCCCTACTTCTGCCACCATCTTCACTTCAAATTGTTTTAAATACCTCAGTCCCCCGTGTACAAGTTTCGTCGAGCGGCTTGAAGTACCAGCTGCAAAATCCTGCATTTCTATGAGTGCAGTTTTCATTCCTCTTGTAGCAGCATCAAGTGCAATCCCACTCCCAGTAATTCCTCCACCAATAACTAACACATCAAATTCTTCACTTGTTAATTGTTCTGTTACCTTTTGTCGATGCTTATTTGAAAAAGTATTCATCTCTAAGATGCCTCCTTTATATTACACAACACTTAGCTACTGCTCCATTTAGTCTTAATTTGTTATTCAAACTATGCATTTCTAAGCAGAAAAGCGCAAGCTCCCTGTTTTAAATGACGTTCGGCTAATGTTAATCAACTTCTACTAAAATTCGCACCAAGATGCACTTACTTTTTGCACCCGGAACACGATGTTCTAATAAAAGTTCTTTAAACTGTCTTGGGCCTCCAAGCGGCTGGGCGCTGACTTGAAAAACGCCTGCCTTTATATTTTTCTATCTTTAAAAGTAAAAAAAGAAACCAGAAAATCCCCTCCTCATTCTGGAAAGGGTTTTCTGGTTTCTCCTTGTCTCCAACCATCTATTAACTTATTATTATTTGACTCTTTATTTAAATGCCATCGCAGCTTTTACTGCCTTCTTCCATCCATTATACAGGTTATTACGCTGTTCGTCACCCATTTGAGGCGAAAATGTTTTTTCTACTTTCCATTGAGTTGCTATTTCCGCTTGATCTTTCCAATAGCCAACAGCTAAACCTGCCAAATAAGCGGCACCTAGAGCAGTTGTTTCATTAACAACCGGCCGTTCTACCGGCACATTTAATAAATCTCCTTGAAATTGCATCAGAAAATTATTTTTGACCGCACCGCCATCGACACGGAGCGTCTTTAAATCGATGTTGGAATCTGCAATCATTGCATCGAGCACATCTTTTGACTGATATGCCAATGACTCAAGCGTTGCTCTGACAAAGTGTTCTTTCTCTGTACCACGAGTAATCCCAAAAACGGCTCCGCGAACATCTGAATCCCAATAAGGCGTTCCCAGCCCTACAAAAGCTGGAACTACATATGCCCCATCTGTCGAAGAAACCCGATTGGCATATTTCTCAGAATCAGCTGCATCATGAAACATTCGCAGGCCATCGCGCAGCCATTGGATTGCTGAGCCGGCGACAAAAATACTTCCTTCAAGGGCATAGTCAACTTTCCCATCAATACCCCAAGCTAATGTTGTGAGCAGTCCATGGTCTGAAACAATTGCTTCCTGTCCAGTGTTCATCAGCATGAAGCAGCCTGTACCGTATGTGTTTTTAGCCATCCCTTTTTCAAAACATGCCTGCCCAAACAATGCAGACTGCTGATCACCTGCAGCCCCTGCAATCGGAATATTTTCTCCAAAAAAGTGATATCCTGCTGTGTTTGCATACACTTCAGAAGAAGGACGTACTTCAGGAAGCATGTTTTTTGGAACACCTAAAATGTCTAATAGCTCTTCATCCCACTTTAATTCATGTATGTTATACATCAGTGTTCTAGAAGCATTCGAATAGTCTGTAACATGAACTTCTCCTCCGGACAGCTTCCATATCAACCACGTATCGATTGTGCCAAAAAGCAGGTCACCGCGCTCTGCCTTTTCACGAACCCCATCCACATGATCTAATATCCATTTCACTTTGGTACCGGAAAAGTAAGCATCAATAAGAAGACCCGTTTTCTCTTTAAATGTATTATTCAGCCCCTGACCTTTTAATTCTTCGCAAATATCTGCCGTTTGTCTCGACTGCCAGACAATCGCGTTATAAACGGGCTTTCCTGTATTTTTATCCCAAACAACTGTCGTTTCACGTTGATTGGTTATTCCGATGCCAGCAATTTGTTCCGGTTTAATATCAGCTTCGGCTAGTGCGGTCGCAACAACTGCTAAAATGCTCCCCCAAATTTCACTCGCATCATGTTCTACCCAGCCTGGTTTAGGAAATTGCTGCGTAAATTCCTTTTGTGCGACTTTCACAATCTCTCCATCCTGATTAAAAAGAATTGCCCGAGAGCTTGTCGTTCCTTGATCTAAAGCCATAATATACTTTTCCATCTTCAACCACCTCACCTGTTAATATCGTACTAGACAGACTTTTCTGCATTGATAGGTTCATTTTGATTTATTACGTTAGCTTCATTATACTCGCGTGCGTTTTGCACTTGAGCATAAATGAAAAGAATAATTATAAAGACACTCATCGGCCAAAACATTGATCCTATTTCCCCTAAAAAGACGGCTTTATGAAACAATCCCCCGTATATACCTCCAATTATAGGTCCAAAGATCGGCACCCACGCGTATTTCCAATCCGATGTCCCTTTTCCTGGAATCGGAAGTAAAAAGTGAGCAATTCTCGGACCAAGGTCCCGTGCCGGATTAATAGCATATCCAGTAGTGCCTCCTAGAGACATACCGATAGCAACGATTAACAGCCCGACAATTAGCGGATTCAATCCTTCTGTAAATTCATTAGCACCGATAAATGAAAGCCCAAGTACAAGTATAAATGTTCCTATTATTTCACTTACAAGATTCGCCGAATAACTTCTCACGGCAGGATCGGTAGAAAATACTGCTAATTTTGCTCCTTGGTCTTCTGTTTTTCTCCACTGCGCTAAATAATGGAAAAAAACAATGCAGGCACCAATAAAAGCTCCTATCATTTGTGCGGTAATATAATAGGGCACATCAGCCCATGGAAAATCACCGGAAGCTGCTAGGCCGAGTGTTACTGCCGGATTAATATGCGCCCCGCTAAAATTACCAACAGCATATACCCCCATTGTAACGGCAAGACCCCAACCTATTGTTATAACAACCCATCCTGCACCTTCTGCCTTGGACCCTTTTAATACAACACCAGCGACCACTCCACCTCCGAAAATGATTAGAATCATTGTTCCAATCAGCTCACCAATAAAGGGCGACATAGAATGTTCCTCCTATTATTATACGTATTTGGTTAAAAAGATTAGATGGATAGATTTTTTGAGGCCTCAAAATTAGAAAAACTCGGCTTACCGCGTTTTTTTTATGGCGGATGCCGCAGTTTGTCTTATACATTGATCCTTTAGCAAAGTTAACTTTCCTAAAGGACAAAAAAATCCACGCCAATTCTTTTTAGGCACAGATTGCTCTATTGAGCAAGCCCTAAAAATTTGGCGTGGATCTCCTAATCTCCATCACGAATTATTAACCTATTGATAGGTTACTATACTATGTAAGCGTTGTCAAACTTTTGTGAAAGATTTTTTATTTCGTTGACAGATGCCCATAAAGAACATACATTTACGTTAACCGTTCTACCATCATACTAGTACGACAGGAGGAAATAATATGTACGATTATGCCATTATCGGAGGAGGAATTGTTGGTCTTTCTGCAGGTTATGCGCTTGCACGGCGTCAACCGGGATGCTCTATTTTAGTTATCGAAAAAGAATCCAAATGGGCAGCACACCAAACCGGTCACAACAGCGGAGTCATTCATTCTGGTATTTATTATAAGCCTGGCAGCTATAAAGCTAGATTTGCTAGAACCGGAAACGAATCTATCATTTCTTTTTGTCAAAAACATAACATTCAACATGACATTTGCGGAAAAGTCATTGTAGCAGCAAACGATATGGAACGACCTTTACTGAATAACCTTTGTCAACGCGGATTGGACAATGGATTGCAGGTCCGAAAGTTATCAAAAGAAGAGTTACATGAAAAAGAACCTTATGTGGATGGAGTAGAAGCCATTCATGTACCAACTGCAGGGATCGTTAATTTTAAGCAGGCCGCTGAAACGTTTGCTTCTCTCATTGAAGAAAACGGCGGAGATTTGCGCCTTAACACAAAAGTGCAGAAAATTACTGAAAAAAACGAAAGTACGTTTATCGAGACGAACCGCGGTACTTTTGAGACAAAAACACTCATTAACTGTGCAGGGTTACATAGCGACCGTATCGCAAAAATGGCGGGGTACTATACAGACATGAAAATTATCCCGTTTCGCGGGGAATATTTTAAGCTAAAAAAAGAAAAACGGCACCTCGTTAATAATCTGGTATATCCCGTACCCAACCCTGATTTTCCATTTTTAGGGGTTCATTTTACCCGAATGATAAATGGTGAAGTAGAGGCAGGACCGAACGCTGTTCTAGGTTTCAAACGCGAAGGGTACCGCAAAACAGATTTTCATGCTAAAGACTTCCTGGAAGTCATGAAATACAGCGGTTTCTGGAAGCTGGCCAAAAAATATGCAAAAGAAGGAACGGATGAAATGATCCGCTCCTTCAGCAAAAAGAAATTTATTCAGAGTATGCAAAAACTCATTCCTGACATTACCGGAGAAGATGTAGAGCCAGGCCCCGCTGGAGTAAGAGCACAAGCTTTGAAATCAGATGGCAGTTTAGTAGATGATTTTCATATTATCCAGGGTAAACGAAGCCTTCACGTCTGTAATGCTCCGTCTCCGGCTGCAACGGCTTCTATCCCAATTGGAGATGAAATCGCAGCCCGCATTCTTGATTAATTTATTTGCCAATACCTAGATCACACACGCTGCCTTTTCCTATTGAACTTTTAGGGCGAGGAAAAGCTTCCATCAATAATTCTACTAGATGAAGGGCCTGAACCTCGCCGCTTTTTCCTTCTCGCTCTACTCCTAGTTTCATTTGCAGTAAACAGCCAGGATTTGTCGTAACAATCACTTCTGGATTCGTTTTATTCACAGCTTCCATTTTTTTATTTAAAATTTCCATGGAATCGTCGTAATTTACAATATTATAAACACCCGCCGAACCGCAGCAGAAATCAGGGTTATTCATTTCACGCAGCTTAACCCCCGGCACCTGTTCTATTAATTGACGAGGCGGCTTCGTTACACGCTGCACGTTTGTCATGTGACAAGAAGGTTGATAGGTTACTAATTTTTCTACAGGTGCAGAAAACTTCAATCCATCAAGTTTCACCAACACTTCAGATATGTCTTTTACTTTTTCGGTAAAAGCTTTTGCACGTCGGTGCCACTCTGTTCCTTCTTCAAATAAGTGATTGTATTCTATCAAACGAGCACCGCATCCCCCGGCGTTGTTCACAATATAATCAATGTTCTCATCTTCAAAAGCTTTAATATTTTCCATCGCAAGTTCTTTCGATAATCCGACCTTGCCCGAATGAGCATGTAAAGCACCACAGCATGTCTGATGTTCTGGCAATATAACTTCCGCGCCTGAACGCTTCATTAATTCTATCGTTTGTTGATTAATTTCAAAAAAGACACTATCCATCACACAACCGGTAAAAAAGGCGATTTTCGCGGCAGGTGTTCCTTCTGGTTCCACACGCTGCATCCGTTTTTTTCTTACAAATGGGGAAGGCTGCGAAGGGATAACTTTTTCAAATTCCCCTAAGTGTAATGGGGACATCGCAGTCAAACGAAGAGAACGAGCGACTTTTTGCAAGCCTGTTGCCTGGTACAGCCAGGTGGCATTTCCTAACCTATTCATCCATCTAGAGGAAGGGAAAAAAGAGCGGAACAAAAATTCTTCTGTTTTCTCGCTTCTCTTTGTCTTTTCTTTATTGTCCTCTAGAGTTTCTTTCACCCCTTCTAAAATAGCTCCGTACTGCACATTTGTTGGACAAACGGTTGTGCATGCCATACACCCTAAACACTTTTCAATGGGTTCTTCTAAATCCTCTAGAGAAGCTTTCCCTTCAGCAGCCATTTTAACCAGGTTAATCCGCCCTCTTGGTGAATGGGTTTCTTTTTCCATTGTTTCATAGGTTGGACAAGCAGGAAGACAATAGCCGCATTGCACGCAATCAAATGTTTTATCGTATTGCAATTTTTCTTGAAGCGCTTTTAAATCATTCATGTCGCAGCACCAACTTCTGGCCACGTTCCGGAAACATTTTGCCTGGGTTCATGATGCCATTTGGATCCCAGCTGTCTTTTATTCTTTTCATCATATCAAGTCCTGCTGATCCTAGTTCTTGTTCCATAAAAGGAGCTTTCATTGTGCCGATACCATGCTCGCCCGATAAAGTGCCGCCTAGGTCAACTGCCGCTTGAAAAATTTCTCCGACTGCTTGTTCAACTCTTATCATCTCGTCTTCATCACGTTTATCACACATGATATTAGGGTGTAAATTCCCGTCCCCGGCATGGCCGAAAACAATAAGTTCAATATTGTATTTTTCTTTTATAAGCTCCAGCTTTTCCATCATTTCAGCAATTTTACTGCGCGGGACAGTGGCGTCTTCTGAAACTTTTGTCGGTTTTATTTTAGCTATAGCGGGGGACACCTGCTTTCTAGCCTGCCAAATCTTTGCTGCTGCTTCTTCCTTTTTTGGCACCACAATATCTTTTGCACCTAGTTCCTTCATTATTTTCTCCACCTGGACTGCTTCAGCTTTTATCGCTTCTGGGTGGCCATCAAGTTCTATCATTAATAAAGCTGCGGCATCAACAGGGAGACCAGATGGCTTGTAATTTTCCACTGCCTGTATAGAGGCTTGATCCATAAATTCCATTTTAGAAGGTAGAATACCAGAAGTCAGAGTCTTTGAAATGGCTCTTCCAGAAAGCTCTACCTCATCAAAAACTGCCATTAACGTTTGCATTGCAGGCGGCTTTGGCACAAGTTTTAATGTAGCTTCGATAATAACCCCGAGCGTCCCTTCTGATCCAATTACCAGCTTGGTCAGGTCAAAACCAGTTACATTTTTAATTGTTCTGCCGCCAGTTTTTATGATTTCCCCTTCTGGTGTCACCAGCTCTAAACCAATAACATAATCTTTGGTCACTCCATATTTCAGGCCGCGCGGGCCGCCTGAATTTTCTGCGAGATTGCCTCCGATCGTTGAGACATGGGCACTGCTTGGATCAGGGGGATACATAAGTCCAAATTTTTCTACTTCCTGATTAATAGATGCCGTTAACACTCCTGGAGACACTACGGCAATCAAATCATCTGGAATTACCTTAATATTTGCCGGCCATTGAGAAGTGTCCAGTACAATTCCGCCTTTAACCGGAAGAGGTCCGCCGCTTAAACATGTTCCCTGCCCTCTTGGAGTGACCGGTACTTTATAACGGTTTGCCATTTTCATGACGTGGACAACCTCTTCTTTTGTCTTGACTTGCACTACAGCGTCAGGAAGATATTCTCCAAATGAGCCATCGAAACTGTAACTGTATCGATCGGCTAGTTCTGTCAGCACTTGATTGGCAGAAAAAGTAGTCTTCAGTTCATATATCCATTCTTTCATGTAAATCCCCTTTTGATAAGCTTTTGTATGTTTTTATCATACCAGATCGTTTATTTTCAGATACTCTTATTTTCCTGATTTATGCCGCTCTTTCTTCTCTTTATGAGCCAATTTGTTACTTTTATGATCCTAACCCTCTCCTTTTTGAACTGGCTTCTCCAATTTCTGTCCACCCCAACGTATAATAAAGAAATTGTATGTTCCAAGATTTACACTTCTCCACATAAGATCTCCCCTTTCTTATTCTTTACGAATCGTTTACAATAGTACATTGTAAGAAAGAGTCGTATGCGCCTATACGGTTGATATCTTGCAAATATTAAACAATAGGTGATGAAAATGGAAAAAAATTGTCGTGTATTACTTTATTACAAATACGTCCCTATAGAGGACCCTGAAACATTGACAGCAGAGCATTTGGAGTATTGTAAAAACCTCGGGTTAAGAGGCCGTATTTTGATTGCTTCTGAAGGAATAAACGGAACCGTGTCAGGTACGGTGGAACAAACAAACAAATATATGGAAGATCTGAAAAAAGATCCCCGTTTTGCTGATATTGAATTTAAAATAGATGAAGCAGAAGACCATGCCTTTAAAAAAATGCACGTCCGTCATCGTGACGAAATTGTTTCGTTACGGCTAAATGAAGACATTAATCCTAACGAGCAAACCGGAGAGTATTTGGAGCCAAAAGAATTTTATGAAGCAATGAAGCAAGATGAGACGATTATTTTGGATGCCCGTAATGATTATGAATATGATCTTGGCCATTTTCGCGGTGCGATACGCCCTGACATTAACAGTTTCCGCGAACTGCCTGATTGGGTAAAAGAAAACAAAGATAAATTAGAAGGAAAACAAATTTTAACGTACTGCACAGGCGGCATTCGTTGTGAAAAGTTTTCGGGCTGGTTAAAAGAAGAAGGGTTTGAAAATGTTCGTCAACTGCACGGCGGCATTGTCACTTATGGAAAAGATGAAGAAGTGAAAGGGGAACTCTGGGACGGAAAATGCTACGTGTTCGATGAACGTATCAGTGTTCCTATAAACCAAGTCGATCATGTCGTAGTCGGCCGTGATCATTTTGACGGAGAACCGTGTGAACGTTACGTCAATTGCTCAAACCCTGATTGTAACAAGCAAATAATTTGTTCAGAGGAAAATGAGCATAAATACTTGCGCGGCTGCACCCATGAATGCCGAGTTCATCCAAGAAACCGCTATGTAGAGGAACATGACCTTTCCCAAGAAGACGTAAAAGAACGTTTGAAACAGCTTGGAGAAGAATTCTCTCAAGAAGCATAAGAAAAGAATCAAATTAATTGTTATCCATCCAAAAATGGAACTGGTTTATATCCCAGTTCCATTTTTTATATTTTAGGATAAGGGCTCGAAATAAGCCGAGTTTTTTAAAACGTAATACGTAACCACTAACATCTATGATGTCCTGACAGTTTGTTGTAATTGGTCCACTGTTTCGAGTGCTTGGCATGAAGATAAAGGTCGTTTTCTGTTTACATATTTCAGCATAACTAGTATTTGATTTACTTTTTATCTCTCCATATCCACTGTTACATCGTTAAATACAGCAGTTGTGCCGCGAACAATCAACTCGGGATTATACAAGAACCGCTCCTTTAATGATTTTCCTGCCTTTATCTCTTTTATGAGAACATCTACTATTTTCTCACCCATTATTTTAATAGGTTGAGCCACCGTTGTTAAACCCGGCACGGTAGTTGTGGCTAAAATAGTATTATCAAATCCAACAATTGATACATCTTTTGGAATTTGAAGACCTTTTTCTTTTGCTGCTTGAATAGCACCTATTGCCAGCTGATCGTTACAAGCAAAGATGGCTGTGGGCGGTTCAACATCCCTTCGACTAAATAATTTTTCAAAGTATTTCTTACCATTTAATATGGACCCCGTTGTACGATAAATATATTCCTCTTTAACTACGGATCCATATACTTCATGTGCGGCTCTATAGCCATTCATACGCAAGTTGCTGCTATAAGCATATTCGGCAATAATTGCAATGTTCTGGTGTCCGTTAAAAAAATGATGCGCTGTTGCCTCATATCCACCTTTAAAATCATCAACTGTAACTTTTGATACATCAAGAGAGGGCTCATCCTGGGTAAGCATAACAAGCGGGATGTTATTTTTAATTAGTTCTTGCAGCAAATTTTTATCATGAAAACTTGCACCTACAATAAAACCATCTACTTGCTTTCTCTGTAATAGCTCTACATATTTTTTTTCTTTCTCAGGATTATCGTCTGTGCTGCACATAATCACATTCATTCCTTGTTCATGGGCACGATCTTCTATCGTACGAGCCATTTCAGAAAAAAGAGGGTTGGATATATCAGGAACGAGTAATCCAATTGTTTCAGTCTTCTTACCCATTAATGCTGATGCCATTACACTAGGTTGATAGTTTAGCTGCTGCATTATTTCTAGTACTCTCTGCCGTGTAGATTCTCGCATACTGCCAGTATTGTTTATTACTTTAGAGACAGTGGCAATAGACACTCCCGCTTTTTTTGCTATATCATATATCGTAACCTTCATACTTTTTGCCTCACTTTTGCTATTTTCCATGTGTGAAACGCCTCTCTTGCATGATGCTTCTATTTCCAGCAGAACTTATTGTATAGCACTAACATATATTAATTTTTCACTAGTTGTTCGGCTTGTATATTAACGAGCTGCCGTGTTTCAAAAGATTTTTTGCAAGCATAGCCCAATCTTGTTGATTCTACTCCATCATGGACTGTCACATCAGGCTTTTTTCCTTCTAAAATACAATGGGCAAATTCTTCCACTTCGCTTGAAAATGCTTGTTCAAACCTTTCCAGGAAGCCATCATAGCATTCTTTTACGGCCCCATTTTCTTGCATCAACACAATTTGGTCGCGTTCAGGCAGCGTGCCAATTCGTATACTTCCTTTTGTGCCGATAATTTCTGTTTCTATATGGTAACCGTGAGCGCTGTTTCTTCCCGCTACAAAAATACCAATAGCATTATTTTCGAATCGTACCATGGCAGCACCAGTTTCTGCATCTTGAATGTCTTCAAATTCTGGACGTGAATAGGCACCGCCAATGGCCCATACCTCTTGTGCTTCCGTTCCCATATACCAGCGTGCTAAATCAAAGTCATGAACAGACATATCTAAGAAAAGGCCTCCACTATAATTCGCTTTTGCAAATTTTAAGAAGTTGTCCATTTGGCTGGCTGGGTCTAATCCATAACAACGAATTAAAGTTGGTTCACCAATGTCTCCATTTTCAATTTTCTGCTTAGCAGCTGCATAAGATCGGTCATACCGCCGCATAAACCCGAGCATAAATACTTTATCTGCATGTTTTTCAACTGCTTTTTGCACTTCTAAGGCCTCTTCTAAATATAATCCTAACGGCTTTTCACTGAATACATGAAATCCGGCATCTAAAGCTTTTATGATCTGGTCGCAGTGAAATCCTGAAGGTGATGCAATAAAAATGGCGTCTAATTCTTTGTTCGTTAACATCTCATCATAGCTTGTGTAACCATAAGGGATTTGCCATTTTTCTTGAATTTCTGTGATTTCCGCTTCTATTACACTACATACTGCAGTAAGTTCACAATTCGGGATACGAAAAGCCAAATTCTCGGCGTGCTGACGTCCTAATCGGCCAAGCCCTACAATACCTACTTTCACCTTTTTCACCATATTTGAAACACCTTCCTTATCCACTACTCATCACGGTTTTACGACAATTTTGTTATGTTCAGCACCTAAATTGAGTAAGCGCTTAATTTTAATTTTAGTTTATCGAATGATGAATCTTGTTACATTGCAGTCTCTGACATCTTTTTTTCATATTTTGGGAGCTCTCGAAGACAATTACCAGGTTTCACGTTGCCGTTACCGTAAATACTTCAGACAAGGAAACAGAACGCTTTTCTTTCCAAGAAACACTTGCTGCAAGAGCCAGTAATTCTGCTTTATAACCATCTTCACCAGTGCATAGCAAAGGTTTATCTTCTAATATGGCTTTTGCAAATTGATTAATTTCTTCAATATAAGCATCTTTGTATCGATCAAGGAAGAAATGTTTCGGATGGTCTATCGTAACAGACTCTTTTGTAGCAATTTGGACATTTGTCTGTGCTTCATTTTCTGCTGAAACGGCACCACTATCTCCAAATACTTCAATTCGCTGATCATAACCATAAACCGCTTGGCGGCTGTTATCGATGACTGCGATGGCACCGTTTTCAAAGGTTAGGGTAATAACGGCCGTATCCACATCACCATTTTTCCCGAACATCGGGTCTACCAAGTTTGCTGCTTTAACTGATACGTCAATTACTTCACTTCCAGAAAGATAACGAACCATATCAAAATCGTGAATTGTCATATCCATAAACATCCCGCCGGAGCGTTTCACGTATTCTTCTGGCGGCGGCTCCGGATCACGCGAGCTAACCTTTATAATATGCGGCGATCCAATTTTCCCAGCTTGAACTGTATCACATACTTTACGAAAATGTTTGTCAAAGCGGCGGTTAAAGCCAACTTGGAATTTCACTCCTGCCTCTTTAACTGCTTGTAACGCTTCTTCCGTTTCTCCTAAATTAAAACTGATTGGTTTTTCGCAAAGAATATGTTTTCCAGCTTTGGCAGCCGATTTTATAAAATTTAAGTGTGTATCTGTCGAGGAACATATAAATACAGCATCCACCTCAGGATCTTGAAATATTTTCTCTGGATCCGTGGTAATAACCGGTACCTTCTGTTCATAAATAGTTCCCTTTAAATGTTCAATATGAATATCTGAAATCCCTTTCAAATTTAGCAAACTTGAACTCAATATATTACTCGCATGCAGCTGGCCAATCCTGCCTGCTCCAATTATTCCGACATTTAACATGTTAATCCCCCTACATTACTAGCTTATACATTCTATTATACTGTTTTTCTCTCTTCATCAGGTATCACTTCACTGTTATCTTCTACAGAATCAAGCTTTTTGTTTGTTTTCCGCCAGAACCATAAAGCTGCTCCAATAAATGCTAGTGTTCCTACAAGATAGACTATCATCCAAGGCGAGTATTCTGCATTTGCTTCTGCCACTCCAATTGGAGAGAAAAAGGCATATACTGCAATCATTAATACAACAATACCTAATGAAAAAGGTTTCGCATATTTCCATGGTGTCAAATCTACTACATTGGCTTCTTTCATCACATATGGTGTTTCTCTAGGCTGCAATCTTCCTACGATAAGCATTACAAATATATTCAGAGGTAATAATATCCCTAGAACATACAAGAAATTAATATCCGGAATGATCACTTTCGAAGCTGCGTATACTACTACGTGTACCAATATCGCAATTTTCGGAGCCATAGCAGGTACCCTCTTACTGAAAAAGCCGACGATAACCATTGCAATGATAGGCATATTGTAAAATCCAAACATTTCTTGTAAATAAGCGTATAATCCCTGAGGCGCATAAAGAATCAACGGAGCAACCACAACCGAAACAGTTGCTAACACAGCGGCAAATATCCGCCCTGCTTTTACATAATGACGTTCATCTGCATTCGGCTTAAAAATTGGTTTGTAAATATCCATTGTAAATAAAGTCATGGAACCATTGATCGTATTGTTAAATGAACTCATAATAGCGCCGAATAATACGGCCGCCAATAAACCGGATAATGCAACCGGAAGTACATCTACCACAAGTGTTGGATAAGCTGTATCTGCATTTGAAATGGTATTGCCATATAATAGATAGGCAATGATTCCTGGCATTACCAGGAAAAACAATCCAAACACTTTAACTAATCCTGCAAAAAGAACACCTTTTTGACCTTCGGCTAAATTTTTTGCAGCTAATGTCCGTTGAACGATCGATTGGTTCGTTGTCCAATAGAAAAGATTATTGAATAACATCCCGGCAAACAAAACAACCCAAGGCACAGATGAATCATGAAAGCCGATTGCATTTAATTTGGATGGATTTGCATTCAGGAGGTTGTCAACTCCTGACTGCACATTTCCTCCACCTAATGCAATTAATCCGAGAAAAGGGATCAGTAATCCGCCGATAATTAAACCAAATCCGTTAATTGTGTCACTCATTGCAGTAGCTTTCAAGCCGCCCAAAATCACATAGCTTGTGCCGATAATTCCAATAGCCACAGAAACAAGTAAAACGATCATGAAAGGACTCATATTAGTAATCGATGATATCGAAAATATACTATCGAGTACTAAGGCACCCGAATAGAGGATCGTTGGTAAGTAAGCGACAGCATAACCCATTAAAAACAAAACAGAAACAATTTGCTTTGTCCGCATGTCAAACCGTTGTTCCAAAAAATCTGGAATGGTTGTTATTCCCGTTTTCAAATACCTTGGAAGTAACACAAATGCCAGGAAAATCAAAGCAAGCGGCGCTGTTACTTCCCAAGCCATCACCACCATCGATTCTCCATACGCTTGTCCATTCAACCCAACAATTTGCTCAGTGGATAAATTTGTTAAAATCATTGAGCTGGCGATGACGATTCCGCTTAGGCTTCGCCCGCCTAAGAAATAGCCGTCCGAACTTTTCAAGTCCGTCCCCCTCGTTTTGTACCATGAAAACCACATAACAAAGACTGTGTAAATGATAAAAGATGCGAAAATAACCCAAACCATAGATATCCTCCTATTCAAAAAAATCTGTAAGGTAAGCGCTTTATCAACAGGATAAAAAATAATAGAAATGCGGTACTTCTTTTAAAATTCTAACACTATATCAAAAAAAAAATTGTCCGTACAATAACAGTCTTTCTATTCCTGTTTTAAGCGCATACATATACGGTCAGCAACGCTTTAAGCACGTTTGGTATACAACAAAAAATGCAACTGAACGTTTATGCTCTATATGTATATCTTCCCTTTTTATAAGGAAAGCGCTTAACCACAGTATAGTTTTTTACTATATATAAATCAAGTAAAGATTTAAAACTTTTTTATGTTAATCCAAAGAAAAAGCTGTCCAAACGTTGACGTACAACGAATGAGGACAGCTTTCTTTTTTACACTGATAGAAAAGTATAGCATTTTAGCATGGATGAATCATCGACGTCGTCAAAATGTTGAGGAAATCAGTATAAGTGCAACTAGGAACCGCCTCCACTTAAATGCCCGGCGCTAGTTATACTTTAGAAATGTTTAACTTTGCAAAAGGATCAAATTAATAAGCAAAACTACGACTTCCGCAACGCCATCTGGACTTGGCGGCAAGCCAAGTTTTTCTAATAACTATTTTCTTTAACCCACTATTTGTTTATCTGCCGTTTCAAAAGATTTTTTAGCTGCTGCTGCAACCTCCATATTTTGTTTTCCATCCACTTCTGTAATAAGCGGTTTCTGGTCGTTTTTTATGCAATCTATAAAATGTATCATTTCTAACCTAAAAGCATCTTTAAATTTATCTTGAAAGTCAGGAACATTTTGATGATAAGACCCTGTTTGATTTAATGTATTCACTTGCTTTTCTTTTAATGAGCCTATTTTAATTGTCCCTTCCGTGCCTATCACTTCTCCTCTGATGTCATACCCATAAGAAGAATTACGACTGCCTTCAACCGAAGCGACTGATCCATTATCGAATTCTAAATAACTGATAGACTGGTCAACATCATTATATTTATCCATAAATGGATGAAGAAGTGTTTTACCAAAAGAAGAGACAGCTTTCACATTTGCTCCTAATAAATATTGAGCAATGTCATATTCATGTATACATAGATCAAGAAAAATACCACCGCTATTTTTTATAAACTCTTCAGGAGGAGAGCCGGGATCACGGCTTATTCCTATATATTTCAACGGTCTGCCAATCGCCCCGGATTCAATAACTTTCTTTGCTTCTGCATAATCCGGATCAAATCGTCTCATAAATCCAACCATACACTTTACATTATTTTGTTTGATTATTTCATTTACTGTCTTCGCTTCTTCTACTGTTTCCGTTAAAGGTTTATCTACGAATATATGTTTCTTGTGAAGTGCAGCGTCTTTCAATAATTGTGTATGTGTATTCGTAGGTGTTGCTATTATGACCGCATCAATTGACGTGTCCTCAAACACTTCGTTTACATCTGTTGTCCACTTTTCTACTCCTAACTTTGCAGCTGCTCTTCTTGCACTTTCTTCTCTAGAAGTGACGATATAAACGAGTTCTGCACCTTCAACGTTATAAACTAAGTTTTTTGCATGTACGTACCCTAGTCTCCCTACCCCAATTAATGCACAGCGAATGTTTCTTTTGGTTATCAATCACATACTCTCCTTTCATCTTAGAAAATAACGGATATTCCTTATATTTAAGTGCCGTTTGACGCTATGAATAAATAGCTTGCAGTTTAACTGGTTTATTTGTATGAAAAGATTTTGTTGCTGCCGCAGCTGCTTCAAGCGCTATCTTTCCATCGATTTCATTACATAAAGGGGCTTTGCTTTTACGCAGGGAATCTATAAAATGTTCTAGTTCTAAATAATAAGCATCCTCGAATTTCGTAGGAAAATCCGGAATCAATTCATGGCTGCTCCCTGATTTATTTAATATATTAATGTTGCGGCGTCTCATCGACCCGATTTGAATCGCCCCTTCGCTTCCTATCACTTCACCTCTAACATCATATGCATTATGGGCAATCCAGCTGGCTTCAATATCTCCTGCAGCACCTTGATCAAATGTCAAATAGGAATTGGCCGAATCGGCATCATTTAAATCTTTCATAAAAGAATGTAACAAAACGCTTCCAGTTGAATGAACTTCGGTTATTTCTTGATCTAATAAAAATCTAGCAATGTCATATTCATGTATAGCTAAATCAAGGAAAATACCACCGCTGTTTTTCAGAAATTCTACTGGCGGAATATTTCCATCTCGACTAACTCCTTTAAAATATAATGGCTGTCCAATATCACCATTTTGTATTCTTCTTTTTGCTTCCGCATAATCTGGATCAAATCGACGCATGAATCCTACCTGACAAAAACCCTGATTTTTCTTTATAACGTCAATAACCTGATCGGCTTCATTTACATTTTGAGTTAATGGCTTTTCTACAAAAATATGTTTTTTGGCATCAGCCATTTTAGTGATAAGATCAGCATGTGTACTAGTAGGAGTGACGATGACGACCGCTTCAACATTGTCATCTTTAATGATGTCTTCTACGTCTTGAGACCACTTCTCTGCTCCGAGCTCTCGGGCCACCTGTTCCGCTCTGCCTTCTAGAGGATCAACCACACATGTAAGATTTGCTCCCTTTATCTTTGTTAGGTTACATGCATGCCAATATCCAAGTCTCCCTAATCCCAAGACGGCACAATTAATAGTTTCTTTCATATCACTCACCACTTCCTTTAGTTGAAATTGATAGGATAGTACTTTTTAGAGTGTCTAGATCCTTTTTAATCAATGTTAATTCATCATCATGTTCTAATCTTAGGGGCTGTAAATCATAATAATTTTCTATATTAATCCAACCCGTATACCCGCTTTTTATCAGTTCTTCCATGGAAGAATGAAAAGACGAATCTCCTTCTCCTAAAAGGCAGCTGCTGATGTTATCTTTACCATCTTTGGCATGCACTTCACAAAAGTAAGGGTGTAATTCCTGTATCATAGAAGTGGTATCATACCCTTTAAATAAATAATAGTTTTGTGTATCGAAATATAGCTTTAAGTTCGCTCGGTTTACGTTTTGAAATAACCTTTTTGTTTCATCAACAGATAGAACATTCTCTGTTCCAATGGTAATGTTATAGTTTTCTGCCATATCACAGGCCTCTCTAAGACACGCTGTCACATTTTGCAAATCTATTTCGTTTTTGATTTCGCCATCCGCAAAGCTTCCCAGCATCACAATGGGAATATCCATGTCTCGTGCTGTTTCAATGGCTTTCTCGATTCCTTGTTTCGCAATTTGCTTTTCCTGCGACCGGTCGGGCCGGGTCATTCCGTAGTAATCCAACTCTCTAACTGCGATGGAAGGAAAATCAATGTTATATGTTTTTCCCATTTCCAGATATGCATCTTGTATATATTTTTTCGATAAAGGAAATCCTCTTTCATACGTTCCTAATTCTAATTGAATCCCTTCAAATCCTGATTCAGAAGCTAATTTACAGGCATATGGCCCCTCAATGGGCAAGGACCAGATGCATATCCCTTTTTTAATTGTTCCATCCAAAAGTGCGACCTCCTAAGATTGGGTAAATATAAATGCTTTCTACTTTATTGCCTTTCCGGATAAAAAAGGCGGCTGTACTGAATTGACATACTTTGGTTAATACAAACCTAAGGTAAGCGCTTTCTCATTTGCCGTAAAATATCTTTGTTATCTTTGCAAATAAACCCCTGCAAGTTTTTCGAGAAAAGCTTTTGAACGTTTTGCATATTCATACGGATTATAAATTTCTGGATCTTGTTCACCTTCTATTAAGGCCCAGCCAGAATAATCGTTTTCAATTAAATAGGTAATAATTGGTGCAAAATCTAGGCAGCCCTCACCCGGCACAGTGAAGATTCCTTCTCTAATACATTGTCTGATACTGTATTTTTCCTGTCTTGCCCTATCTAAAATGTCTTGTCTAACATCTTTTAAATGAATATATTTGATACGATCAAAATGTTTTTTCAGTAATTGTAATGGATCATTCCCTCCATAATACCCGTGGCCTGTATCATAAAGAAGAGATACAGCATCTTTGTCCGTCATTTCCATTAAACGATCAATTTCTTCTGGCTGCTCAACGACTGTACCGGCATGATGATGATACACCAGATGCATGCCGGTTTCCCGGCAGATTTCTCCTGCTTTATTTAACCCTTCAGCCAAGTACTTCCACCCATCATCATCGAGCCTTTCTACATAGGTTTCGTCCTGACCGCGACGTGGATCTTGATTAAGCATAGATCCGCCAATTTCTGCAGTACTAACTACTTTACACCCAAACCTTTTTAAAAAATCGACATGCTCTCGGTACGATTTCCATTCCTTTTCGTGTTGATCTGGGTCAGAAAACAGAACGGACTTCCATTGTGTAGTCAATTGCAGATTATAATGATCCAATGCATTTTTTAATTCTTTTTCATTATTGGGAAATTTCCGACTAACCTCGGTTCCTTTAAAACCTAATGCAGCTATTTCTTCCATTACCTGATCATACGAATAATAATCTCCGTGTTCTAATACATCTTCTCCAACCCAGTTAATCGGGTGAACACCTATATTAAAAGGCAATTCTGTCATGGACATTTTAACCTCCCTAATAAACAAATCTCTATCTTAGACAACTATTGTGCAATGAAATGTTTTAACCTGCAAATTTAATTAGTTCAAATAAAGAACCACTATTTCTCAATTAGAACTTTAATGAAAGTTTATAATAGCTGCTATATACAGTCAACAATTTTTGGTAAATTGATTCAGTTTTACTGGCAACTAATAATTGATATTCTTCTACATAAAAACGTGATGTAACGTGCGAGAGTATATAAAGAGGTTTGTTCGTACTCTTGTATAAATATAAGAGGATACCTCAAAGTCCGTTTGTTGAGGTATCCTCTTACGTTGCTGATTCTTCATCTAAAATAAGTGCGAAACGCAATAGCAGGTATCTGATTAATGAAACATTAATTTCTTTTTATTTATTATTAACTGTCCATCCCATTAGCCGGGAAACTTCTTTCGCTGCACCTATAACATGTTCGGCAATATCTTTTTCTCTTTCTTTTGATATTCTATGAACAGTGCTGCTTACACTAACTGCTGCCACAACGTTTCCACTGTGATCAAAAACAGGTGCTCCTAAAGCAGCCACCCCAAGTGTAACATCCTCTCGGCTAATAGAATATCCTGTTTCTCTTATATCTTCCACCATATTCCAATACATCTTCGGGTCTGTAGGCGTTTTAGATGTGATCGGTTCAATTGATTTTTTTGACAATATACTTTCTATCTCTTTATCTTTGAGATTAGCTAGTATTGCTCGAGGAGCAGCCCCTTGATAAAGCGGCCATGAATCTCCAACTCTCATTGCTAACACTTGAACATGTTCACCTTCTATACGTTCAATACATACCGCCCTGTCTTTATTTAACAAGCATAAAAAGCTGGTCTCTTCTATTTTTTGTGTTAAATCGGTTATCACAGGAAGTGCAAGCTGCCGCAAATTGATTCTTCTTTGTACTGCGCCCCCAAGTTCAAGCATACGAACACCCAGCCGGTAAGTGCCTTGACGCTCACCGTACTCAACCATGTTATCTCCCATTAATGTGTGTAAAATTCGATAACAGCTAGTTTTATTTACTCCCGTACGCCGGGCCACTTCTGTTAAACCAATACCATCTTTTGTATCTTCAAGTGCCTCAATCACTAATATCGCTTTTTCCAGCACACCTACCGTTTTGCTTTGCTTACTTTCTGTAGTCGTCTCTTCAATGCTAGAATCCATTCATGGCAACCTCCTGAACCTATTTTCATTTTTGCAGTTAAAAATTCTTTTATTTTTGTATTTGCCATAAGTTTATCACAACTACAATTTCGGCCGCATGCTAGTGACGGGTCAGCAGTAATGTACTGGTCCCATTATTGTCCATTAGTTTTTCCAAAATAATTATCCGCCAATGACGTAATTTATTGACATAACGTTACTTTATTAATGTAAGAATTTATGCTGCTTTTCACTTATTCATTATTAGATCCGATTACAAATTCGCGTATTCTTTTAGCAACACCTTCTGCATCAAGGTCATAATGATTATATAAGGCAGCTGGCGGACCAATTAGTACATATTCATCGTAAATTCCATGACGCGAGAATTCACAATTTAAATTATTATCAGCTATCACTTCAGCTGCACAACTACCTATTCCTCCGATAACAGAATGTTCTTCTACGGTCATAATTTTTCCTGTTTTTGCAACGGCCCGTTTTACAGCTTCATCATCAAACGGTTTTATCGTGTGCATATCAATAACATTTACACTAATACCTTCTTCTTCTAATTGAGCAGCTGCGTCCACGACCGACCTCAATGTCAAACCGTTTGTAATGACACTGACGTCTTTTCCATCACGCAGTTCATTGGCCTTACCAAGTTCGAAAGCCTCCGATACGTTTTCATATACCTGTTTATCTCTCCCGCGTCCCATCCGGAAATATATTGGACCTGAATGATCAACCGTTGACCTAATCGCCGCCTCCGCCTGCACAGGGTCTGTTGGACAAATGATCGTCATTTCTGCCATCGAACGAAGAATAGAAAGGTCTTCTAACGCATGATGAGAAGTACCGTAGAAACCCATTGTCATGCCGGAGTGATGACCAATTAAACGCACAGGGAGATTTGGGTAAGCAACAGACGTGCGGATTTGTTCACAACTAAGTAGAGACAGGAACGAAGCGAAAGTTCCAATATAAGGAATTTTCCCTGTCGTTGCTATACCTGCAGCTGCTGATACCATATGCTGCTCGGAGATACCAAAATTGATAAACGACTCTGGATGGGCTTTTGCAAAATCGGCTAATCGATTGGAGTACATGACGTCTGCGGTAAAGACTACTATGTCATCCCGTTCGTTACGTATATCGGCCAATACTTTTCCACTTACTGCCGAGCTCCCTTCACCATTTGCAATGCTAATATTCCATGAACCTTCATCTAAACTATTATCAAATTTTTCATGTACGGGATTGTAGACCACGGTGAATTTCCTCCTCTACTTTTTTTCGATCTTTTTCCGCCAGGTAACCTAAGTGCCAATCGTTATTTAACTCCATCCCTTCAACGCCTTTACCTTTCAGCGTATCAGCAATAATCACTAGAGGTTTTTCTCTTTTTGTGGAAGATATTTTATCAAACAACTCGACTAAATCAGTCAAATTGTGACCATCAACGTGACAAGTTTCCCAACCAAATGCTTCAAATTTTTGGTCAATCGGATTTACTGGCATAATGTCTTCTGTAAACCCATCTAGCGACATTTGATTACGGTCCACAATGGCAACCAGATTATTTAATTGCAAATTGGCTGCTGATAAAATGGCTTCCCAGATTTGTCCTTCATTTAATTCACCATCACCGAGCATGCAATACACTTTATAATCTTTATTACTCATTTTGCCTCCAATAGCCATACCAGCCGATACCGAGAGCCCCTGGCCTAAAGAGCCTGAACTGAAATCAATCCCGGGTATTTTTCTCATATCTGGATGATCTCCGAATGCGCTTCCAACTCTCGTGTAACTGTCTAGCCATTCTTTTGGAAAGAAACCATGATCAGCCAGTACAGGATACAAACCAACTGCTGCGTGTCCTTTACTTAATACAAACCTATCGCGATCTTCCCAGTCAGGATTGCTCGGGTCCACGGACATTACATGATAATACAAAACCGAAAACAGTTCCGCGCATGAAAAAACACTGGTATAATGCCCGCTCTTCGCTATATCAATAAGCCGAACTGTCTCTAGACGAATAAATTTTGCTTTTTCTTCTAAGTCTCGAACTAACTTTTGATTATTCACTATTTCAGACAAAATATTTCCCTCCCCATTATAGTTCACATTTAGAATTTATATTTCTTTATTTGAACTTACATAAATGTTATAACAATTAAACAAAAATAGTCAATATTTTTAGTCATTTTCAGATGCAGAAATTACTGTGAATATATTATTTAAACTAGTTTTTGGTATTAATTTAGAAAATACAGCCATTATAACAATCAGTTATCGACTATTCATATTTGTCTTATTACCACTTTATCGGCTTCCTCCATGATATAAATGAAATTAGCTAGGAGGTAAACAAATGGTTATTACAGCTCTTATTTTACTTGGTTTTACTGCGAGCACTTATGGCACCATTATTGGTGCAGGCGGAGGATTTTTGTTCGTCCCCGTTTTGATAATGTTTTATGATATTTCTCCAGAAGCAGCTGCTGCCACTGGTCTGGTTATTGTTTTCCTAAACGCTGCTGCCGGATTGCCAGTATTTTTAAAACAACGCCGGGTTTTGCTTCGAACCGGTTTACTTCTTGCCGCCGGAGCCTTCCCTGGAACACTGTTAGGAGAAAGACTCGTTCGATTTAGTCCTGAAGCAGTTTTTTACGCTTTATTTGCATGTCTTTTAATCGGCCTCGGTTTATACTTAATTTTAAAAAAACCACCTCAGGCAAAAGATGAAGTAGCAGCAACAGTAGAGAAGAGTTATACTTTAAATGAAAAAGAATTAAATGAAGATCAAACGATAAAACTGCCTGTACTGTTAGGTATTGGCGGTATGCTTGGTGTTATTTCTTCGTTCTTTGGTATTGGCGGCGGTTGGCTCCTCGTTCCCATTTTGGTTTATGGCTTCGGGTTGTCATTAAAAGCAGCAACCGCTACTTCTATTTTTTCGCTTGCTTTATATTCTCTCAGCGGTCTTATACCTGGTATTGTAAACAATGTAGTGGATTGGTATATCGTTCTCTGGAGTGGAGCAGGGGTACTTGCAGGTGCCCAGGCTGGTGCAATTCTTTCAAAAAAAATGAAAGGGACCACCATTACAAGGCTGCTTGCTGCTGTAGTCATTGTTATGGGAGGTAGCATGATTTTTCAAATGTAAAGGAAGATGTTATCTATGCGCATCCAAACGTTCCAGCTTTTTTGTTACGTCATAGAAGAAGGAAGCATAAGCAACGCCGCAAAAAGAGCTTATTTATCACAGCCGGCTGTTACAAAAAAAATAAGACAGCTGGAAGAACATTATTCCACCCTCCTTTTTGATCGTGAACATAGCACTGTCGTACTGACCCCTGCAGGTGAAAGACTGTATCATCATGCTAAATTTATCGTAAAAGAATATGAACAGTCGGTAACAGCTATTGAAATGTTGCGCGGGGTCCAAACACAATCCTTAAAGATAGGTTCGTCTTATACTCTCGGCGAATATGTCCTTCCAGAAATTATCAGCGCCTTTCAACAGGGAAGCCCCTCTTTTCAAATACATTTGTCAATCAGTAACACTCCTCATGTACTGGCAGATCTCGAAGAAGAAAATATTGACCTTGCTTTTGTTGAAGGAGCCGTACGTAATCCCGAACTTGATAAAAAAGTTATTGCAAGCGACAATATTGTTTTGATCGTACCCCCTAACTAACCATCGTTGGGCAGAGAAAAAACATATTGTACCAAGAGAGCTTTTGAACGACCGGATGATTCATCGGGAAAACACTTCAGCGAGCCGGAAGATTGTTGAAAACCATCTATCTGAAAAAATAAATCTCAACCAGTTGGAAAACACACTAGAATTAGGCACGACGCAAGCCATAAAAAGTGCTGTCCAGTTTGGTCTTGGTTATGGTTATGTATCACGACTTGCGATAAGACATGAACTTAAAGCAGGCCTTCTTTATGAAGTGGACGTCAGCGGCATCCACATTCAGCGACCGCTTTGGGTAGCTTCGAAAGTACAACGGTTTGCTAAAGAATCGTTCAGTCAATTTAGTGATTACGTACGTCACTTTTTACAAAAGCGATCCTCTATATTTTCTTAATAAAACGTTTCGCCCATCATATTAGGTGCTGCATTTCATACGATCACTTTCTCTTGTATACTCTTATTAGAAATTAATCGTTTGCAAAGGAATGGTGCACATGGACCCTCTTGTCATACTAGCATTTTTAGGAACTGCAGTGGCGCTGACGCTCACTCCAGGACCTGACATTTTATTTGTTATTGCACAAAGCATCTCTCAAAATAAACAAGCAGGAATTGCCACCGCGCTTGGTCTCTGCTCCGGGTTGCTTGTGCATATTATAGCAGCTGCGGCTGGAATTTCTGCTATTATCTATCAATCTTCCATTGCATTTTCTGCCGTTAAATATGCGGGAGCGATTTACCTTCTATACCTAGCGTGGCTTGCTTTTCGAGATAAATCTAAAGTTGGTTTGTCTAACGGAACAAGCCCTTTTCAATACCTGGCACTATACAAAAAAGGTATTATTATGAACTTGCTCAATCCTAAGGTATCTCTGTTTTTTCTAGCTCTGCTTCCTCAATTCACAAGCCCTGAAGCTGGTTCTGTAACAATACAAATGTTGACACTCGGACTTGTTTTTCTTGTTCAGGCTCTTGTCATTTTTTCTATCGTTAGTATCGCAGCCGACAAAGCAAGCCGTTTTGTGTTGGAAAATCCCAGAGTTTCCAGACGTATGAATGTCATTCAAGGCGGATTGTTTACTATTATAGGACTTCAGATTTTGTTTAGTGAAAAATAACAAGCGCACCGAAAAACGATGCGCTTTTTTTATTTTATTTGTTAATCAAACGTTTGATTAATCAGCTATCCTGCTACTTTTCCCTTTCACCTCTAAGGAACGAGCAAGCCATATCCTGAATAAATGACATCAGGTGAAAATCCCGTTCTGCCTTGATTCATAGAAATAACAGCCTGCGGCGATACATCTAGCTTCCTGCTTATACTGGCCAACGAATCACCAGATGCCACGACGTACACCCTCGCCGGTATTTCCACCATACTAAATGCCTGTAATATTTCCGGACTTTCCATCTGCGGGTTAGCTTCAATAAGCTGGTTGACTGGTACTACAAAACTGCGCCCGATGGACTGTAATGTGTCTCCCGGCTGCACGAAATAAACGACCTGACTGCGCGGGTTGTATGGATAAGGAACAATAATCCGCTGTCCAGAAAATATTAAACCAGGATCAGTAAAAGGCGGGTATAGTGCATTTAAAAGAGTAATATCAGATACATTGCTGCCCAACCTGTTCGCTATGCTGTATAAGGTATCTCCCGGCTGAATGGTATAAACAAAATACATTCCTTTTCGAACAATAGCCACATACTTTCCTCCTTTGCTGACATATGCCTATTACAGCATAAACAACAAAGGCCTGACCGGTTACAATTATTTCAGCCCACTTGGAAAAACGAGACGTTACCTTGACCTTCTCTGTATACTTGTACAATTATGAGCTAACGAACATGTTTATTAACTTAATTCAATTGATAGACAACATCAACATACTGTACGACTTCTATTTCTCCCGCTTCCACCGAAGTTCCATTTGGTTCAGCAGTATCTTGTGCAGCTGACTGTTCTTCGGCTGCTTCTTGCATTGGAAATTGGATCTGAGCATCTCCCTCAGCAATTTGCAGTACTTCTCCGCTTTCTTTTCCAGCACTTTCTGCCATCGCTGCTGCTTTTCCTTTCGTTTTTTCAATAGCTTTTTGTAATGCTTGCTGCTCTGCCTCTGATTCATCTTGCAAAGCAAAACGAGTTTGCTCTATCCGATTCGCTCCCGCCTCTGCCGCGGCATCCAGCAGCTCTCCAACATTATTGATTTCTTCATATTCAATCTCAAGAATATGCTGGGCACGGAACTGTTCCTCACCTTCCTGACCTGGCTCGTGATAAGGATAAACACCAACATTAGCAGATTGTATATTTTCTTCCTTTACACCAAAAGCCTCAAGTTGTTTTCGAACCCCATTCATTTGCTCACTTACTTCACTTTGCGCATTATCTGCTGAGGAATCGGTTGCTTCTGCACCCAAACGAATATGGGCCAAGTCCGGTGTCACACTAACAGTCCCTTCTCCCCTGACGACCAGTGTACCTTCCTGCACGGTTTCTTGTGCACTTACTGCATCTGTGTCACCAGCAGAACCATCAGCACCTGACATATAAAGTAATCCCGCGCCTGCTACTGCAATTGCTAATGCAGCAAATTGTAATATTTTCTTATTAACGATAAAAACCCCTCCTAAACCCTTGTTTGTCTTCGATAAAAAGTGGTAGTTCGTGAAGTTTCTTCTATTTTTACAGTCGTGAAAGGTCACATAATGTTACAAGAATATTTCAAAATAATTAGTCTATTGCTGATATTCGACTTACTTAAGAGGGATTTCTAATGTTTCAGACACAAAAAGGTAATATCCGTTCTAGCCGTTGCTCAATTACATGAACCTCATACAATAACGTATGTTCTAATAAAGGGAGACTAAATAATGAAAAATTCCTTTAATGGTTTTGATAAAGAGCAATTATTAAATATTCTTCTGTACGCCTATGTACTTGGAGAAAAAGATAAAAAAATGACACCAAAAAAAATGGTCAGAGCCCTCAGCGATAAATTGAAACCGTTTTATGAATAATATCTTTGATAATAAATGGATACCAACGAAAAAATTAAATTCCAATAAAAAATATATTCAAGCAGTTTCTTGTTTGACAACGTACTAACTTTCGGAGGGTTCTTGGTTTTCACTTCCCCCTCACGATCCTTTTTTAACTGACATAATATATTTAGGAAACGTTCTATAATGGAGTGAATAAACTTATGAAAACATCCTCACCTGAGATTTCCATTATTTTTCCTGCTAAAAACGAAGAAGATAATGTCAAAAAAACACTTAATTCGTTATTTTCAAGCCATACTAACCATAAATTTGAAGTTATCGTTGTAGATGATGGATCAAGCGATGGCTGTTGTGATTTTCTTAAACATTATTCAAAACGCCATTTCGTAAAACTTATTCGTACAGAAGGCATAGGAGCAGCCAATGCAAGAAATCTTGGAGCAAAAAATGCCAATGGAAAATATCTTGCCTTTTGTGATGCACACTTATTTTTTAATAACTTATGGATCGACAAGTTATTAGCGCCCTTAAAATCTAGCAAAACAGACGCTATATGTCCAGGGATTGCAGATGTGAACAATCCATCTTCAGTCGGTTATGGACAGACACTTAAACCAAACCTTGTAATACGGTGGAATAAAAAACATATAAATTTAGCAGAAACGGCTGTAGTACCAGGCGGATGCTTTATGATTTCTCAATCTACCTTTAATGATGTGGGTGGATTTGAGACAGGTTTTAAAACTTGGGGATATGAAGATATCGAGCTTTCTATCAAACTTTGGTTATTTGGATATAAGTGCAGTGTACTTTCAAGTGTGAAGGTTTTACATGTATTTAGAAAATCCCATCCCTATCAGTTAAGCAATGAACATATAAATTATAATTTAATGAGGATGGCGTATTCTCACTTTAATCAAACTCGTATTAAGAAATGTAAAAAGTTAATAAAAAAAGGAGATCCTTCAAAAATAGAAAAAATGGTGCTTAAAGATGGGGTATTAAATCAAAGGAATACTTACTTCACAAAAAGAACCTATGATGATAACTGGTACTTCAAAAAATTTGGTGTATTGTTTTAATATTTAACAAAAGGAAACCACTTCCAATAATTTTTTAATTAAAAAAGAAACGTAATTATAATACCTAATGTTTACCTGTTTTTTTACACAGAATTTTATAAATAGTTTCAGAGGTATCTCCGTTACCAAACAGATTGGGATACGCTTTTGGTACTATAGTTTTTCTCACTACATCTAAGATAGTTTGTGAATCAGAAACACCAGTTACATGATTCCAACCTGCTTGAACAGTTTCTATCCACTCCGTTTCATCCCGTAACGTAATACATGGAGTACGTAGCATATATGCCTCTTTTTGAACACCTCCAGAATCAGTCAAGATCGCTTTTGCATGGCTTTCAACAGTTAGCATATCGAAATAGTTTATTGGCTCAATTACTTTTATATTTTTAGATGATAATAAATCCAATAGGTTCCAATGTTTGATTCTTTGTTTAGTACGAGGATGTAGAGGAAAAACAATATTCTCGTTTAATTGTGTTAATACTTTAAGCAGCGTTCTAAGACGATGAGGGTCATCAGTATTTTCTGCCCGATGAACCGTGACGAGATAGTAATTTTTAGGTTTAATATTCAACCTAGCACATATATTAGATTGATGAAGTGCAATAGATTTATAATGGAGAATTGCATCGTACATAATATCACCGGTCATATACACTTCATTCCGTATTCCCTCCTTCTCTAGATTTTCTACTGCAGTTTGTGTGGGACAGAATAACAATGTTGACATGTGATCAGTAAGTACACGGTTAATTTCTTCAGGCATTTTCTTATTAAAACTTCGTAATCCGGCTTCGACATGTGCCACAGGAATATGATGCTTTGAAGCCGCTAGACTCCCGGCAAGTGTTGAGTTAGTATCTCCATATACTAGGACTATATCTGGCCTTTCCGATAAAAGAACTTCCTCTATCTTTGATAACATTCTTGCCGTTTGTTTCCCTTGTTTATCAGAACCAATTCCTAAATTATGATCCGGTTTTGGCAGTGCTAGTTGAGAAAAAAAAGCGTCCGACATATTGTGGTTATAGTGTTGCCCTGTGTGAACGATAACTTCCTTAATAATTGATTGTGATCTAAGTTTCCTAGACAGCATACAAGCTTTTACAAATTGAGGTCTCGCTCCAACAACAGTTAGTATTTTCAAACCTTGTTTGCCCTCCTAAGTTTGATTTTAGTAAAGTACATTTACCAATTCATATTGTTTATATATTTGGTTATGAAAAGGAAAAAATATTGATAATTGTGACACTCAAGAGTACTATGAACCTAGTGAATTGGTAGCTTTCTGCTACGAGGCGTATAAACTCCTAATATAAGAGGTTAACAACTCACTAGGTTGTATCTAAAAATATTATTTCTATATAATAAAATAATGCTTTCAAATAATAATATTACATTATTGTTTAGTAACTCCATTTTGTATAATTCGTGTAAGAATGGAACGTAACTTTACTGGAGAATAGATAGATTTCTTAAGTTCTTTTAAATTTTCTTTAAAATGAGTACCATTAATAGATCTAGGTTTTGCTACAACGATATAAGGATGATCCGTAGATACTATCTTCTCACTATCATAAAAAAGAGATTCAATTAATTTTTCTCCTGGTCGAACACCAGTGAATTTAATTTGAATATCACTATCTGGTTCATACCCAGATAAGCGAATGAGATTTTTGGCCAAATCAAGAATCTTTACTGGTTCACCCATATCTAACACAAATATTTCTCCACCTTTTGATAAAGACCCAGCTTCTAAAACCAGTAGAACTGCTTCTGGAATGGTCATAAAATAACGAACCATATCAGGATGTGTAATCGTTACAGGCCCACCAGCCTTTATTTGTTTTTTAAATATAGGAATCACACTTCCACGACTCTCCAGTACATTCCCAAATCTCACAATGGAAAATTTGGTTAATTTATTTTCCGAAAATTTTTGAATTACCATTTCTGCAACTCTTTTTGTCATACCCATAACATTAACTGGATCAACAGCTTTATCTGTTGAGATAAATATAAAACGTTCTGTCTTAAAACGAACAGCTGCTTCTGCAAGAATGTTTGTTCCAATAATATTGTTACGAACTGCTGCTCCTTCATTCCGTTCCATCAAAGGTACATGCTTGTGTGCAGCGGCATGGAACACTATCTCGGGTTGGTGTTGTTGAAATATTTTTTCTATATATTGTTTATCTTGTATATCCGCAATAATAAAATGTGTCTTAATATGAGGAAAATTATTAGCCATATTCAATTCGATGTTATATATACTATTTTCACCGTGACCAATTAATATTAGTAGCCGTGGTTGAAATGTTGCAACCTGGGATACTAATTCACTACCAATGGACCCTCCTGCTCCGGTAATAAGTATCGATTTATTTTTCAAATAGTTTTTTAACCTGTTCGTTGGTTCGATCATTTCTCTTCCTAGAAGATCCTTAACATTAATATCATAAATTTGGTCAGCTATAATTTTACTATCCAACAAATCCTTTTCACGAGGCAAAAGCTTAATTCGAACGGATGTTTTTTTACATTGATTTACGAATTTTAGAAGTACAGATTGTTCTACAGAGGGCATAGCTATAATAACGTCTGATATGCGGTAATCATTTATTACTTCCGGAATTTCGGAGATTTTTCCTAGTACAGGAACTTTGTTTACTTTAATGTTTTGCTTTTTAGGATCATCATCAATATAACCAATTATGTTGTATTTGGACTTTTTTGTTTGTAGAATCTGTTGTCCCAACAAAGTTCCAGCCTCTCCTGCTCCAATTATTAAAGTTCTGCGTGTAGGGTGATTCATTCATTCTGTGCACCTACCTTATATTTTTCATTTACTCTATATTATTTAAAATAGAAATCTTTTGTTTCGGATAAATATCTATTTAAAAAAAAATGAGCTATAGCCTTCTAGACAAATTATAAGAAAAGTATGGTTCAGCTATATTTTGTTTCAATGAACTTGGATATGTTCTTTTACAAGAGAAATATTCACCATATGAGTTAAGGATCGTGTTCTACTTTGGTCAAGCTTTCAAGACAATAATGCCTTTTTACCCCATGCAGTATAAAATTGAACCAATTGTTGTTTGTCACGAATACAACCCTTTATGCTTTCAGGAATGGACTCCCATATATATCCACCCAGTACACCAATTATTTTAAACCTCCATATAATGGAAGCAAAATTATATAAAAAATCACCAGTAAAAATGAATAATATAGGTAGTTATTAAGTTAAGGTTATAACTTATACAAAAAAGGAGATTATAAAATGAGAAAAGTGTTATTTATAAGCTATTTTTTTCCCCCTATTGGAGCCAGTCAAAGGAGTTTAAAGTTTGTTAAATACCTCCCAAACTTTGGATGGTCCCCTATTGTTCTTGCTCCTCAAAAATCAAATTACTTTCGTAAGGATCTCACATTGGAAAAAGAAATCCCTAAAAATTGTAAAGTCATTAGACTTCCTTCTTGTGAGGAGGTACCGGGAAATCCATATGTAAGACATCAAGATTTAAAGAAAGGTTGGTATCCTCTTACAATTAAAAAAGGAACTCAACTAATTAAATCTCAAAACATTGACATGATATATACCACTGCTGCTCCATATGTATCCCATCTAGTAGGGTTACAAATAAAAAAACTTACTAATAAACCATGGGTAGCTGATTTTAGAGATGAATGGACTACCAATCCTTTTTTTAAAGCTGTAGAAGGTAGATATTCATCAGACCTGTTAAGAATGAATAAACGTTTTGAAAAACAAGTTTTAAACTCTGCAGACGGAATTATTTCTGTTAGCGATTCGATAACAGATATATTGTGGAAGTTGTCAAAAGAAAAAACAAAAGAAAAATTTCATACAATAATGAATGGTTATGACCCCGCTAATTTTCAACGTTTGAAGAAACATCCAAAGACTCAAAAGTTTACAATTTGTTATATGGGCTCTTTATATGGAATTCGAAAGGCTTTTGCATATAAATTCTTCGATTTGTTACAAAAAGCAATCGCTGAAAAAAGGTTACCTCAAAAAGAAATCGAATTGTTAATGGTAGGGGCTCCATTGAAAAAAAGAGGAGATAATTTAAACAAAATAGTGAAAAATACTGGGTACGTTAACCACTATGAGGCTTTAAATAATGCTTCTTCTGCAGACCTTATGCTTCTATTTATAGACCCAAAAGAAGGTGGTCAAACAGTGACTAGTAAAGTTTTCGAATTAATAAACTTAAAAAAACCTATATTAGCTTTAGTTCCACCAAAAGGCGTAGCTGCAAATATAATCCGAAATACAAAGACTGGCATCGTAATTGATTCTGCTTCTCCTGAAAAAGCAATACCTTATTTAATAAAATATTTTAAATATTGGAAAAAAGGCAGATTGAACATTTCTCCAAATATTAATGAAATTGCAAAATATGATCGTTCAAAACAAACTAAAAGACTCACTGAAATTATGAACTCTATTTTGTCTAGCAGCACTTAATCCTTCATTAGCTATCTCAAATACTCGAAAAATATTAATTAATAGGATGTTCGTTTCATTACCTGGTTTACTACAAATAATTAACCAAAAGCCAACTCTATACTCATGTCTATGGACGAAATTTAAGCCTTGCTTAAATTTCGTCTTATTTTATAGCCCTGAATCTTTTGCACCTTCATATGTAATTAAATTGATGTAATCATAGCCACTTTTCATATATATAAAAAAAGTACCCCCTCCACATAAAATCAGCAAATAATTGTGATGGGATACGCTCTAGAAGAGAGAATTATCTTATTTTTTTAATAGGCACTCCAGCAACCACTTCACTATTTTTCACATTTTTAGTTACGACTGCACCAGCCCCTACAATAGAATATGCACCAATAATAACACCTGGTAAAAGGGAAGCGTTATTCCCTATTTTTGCTCCTTTTTTTATAATCGGACCTTTTAATTCATAATCTTTTGCCCCCATGTATTTGTCATTTGACATGGAAACACATGGACCTAAAAACACATTATCCTCAATAACAGTATTGCCTGTGACATAAGCAAGCGTTTGAATCGTGCAACTTTTTCCAATAGTACTATTTAACTCAACAATTGCAGCCCTTCCAACAACAGACCCTTCCCCAATCATGACATTTTCTCGTATACTTGCGTGATCCCCAACAAATACATTTTCAGCTATTTTAGTACCAGCATATATAGATACAAGGTTTCCTATTTTTGTATTCTTCTTTAAAATAAGTTGATCATTAGAAGCAAATGAGTTTCTCATTTTTTTATTTCCACTCGGTTGAATACCTAATACACAATTAGAATTGATACTGACCTCATTTTCAATACGAGTACCTTTTAAAATAACGGTATTGTGGCCGATAGTTACTCTTTCTCCTATTTGAACCCCTTCTTCAATTACTACGTTTTTACCAACCTTTGCACTCTCCGGAATATGAGTCATAAGAAAACTACCACCTTCATGGTTTTTAAGATAGAAATTCAGGGATTATCATATTTTATGAGAAAATTTATGAACTTAGTCCTTATTTAATTTTTTCTCCAAAGGAAAAAATCCAATTTACTCTTGATTTTCACAAATCAGTAAGCTTAACATCCAGCCCCAATTTATTAATAAGTGTTTTATTGGATAATAAAACTAGATCATTACACCTTTTATCTGAGGCAAAATATTTTTTTACATTCTCTAAGTTTAATGACTTTATTTTTATCAAGTTATTATCTCTTCCAATTGGATATACATAAAATTTTTTATCCAAAAACCTTAAAAATTGTTCAACATTTATTCCTACTCTCTCTAAATAGGCAATATTAAATTCAATACACCCTGCCGATCCATTACAAGTTTTCAGAGTATTAAGCATTCCTTTTAACACATTCCATTCATAACCCTCTACATCAATCTTGAAAAGTAGTGTATCTTTTGCAAAAGATCGTTGTGAAAACAATTGGTCAATTTTCACACTGTTTACTTTCACTTTTTTTTGTGGGCGAACTCCTGTTGAGAATACTGATGAATCTCCCGATCTTTGATTAATATAGAAATTTCTGAATTTTGAGTTTTTATCTGATGCAAGGGCATATATTATCTTTATTTGATCTCCGTTTGGATGTTTTGTCAATGTTTGATTAATATACGGACTAAGTTTAGAATTTGCTTCTATCCCTGTTATTACAGTTTTTGGGTGATATTGAGTTGAAAATAGAACTTCTCCGTAATTTAAACCAACATCAAAAACAACGGTAGGATTTAATTTCTTAACGGCTCTTCTCCAAAAATTAACCACTCGAGGTTGTGAAAATCCATTTGTTCTAATTAAATCTTTGCCTTTTTTATCGTTTTCATCTACATATATTACATTGTTACATCCCGATATTAAGACTTTTTTCAATTTTAGCTTCTCCTCCCTTAAGGAAATATGCCCTAATAATAATTAATATCTCAATAAAAAACAGACTATCGACGTTTTTAATCCTTATCATTGTATGATGGACTGTTTTATAAAGTTATTAAATTAATAGAAAAATGAATAGAATAGGCTTAAATAGAATCCATTTATATTTATATATATGTACAGTTTCACTGAAAAAAGACTTTAGCTGATACCAGACCCTACATTTAAACATATACTAAACCAATATGCGGAGGTACCTCATAAAATAGGTTCTCAGAATTCAAAAAAATAAATGACTATAGAAGAATCACCACAAATAGAAAGGAGAGAAACAAGTATGAGAAAACCTTTTACAGGATTTATAACATCCGAATCAGTTTCAGAAGGCCATCCTGATAAAATATCAGATCAAATTAGTGATGCAATACTAGACAACATCCTAGAACAAGACTCTCATGCCAGGGTTGCATGCGAGACTTTTACTACTACGGGAATGGTATTAGTTGGCGGCGAAATAACTACATCTGCATATGTTGATATCCCCAAGATTGTTAGAAAGACATTAGATGATATTGGGTATAATAAATCAGATTATGGTATCGATTCTAAAACTTGCGCTGTTTTATCAACTATTGATGAGCAGTCTCCAGATATTGCAACTGGTGTCAATACTTCATTTGAATCAAGAAGTTTAAAAGACAATCAACCTATAGAACCTAATCTAAATATTGGGGCAGGAGACCAAGGGATGATGGTTGGTTATGCTACCAATGAAACACCATCTTATACGCCTATGCCAATTACAATAGCTCACCAGTTGGTTAGAGAAGCAACAAGGCAAAGAAAGTTAAAAAAGTTAAAATGGGCAAGACCAGATATGAAGTCACAAGTTACTGTTAAATACTATAAGGGTGAAATTGTAAGGATTGACACAATTGTTATGTCAGTACAACATCATCCAGATATTTCGTTAGATAAGTTAGAATCTGATTTAAAACTTTTTGTTATCGAACCTGTATTAAAAAGTTTTGGCTTTAAGTATGATGACATAAAGAAAGTATTTATTAATCCATCTGGCAGGTTTGTTTTAGGAGGTCCGCATGGTGACGCCGGTTTAACTGGCAGAAAGATTATTGTTGATACCTATGGAGGCAAAGCAAGGCACGGTGGCGGGGCATTCTCAGGTAAAGATCCTACAAAAGTTGACAGATCCGCCGCTTATGCAGCACGGTACGTTGCTAAAAATATAGTAGCTTCAGGCCTAGCAGATGAGTGTGAAATACAATTATCCTATGCTATAGGTGTAGCTAATCCCATTTCCATAAATATTGAAACTTTTGGTACAGGTAAATTTCCAGAAAGTAAACTAATCGAGGCAGTTCGAAATGTGTTTGATCTAAGACCTGCTGGTATTATAGAAATGTTGGACCTAAGAAGACCGATTTACAGACAGACTGCTGCTTATGGACATTTTGGCAGAACAGATGTGGATCTCCCTTGGGAAAAGTTAGATAAGACAGAAACATTATTGAAAATTCTTTCAAGTGAGGTTGATAGCAAAGACAACTAAATTTGGTAACACAAACTTTAGTGGGTTTTTAGCATAATACATTTAAATTTTGCTTCTCCTAAAGGACCTCTGCCTTTTTCCCAGAGAGATGCTACAACTTTTCGCACAAACTCTGCAAGCGGCCCTCGTTTAAAACAGTATAGATATTTTAATTGTCAGCTCGCGCAGGTCAATGCAGCTATCTTCATTCAAGGGGGCCACAATTAACATTTGAATTCGATTAAAACAAACTTGGAAAACTGCAATGTTCGTGAATTGGTTTATTGCTAGATTTAGTAACTTTATAAGTTTTTATAAACTGTAACAAGCTGACGAGCTATTTTATCCTGATGATGGTGTTTTGTAGCATATTTTCGGCCTTTTACTCCAAGCTTATATCGTAATTTTGGATTTTTTATTAGATTATATAATTCTTTTTCAATTGTATGTGGAGTAGCAGATATCACTGGTAATCCAGGTGGATATTTATATTTGAGATCCTCTCTTATAAACGATATAACCGGCTTTCCAAAAAGCATGCTTTCTATAGAAACCGTTCCATATATACCCAAACGAAGTTGGTCCACCACAATATCTGCTTTTTTATACCAAGTTAGTGCTTGATCATTTGTCATATTTTCAATAAGGACAAAATCAAATTTAATTACCTTTTTAAGATTTTGTACGGCTTTAATAATATACTCAGTACCTTTTACATTTCGATGTGTTGGAGCATGCACTACTAATGGCTTTTTATTATGAATATTGGGATAAAACGGAGTGAATAAAGTTTGGTCAATCGATGCTCTAATAATGTAGATCTTCTTAAAATATCCATATACGTATTCTAATAGCTCGTGATCTGGAACTATGGCTGTGTCCATATAACTAGAAATTATATTCAGTCTGGAAACAATTAATTTTTCATTAGGTTGTTTTACTATTGCGAAAGAGTTTTTCTTTTTTGCAATAGACAATCTTCTAACCTGCGTACCCCAATAATTCATGACCATTTTTTTTTTCTTCGCTTTAAGTAATGGTAAATCCTTATAAGAATACCTTGTGAATGATTGGCCAAAGTGAAAGTGAAAAATATCGTATTTAGCAATATTTTTTTTTGCGAATTTTAACATAGCCGCTTCTCTTTGTTTTTTTGGTAAGTTTTTAATAGGAGACGCTACATCTGTTGGAAATTGGAATTTTGACTGATAATAATCACAGAATGATGTATTAACCCCTAGCTTTTTGAGTGCTAGGGCTTGTGTACTCATTTGCCCCGCAGCATTATATGGTAAGTGTAAAACCCGCCCTATTTCATTTGGATTGATCGGTTCTTGTATAAGCGGAGGTTCAATCACGGTGCTTTTTATTTTTGACATGTAATTCTCCTCTCTTCATTTTTTATACATTTACTTCTAAACAAATTATATGGTGCGTAATAGTATTTAGCACAATCATAGACAAAATCTTGACCTCACTCATACGATTTCATTTTTTGTAAAACTGATACCCCCGTCTTATTTGGCTTGTTAATAATTAACCAAGGCAAAACCAATTGCATAGACTGTTCTAAAAGAAAAATAGAATAAGGGGGATTGTTCCTATAAGTAGGGATGTTAAAAACAAAGAGGAAAAGCAAAGTCTTATTATTATAGGTTTGGGAGGCCATAGCAGGGTTGTTAGTGATGTGGCTTTACGCAATGGATATTCAATTCTTGGGTATATTGATGATAAACCTCAGCCAAACCAAAGAAATTATATTGGTACTTTTAGAGATTTTATGAATTGGAAAATATATCATGACCACAAGATTTTTATTGCAATAGGAAATAATCATATTAGAAAACAACTTTCAAACAAACTTCAACATCTATCACTTTCTTACGCCACGTTAATCGATCCAACTGCAATTATCGGTAGTGATGTAAAGATTGATGAAGGAACTTTAATTATGCCCGGAACAGTTATAAATGCGAACACACGAATAGGTAAACACACAATTATTAATACATCTGCAACAGTAGACCACGATTGTATTATTGCAGATTATGCTCATCTCTCTCCTGGAGTCCATTTGGCAGGAGGAGTTAGAATTAACAGCCACGTACATTTGGGGATTGGTTCATCTGTCATCCCATCCATAACAATTGATTCACTGTCTGTGATTGGAGCAGGTGCTGTGGTCACTAATGATATTCCAAGACAAGTAACAGCAGTAGGTGTTCCAGCCAGAGTTATCAAAAAGCATCGGAATTAAACAATCTCATTAATGGGTAAACATCTATAAAATAAAGTAGTCCGCTTCCATCTTTATTAAAACAGTAAGTAATAAACCGTTTAGAGCCAAAAAATCCTGTATTGAAATACTTTTCATACGGGATTTTTGTTGACGGAAAGACTCTAAAACAGTCGTTTTACTATCATTTTGGCTTTAGATGGTAAATAAGGAGAGTATTACAAAAGAATCTGAAATCTGTAGTGAGCGAAAAATTCACACGTTTTTTCTGTTAATAGTTCAAATTGTTGTTAGTTTGTTATCAAACAATACGTTTTTACATATATTTGGTGTAAGAAATTTCATTAAAGGAAGGGTTAAACAAGTGAATAAAAATGATACTACTAAGATGATTTACCTTTCCCCGCCACATATGAGCGGAAATGAAAAACGTTTAGTTATGGAGGCATTTGACTCGAATTGGATAGCTCCTTTAGGTCCTCAAGTAAAAGCTTTTGAAAAGGAAATGGCAGAATACGTTAATACTAAGGGAGCATTAGCCTTAAATTCCGGCACAGCTGCTATTCATTTAGCTTTAAAACTTTTAAACGTCGGGCGAGGAGACACAGTTTTTTGCTCGTCTTTAACCTTTGTAGCAAGTGCAAATCCTATATTATATCTAGGGGCTGAACCTGTATTTATTGACTCGGAACCAAGTAGTTGGAATATGTCTGCGAACGCTTTAAAACGGGCCTTCATAAATGCTACAAAAAGCGGGAATATGCCAAAAGCTGTAATTATCGTTAATATTTATGGTCAAAGTGCTGATATGGATTCCCTTTTGTCAATTTGCAATTACTATAATGTTCCCGTAATAGAAGACGCTGCGGAATCGTTAGGAGCTACTTATAAAGGAAAGGTCAGCGGTACATTTGGGGAATTTGGAGTTTATTCGTTCAACGGAAATAAGATTATTACAACTTCAGGTGGCGGTATGTTAGTCTCTAATGACTTAGATGCTTTAGAAAGAGCTCGTTACATGGCTACACAGGCTCGTGATCCTGCTTTACATTATCAACACAGTAAAATCGGTTATAATTATCGTTTGAGTAATATCCTAGCAGCAATTGGAAGAGCTCAGCTTAAGGTATTAATGGAAAGGATTACATCCAGACGTCAGATATTTAATAAGTATTATACTGAGCTTCACAACATAAAAGGGATAAAATTTATGCCGGAAGCTGCATATGGTCGATCCACTCGGTGGCTAACCGCTCTAACAATAGATGAAAATCATAGTGGTGTTACTTCCACAGAGATTGTTGAATTTTTACTAAGCCAAAATGTTGAAGCACGTCCTGTTTGGAAGCCGTTACACCTACAACCCTTATTTAAAAACTGTGCGTATTATTCTCATAGTAACGAAAACGTTTCTGAAAAATTATTTACAAAAGGTGTATGCTTGCCATCAGGATCAAGCCTCTTAAAAGAAGAGCAAGAGCGGGTTATTAAATGTTTCTTAAATGCATTAGGTATATAAAGTAGTTTCAGTTCTTTATTTAAACTATAATTAAATAAAACTAGCACATAATCGTCTTGAAACAAAAAGGCAAAAACGCTGTATTGGTTTACAATCCGATATCTCAGCGTTTTTGTCTTTAAATAGAGGGATCTAGACGTACCTACACGCGATTTTAATAGTTTTTAATAATACTTTTGTCAGCAGCGTTCTATTTAAATTAACCTTTAACTTAAATATTCTTTGATCGAAAAAATAATATAATCCTGAATATCTTTAGTCATTAATGGATATATGGGGATGGCTAAAATATTTTTAGATACTCTTTCAGCTATTGGAATTTGTTTTTCTTTATACCCTAGATATTTAAAGGCTTTTTGAAGATGAAGGGGTATAGGATAATAAACAGCTGTTGCAATTTGCTTCTTATTTAAAAAAGAAGATAAAGCATCTCTCTTCTTTGTCTGAATACAATATTGGTGATAAACATGTACTCTATTTTCTTCTGGAGCAGGAATATCAACAAATTCCTTTAAATGATCAGAATACCTTTTGGCAACTTCTCGTCTCTTATCAGTCCAATCATCTAACATTTCGAATTTCACTTTTAAAATCGCAGCTTGGATTTCATCTAAACGACTATTTAATCCAATCTGTTGATGTATATATTTTTGAAGACTCCCATGGTTTCTGAGTAATTTTATTTTTTCATATAAATTTTTATTATTTGTTACTACCATCCCACCGTCACCAAAAGCACCTAAATTTTTAGACGGAAAAAAAGAAAAACAACCAACATCACCTAATGATCCTACTTTCTTTTTTTTATAGGTTGCCCCGATAGATTGACATGCATCTTCGATAATTTTTAAATCATGTTTTTTAGCAACCTTTAAAATTGGATCCATATCTGTTGGTTGGCCAAATAAGTGAACAACGATGATTGCTTTTGTTGTTTTTGTTATCGCTTTTTCTAGTAAATTTGGATTGATATTACAAGTCTTTGGATCAATATCTATAAATACTGGGACTGCTCCAATACGTGCAATTACTTCAGCTGTAGCAAAAAAAGTGAACGCTGTTGTAATAACTTCATCACCTTTCCCAATGCCCAAACCTTCTAATGCAAGCAATAGAGCATCTGTACCATTCCCCACTCCAATGGCATACGACGTATCTGAATAGGCAGCTATAGCAGCTTCTATTTCTTTCACTTTTTCACCCAATATAAAAGAACTACTTTCAAGTACATCATTGATTTCCTGTTGGATCTGAGTCTTTAACATTTCATACTCAGCCTTTAAATCAACCATAGGAATCACAGTTGCCACCCCTTTTTTCATTCATTTTTACTGGTGTATTGACCCAGAAAGGACTCTAAAATGATTGTAATACTTAAATATGAATGTTTGGCTTTAATGGGAAGAATGTTTTAAGAAAGGATCGAAATATAGTAATAACTTTTGGGTTTTTATTACTCAACAGCTTACAATTCTGTGAATCGATGAAAAATTAGATAAGTCATAAAAAGTAAGAATCAGTTCTTCATTTTAGTTGAAACTAATTCTTTTATTTTTAAAGCTACCTCTAATGATTTGCCAGCTTCATGAATTCCTATTAATGGTGCCTTATTCATATGAATAGATTGAACAAAATGAAGAATTTCTGAATGGAGGGGTTCATTACGCGGTACTAATACTTTTTCAATAATGCTTTCTTTTTTATAGGGTAAACTATTTTCAGACGTTGAATTAATACCTTGATAAATATATAAATTCCTCGTTAGACAATCAGCTTTGAAAACCTTGTCATATTCAGTAATTGTTAACAAACGAGCTTTTTCTTTAGAAACCCTGTTTGCCACTAAATTAGCAATAATTCCATTTTCAAAGGATAAGACTGCATAAACAATATCCAATTCCTCTTTATTTACTACTGCCCTGCCATCTGCAGCAATCTTCTTTAATGGACTATTTACTAAAGCTAAAACAGCATCTATATCATGAATCATTAAATTAAGGATTACATCAATGTCTATATTTCTTTGAACTTGCCCCAAACGTCTTGCTTCTATTGCTAGCATATTTTTTGGAGTAACTGCTTTATATAGATTTTGAAAAGCGGGATTAAATCTTTCAATATGCCCAACTTGAAAAATTAATTTCTTACCTTTTAACAATAATTTAATGTCTTCTGATTCTTTCAAAGATGTTACAAAAGGTTTTTCCACTAAAATATTTTTATTTTTATTAATTGCTATCTTTATTAGTGAATAATGGAAAGTAGTAGGGGTTGCGATAATAACTGCATCTACATTTACTAATAAATCTTCATAATTATTAAAAGACTTTACATTAAACTTATTTCCTACTTCACTACATTTTTGAATATCTTTATCATATACACCAACAAATTCAACATCGTTAATCATCAATTGTAGAGTTTTACAATGATTTTGTCCCATTATTCCAACACCAGCAACTCCTATCTTAATTTTGTTCATCTTTATCACCCGTGACTTCCTTGATTTACATATTTTTGTTTTACTGTATCTTCCACTTTTTCTTCACAGGATATTAAATAGACTCCTCTTTTATTAGCTATAGCTGAATCTTCATCATTTACTCACCTTTAAACTCTTTCAATATCGTACTAACTTTTGATGGATTCATTATTTTGTTTTTGTTGTTAAACTTAGAAGAAGTATTTATTGAATGGATATTAACTATAAAATTGTATCCTTTTAAAATCTTATGAGGTAACTTTATAGCATCTCTATGCTTTGGAATCGAATACCTTACCCCATTTAAATAGTCATCTGTTTTATAAATTAAAGTATAAAAAGGTGGAGAGGGGTTACTATACGTTGCCATTTGATTAGTTAAACTATTATAAACAAAACCTTTTCGATTAATGAGAACTTTGGTGTCAGTATTGTGCTTAAAATCGTACAATCTTTGTATATATGTCTTATGATACATATCATCTGAGTCTAAACGGACTAAATAAAAGTAATCATAGTGTATTATCAATTTTTTTATATGGCGGGAGAATTTGCTATTCTTCACAAATATTACATTATTGGGGACTTTATCATATTTTCTTAAAGCTTCCCTAATGAGATTTTTCGTACAGTCTTCATAACGAACCAAAGCAATAAAGTTATTATTAGTTTGATTTGATAAACTTTTCATAGCATAATTCATAAAAATATCCATACGATTTTCTATCCATTCTTTAGTTAAAACTGTTTCAGGTTGAGGTCTGGGGGGAACGTGAAACTTTCTTAATACATTAAAAGCAATATTTACAATAATTATTTTATTTTTAAGCATTAACACTATTCTCTCCTTCCCTTAATGATCTATATTTTAAAACCTCTTAGTCGGATTAGTGGCTTTTTGGTTATGATCTTCTGTTAATATAAATTTTGATGCTTTACCAAAATCAATAGCAATTTTACCAGTTAATTCGCTAATTCTTTGCGAAAGTATAACCGAGTTCACTCCACAAGAAACTAAGGCTATATCAAACTTATTTTTATTACGTAAAACAAGTTTTAACGTTCGGTTTATTTGATTATAATGGGAAAAAGGAATAGCCAGGTTAACTTTAAGTCCATAATTGTTTTGTAATGTTGTTTTTAGATTTTCTGCATTCCCATAGATTATTAGTATTTTTTTTCTTCTTAAAATTTCCCAAAAATCATGATTTCGCATTAACTCTCTATTGATGGTTGCACTACATGTTAATTTGGGTTGAATGTTATAATGACGAAAAACTTTATCTGTTAATTCACGTTTCACATGTTTAGGAGCATTAATCATATCTCCATGTTTAGGAAGAATACCAACAACATCTGCCTTTTTTATAGAGGTTACCATTCGATTTCGTAATTCAAAATTAGGAAGATCTATTCCTTTTCTTCCTTTTCTTGCACTACGTCCCCAAGGTTCTCTTAACACCCTTTTAACTGGCCACACTGATCCGTGAGCTAATACTAAATTTTCACCATCACCTATTCTTACTAAAGAAAACGGAGAGTTTTTTTGTGACGCTTTTTTTATAAGTTGTAAAATCCGCTTTGTCTCATTCAAACTAATCACTCCATTTTTGCAGAAAAAAATGGAAATCTTTTTAAATTCTGCTTTCTATAGATTATTAAATTACATGATTATTGTGTAGTTATGAGTTTGAAATTATAATATGAATACTGCTATTTTTCTGAAAATATGATTGCTCCCTCTATCAATGTTTAATAAATGGTTCATAATTGGATGTATATCTTAATTTCTTTCCATACTTTAAAAGTTGTTTGTCACTTAATTTCCAAGTGTGGTATCTTTTGTTTGCATTTCTTAAACATACATAGTTAAATCTGTCAGCGGAATATATTTTCAATCCTTTCTTCCTACATTTCACTTGAAAATCTTGATCTGACCCCTTATTCATTTTTCCAAATTTAACATACTTAAAGACATCTTTTTTTATAACTAAAGTTGCTCCTGCGACATGTTTGCTATATTTATTTTCATTATTTGGAAGATGAAGACTAAGAAGTTTTAATTGTTCAAAGTACACATAGAAACTAGTTTTTCCTACAATTGATACGTTACTGTACTTAAATGGACGAAGCATCGTTGTTAAATAATTCGGAGCATAGTAATCATCATCATCAAATTTAGCTATAAAAGAAAAACGAGATTTTTTCACTCCAAAATTCAAGCATTCTCCCAAAGTTAGCTTTTCTGTTAATTGATAAACTGTTACATTTTTGTAGCCTCTTGCTTTTTGTTTCCATTTATTAATATTCATGTTATCTTTATTCAATATAATAATTAGTTCTTTATCAGGAAGCGTTTGGCGATCATAATTTTGAAATACATTATCCAGAGCAGAATCTCTTATGGTGCAGGTAATAATTGAAACCATTGCATTCTCTCCTTTAATATTTAATCACCTCCAAATATCTTGAACTTCCTGGTGGTTTATTGGTAATCTCATAAAATCAATATCATAGACATTAAAACAACATTAAATATGTTATTTACATTGGGAAATATACATTTTTTTATGTTTAAAAGGGGATCACTATACTATTCTTGACCCCTTGTTTTCCTCCTAAATTATTACATTTTGACACGTTTTTTAACCAGTACTTCAACATTCCTACTGTAAGGTACATCACACATAAGATATTGAATAAGAACTTATAATGTCAATTACTGGCTAATGCTTAGGGTTATAGAGGATTCTCTCTTTCATAGTTGTTTTTAAGAAACCCCTGTTCCTAAATGATACACTTTTGCTTTTCCACTATGCCCTCTTGTGACATTACGTGTGTCATAAACTATTTTGGCATCATTTAATATTTGTTCTATAGGAATAAGGCGGTGATCCGTAAGGATAATAACACAATCAACATCTTTTAACATTTCTTTGGTAAGAGGTACACTAGTGAGAATATCGTTATCATTTACTGTCAATTTTTCTACATACGGATCGTGATAGTATACGTTCGCCCCTTTATCCTTTAGTTTTTGAATAATTTTTATAGCGGGAGTTTCTCTTGCATCTTCAATATCTGGTTTGTACGTAACTCCATATATTAATATATTTTGATTCTTTATTGTTTTACTATTAGAAAGAATGTTAGTGACTTGATCTGTTATATAAGTGGGAAATGATTGATTTATTTTTTTTGATAATTCAATGAATTCCTGTGTTGCTCCAATTTGTTTTGCTTTAAACATTAAATATAGAGGATCTATGGGAATGCAATGCCCTCCAATCCCCGGGCCTGGATAAAATGGTTGAAACCCATAAGGCTTTGTGCTGGCTGCTTCAATAACCTCCCATACATTAATATTTAACTTATCGCATAAGATGGCAAATTCATTAATAAACGAAATGTTTATAAAACGATAACTATTTTCTAACAACTTTGTTATTTCTGCTGCTTCAGTGGAAGAAACTTTTACGACAGTATCATATATTTCACTATAAACATTATAAATTTCTTGTAAGCAACGTGTAGTTACCCCGCTAACCAATTTAGGGATTTCATTAAATTGAATTTTTTTATTTCCGGGGTCAATTCTTTCTGGAGAATATGCTAAATAAAAATCTTTCCCAACTAATAATCCATTTTGTTCTAATATTGGCTTAAAAAAATCTTTTGTAGTTCCAGGATAAGTGGAACTTTCTAAAACAACCAATTGCCCTTCTCTTAATCTTGATGTTATTGATTCTCCTGCCTTTTTTAGATAGCTTAAGTCAGGCTCATCATGTTTGTTTAATGGGGTTGATACACAAACGATTAAAATATTTTGTTTTTTAATCGTGTCAAAATCTGAGGTGGCCATAAAACGTCCTGAAGTCATAGCATTTTTAACGTGTTCATCCTCAATTTCCGAAATACAGCTCTTCCCTTGATTTAATGTTTGGATTTTATTCTCATCTATATCAATGCCTGTGACATTAAAACCTTTTTGATGAAACAATAAAGAGAGAGGCAAGCCAACAAATCCTAATCCAATAACTCCAACCTTGAGGGTGTTATTTTCAACCTGTTCAATCACTCTAAGGCCTCCTTTCGATATAAATTCCAGGTTTAGAAATTTATATGCCTTCTAATTTTCGTATTGTATACATATATAAGATATTCTGTTCTACTTTAGATGACAGTGCGTTTTACCTAAATAAGATAAATCCTTTAATTAATGGGGATGATAGTTCCTATTACATAAAAAACACTATTCTTATTTAAGAACAGTGTGATGAAAAAGTTATTAAATTTTTTTCTGTATCTATGAAACTATTAATTTTATATTCATTTTTTAACAAAACTTCACAGTTCTCGACCTGCTTTACTTTTTATCAAAAAAACAACTAATCACATATTATGTATTATTTACCAATAGTTTATATAAAAGAAAACCCTACAATATTGCCCTTAGGTGGTGAAAAACTCTTGATATCAATATTAATACCTTTTCAAACGGATAACGGTCCAAGAGAGAAGGCTTTTAAATGGGTCAGACAATTTTATTCAATTAACATGCAAAATGCAGAGATATGTGTGGGCAAATGTAATACGCCCCCATTTTCTAAAGCACATGCGGTTAATAAGGCGGCAGCAAAGGCTGCAGGTAACGTTTATATTATATTAGATGCTGACATTATCTGTAGTCCACATTTGCTCCTATACTCTCTTCAGCTTCTTAATAAATACTCTTGGATTATTCCATATTCTCAAGTCAAAAATGTCTCTAAAAGCAGTACACACACATTACTTAACACCCGACCAACTTGGCCGCTTCAGATTAATATGGATACAAAAGTAAATCATTTTGGGAAAGTACTTCCTGTCGGTGGTGTGAATGTTATCTCTAAACAATGCTTTAATAAAGTTGGAGGTTTTGATGAAAGGTTTTATGGTTGGGGTGGAGAAGATGACGCATTTGCTTGTTCCGTTAATACATTATGCGGGCATTATAAAAGATTAAACACAAGTATCTTTCACCTATGGCATCCAAAATCATCAGCTGCACGTAACCCATATTATTCAAAAAATGTAGAGCTGGCGCATAGATACTGTAACTCGTCTGGTAATAAAAGAGAAATGAAACGAATAATAAATGAACGTTCTTATTTATAGACTTTTACTCTCCTATTTCATTTGTTTTTATGGAATACTAGAAACCCAAAGGCATTAATAAACCTTTGGGTAAAAATGTGTACCACGAATTATTCATATAATTTAATTTTCATTGGCAGCACTTTTTTATTAATAATTCGAAAAGAACGCACTTTTGGTCGAGAACAGCCTAAAGAAATAATGATATATGCAGCTTCTGGATAATGAGCATTGAAAATATCTGGTTTAGAAGGATATGGAGCTGCTTTTGGATGTGAGTGATAAATACCTGTTAATGTTTGCCCGTTTTTTTCTATTAACCGAAACAGTTTATCTGTTTCCTTTTGACTTATTTCAAATGAATGTTTACTTTGTTTAATATTTTTTGTTTTCCAGAGAGCTTCGCATTTTCTATTATATCCTGATAATAGTCCGCATGCTTCTATTGGCAGTTCTTTTTTACAGTGATTAATCATATCCTCCCAAACAGCTCTTTTTATGAATACAATGTTGTTTCCATTATTATTTTCCCCCGCAGCCGCAGCCTTTGCGTTTTTTAGGTTTAGCACTTTTTTTATTACCGATAGGGGTTCCTATCGAAGCAGCTTTATGGCGTCTGTAAATTTCACGAACTCGATTAGGTTTCATTCTTGCTTTCCCCTCCTTTATTATCATTTATATATTTATAGGGATTAAAAACAGTCGATTGAGACTGTGATGGAAGAGGAATATTATAGTAATCTTCCATATTAGGCTGCATGCTTCTTGCATTGCTTTTTCCTTGACTTTGAGGTGATAACTGTCTCTGTCGCAAAGCTTCTATATTTTTATCTTTTTCATCTAATCTTTTCTTTAAGGCCTGCATGTTCTTTTCATACTTTTTCACTTTATCATGAAGATTTTTCAATTTTTGTTCGTAATTTTCTTTCATCTGTAATTGTTCATTTTCTCTGTCAGTCTCTTGTTGTTCCTCTTTCTGGAGCTTCTCTTTTAATTGAACAATCTCTTCTTCATAATGTTTTTCTATATCTTTATATTGGTCTAATTTTTTCTCAAGAGAAGTATAATGCTGCTCTAAAGTATGGTACTTCTCATACATTTCATTCATTTGAATTTGATATTTTTCTTTCATATCACTCTCCTTATTGTAGTAATCTTCCTCTTTTTCTTTATAACTGTTAACGGTTTCTTTTAATTCATTCAGCAGAGTGGATAAATGAGTATCATTTTCTTGGTTTGTTTGAATATTTTTATTTAATTCTTTAAATATATTACTATAATTATTAAATTCACTTTTTAATTCTGCTATTTCTTCTCTTATTTTCTCTATTTTTTCTTGGGACTCCCGTTCCTGTTCTTTATCGCTGCCCCAAATATTCCACACTTCCATCCACCATCCTTTGTTATTCTTTTTTAACGTTTCAAATTCTAATTGATTATCTCGCACTTTTTCTTCTAAATTATTCAACGTATGAACTAATTTGTTTTCTATCTTAGAAAAATTTATGGTGTCATTTATCGTATTTTTTCTTCTTTTTTCATAATCCAAAATCAAATTAGTTAAATCGATGGTATTTCTTTTATATTTTTTAAGCTCTTCTTCTTTTTGATGATTTCTTTTTTTCCATTCTTCTTCTGTCTTTTTAAAGTATTTTAATGATTTGTTTTTTTCTTGGATCACTTTCTTCATTTTTTTCTTCGTATCCAATTGAAGATTTATCATGTGATTTTTTTGGTTTACTTGATTTGTCAATGATCTTTTTATAGTTTCATCGTTTGAAATCTGTTGTTGTAAATTTCTTATTCTTTGCTGTAAAACCAATTGTTTATCTTTATATTGATTTATTATTTGATCTTTTTGTTTTAATTCTTCCTCTTTTTCTTCATTGTGCTGCTGCTGAGAATATACGTATTCCATTATATTGTTTAATAAATGATTCATAGTAAGCAGCTCATATTTTTCTCCAGCACCATAAATTTTAATGTCTTGAATTGATTCTAGGTATTGCTTTTTTTCTTTTAGATCTCTCCTAATCCAAGATCCTTCCTCATCTAATTTTTTTAGTTTTCTGCTTACATTTCCCAGCTCTTTGGTTTGACTTTTTATACGTTTTTCAAAATGAATAATGGTGTGGAGAACAAACCGTTGTTCATTGTTTCGTTGAACAATTTCTTCGTTTGACATATTGCCCCCACCTTACATGCATATATTTAAATATATGTATAAACAAATGTTTATGTTAAAGAAAACTTGGCTAGTTCTAAGCCTTTAGGTGCAGGCGTTTGCCTAGTTGCACTTATAATGTTTTCCTTAAAATTTTGACGACGTCGATGGTTTATCCATGTACTTTCCTATTAGTGTAAAAAACGGAGGAGGGTCTCCTCCCCCTGTTTATATTTATCCGTTTCCATTACCATTATTGTTATTTAATAGATCAGCAAAGGTGTCGCATTCATCGTATCTAACTAATGCATCTACAATGCCACTATCAAACACTACAGCACCAGCAGTATTGCGTAGAATTAACTGGAACCCGGCTGGGTCACTGAAGATTCGAAGCTCATAAAAGACATGCTCAGGTGTACCGTTGAAGGAGCGCTCCCCTTCACCAAACACACTTAAAGAACCAACTTCTGTATTACATACGACTTCTTCTATTGTTGTAGGATCAAGCGTGAAGCTAAAGTCTGGAGAAGGTGTTGGTGTTGGTCCGTTTCCATCTTCGTCTGTATCAGTAAATGAGTAAGTGAAGCGGCTGTCTGCAAGTGCACACTCTTGGCAAATTTCAGCTTCTAATGTTGATGTTCCTGTTACGATCGTTCCATTCGTACCAAATGTAGCAAATGTTTCTTCATTTCTTGCTAATGCCGTTGCTTGACATTCACAGTTGTCTACTGGGAAGAAATCGCACTGCGGCGGGAATTCAAATGCGTCTAAAGGACACTCAAGTCCGTTTGGTATTGGAATATCATTTGGACGAGGGAAGCAGAACTTACCTAGCACTTCTAATTTTACTGGGAATTCTACTTGTACGTCTTTGCACAACAACACTCTTACTGGAATCATCGGACCAAATGGATCTGGTCCCATCAATGGACCTTGTGATCTGCATTGCACATCGGTTGCTTTACAGTGGATGTGTTTGTCTTTAATTCCTTCTGGAACACATAACATGACCTCGTCGTCAAATTGGGTGCGTACTGTAAAGGAACAAATTTTCTTCTTTTTCTTGAATATTTTCACTCTTACCGGAACAGTCCATACGATCGATACTCTTCCTGGGTTTCCGTGTTCAAGAATTTTAGCACGGCATTCCACATCTTCTGGGTCAGCAGGGAAACACTTTAGATCAATATCAATTCCTGCTTCTAAAGCTTCACTGACTTCTTTTCGGCAATGTTCATCAGGAATGAAGTTTTTATTTTCATACTGATTAGAAAAGAAGACCCAGTCATATACTTTATCGACCTTAATACATTCTGGCGCTAAATCATTCGGATCCAGCGGAGTAGGGGTCGGTGTTGGTGTTTGCGAGCCCTTAATTGGTCTGCGTTTATTCACTACAATCCTTCCTTTCACATGAGTATATTCATATCACACTATAGAATATGGAAGGTGGAACAAATTGGTATGGGCATTACGCGTGATTTTTCTTAATTCAGCTAACGTATTGTACTTTTTCTCTTTCATTTTTTTCAGCTGTAATTCATAAAATGAGCCATGAGTGTCATGTATTTTTCGAGGAGGAAAAAAATGAAAATAGATGTGAGCTATCATAATAGACATATTGGCAAGGTAGAGTCTGACTCGCTTGTGCCTTTTATTCAATACTGTGAAGCACAAGGGTATGTTTTGGCCTGGGACTTGGAAAATAGAAAGCTAGATCTCCAATCTGGATTAAACACTCAAGAAATCACAATTATTAATAAGGAAGAAGATGAGTATCAAACGGAGTTAAGAAAAGAAATCAAGTCCTTTCTAATGGAAACAGGTGTCAACATAAAAGAGACAAACGATGATGAATCATTACTTGGCAACCATATATTTCTCAAACTGACTTCCATATCTTTCGTTGACAGTATCGATTCCCCTATCGTAAAGGTTGGTTTTAGTCTCAACCCCAAACAAAAAGGTCTAAGAACTTTTATTCAGCATCAACTTAAGGCTTTTCATATAGAGCATGAGTTTAACAAAGATAGATCAGACACCCGCGGCCCGTATCTAACGTTAGAATGCGAAATGCCAAAATATTTTGATAAGGAAGATTGGAAGTTATTTCGTAATAAGATCAGCCTTAGTTTAGCGCTTGGCTTAAGCCAATATCTTTGTAACAGCCTTGATAAAAAATCAACTTCCATTTCAAATGTATTTCTCCATGCCTTTTTTGATGAAAACGACCATCAAGAGACAAATGAAATCCAATCGAAAAAGTCACAGCAATCCTTTAGTCAACAACAACAGGCCGCAACTTCTCCTGGGAATCAAACCCTGTCTGCAGCTAAGGAATCAAATGCTGAAGTATATTTTAATTACACGGTCCACGCTGCCAAATCTAAAGACCAATATATGGCTACAGGAGATTTAAATATAAAAAATACAGGCGATACGGATTTACTTAATCCTCTCCTTTGTATAAAGGTTCAGCCGATTGAAACCATTAATTTAGGCGGTCAGATTATACCTCCGGAAATGGCGGACACACTTGGTGTTCAGAGCTCGGGAGGAATGAGAGGGTGGAAGTTTATGGAGGATGACTGGTTTGAAAAAGCCCAAGAGAGAGGAGAATACTGGATTGGGCCGATTGAAGAGCTTCTTATTTCACCTGGAGAAACTGCTTCTTTACCGCACTTTCAATTAACCTTTGAAACACCCGAAGAGAAAAGTATGGCCATCGTCCGGAGTGTTGTTTATTTTCAAGACAAAAACATTTCCTTCACGGCAAATAATGATATTAAATTTTCTTTTTAATAATGGGTAAAAGGCATATCACTTCTTCTTCTTATCCATAATATGAAGTAAGAAGAGGGGGTGATGAGTTACAGTAACAGATGATCATTAAATAAATGTTTTATTGAATCTGGTTCGTTGCTTTTATATATTTATACCCTTTCATTTGATCTGTATTTATATTAAATTATTATAATTTTTACCCTTAATTGGTCTGGTTTTATAGTATATTTTATATCCTTTTATCCGCGTCCAACATGAGTATAGAACGGAATATAGCTCTTCAGGTCTAGACTGAGGAACAAATGCCTGTGAATCAAAATGATTCACAGGTTTTTTAATAGTAAAAACTAGAGATTTTACCCTACAGGTAGTACTTCTACACAACGTAGGGACTTTTACGTTGCCTTCAGCGCAACCCGAACTGAACCTTAGAAGAAGTTCCTTAAATCTGTTGCAAAAACACCGCGTCCTGTGCGTTCGTCTCCAAAAACACCACGTCATGCAGCATTGGTGACATTGGCACGTTCTGTGCGTTACGTATGCGTTTTCAGAAGACGTTCCTTTCCCTGGCAGTTTTTGATTCATGGCGTCCAGCATATTTTTTTGAGGTCAAAAGTTAATTCACCTTCAATAAAAGCTTCAGATTTCTAAATATTACAGGGATTTTTCCCATACATATAATTAAGGCCCGTCAAGCAATTAGAAACAATTTAAGGGAGGCACTTGAAAATGTATAATGAACCAACTTCACAGGCTGAGGTTTATCATAGTGATGAATTTCAGCTGCAGCAAAAGCTCATCCATTATAAATCGGAACTGGAAAAATACAAAGCCAGAGTAAGAGAATATGAAACAAATCATAAGTATAATCAAATCAAAAAATTATTATTTGAAAATGAACAATTAAAAGAAGAAATGGAATACCAAAAACAACAATTAGAAGAAAGCAAACGAAGAAAAGTTGATGAAAAGAAGAATGTCATTTTAAACATGCAAAATATAAACAAAAAGTTAGCAGATGATATACGAGACTTAAAAACCGAGAACTTTCAATATGTCGAGTCATTGGAAAAGGTCAAACATGATAAAAATGCATTACAAGACCAATTGAGTAATATCGAAAAACAACATCTTAAATTATTGAAAAATATGGATGGAATAGAACAGAAAAACAACCGTCTTTCTATAGAGCTTGACAATACAAATTTAGAAATTAACGAAAAAAACATTCTCATTCAACGTTTACAAGAAGAAATCGATGAATATAAAAACAAACAAGTAGAAAATAAGTTAAGACTTGAAGAAACAGAAGATAAATTGGTTAAAGGAGACTCCCTTAACAAGGAATTAAAAAATAAAATTGACGAGCTTTCTTATCGATTAAAACAATCGGAACATCAACAGAAAGGTTTAGAAAATGATAAAAAAGAACTTCATCATGAATTTCTCACAGTCGCCGAAGAAAATAAATCGTTCAAGCGAGAAATCACTCGATTAAACGATTTGAACAGTGAGCTATACCAAGAAAATCAACAGTTTGAAACAAAGATGGAGGATTTGACGAAAGAAAGAGATGTCCATCTCTCCTCTATAAGTAATTTACAAGAAGAGGTGAAAGAGCATAAAAGCAAACTGGCAAACAATGAAAAAGAAGTACAACAGCTAAGTAAACTGCTTGAACGAGAAAAGTTCGAAAAGGATAACTTGCAGCATCATGCTAACCAGCTTTCTTGTCGATTAGAACAAAAGGAAAAAAAAAGACAAGAACTTCAGAATAAATTGGATAAGGCCTCTGAAGAAAAACAACAGCTTGCTGGTAAAATCGCAGACATCTCGAGAAAAGTAAATATTTACCTTTCTTCTATTTCAAGTTTGCAAGAAGATGTAAAAGTAAATAAAAAGAAACTGGCAGACAAAGAAAAGGAAGTACAACGATTAAATGGACTGCTTGCACAAGAAAAGTCCGGAAAAGAAAGCTTGCAGCATCATGCTAATCAACTTTCTTACCAATTAGAACAAACGGAAACAGAGAAACAAGAGTTCGAGCATAAACTGAATATTTCTTTAGAAGAAAACCAGCAGCTTGTAATCAAAATCGACAATATGAATAAAGAATCAGAAATTCATCTGTCGTCTATTAATAATTTACAAAAAAAACTAGAGGAATATAGAAATGCCCTTTTAAATAATGAAGATAAGATGAAGCAATTAAATGAATTTCTTGAACAGGAGAAAGCCCAAAAGAATGAATTAAAACACCAAAACAATGAACTAGCTCTTCAACTCAAACACACGGAAGAAAATAAGCAAGCCCTTCAAAATAAATTTGTCCAGGCAACTGATGAAAACAAGATCTATAAAGATGAACTTTCTCACTTTAAATCGCTGCATGAAGGAATGATGGGAAAAATTCATGAATTAAAGGATGAAATTACTCATTTTACGATGGAAAAAACAGAAGAACCCTCTGAAAATGACTCAGATCACACAGAAGGACTTGAAGAATTAGAACAGCAAATTGAACAGCTCATTGTAAAAATAAATAACTATGGAGACAACCTAAAAAGAAGTGAAGAATTAATCCATCAATTAGAATTAGAGATTAAACAGCAAACCAATGATATCAACTCATTAAAGGAGACACTTTTCACTTCGGATGAGTAAATGCATCAGCTTATGGCCGCAAGGAAGCTGCCTTAACACCAAAAACGGGTATCCAGCTATTTAAGCGCGGATACCCGTTTTTTAGAGAATAAAGAGAGAATCAATTTGTTAAAATTTTAAACTTCCTGCTCTTCCGGAACTTCTAATCCAAGTCCTTCCGCAACACGGCGGCCGTATTCCGGGTCAGCTTTATAGAAATGCTTAATTTGGCGAAGCTTGATTTCATCTTTTTTGACTGGTTTCATATGGCCTACGACAGCATGGATGAGACGATCTTTTTCATCATCACTCATTAAACGGTAAAGATCTCCGGCTTGCGTATAATGATCTTCACTATCATAGTTCACACTGTCTGCTTGACCAGTTACCTCAAAAGGATTGATTCTGGCTTCTTCTGATTCTTTCGGGCCATCATAGCTATTTGGCTCATAGTTTATCGAACCGCCGCCATTATCGTCCGCTCTCATATATCCATCACGCTGATAATTGTTGGTTCCGCTGATCGGACGATTAATAGGTAGTTGTTCATGGTTGGCCCCAACACGATAACGGTGGGCATCCGAATAGGCAAATAAACGACCTTGCAGCATTTTATCCGGAGAAGCTTCAATACCAGGTACAAAGTGACCAGGTGAAAACGCAGCCTGCTCTACTTCAGCAAAGTAGTTTTCAGGGTTGCGGTCAAGCACCATACGACCCACTTCGATCCGTGGATAGTCTTCTTTAGACCACACTTTTGTTACATCAAATGGATCCCATTTATACGTTTTAGCATCTTCATACGGCATAATTTGCACGTACAATCTCCATGCTGGATAATTTCCTTCTTCAATTGCGTTGAAAAGATCTTCTGTGTGGTAATCAGGATTTTCTCCTGCCAGCTTATTGGCAACTGATTCATCCAATGCTTTAACATCTTGCTCACTAATAAAGTGATATTTTACCCAATAGGCGTCCCCTTTTTCATTCACCCATTTGAATGTATGGCTTCCATACCCATTCATATGACGAAGTGTTGCCGGCAGTCCGCGGTCTCCATGTAAGTATGTGACCTGGTGCAGAGATTCCGGCGAGAGCGACCAAAAGTCCCAAACCATATTTGGATCTTTCAAATGTGTACGCGGATCACGTTTTTGAGTGTGGATAAAGTCCGGAAACTTAATAGCGTCGCGTATGAAAAAGATAGGGGTATTATTTCCTACTAAATCATAATTCCCTTCTTCTGTATAAAACTTCACAGCAAAACCGCGCGGGTCTCGTACAGTATCGGCAGAACCTAATTCTCCTGCTACCGTAGAAAACCGAATGAACATCGGTGTCTTTTTGCCAACTTCGTTAAGAAAGTTTGCTTTTGTATATTTTGATACATCATTTGTTACTTCGAAATAGCCGTGCGCACCTGCACCTTTAGCATGAACCACTCGTTCTGGAATACGTTCACGATTAAAATGTGCAAGTTTTTCCAATAAGTGAACATCTTGAATTAAGGTCGGGCCTCTAGAACCAGCTGTTATGGAATGTTGATTATCACCTACTGGAGCACCTGAGCTTGTGGTGAGATGTTTATTATTTTTACTCATGCAAGATCACCTCTTATTTTTTCTATAAATCTATGATAACACCTATCAATAAAAAATCAATACTAAATTATAATTATTATAATTTAAATATAGTTTCAAAATACAGTGCATCTTTTCATTCCTTTTATGACAGTTATAAATTAAAACTAACCTTTATTATTAAATGCTTTTGCAGTTGACTGTTATGATATTTTCTACTGTTAAAAATGTAACAAAAATCATTTTAATTGAAAAAATATCTGCTCACATGAAAATAAAAAGGGGGAGCCTGATGTAACTAAATGTTTTACTTGATATAGGTGTTATCCCTATAAAGAAAAAAGCCACGTCCTACTATAAGAAAAGCGCAAGCGCCTTGCTCACGAGCGACAAGTCCTGGAGGGGCGGCATATGGAAAGCTGATCTTTGCTTTCCATAGACGGACCGAAGGAATCTCGAGCGAGTAGGCGCTTGCGCTAGAAATGTAAAACGCCAAATATTTATAATTTCTACCTATTAAAGAAAAAAGGACGTCAAAAAGACGCCCTCTTCCTTTATCTTATATTCATTTCACTTGGCTTCGGCCCTTTGCGTTCACTGCGGTCTAAGTTATTGATTTTGTCCATATCTTCTTCGGTTAGTTCAAAATCAAACACATTAAAATTTTCTTCAATACGAGCAGGAGTTACTGATTTTGGAATCACAATAGAGCGGTTTTGCAAATGCCAGCGGATGATAACTTGAGCTGGTGTTTTGCCGTGCGCTTCAGCCAATTCTGTTATAATCTCGTTATTGAGCACGTCTCCCCCTTGCATCAAAGGACTCCAGGCTTCTATATAAATATCATGCTGCTGGCAAAATTTCTTTAGCTCCTTTTGAGCGAGATATGGATGACATTCTACTTGGTTGAGGACCGGTTTCACTTCACATTCATCTAACAACCGCTGTAGATGGTCTATATCGAAATTGCAGACTCCAATGGCTTTCACCCGTCCATCTTGATAAAGCTTTTCCATAGCTTTGTAAGTCTCTATGTAGTCATCATGTTCTGGAGCAGGCCAATGAATCAGATACAAATCAACGTAATCCAATCCGAGTTTCTCAAGACTATTATCAAATGCTTGAAGGGTGTTGTCATAGCCTTGATCTGCATTCCAAACTTTTGTTGTAATAAACAATTCTCCCCGCGGAATGTCTGCAGTACTGATAGCTTTCCCAACACCGCGTTCATTTTTATAGATAGCTGCTGTATCAATGGAACGATAACCTGTTTCGAGAGCTTTTTTTACAGCAGGTGCTGCTGCTTCATCTTCTACCTGCCATACTCCAAAACCAAGCTGCGGCATTTTCAATCCGTTATTCAGCGTAACAAATTCCATGGAATCGCTCCTTTTCTTAACTATTGTATGTAACAAGAAAAGTATAACACAGAAGCTAATGAGTCTAAGTTTATCCTGCTCACAGCTTTGATTTTAGCAAAACTCGACTTGCCGCCAAGTCCCAATGGCAGAAGAGGTAGTTTTGCTTATACTTTGATTTTTTTACAAAGGTAAGATTTTCCTAAAGTACAAAAAACACCTGTCTATTCTCATAATAAACAGGTGCTGACATTCACTTATTTTTTAGTTAACTGCTTCTTTTAATTGTTTCCCTGGTTTGAAAGCAGGAACTTTAGAAGCAGGTATTTTAATTGTTTCACCGGTTTGCGGGTTACGTCCTTCTCGTGCAGCTCTTTCACGAATTTCGAAATTCCCAAATCCGATTAATTGTACTTTTTCACCGGATTTTAGTGACTTTTCAATGTTTTCAAGAGTCGCATTTACAGCTGCCTCTGTATCTTTTTTACTCAATCCGGATTGTTCAGCAACTTGATTAATAAGATCTGTTTTATTCATTCTTTTCCCTCCTTATGCTTGTATCTATTATTCTTTCAATATAAAGAAGAAATATACCTTTTTCTGCTGAAAATTTATTTTGACTCCATTTTTCATCTAATCAAACGTTTGATTAATTGGCTTGATAGTGTAACAGCAAACATTGAAAGTCCTGTCCACTGCCTCTTATTATGTTTATTGATTATGAGTACAGCCAGTAGAAAACTATGAAACAAGATACTAACCTAACCGTATGTTCTCCTGATTTCATACAAATATATAGAAACCAAATTTTTCTTAAGGAGAGATTAAAATGGGTTTTGTTGGAGGTTACGGCCCTGGATATGGTCCTGGATACGTTCCAGGTTACGGTGGAGGCTATGGTTATGGGGCTTGGTTGATTGTTGTGCTCTTTATTTTAGTCATCATCATCGGTGCCGCCTGGTGGTGGTATGAGAACTATAAATAAGGGATTGAATAGCAGCAGGTAAAGCCTCTTAGAGAATATACTCTCTTTAAGAGGCTTTATTTTAGCTCATTGGTCTTTCGTTGAAGCTCATGCATACTTAAATCTGTGTCTAACTGAAGATGACTGTAATCTCTTAGCCCCGGCCAGTCGCCTCCCCATTCAAATCCAAGTTCCTTCGCAATTTCTGCGGTTTCTTTCCAGTCAGATTTCCCATTTTCATTTCCATCATATTCAGTATTCCACGTTATTTCTCCATCTCCTGTTTATGGCAAAATCAATCGCCAGGCCGTAATTATGATACGATTCGCCTCCTTGTGCATTCGTTACAACACTTCCAGGCTGCGACCGGCCTTTTTCATATAAATTGTTTTGTTCCTCCAGTGTCCGGTATCCTTCGGTAATTACTACATTTATTCCTCTTTCTTCAGAGCGACGCAGAAGCTTATTTTTCTTTTCTTCAACAATAGGATGCAGTTCCGTTAATTCTGTCAATTCTTCTGGGGTGACTTCCTCTGTTTTTTCTTTTGGCCAAAAGAAAAAAAGTGCTGCCCCAAAAAGAAAAAGCAACGTCATATCCCAGCCAGCATTCGTTCGCAAATTCCAAATCCTTTCTTCTGTAATAAGGAAAAGATATTACGGTAGAAAGGAAATGTCAATTTATTTACTTCGTAATAGCGTCCGTTTTTAGAGGCAATGTATCCCCTTCTTGATCAATATGTTGTTTTAAATTTTTATTTTGCAAAGCATCATAATGGAGGACATCAGAAAAGCGCAAGCGCCTTTTTCACGAGCGAGTAGGCGCTGGAGCTAGACATGTAAAACGCCAATATTTATAATTTCTTACCTTTTCAAAAAAATAAGGAATGGGGTACTCTTCATTTAATTTTTCATAAAGATCTCGAATGTCCTGCTCTGTTAGGTTTGAACCTTTTACAGCATGATTTATATTTGATCCTTGTTTATAATTGCCCTTTGCTTACTGCCAAAAATGATTGCTTCTTCTACAGACGGGAATGTAGATATAGCTTTTCGTATATACATAATGTCTCTTTCTATTGAACTACCCCCACTTAATTTCTGGTGAAATTTGAAGTGGGGGATTCCTGCGAACACCAGTGTAGCCACCAGTTATATTAGCAGGCTCTATCCGTAGTCCCTACGGTGAAAACAAAAAACTTGTACGTTGGACTCGCCACACGTCCTACTTTAGCTTGGTTTTCGCAACTTCGGTACGTGTGGGGCGATTGTTGGTTGGATATTTTACGTGACAAAGCATTTCTTGCCACAACCTCATTTATCCAGTTTTCAAAGAGCAATCTGTACAGGAATATTATACCACACAAACATATGTTTTGTTATACAAAAAGGCGATTCATCCCCCCCCTTATTTTTGGGCTGCGCGCCCTGCACAAAATGTAAGAGGGAGTCTTCTCTTCTAAAATGATAAACCAAACATACCTGCACTTCCTTTTTTAAATCTTGCTGCAGCACTTTTATCACTGGGAAATATTTATTAATGATTAAAGATCTTACTTTCTCTGCCATTGTTTCATCGTAAGTATAAGTTGTTAAGTTCCGATTAGACAGACCATCTATCCAAACATATCCATCTTCTATTATTCCCATTTGAACCGCAGTTTTAATGGCATCTCTAGGGCTTCTCACACTATAAATCTGAGCCTCTCCGTAATCTTTCATCACATTCCATGAAAGTTCAAAAGCCATTTCAAACAATTGAATGACTCCTGCCCGCTCTAATTCTGTTTGCGGTCTAGTTTTTGTATATTTTTCAAGCAGGTCATATGCCTTTTGAAAATTTCATATCTTTGTCTCCAGCGAACTTCTTTATCAATCATTTTCGCAGCCACATCCCTAATACTTGATTCAAAGTTTAATAAACATCTTACGCTTTCTCCATATGAACCCGACTTGAAAAGAACACCGCTCCTTCCCCCATATCAGATAAGCGGTCTGGAGTTAGAGTGTTTACATTGCTGAACCCTCTTGCTTCATCCGACCACAACCCTTGACATACCACTACACCTGGAAGTACATTCTGCCCTGCTGCTGCTTTCATTTTACATTGTCCTCTATTATTCCAGATTTTCACCATATCCCAGTTCTTAATACCCTTCGCGTAAGCATCGTCTTCGTGTATATGAAGTATTGGTCCTTTTTCTAGTTTTCTATGTTTTTCATTGTTAGAAAACGTAGAGTTTAAGAAACTGTGATTTGGACCGGGTACAAATAAAAAAGGTTCTTCTTCCTCTGGTAAAGGGACATAGGTTGGCAGCGGCGGATGTCCTAGTTTCTCCATTCTTTTTGATAATAATTCTATTTTCCCGCTGGGGGTGGGAAGATCGTCTAAAATGTTCGTTGAACGTAATGCTTTACCATAGTGGTTTTCTTTTAGATCGGTCCATTCCACATTTGAATGCTTCAGCGCTTCTCTTAGCATCACTTCGTCAGAATCATAAAGTTCTTTTTCTTTAAATCCGAGAGCTTCTGCTAATAAGCGAAACACTTCTGAATTCGTTTTACTCTCTTTATAGTGTTCAACAACCGGGTACTGCAATTGCATGTAATGGTGCCAATAAGAAGTATAGAAGTCAGTGCTTTCAAAGCTTGAGGCTGCAGGAAGAATAATGTCTGCATACTTAGCCGTTTCCGTTATAAACATATCGTGCACCACAGTAAAAAGATCTTCTCTTTTTAACCCCTTGCGCACTTTATTACTTTCTGGGGCGACTAGCGCTGGATTACTGTTATATACATAGAGTGACCGAATCGGCGGATCCTCTCGATCTATCAGTTCTTTTCCTATACTATTCATGTTAATGGCGCGAGTCGTTTTTTTCTCTAAAAGATCTGGTCTTTGCAGGGCATATTGGCTAAATTGAATGACCGAACCATTTCCTTTAATCGCACCACCGCCTTTTTGCAGCCATTGGCCTGTCAACGCTGGCAGACATGCTATGGTGCGAATGCACATCCCTCCGTTATCGTGATGCTGTATACCATTGCCGATGCGAATAAAGGAAGGCGTAGTTTTACCGTACAGACGTGCCAATTCATATATGTCTTCGACCGGTACTCCGGTAATTTCAGACACCGTGTACGGATTATATACTTTTACATGGTCTCGAAGCTCCTCGTGGCCAACTGTATATTTTTTCATAAAAGGTTCGTCGGTTAAACCTTCCTCAAATAAAACATGCATCATGCCAAGGGCAAGCGCCGTATCGGTTCCCGGCTTTATAGGAATAAACCAATCTCCCCAGCGTCCGGTCTGATTTTTATGTACATCGATGACTACTATTTTTGCCCCGTTTTTTCTTGCCTGCTGTGCAAGCGTCACCTGATGCATGTTAGTACTGACTGCATTAATTCCCCACATGATAAATAACTTAGCATGTACGGTTTCTTCCGGGTCTGTGCCAAAACTTCCTCCCATTGTAAAAGCATAACCGGCTGCACCTGCAGACGAACAAATTGTACGCTTAAGCCTGCTGGCACCAAGACGATGAAAAAAACGACGATCCATTCCTTCTGCACTAATACGTCCCATATTCCCATAAAAGCTGTAAGGAAGAATACTTTCAGGACCTTCTTTCTTTATCAAATCCTGCCATGCTGAAGTAATGATCTTAACGGCTTCTTCCCAGCTTATACGTTTAAATCTCCCTTCCCCTTTAGGTCCGACTCGTTTCAAAGGGTGGCCAATACGCTTTTTATCATATAGACGTTCTGTCATATGACGAACCTTGTTACAAATAGCCCCTTTTGTGACGGGGTGATCTAGATCTCCATCTACCTTTTTTATTTTTCCGTCTTTTTTATATAAAACAAGGCCGCATTGATCAGGGCAATCTAGCGGACACACTGATTTAAAGACTCCGTTCCGTTGAATACTGTGATCCTCCAATGTAGATGCTCCTTCCGGCAGGATAATTGAGTTTCTACATCAACATTTCAACGTATCATATTCTATTCCTTCAAAAGCTTGATTTTTAGTTGAGAATGGAACTTTTCCTATGGAAGAAAGGAAACTGGGTGCTGATACTGTTGTTTCATTACAAAGTAAGGCTCAAACGACTGCTGATATAAAGGGCAGCCGTGTTGTCCTTCCTTATTCCTTCGTATCCGTTCACAGCATCTTTCAGCTAGTATAGTCAATCATTCACGGATTTGTGCATTTGAACCAACGATGAGGATGGGTCCGAAATTAATGAAAAAGTAAAATAAAAGGTACTGCCTTGTCTTTCTTCACTGTTTACTCCTATTGTTCCGCCGTGTCCACGAATAATCTCTTTTGAAATGGCAAGACCAAGTCCAACACCTTCTCCTTTCCTATTTTCCATAACGCCCCCTCTATAAAAACGGTGGAATACATAGGGCAGATCATCTTTATTTATTCCGGTTCCCGTATCGTGTATAAAAACGCCCGCTTCATTACCTTTATCATCATTTATCAAAGCTAATTCTATAATAATCTGCCCGTCAGAAGGCGTGAATTTCTTAGCATTAAACAAAAGATTAGTAAAGACTTGTTCTATTCGAATCTGGTCGATGCTTACCAAAAAGTCTCTCTCTTTTCCCGGGAGGTTATTAATAAAGATCATTTGTAAACCGGTTTTCTCTATTTCTGATTGGTACGTTGAGGCCAGATTTTGAATAAATGAAACAATATACGTTTTCTCAAACTGGTAGGAAATCGTTCCTGATTCCAATTTTGCAAGTTCCCTTAAATCTTCAATAATTTTTCCGAGAAAGATTGTTTTATTATATACTAGGTGCAAATATTTAGGGTTGCTGCGATCGACAATGTTATCAAGCATAGCTTTGACATAACCTTGAATGGACGTTAGTGGAGTATTTAGTTCATGAGAAATATTTGACATGAGTTCGCGTCTGGTTTTATGCATTTTCGAAAGTCTCGCGTTGGCCTCTTTTAAGTCATTATTGGCTTTTACCAGCTTTTTTGTACGTTCATGAACTTTTTCTTCTAGCGTTTGATTTATATTTTTCAAGCGTGATGACAATTTTTCAGATTGAGTTAACGCATCGGTAAAGACACTTGAAAGATGAAAGGATTGAGCAAAAAGGTAAATAAACAATCCGAGCGATACCGTTTCGCCTGTACTTACGATCTGGTTATAATATAGAATGTCATTTATAACAAAAACAAAAAGTACAGACATAGCAACAGCATGAAGTACAGCCCCTTTTCTTTTTCGTATAAGTGCTTTAAACAAGACATAAATAAGATAAGCAATGCCCAAGGATGCTAATAATTGCAGCAAAACCATTGCTTCTGTAAAAATTCGCGCGGGAGTAAAGAGGATAAAAATACTAAAACCAGTCAATGCCCCTAACAGAAGATTGCGTATTCCTTTTTGCATTTCTTTCTTATATTGAGATTGGATAAATAATATTAAAAAAATCATGCCAAAGCTCGCACCCCAATATTCCAACTTTAGCGAAAACTCCCAGTTAATCCAGGGAGCAAAGCGAATAAGCAGCACTTCACCGAGTAGAAGTGTACGAACAGCCACCGCTGCACAAATGCCTCCAAAATACAGAGCAGAACGGTCTTGTGGACGTAATAAATATAAACCAAAATGATACAGTGCCATTACTGCAAGACTGACAACAAAAATAATTTCTTTTGCAACTTTTTGTTCCCGCAGCTGTTGAATAGCTTCCGGAGAACCAAGCTGAAAGGCATTTGCCCATCCAGCCTTCCGTTGATGAAAGTCAGAAACGTGGATAACAATATCCATTTCGGATGACTCCGCCTGAAAATATACAATTTGGGGGTAATGCCTGGGCTCCATTTCTGAGTGGTTCGTACCTACCTTGCCATTAGACGCTAAGAGTTCTCCATCCACCCACATTTTGTAGGCAGTTGAAATACTAGGAATATACAAGCCTAGTACATTATCATTATCAGGAAGGAGTACACGAAGTCTGTATGTAGCATAGCCCCTATGAGGCAATTGATCTTCTTCCATCTTATTATGCCAGCTTCCTGGAGTGTTTATATACTCAGGCTTTACGAAATAATCGTTCTCTGGATCTTGAAACTCGTTCCATTGAAATAACCATTCCCCATCAAGATGAACCGTCTCTTTCGTTTCCATATCCCAATTTCTTAAATCAAGACTTCCTTGTTTGGCCTCTTGGTGTACGTCTGTGGTCGTTTGAGTGCTGCATGCTGCAGTTGATAATAAAACAATCCACCCAAATAAACATAATAGAAACTTATTTGTCATCCCCACCGCCACCTTAGAAAAGCTTGGCTTGCCGCAAAGTCCAATGGTAAAAGCTGCAGTTTATCTGATACTCTTACTATTAAATTCTTTATCAACAGTGAAAAAGAATCACATCTTATTTCCTAAAGTATAACATGTTAATTTTTTCTATTTTTAAATATTTGATAAAAACTTTTAATCACTGTACAATTCTACATATGTCGAAATATAAAATTAATTCTAAAGATGTAACAGCTTTTAGTGAAATGTTTAAAGCATTATCAAACCCTTATCGTCTTCAAATTTTTCTTTACCTGGCAAATAATTGTTATCCAGGAGAGATAAGTACACCAGAAGAGATGCGCACAAGCGTAGGAGAGCTGGGGGAAGGCTTAGGAATTGCAGCTTCGACAGTGTCACATCATTTAAAAGAGCTGCGGCAAGCAGGGTTAATTCGCATGGAAAGAAAAGGGAAAAATATTGAATGTTGGGTTGAATCGAATACAGTAACACAACTCGCACTCTTTTTTAAAAACGCGAAAGGAGGAAAGTAAATTTTTTTGACCATTCAATTCGATAATTTTCGAATATTAGAATTAAAAGGGGAAATTAATATGATAAACATATTGGTAAACGGTTTCATTTTAGGGTTTGTTGCTTCACCTACTTGTCCTAGCAATGGTGAAGAAATAAAACAAGGAACACGCAGCGGCTTTTTATTTGCCCTTTCTGTAGGTTTAGGGGCCGTAACAGGAGATGCAATAATACTTGCTGCTGTATTATTAGGGGTTATGCCGGTTATAAATACATTTCCTATCGTTAATTCCTTATTATGGCTTACTGGAGGTGTAGTGTTAAGCTATGTGAGCTGGGGGATTTTTTCTGAAATCAAAAATATACAGGGGGTTTCTTCTCAAAACAATGCTGCAAACGTAATTTTAAACAAGAAAAAAATTCTTCAAGCATATTGGGCAGGAACAGCCATTACAACTTTTAATCCATTTACCTTGGTATGGTGGACAGGATTGCTTTCTCCCATGATGATAAACAACCAAAACCTTACTATCTTTTCTTTAGCAGTACTGGCCGGGTCCCTCGCATGGTTTACTATTTTAGCCATTTTCCTTCATGCAGGCAGGAAATACTTGAATAAACGATTTCTTCAAATAATAATCACGATAAGCGGAATGGTTATACTTGGATACAGCCTCTACTTTTTTTGGCAATTTATCAGCGAATTAATTGAGATAGGGGGAGGTAACTAACCTCCCGACCCTCTTTCTATAGTGATTCATCAAAAGTTTTAAATAATATCAAGTGGTGTTTTTCTTGAAGGGGGTGGAAAAGCGCTATCTAGCTGGTTTTGTTCTTCTATTGTTAATTCAATGCCCGCAGCTGCTGCATTGTCAATTACGTGGTTCTCTTGACCGGCTTTTGGAATGGAAATAATTTGATTTTTTCTTATTGTCCAGGCAAGTGCAATTTGTAATGGTTTTGCCTCATGGTTTTTCGCGATCTCTTGAATGACAGGATGAGTAATTAATTGCTTTCTAAGCATACCGCCTTGAGCCAATGGACAATACGCCATTACCGGCATATGATGCTCTTCTTGACAAGGCAGCAAATCAAATTCGATACCTCTTGAACTTAAATGGTATAATACTTGATTCGTCGCACAGTTAGAACCGTAGTTAAGGTTCCTTAATTCTTTCATATCATTTATATCAAAATTGGAAACGCCCCATCTTTTTATTTTACCTTCTGCCTTCAGCTTTTCCATTCCTTCTACTGTTTCCTCTAAAGGAACTCCTCCCCGCCAATGCAATAGATACAGATCTACATATTCTGTCCCCATTCGTTTCAAACTGTTTTCACAAGCAGTCTTAATCGTTTCAGTTCCGGCATTATGAGGATAAACTTTTGAAACCAAAAAAACGTTATCTCGCCGGTCCTTTACCGCTTCCCCTACGACGCGCTCCGATTCACCTTCCCCATACATTTCGGCTGTGTCAATTACCGTCATACCTAAATCAATTCCGCGCTGTAAAGCTTTAACTTCTTCGGCCTTTTTCATTGGGTTTTCCCCCATATGCCATGTTCCTTGTCCTAAGCACGGTAGAATAGTCCCGTCTCTTAACGTGACAGTACGTTTTTTTAAATGATCCTCCCAATAAGTCATTTTTTATCCACCATCCTTTATATTCCGGCTTCTGCTTCTTTTTCTTCTGCTGCTTTTCCTAATTTTTCTTGTTCTTTAGAGCGAAGAAACAATGAAAGTAAAAATGCTATCAATGCTAGTATCGTACTTCCCATAAATGCCCATTGATAACCATTCAATTGAGCGAGCTGCATCATTTGGGTTTGTGCCTCCTCTTGAGGCATGCCTTCGATAGAACTGTCTGGGCTAAAACGGCTGGCACCTACACTGACAAATGTCACCAATATTGCTGTCCCAATGGATGCCGATACTTGCTGCATCGTATTCATCATAGCAGATCCATGCGAATAAAGGGTTTCCGGAAGTTGATTCAAAGCCGAAGTAACTACTGGCATCATAGCAAATGAAAGACCAAACATTCTAATAGCATATATAGTGGTCATATAAGTAAACGATGTTTCTAACGTTAGATTTGTAAATAAATATGTGGTGATCGTTACAATCAATAAACCACTAATGGCCAGCCACCTTGCCCCAAATTTATCAAACAAGTGACCGGTAATAGGAGACATAATGCCAATCACAATAGCACCAGGAAGCAGCATTAATCCAGATTCTAACGGTGTGAAATCCATAACGGTCTGCATATAAAGAGGCAATAAAGTTTCCGCGCCAATTAATGAAATCAACACCGCCATCGTAATAAGCATTGATAGAGTAAAAACTGGATATTGAAAAACGCGAAACTCAAGCATTGGGGCTTTAAGCTGAAGCTGTCTTCTAATAAAGAAAAATAAAATGACCATTCCGCCCGTAATGCTTGTCACGACCGATAAACTACCCCATCCGCTTTCTGCTGCGATACTGAATCCATATAAAATCCCGCCAAAACCAAACGAAGAAAGAATAATAGAAATAACATCAATTTTAGGTTTCGTCAGTTGTGTTACATTCTTCATATATAAAAATGCTAGTATCATAGTGACTGCCACTAATGGCAGAACGGTAAAAAACAGCGCTCTCCACTCAAAGTGAGCAAGAAGCCAGCCAGAAAGGGTCGGTCCAATAGCTGGGGCAAACGAAATAACAATTCCAGCCATCCCCATTGCTGTTCCTCGTCTTTCTACCGGAATAACTGCTAACAACACGGTCATTAACAATGGTAGCATGATCCCAGAACCGGATGCTTGGATGACACGAGCCAAAACAAGAACAGGAAACGAAGGAGCGATTGCAGCAACGAGCGTTCCTGCTCCAAACAAACCAATCGCGCTTAAAAATAAACCTCTCGTTGAAAACCGCTCAATTAAAAAAGCAGAAATCGGAATCATAATTCCATTTGTTAATAAGAATACCGTTGTTAACCACTGCACTGTATTTTCTTCGAGATTAAACACATTCATAATTGTCGGAAGAGCAGTGGCCAGTAGTGTTTCATTTATTATTCCCATGAAAGCCCCTGCCATTAAAGCTGTAATCATTAAACCTTTTTGGATAGGAGGGAGGTTCCAGGATCTATTGGTTGGTGAACTCATCATTTATTTCTCCTTTCCATTCTTCCCACATATTCACTAATTTTTGGATTTCATTTTTTAAATAGGGACGATGTAAGAGATACAATAGTAAGGCGTCTACTAAAAACTCTCTCCTGTCGCTGCGTTTTATTTCGGTAAGCACCATTTGAACTGTTTCTCTGTCTTCTTTTTGAAATTTAGTTGGTTGTTTTTTGACATCGGTCTGCATTATTTCTAACTTCCGAATTATCGTTTGAATGTCTGTTTTATGTCTTACGTCTTCTTCCCCTACAGGAAGCAGTGGTTCTATATTTTTATCTTGATGTACAATTGCTTCTAATCGATAAAAGATAAAACAAGCAAGCTTAGGAAGGGACAGTGAATGGCCTTCCCACATATGGAGCATTAAATATTCTTTTATCATTCCTTCCATTATCGCAGTTAAATCTCTTATATAGGGGCGTACCCTGTCACCAAATGCCTCCAATAAAGCATTTTTATGCCATTCCCTTAAAGCAAGCTGCATTTCTTTTACTTTGTGGTTCACTTCATTATCATCGGTTGGAAAAAACTCGGTAAATAAAATGTGAAAGAAGGAACAATACTCCACAGACTTTGTTAGTTCCACTTCTATTTTTTGAACTAGTCGCTCTTTGGTCGTTATTCCCGGGTACTCCAAACGCTCCGCTTCAAGCAGCAAATTGTGATGATATCTCTCAAGTAATACAAGCATCATACTTTCTTTGGAGGTAAAGTGTTTATAAAAAGCACCTTTTGAAATATTGCAAGCAGTTGTAATCTCTTGGACAGAAGTGAAATGGTAGCCTTTTTTTGAAAACAAATTCACCGCTGTATCCATAATTTCTTGTTTTTTATCTGACATTTACGAACTCCTTTGACCAACTAGTCACAAATAGTAAACATATAGTCACCACTTTATATTAAAAGGTAAGTTCGTTACCGTCAATCATTATTACTCGGTAAGAAAAACTCCCTCTGTGTGATTGAGTTTTCTTTCAAACACTCGATTATTCGCAGGATTTCTAACTATTTTGCACTAGTGAAAATAAACAGGAATTAATTGGTAACCTATTTAAGCAAAAAAAGGCGGGTGCTTCTGTTGGAATACAATTCATTCCATAATATTCCATATAAAGCACTTACTCCAAATATCCCCTGGTGGTTCACCCTCCCCTGTTTCAACGGGTCTGTACCCTCTTAATCCTTCGTTTCACCTGTCCAAGAGTGGAGCCTGACTTCTGTTCGGTTTGCAGCCGACTACTTGAGGAGGCCGTAGTTTTACTTATACTTTCATCCTTTAACAAAGTTAAACATTCCTGGCGCATAAAAGCCTCACAGGCAGCATAGAAACATATGCCCGTGAGGCTTTCTTAAAATCTTGCTTTCTTTTGTTTACCTGAATGTTCAGAAGCAGAGAACATAAAGGTTTCGCGATGATACCGAACACTCATTACTAATCCAATCGCCAGCATCGTCGTTAGAAGAGAGCTTCCTCCGTAACTCAGTAACGGCAGTGTAAAACCTGTAACAGGAAGCAAGCCAATATTCATGCCAATATTTTGGAAAACTTGAAAAGCCAGCATACCAGCAATACCGGAACAAATATAGGTTCCAAACGGATTATGAGACCTCAAAGCTGTCATGATAATCATATACAAAAGGATAAAGTAAAGGGTAATTACAAAGGCTGCCCCCGCAAAACCGTGAGTATGACCAATAATAGCAAAAATAAAATCAGTATGTGCCTCTGGTAAATATACATCTGCGTCAGAACCAAACATTCTTCCTGTGCCAATGAGAGTAAGAGCCTGAGCTGTTTGATACCCTTCATCTACGAACTCAAAAGGGTTTAACCAGCCGTAGAAGCGTCTCACTTGATAAGCAGATAAATTAGAAAAAATATACTGCTCAACAATACCGGGGTAACGAAAAAAAGCATAAATGAATCCTGCCAACCCTAATATAGGCCCGCCGATCAAAACGGTTATAATCTTATAGGAAACGCCCGATACGATAACTAGTGCAATAAAGATGGAAAGGGTCATCATAACCATTCCCATATCAGGCTGTCTAACAAGAAATAGAATGGGAACAATGACGACTGCTGCCATTTTTGCTAGGAGTTTCAAATCGTTCGGCAAAGAACGGGTATGTTGTAAATTATGTCTGTTAATGATGTTGCTTAAAACGAGAATAACAAATATCTTCATTAACTCAGAAGGTTGAAACGAACCGATTACAGGAAATTCAAACCACCTTACCGCTCCCTTGTTTGGAGGGGCAATAGAAGCCGGAGCCACTGCTAAAAACAATAATAAAGCAAGGCCAAAACCATATAAAATCCAAGACAAATGCGTGTAATATTCAAAATCAAAATGAAGGACGATAAAAGCAACGGCAAATGCTGCAATAAAATAGATCGCTTGCCTTATGACAAAATTTGTATCATACTGAGCCATTTCCTGTGCGTTATATATGTATAAACAGCTGGCTACAGCGAATAAAAAAAGCACAAAAAAAAGATTAACATCGTATTTATCATGTTTTATATTATTTTGCATAATCCACCACACACATCATCTATTTCTTCCCTTTCTGCAGAAGTCTATAATAAATTATATCAGCTTTCTGCTTTAGAAGGGATGGGGCTGCCCAAAAAAGTATATCCCATGCAAATGGGTCATGTAAACAATACGGAGCAGCGCCCCTTATAATACTAAAGCTTATTTATGAAAAAAATCGTCCGGGTTTTTTTCACTTTCTTTACCCGCTTTTCTTTCATCTACTTGCCTTTCTGGGTCTGGATCTTTTTCTTTCTTATGCTTTTTTATTTTCTGTTCCGGCGAATCTTCATTTCTTCTTGCCTTTTGTTCCTTCGTCATTTTAAAACTCCTCTCTGTTAGATTCATTTATTCGTTTTAATGGCATAGTGGCAGGCCCTTCAATAATCTCCCCATCATAAGCGAAGCGCGATCCGTGGCACGGACAGTCCCACGACCGTTCTGCATCATTCCACTCTACATCGCATCCCATGTGAGTACATTTTGGTTCAACTAAAAATGTTCTTCCTTGTTCATCTTTATAGCCTCCTGCTTTTTTCCCTTTCCAATTCACCAGGCTTCCTTCATCTGGGTGAAGATCTTCTGCCTTTTGTCGTCCTCTATTTAATTTTCCTTCTGCAAACTCTTTTCCTACATTAGCATTTTCTTTTATAAAAGCAGAAATCTCTGATTTTTTTCGTTTTTTTCGAAGCGGAGTAAACACCTCATGGTACCGATTTTGTTGTTGCAGAACATAATCTTTGAGCAATAATCCAGCTATTGCTGCGCCTGACATGCCCCATTTTGCAAATCCTGAAGCAACTAGTACATTTTCTTTTCCAGAAACCATGGGACCTATATATGGAACCTTATCCAATGTAACTAAATCTTGTGCAGACCACCTAAAAGGAATTTCCTCAATTCCAAAGTTTTTCTCGCCAAATTCTTCTAAATTTTTGTAGCATTGAAATGTATTAGCCAGGTGTTTTCCTGCAGCGTGCCCTTCTCCTCCTATCAGTAAAAGGGTATCTCCGTAATCAGAAGGAGTATGACGGATCGAACGAGTTGGAGTGTCTATATTAATATACATTCCTTTTGGTACAGGACGAGAAGGACGTACAGCAAGAGAATAGGAACGCTCAGCGTGTAAACGTGAAAAATATTTCCCATCCCCATCATTAAAAGGAAAATGAGAGCACACAACAACTTGATTACTTTTTAGCTCACACCCTTTAGCAGTTTTGATTAGAGGCTGAGACTGATGAGTTATATCAACCGCCCTTGTATGCTCAAAAATTAGTCCGCCTTTCTCTTGAATAACCCGTACGAGTTCCCGAAAATATTTTACAGGGTGAAACTGAGCCTGGTTTCGAATAACGAGAGCGTCCTTGACATGATAGGGTAGTTCCACTTCACTTAAAGCATATCCACCGTTTATCCCAATTTTTTCATAGGCAGCTGCTTCATTTTGTATTTTCTTCTTTCCTTCTTCTGTACTTGTGTAAAGATACGCATCTTGTGTGCTAAAATCACATTTTATTTGATGGCTTTCTGCCGTGTTTCTAATAAAAGAAATAGCTTGTTCATTTGCTTCATAATACAGTTGAGCTGTTCTTTCACCGAAGTTTTGAAGGATCTCGTCATAAATCATTCCATGTTGCGATGATATTTTAGCGGTTGTGTGTCCTGTTGTTCCTCCTAATAAGGTATCGGCCTCAATAAGGGCTGTTTTCACCCCGTTTATTGCCAGTAAATATGCCGTTGTTATACCTGCTGCACCACCCCCTACAATGGTTACATCTACAACAATATCCTTATTTAAAGGCGGAAAAGATGGAAGATTTTCCTTTTGCAGCCAGAACGAACGGGCATATTTAGGGATGTTAGATCGATAACCGAAAACCATTATTCTCCTCCCTTCTTTTTATTTCTATTGGTCTGTTTCCCCTTTTTACTTCTTAGAAACAGGTAAATATAATTATCTAGCATTAAAGTTTAGTTAAATTGGAAGGCAGGAAGAGATTTAAGGTTTGCGGGAGTAAGAAAGGTGGTAAAGCTTCATAGAAACGATAGAAAGGAGGTTATAATCTATGGCTGAAAGGCAAATCAAAATGAGCAGAGAAGAAGCAGGTAAACGCGGAGGACAGACAACAAGTGAAGAATACAGTCAAAAACACTTTGAGGAAATAGGCCAAAAAGGCGGAGAAACAACGAGTAAAAAGTATGGCCAAGAGCATTTTGAAGAAATCGGCCAGAAAGGCGGCCGACATTCTAGTAATAATTCTAAAAACACCAATAGTAATCGTTAATGTTGAAAGCCGATTACCATTGGCGCTGTAAATAGTAAAGGGGCTCCCGCTAAAAAAACCCCTATGCTTTACATCTTACCACAAAACTACTGTTTCTTAAATTTCACCTCAAAAAGCCAGATTTTTTTTATGTTCTTTCATTAAAAAGAGCTTCCGTTTCATGCTAAACCTGAAAACAAAAAAGCTTCAAGAAATTCTTGGCGGTCAGTTTTGTGAAATTTCTGTAGCTATGCAATACATGTTTCAAGGGTGGAATACCAAAGGAAACGAAAATTATAAAGATTTAATTTATGGACAGAAAAATTAGGACACGTAGAAATGATCGCCACAATGATTGCCAGATTATTAGATGACGCTCCAGTATCCCAGCAGAAGAAGCAGCAAGTGATCCGGTAATAGGCACTTATAATGGAAGATATCCTACTCTCATCATGCCATTGTTTCGGGACTAAGTGCTATGCCGGAAAACAGTGCTGGGGTCCCGTAGATAAGGGAGTAAAAAAGATGCTTTCCTTTCTGCTTGCTAGAAATATCATGCATCAAAACCAATGGATTGCTGCCATCAAAGAGTTAGAAGAAAAAGATGGCGTGGTAACTCCAGCATCTGTTCCATAAGCGTGGGAAACAGAAGAATTTTCTCACCAGCTTATTAACTTTTCAGAAGGAGAAGACAGTGCAAGAGGAAGCTGGGCAGAAGGGGGAAACTCCTGATCCCTCTGGTAATTTGGAGTATGTGAAAGAACCAAAGCATCATGCAGGGAAGCCTGACCTGAAACCGGCTCCACCTTATATGTATAATACGCCCCCCTTTGATGATAAATAATAAACTAAATTCGGAGGTGCATTATTATGGCAAACAATCAATATAAAACAGGTGAAAAAGCTCCAGAGAGCGGCACTTACAAGGTAGACAAACTGGTGAATGGAAACAATGCTAACCAGGACAACACCACGATTGAAGTAAATGAAGGAGATCAGTTCCCTCCTTCCCCGTCTGAAAATGAAGCAGCTTATTGGGTAAAAGCATAGATCATCCCCTTAATATTTACCCCCATCTTTCACTCGCTCCCCTCTTGGAAGCCCAAGAGGGGATTTCAATGAAATAATATAGGAAACATTTTATATAAGAAAAGCGCAAGCGCCTTGCTCACGAGCGACAAGTCCTGGAGGGGCGGCATATGGAAAGCTGATCTTTGCTTTCCATTGACGAACCGAAAGAATCTCGAGCTAGTAGGCGCTGGAGCTAGACATGTAAAACGCCAACTATTTATCATTTCTTACCTTTTAAAGAAAACTTGACTTCTCGTCAAGTCCTTATAACCGAAGTTATGGTTTTAACAAAGTTAAAATAAAGTATTAGAAAGGGTGAGGCCTAATTGCCGCGGTTAAGTGATGCTCAAGATTACTTAAAAGTTAAATTTAAAAAATCCAACTTTTATTTTTGGAAAAGGTACAAAGTAATCAGTACAGTGAATGATCTATCAACAGGAATCTGGTTTACACTTGGAAGTATCTTGTTTCTATTTACCCCGCCTATCCAAACAGCAGGAAATATCTGTTTTATTTTAGGGAGCCTGCAGCTGCTCGCCCGTCCTATTATCCGAATTATTCATGATTCAGAGGTGAAAAAATTTCAGAGCTTAAAAGAAAATGAAACGGAGTATTATCACTAAAAAAATAGAAATACCGCCGTTATTTACACACTTCCTTTAACGGCGGCATTTCTTTAAGTTCTACTTATCATGCTGGATTCTTTAAAATCAGCACGGTACCAAGTATATCAGTGCTTTAAATATATTTATTCTTTAGCTTTCAAAAAGGCTGATATGTACTTCACAAGGTACTACCAGCCTTTTGTATTAATGTTTTATTTATTTTGCACTGCCCGCTCTTCTACCTTGGAAAATTGTAAAACAAAATCCAGCAGAATATCTTGGTAAGCATGGACCGTGTCTAAATATACTAATTCATTATCCCCATGCCAATTGTGGCCAAACGGTCCAAACTCTACCGCTGGTTTATTGTGCTTGGTAAAAAATTGACCGTCAGACGACCCGTGCTGGCCAAAAATGTTTGCTCGTTCTAACTGCGTCCTTTCTTTTACAGAAGCAGCTAACGCTTCAACATAAGGATCATCTGCTTTTGTTTTTACAGGATCGTTAATGATATGGACATCCACTTTTGCATCTGCCGTTTCTTTAATCTGTTTTATAATGTCATCTACCGATTGTTTCGGTAAATACCTTATATCAATAGACATTATGCAGTGTTCCGGGACTTTATTATAGACCGTCCCTCCTTCTATTTTTGCAAGGTTAATCGAAGGATTATTGTACATAGGAGGTTCAGTTTCTGCAGCAAATGGAAGTTTCAGAATTTCTTCATACAGCTGATATGCCTTTTTAATGGCGTTTTGTCCTTCCCACGGCCTGCTTCCATGAGCTGGCTTTCCTTTGGTTTCAATGTCAAGCTGCAGCACTCCTTTCGATTGAACACCAATCCCTAACTCTGTCGGTTCCCCGCAAATAACAAAATCTCCTAAATAACCTTGTTCCGTTAAATACTTAGTACCGTTTAAACCGCCTGTTTCTTCATCCGAAACAATTTGCAGTTGAATCTGAGAGTTAAGATTGTGCTTTTGTGCTTGAACTGCTGCCTCCATCATAGCTGCCACACCTGCTTTCATGTCAGCAGAGCCGCGTCCATACATTTTTCTTTCTTTAATATACGGAGAAAATTGTTCTTCCTTTCCTTTGACGACGTCAACATGACCATTTAAAACAACCGTTTTGTCTCCGCTTCCGATTTCAGATACTAACATGTGAAACCCGTTGTTTTCTAACTTTCTTACAGGAAGGCCGCGTTCTGTTAACCAGTTCTCACAGAACGCGACCGCCCGATTTGCCCCTTCCATTGTAGAGCTGTCAATTTTTATTAAATCTTTTAAAAGCTTTTCCGTATCGCTCATGAGTAATCCTCCTTACAGAACAACTGCTATTACGAGCGATCTCTCGTATTCTATAAAACTTTTACCGTCTGTTTATAGAAATAAACATAATACTTTTTATTTGGCTTCCGTCTTTTCTTTAATAGCGTCTTCTACTTTTCCTTCATTAATTCTAACCACGGTGTCATGCCGTGCAAGTTCCACGTCAGCATCATCTTCTAACCACTCTTGTTTTAATTCTTTTCCGCGAGCTAGAGCAATATAAGCTGCAGGAATATTGGCTCCGGCAGCGTGGGAGAGCGCATAGCTTCCTCCAAAGCGCGGATTAATATCAATAATGTAGTAATCCTTGCCATCGTAAAAGACATCCGTATTAATATATCCTACATGTTTCAAGTTCTCACCAATCTTCTTGCCTATTTGAAACAACTCATTGCTTCTTACCGATACAGCCTTATCTACATCTCCACCGCGCATTTCTAATTGTTTCAATGCTAAAGAGGTGAGAAACTGGCCATTTAAATCATTAAAAATATCTAAACTGAATTTTTCTCCTTCTATCACATCTTGTATAATTACATTCTCCTCCGGAATTTTAGAGGTAGCATCGTCTAAAGGCGTTTCCTTGATCGTTTGAACAGCAAGTTTATATGCAAATTCCATATCTTCTACATTATGAACGATCTCAATACCCATCGACGCAGACCCATTGCGCGGTTTGACGATCAATGGAAAGATAACCTCTTTATTTACTAAACCTTCTTTCGCTTCTTCTATGGTGAAATACGAACGCGGAGCTTTTACTCCATAGGAGCCAAGCAGCTTATGATACATTCCTTTATCTCGGACTTTATGAACAATATCTGGGCTTGGAGTAAATACCGCCACCCCCAGTGCTTCTAATTCTTTTTTATGATCGGCTAGTTTTGGTACTTCCCAGTCGTTTAAAGGTACCAGGCAGTTAACGTTGTTTTCTTTACAAATAGAAAATACAGCTTCGATATACCGTTCATCTGTTTGATGTGGGATAACGTAACTCCGGTCAGCCGCTTGCAGAGAGGGGGCATTTTTATCTGGATCCGCTACAATGACATTACCTAGTAGATTTTCATCTTTTAACGCTGCTTGAAAAAAACTGATAAAATCTATACGTCTGGCACCTGATGTTAATAATATATTCATAAATTTCATACCTCCAGCCTCTTTGTAGTACCCCTTCTTAAATCTTTCACTCTTTCATTCCCCTGATAGTCTATGTATACCCAAAAATAGGTACATTAACCTTAAAATTAGTGTAAGAAAAATGACTCCCTTGCTGTTAGCAAAAGGAGCCATTAAAAATATTATTTACTTTAATGCATTTAAATCAAAGGACGGCACCAGACCTTTCTCTGCTGCCCTTCCAAGCAGGGACTCTATCGCTGCGTAACCGTCTTCGCCAAGATCTCTTGTAAATTCATTAACATACAAATCGATATGAGATTGAGCAACATCTGGAGACATCTCTTGTGCGTGTTCTAGTACGTATTCACGTGAAGCTTCGGGATTCTCCCATGCATACTCAACAGAAGCACGGATCCAATCCGCAAGTTTGGCATGATTTATAGAATCTGAACGTTTTGCAATAATTGCGCCGAGAGGGATTGGTAAGCCTGTGTCCTCCTCCCACCATTCTCCGAGATCTTGCAGCAAATGAAGGCCATAATTTTGAAACGTAAACCTTGCCTCATGTATGACTAAACCAGCATCCACTTCACCGCTTTGAACCGCCGGCATAATTTTATCAAAAGGCATCACCCGGATTTCTCCAACGTCCTCAGGTACATTTTGAGCAACCCAGAGGCGAAAAAGTATGTAAGCAGTTGAACGATCACTCGGCACTGCAACCGTTTTTCCTCTAATAGCAGCAGCTGAGTTTGTTTTGTCAGCTGTCAAAACAAGCGGACCGCACCCTCTTCCTAATGCTCCGCCGCACGGGATAAGGCGGTAATCATCGAGCACCCAGGGCAGCGCTGCAAAAGATATTTTCATCACTTCTGGTCCTTGTTGTTTAGAAGCCCAATAATTTGTCTTATCAATATCTGCATAGGTTACATCAAAAGACGGAGCACTATCGATCAGTCCATGTACCAATGCGTGGAACACAAATGTATCGTTTGGACATGGTGAAAAAGCTATATTCATTTAAAATACCTCCTGTAAACCATTGCTTGCTTGTTCTAACGCAGCAAGCGCCTCTTTTATTTTCCAATTATCTCTATCTCTTGGACCAACGAAGTTTGAAATAGATCGAACTTCAAAAACCGGCACGTCAAGCTTTCGGGCTGAAACAGCAACACCAAAGCCTTCCATTGCCTCTGCTTTCGCTTCAGGTACACGAAAAACCAAATTTTCAGCTGTTTTAGCTGTACCGGTAACGGTTGCAGTCGTTAAAATGGGCCCTGTTTGAGCTTTCAGACCTCTTTCGGCGATGGTCGTACACAATTTGTCTGTAAGAAGAGGATCACATCGGTAACGAGAGCAGCCCAAGTTTAATTTTTCTAAATCATAAAACCCTTCGTTTGTTTCTGCTCCCAAGTCAGCTCCCCAAATCTCACTTGCTACCACAATGGATTCTAGTTCTGTTTGAGCTCGGAAACCACCTGCAATTCCTGCACTTACTACTGCACTATATGAATCTTTTGTAAGAGCAATTGCTGTACTTGCTGCTGCTTCAGCTAAACCGACACCACCTGCAATGACATCAAAACGACTATTGCGGTCTAATCCTCGCTCTACTGCTTCACGCTCTGCTTCTACAGCCGTAACGATTAAAACCTTACTTCCTGACATGTACTGGTACTCCTTTTTCTTAAATCTACCTTTATCATATCACGAATCTCTTTGAATATTAGAAATGAAAGCTTTACCTATTAATCCATGCAAAAGTCTCACTTACATTATGTGAAAATATGATAGAATTGTGTAAGATCATCGCAGGAGGAACAAGCATGTTCAATATTGTATATAAGAATAATAGAGTAATTATCTTTATTACCTCTGTCCTTATAATTCTCTGCAGCTTACTGCTGTTTTCCGATGAGCCGCAAACGAAGTCTCAAGACACTGATCATATCACGCCAACCTTGTTTATTCATGGTTTTAAGGGAGGCCCCGGTTCCTTTAATACCATGCTTCATCGATTTGAACGTAATGGTTGGGGCTCAAGAGGATTGATTTTTCATGTGAGTGCTGATGGAAAGGTGGAAACAGAGGGACAGCTTACTAATGACAATAATCCCTTTATACAAGTACTATTCGAACATAACAGAGCCAGTTTAGCCGATCAAACCGTTTGGCTTCAGCGTATTATGGCTTCTCTTTATGAAAAATATGAAATAAGACAAGTTAACCTCATCGGCCATTCTATGGGAGGTTTAACTTCTGCTAATTATCTCTTGCACAATGAAGGAAACAAATACCCAGCCGTAAATCGCCTGGTCGTTATAGGCAGTCCATTTAAAGGCATACATCAAAAAAGTTATTTCGAGATTAATACCGGAGCCGCTACGGTAGATTTACAGCCAAGCTCTGCAGCATTAGAAAATATGGTTTATAAAAAGGACCATTTCGATGAGCATGTATCGGTACTTGCGATTGCCGGTGTCATTAATAATGAGGAAACAGATGGGGTTGTAAGCAAGACCAGTGCTTATGGAATAAAAGATATCGTTCCTGCTGCTAACTATCAAGAAGAAACCATTTATGACACCAATGCCACCCATTCCGGTCTGCACGAACATACTGGTGTTGATAAAAAAGTAGCTGCGTTTCTCTGGGACAAATAACTTTTAACTAAACCTCCCGTTCCAACAGTGGATAACGGGAGGCTCTCTTTGTTATGAAGCTGGTTGGTATAAAAAGATACGCCAAGGAGAATCCTTTTTTTCAAATACTTCGAGCAGCTCTAAATTATTTTCTTCTGCATTTTCTAATTCAGCTGCAGAAAGAATATAATCTCCATCCATTTCTTTGAATGCTTCTGTACCAAAATCTACATTCTCTACTTTTTTATTTTTATCTTTAGTAAGAAGATAATTTTCTCCAATTTCATCTAGATATACATACACTCGGCCGCCCCACGTATCATAGTAATCTTTTAATGCCTCATTTTTTTCTAATTCACCTGATATCAAGTTTCGAAACTCATGTTTATACGAAAGCGGGTACATGGTTGCATATACATCAAGCGTATACATCCCGTTATATCGGGCCATGGCTGGATGCATTCCAATACTAACCACACGATAATCGCTTGGTTCTTCTCCAATATAATCCTTGATATCATCAAATAAACCTTCTGAATAAAATTCCTCAAATGAAGGGTAATCGATACTTCTATATTTTAACTCATGGTGTTCACCCGCCAGCACAGCTAATTGGCAGATAATCAGAACAGGTACCAGCCATTGGCTGTACTTTATTCTTCTACTAATAATAGCTAAAGCAATTGCAAAACTAATATACCAAAGAACAGCATTGAGTAAATGAACTCTTCCAAAGTTAAATGTATTAAACAGTTGATGGGCATCTTTTAATACACGCATTCCCTCCCAATACCACAGGGAGTACCAAAAGGAAAAAATAACTATAAGAAAGAAAAGAAATGGAAGCAATTTTTCCGATTGCAAAAATGTCAGGCTCGATTGATCTTTTTTCCACCGCTGTCTAATCCAGCTGCCTATTAAGAGTAATAAGGCAAATACAGCAACATACAAAATCACGTGTTGATGTAAAGATTCAGAATGGGTGTGAGCCGTAGTGAAATTTTCCCAAAACAGTCCAAGTGTGTCGGGAAAATTTTTATGACCTCGGGAAAATTCTTCCCGATGCGGGGTAAATCCTTGTCCAAATAACATACCTGTTACTAATCTGTATTGCTTCAATAGATAGATGGAACCCATCAATATTAAAGCCGTAAACATCTTCCAATTTACGTTTCTTTTTCTGATCCAATCAGTAAGCCACAGTACCCCCATTAAACCAAGAAAGAAACTAAACGATAATACTAAAAGGGAGTAAAATGGTATCAGCACGATAATAACCCAATCTTTAAACGATGATTCCTGGTTTCTTATATTCAAAAAAGCGTATAAGGCGAGCGGAATACCGGCAATGCTTAATGCTCCAAATGGCCAAAACGGAAGAATAGAAAACGCAAGAGCAGAGCCAACAGTGATAACAGGGCTGACTTCTTGGTTGCGGAAGATATGTTTTTTCAATAACAAGAACATGCCAATGAAAGCAATAAAACGCATAAGAAATGCATTTATCGTAATGACCGTAATTGGCTCAAACAAATAAAACAATAAAACATATAGATTCCATTCTGAATCCAATGAAGCACGCGGCAGACCATTCATCATATTCGGTATCTGTGCATCATTTTCTGCAAATATTTTTCCGCTTTCCACTAGCGTTTTATACCATATGAGATTGGAATCGAGGTTATCATGAATTCGTACGTGCGAACCTTCTCCAAGAATAACAAGCGGTGATAAATACACCAATAAACCTATACATCCGATAATAAGAAGTATGCGTTCCTTTAACATGCATAGAAGCTCCTAACTGTTTCCGCTATATACTTCACTTTTTCTTCCGTAAGGCCATAATACATTGGCAGCCGTACAAGCCGGTCACTTTCGCGTGTCGTAAACCGATCGTTTCCATAAAAGTGTCCAAAACGCTTCCCAGCATTAGAAGAATGCAGCGGTACGTAGTGAAAAGCACTTAAAATATCATGTTGCTTCAACCAATCAATGAGTGCTGTTCGCTCTTCTAGGTCTTTCGTTTTCAAATAAAACATATGGGCATTGTGTTCACAGTTATCGGGAATATTCGGCAGTTCTGCTCTTCCCCTTTCAGCTAAAGAAGACAATTCCTCATAATATTTATGCCATGCCTTCAGCCTTTCGTCATTAATCGTTTCCGCTAGTTCCAATTGGGCGTATAAAAAAGCAGCATTCAGTTCACTTGGTAAATAAGAAGAACCAGCATCCACCCACGTGTATTTATCGACCTGGCCGCGGAAAAACTGCGAACGGTTTGTTCCCTTTTCTCTAATAATTTCTGCACGCTCTTGCCATTGTTTGTTGTTAACAAGAAGAGCACCGCCCTCCCCGCTCGTGTAATTTTTGGTTTCATGAAAGCTGTAGCAGCCAAGGTCTCCGATCGTTCCGAGTGCCTGGCCCTTATACGTACTCATTACCCCTTGAGCTGCATCTTCAATGACTGTCAGATTATGATTTTTTGCTATCGCTAAAATTTCATCCATCTCACAAGCGACACCAGCATAATGAACGGGAACGATCGCTTTGGTTTTCGAGGTGATCGCTTCTTCAATTAAACGTTCATCCATATTCATCGTGTCCGGACGTATATCTACGAAAACGATAGCAGCTCCCCGAAGGACAAACGCATTTGCAGTCGACACAAAGGTATAAGAAGGCATTATTACTTCGTCGCCAGGACCTATGCCAGCAAGTAGAGCTGCCATTTCGAGGGCATGTGTGCAAGACGGAGTTAAAAAGGCTTTTGGACAATTCAAGCGCTGCTCGATCCATTGATTGCAAGACTTTGTGAAGCTGCCATCGCCAGCGAGCTTGCCGTTGTCGATTGCCTGATTTATATATTGCTGTTCATTACCGGTTATTGGCGGTTTGTTAAAAGGAATCAATGTTTGTTCCCCTCCTTATAAAGCGAAATTGTCCAATAGTTACAGCTAAGATGCTATTAAGAAAAGCGCAAGCGCCTTGCTCACGAGCGACAATTCCTGGAGGGTCAGCATATTGAAAGCTGATCTGTGCTTTCCATTGACGGACCGAAGGAATCTCAAGGTAGTAGGCGCTGGAGCTAGACATGTAAAACGCCAAATATCTATACTTTCTTTCTCACCTTTTAAAAAAAACAAAAAATGAATGAACCGAATGCGATTCACTCAGGCAGATTGGCTTGTTACAATAATCCCCGCAATGATGAGAAGGAGACCTATCATTTTGTGGGCAGTGACAGCTTCATGGAATAGAAAAATAGATAATAAAAAGACGAGCATAAACGATAAACTCATAAACGGATAAGCGTAACTAAGATCAAACTTAGTCATGGCGGCCATCCAAAAGAGAGATGCTACAAATGCCGAAAGAAACCCCGAAAGAATGAGCGGGTCAAATAAGAGCTTCAGGAGAAAAAATACCTTTTCCTGAAGCCCATCAGGCAGACCGCTGTACTTAGAAATCCGCCATTTTAACATGATTTGTCCATAGACAGTGAAAAATATCGTGCCAAATATATATAAATAACCCAATCTAAAAACCCTCTCTGCACCTTACTGATTTAGTTTATGATAAACATCGACCGCGTCTGCAAATTTAAACCCTAGAGAGGCAGTCAGATTTACCATTGCAAGGTTTGCAGCAGAAATAGACGTTTTAATTTCATCATGTCCTTCTTCAAATAAAGAACGAACGGCCCGGCTCCAAAAATATTTTGCTAAACCCCTGCCTTGATATTCAGGTTTAAAGGCTTGCAGCAATACTTGATTATCCGAAAAAGCAAAGAATCCTGCGAGATCATCTTCATAAAGCAGCCCCCACACATTCCCTTCATCATATAACTGATTTAACCAATTATCATAGCGTTGATCAGCTCCACTTTTTTCTAATTTAAAATCACGATGAAAGCGTCCATGGTCGTATGCACCTTTTGAGATCGCTATGATATCCTCTCTTTTCACATCTGACAATAACGTTAATTTTTCATCCTCAAACGGAGTAAAACGTTCTTTTTTACACACCGGCGTCAGCAGTGTATCCGTATAATAAAAACTATAATCATGAAGAAGTTGTTTTGAATCTAATGGGTCTACTTTAATAGTAAAATGTCCTTTTAGTTGGTCACTTTTTTGCAATGCTCCTTCCGAGTACTCTAGCAATTCATAAGTGTCGAGCTTTAAAGCCGGTTTATCCCATGGTGTTTCGCGAAAAATTTCTTGTCTCATTGATGCAGCATCCTTTCAGTCATTTACTTCTTTTCACTCTATGATTCATTGTCTTATTTACATTGTTTTCTTCAAAACCGATCGATTCTTGGACAATATAGAGCGGCCTGTTCTTTACTTCATTAAATACCTTCCCCATGTAAAGACCAAGCACCCCTAAGTTGGCAAAAATCAATCCTCCGATAAAATAAATGGAAACCATCATACTCGTCCATCCTGGAACAGGCTGAAACATAAAAAAGTATTGATACATTAAATATAGACCGTACAAAACGGCCCCAAATGATAGGAGAAACCCAAATTTTATGGATAAGCGCAGAGGTTTATTGGACTGTGCGACAATGCCTTCAATAGCTAAATTAAAAAGTTTCGATAAACTATAAGAGGAGGATCCGTGTGCTCTCTCTTTATGCTCCACATTTACTGCTGCGGTATCGAATCCCATCCATTGAATAAACAACGGAAAATTACGATTCTGTTCTCGTAATTGCTGAAAGTTATTTATCACTTTACGAGAAGAAATACTGAAGTTTGCAATAGCCGGATCTGTTTTGTTTTCAGTAAAATAATCGTACACCTTGTAAAACAGCTTAGAGCTTCCTTTTTTAAATAGGTTATCATGGCGAATATGTCTTCTAGCAAATACTACTTCAAAGCCTTCTTGCGCTTTTTCATATAATGTGATGATTTCTTCTGGCTGGTCCTGGAGATCACAATCCATGACGACAACCCAGTCTCCAATAGCCTGATCAAGTCCAGCCGTTATTGCGACATGCTGTCCAAAATTTCGAGCTAGACGGACTCCCTTGACACGGTTATCTTTGTTTGTTAACTGCTGAATAACATCCCATGATTGGTCTGGACTGTTGTCCTCTACCATTATTATTTCAAAATGAGATGATATTTGTACAAGAGTGTCTTTCAAACGATTGTATAGTTGAATTAAACAATCGCCGCATCCGTATATAGGGGTTACGACTGAAATGTGCGGATTAGTATTTTGCATGATTGACATACCACTCCACTGTTTTTAATATTCCTGACTCAAAATTTTCCTCAGCCTGCCAGCCGAGCTCGTTTTCAATTTTGCTTGCATCAACTGCATATCTGCGGTCATGACCTGGACGATCTTCTACAAATGTAATCAGCTCTTCATAACTTTCCATCTTCGCATTTCGCTTTGGCTTAGGAGCGAGATGATCGAGATGCTTACAGATTTTTTTGGCGATGTAAAGGTTGGTTCGTTCATTGTTTCCGCCAATGTTGTACGTTTCTCCTTTTCGTCCTTCTTGAAACACAAGCTCAATGCCTTTACAGTGGTCCAAGACATACAGCCAGTCTCTAATGTTTTGACCATCCCCATAAATTGGAATCGCTTCTAGTTGCAAGGCTTTCCTAATAATAGTTGGTATCAGCTTTTCACTATGCTGCTTTGGCCCATAATTGTTCGAACATTGAGTAGTAACAACATTCATCCCGTAAGTGTGAAAATAGCTGCGGACAAGCAAATTAGAGCTTGCTTTGCTGGCACTGTACGGGCTGTTTGGAGCATAAGGAGAGCGTTCACTAAATAATCCGGTTTTACCTAGCGATCCGTACACTTCATCGGTAGAAATATGATGAAAACGAGCCGATTCATAACCAGAACGAACCTCTCCCGCTCTTGTCATCCAGTGATTTTTTGCTACATCAAGCAAGGTAAAAGTCCCGTTAATATTCGTTTGAATAAAGGACTCCGGACCATCTATAGATCGGTCCACGTGGGATTCTGCAGCAAAATGGATAATACCTTGAATGTCATGCTCTTTGAATAATCGTTCCACTAACTGCCGGTCACATATATCTCCTTCGACGAATATATGATTCGGCAGCTCCTTTACTTTTTTCAGTTCTGCCGTATCAGCAGCATACGTTAATTTATCTAGATTAATAATTGTAATATTAGGATATTTATGAGCGAAATAGGAAATAAAATTTAGACCTATAAATCCTGCTCCACCTGTTACGAGAATGGTTTGCACGTTTTTCATTATTTCATCAATTCCAATCGGTGATCTTGATTTGTTTCGTACCAGTTTTCAGACTCTTGTGCCCTATCTACCACGCGAAGCAAGTATTTTTTGTAATCATTGTTTTTCATAGAGGCTATTCTTTGAAGTAATTCATCACGTGTGACATAGTTCATGTAATAGGCAATTTCTTCAAGACAGGCTACTTTAAAACCTTGTCGTTTTTCTACGGTTTCGATGAACTGTGAAGCATCAAATAAAGCTTCCGGTGTACCAGTATCAAGCCATGCGAACCCGCGGCCTAAGAGCTCAACATTCAGCTCATCTGTCTCTAAATAAGCTTTATTAATATCGGTAATTTCGAGTTCTCCACGAGAAGAAGGGCGTGTTTCTTTCGCAATATCGAGCACTTTATTGTCATAAAAATAAAGACCAGTCACTGCAAATTCCGATTTTGGATTTTTTGGTTTCTCTTCAATAGACTTCGCACGCTGATGTTTATCAAAAGCTACAACACCGTATCTTTGCGGATTACTGACCCGGTAGCCGAAAACAGTTGCCCCTGACTGTCTTTTTGCTGCTTTTTGAAGTAGGGGTGTAAAACCTTGACCGTAAAAGATATTGTCACCAAGAATAAGGGCAACATCATCATTCCCAACAAAAGATTCTCCAATCGTAAATGCTTGGGCCAGCCCATCCGGAGAAGATTGCACTTTATATGAAAGCGAAATGCCAAATTGACTGCCATCCCCAAGCAATTCCTGAAATCTCGGTGTATCTTTCGGTGTGGAAATAATTAAAATATCTTTAATTCCAGATAGCATTAACACAGATAATGGATAGTAAATCATAGGTTTATCATAGACTGGAAGCATTTGTTTCGAAATGCTTTTTGTCATTGGATATAATCTCGATCCGCTCCCACCAGCAAGAATAATTCCTTTCATTGTGGAAACCTCCTTATATTCGGAAAAATTCCTTACTTGTTTATTTCCCTTTTCATTTGATCGAAAACATGCCCTATTCTGTTCAATTAAAAACGAAAAAAAGCTTGTTTATCAGATAACAAAAAAGCGTAATCCCTATGTTTACGCCTTTTTTTAATTTTGAAGCTATCACCATTTTAAAATTAGAATTGTGTCAAGATGATGTCGGCTCATTATTTTTGAGATTTTTTCAAAATAGCTCATTATTGTCAGAGTATTTTGCAATGTGTGCTATTGTTTATGAGAACTATGAGAAATACTTAGCTTGCCGTCAAGCTTAATGGGTTTCTAAGTAAGAAAAGCGCAAGCGCCCTGGTCAGCCACGACAGGTTCTGGAGCTTTCGCGCAGGGTCGCCTGAAAGGGAAGAAACCCCGAGCGGCTGGGCGCTGGAGCTAGACATCAAAAGCGCCAACTATTTATAATTTCTTACCTTTGTACAAAAAAAGAACGGAATACGTTCCGCCCTTTTGTTTGAAAAAAATTAATATAATTCTTTTCTCCTATTTCTACCGGTGAAAAGGAGACCTAAATATAATCCAGTCCCGCCTAAAAAGAAAAACATAAACGCGCCAATTGCTATAAATACCTCGCCGGTTGCTGTTCCTGCTGCCATTGCTGTATATATTCCAAATAAAATCAACCCAATCGCTAACGAATAGAGCGAAGCACGAATTTTATTCATTGCATACCTTTTAGCGGTTTCTTTTGTCAGAACACTGTAGGTTAATAATGCCCCGCCTGCAACGATAAACACTGCAGGTCCAGTCACACTTACTCCAGGCAGATTCATGAAGTAAAGCATAGCAGACGTTAATAATCCAAACAGAATCAGCAGTACACCAGCAATAATACCAGCAGTTGCAATACGTGCTGTCATTGTCGTATAGATTGAAGATTTCGCTTTATCCTGCCCTATCCTCCTCATATCATCGACCAGTCCGCTTAAATCTCCCATTGAAATAACCGCTTCCTTATATGCCTCTTCTTCTTCCATCCCTTGTAATTTATAATCCGATATTTTTTCTTTTATGTTTGTAAACAGCTCTTCTTTTAGTTCGAAGAGTTCCTGACTGTCACCAACGCCGGCAAAAAGATCATCTATATATTTTTGAATTTTCCGATCCATTTTATTTTTGTTCTGTGTCATAATCTATTACTCCTTTAATCAATTTATCGAGTATCTCTTTTGCAAAATTCCATTCCTTAATACTTTGCTCTAAGCGTTCCTTGCCCTCATCAGTTATTCGATAATATTTCCGTCTTCCTCCTTGCGATTCATCCCCCCAATAAGAAACGATATACCCCTCTTTCTGAAGACGCCGAAATGCAGTATATAACGTTGCTTCTTTTAATTCATATTGGCTGCCGCTTAATTCAATGATGCGCTTATATATTTCATAACCATAGCTATCTCCTTGTCTAAGTATGTTTAGAATAATTGTCACCGTATGGCCTCTAATAAGATCAGTCGAAATTTTACTGTTCATTAACCCTCACCTCTTTAAATACATGATATGTCATATTACTATTTCTGTCAAAGTAATATGTGTAAAATAATAAATGTGAACTGAACTATGACTTGTATCTGAACAGCAAAAACTTGCAAGTAACTCTGGAAATTCAGCTTATTATCGATATTTTAACGACAATTAAATGGATAACGAATACAATGAGTTCATAGATAAATACAAGATTGGAGGCGAGGGGAATGAGAGTGTCTTTAGATATCGATAGTGCTCATGAAGAAACAACCGTGACCATTCACTGTAAAGAAATGGATGACTCCATTAATGAAATTCTTGATTTTTTGAAAGGAAAAAAGACGGAATTTATCATTGGCAGAAATGGAAGCATGCAGCACATTTTAAAACCAGCAGATATCCATTACTTTCATACTAAAGGGGAATCTGTTCTTGCTATTACTTCAGAAGGGGGTTTTAAAGTGAAAGAAAAACTCTTTGAACTCGAACAGATTCTTCCTGCAAACCAATTTATTCGTCTTTCAAAGTCGGTTATTGCTAATTTATATGAATTAAAACGTTTTAAGTCATCGTTTAACGGCACACTTTGTGTCTATTTCAAGTCGGGGGTAAAAGAATATGTTTCCAGACATTATGTACAATCCATTAAAGCAGCTTTAAAAATGAACAGGAGGATAAATAAATGAAAACCTTTTTGTTTAGAAGTATGATGGGTATTTTTTTCGGCACATTCCTTGCGGTGGTAATAACTAATTGCACCGTATACTTGGGAGGAAAAGAATTATTAGATGGAGAAATATTTTTTAAAAACTCGCTTGGTTCTATTTTTTGCGGCTGGTTTTTTACTGTATCCCCTCTTTATTTTGAATTAAAAAACCTTCGCCTTTCACAGCAGACAGCGCTGCATTTCATGACGGTAACCATTCTTTATTTCAGTTTATCTTTCTGGATAGGATGGATTCCATTACACCTTAAGAGCATCCTCTTCTTCTCTGGAATGTTTCTAACCACCTATGCAATTATTTGGTTGAGCTTTTATTTTTATTTTAAAAATGTAGCTAAAAAGTTGAACCAAGATTTAGAAAATATTTAATATCAATGTTGCTTTAAAACTTGAATACTCCATTTGTGTTCCCCCATCATACTCAAAATTTTTCTATTTTAATTATTGACTCTCTCGTTACGTGACACTTTATAGTTAAAGGTCGAAGGAGGGATTAACAGCCGCCATGAAGATAAAAGAACTCGCAGACCTAGTAGGTATCAGCGTACGAACTCTTCACCATTACGATGAAATTGGATTGTTCAAACCAGAAAAAACAACTGCTTCCGGCCACCGCCTATATTCGGTGGATGATCTGGAAATACTGCAGCAAATCTTGTTTTATAAAGAACTAGGTTTTCCTTTGAAAAAAATAAAGCAAATTATACACAGTCCAGATTTTGATCGTCAAGAAGCGCTGGAACTGCACCGAAAAACACTATTAGAAAAAAGCCGCAGAATAAATAGAATGCTTGAATTGGTAGAGAAAACAATACAACATTCGAAGGGAGAAATTAGAATGTCCAACAAAGAAAAGTTCGAAGGATTTGATTTCAGTCACAATCCATATGAGCAAGAAGCTCGGGAACGCTGGGGAGATAGGGCAGTCGATAACTCTAACACCAAAATCAGAAACATGTCTAAAAAGGAACAAAAAAATCTAGAAGAAGAAATGCGTTTCATTTATAGAAATTTAGCAGACTTGCGCCATCAGCCTCCATCTTCACAAGAAGCACAATCTGCTATTCATAAGTGGTTTAAATGGTTGAATACTATTGGAGATTACTCGCTGGAAGCTTTCAAAGGCTTAGGCCAATTGTACGTAGATGACAAACGATTCACTAAAAATATTGACCAATTTGGGGAAGGTCTAGCCTTATTTATGCGGGATGCTATGGCAGTATATGCTGATAATAACCAACATTAAAGAACGGCAGTCCATAAGGAAAGAAATGCCCTCTTGGACTGCCCAGCACTTTTTGTAACAATATTATTCTTTTAGCCAATTCCACGCTGCTTCTAATTCATCTTTTTTAAAGTGCTTTGATTTAATGCCTGGCAACAAATTACCTAATTCCGCTGATGTTTCCACTGTCTTTTTTTCACTCACTACAGCAAATTTTTTAAACTGATTCCAGCGTTTTGTATCAAATTTCACGCCTTCTATCGCTCCCTTAAGAGTGGAACCATCTATATCATGCATAACAGCAAGAACATTGAACGTTTCGTGATCTTTAAAATGAGCTTTCACATGGTTATCTAGTACCCTCGCGTCTTCTTGCGTGGCTTTTCCCTCAAATTCGACCGCAATCGTGGAAGCTTCTGGGCTAGGATGAATTTTTAACAATGGAATCCCTCCCTGCATTTAACGTTACAGGCTGATCTTGTTATTCTGGAATATATGGCAAACCGCCATTTTTAGGTACATTCACAACACGGGTCCAAACATAGGCTAGCAGCCCTGCTGAACCATATTCACGGCCTTTGCCTAATTGTTTTACTCCTCCAAATGGCCATCGTACATCCAATCCCTGAACAGCAGCGTTGTTGATCATTGTTGTCCCTGCTTCTATTCAATTTGCCACCTTCGTAGCACCCCACACTGAACTAGTTAAGCAGTAGATGCTGTCGTAGCTTCTTCCATCATACAGCAAAATAGGCACCGTAGGTCGGAACGGTTCTTCTTTTACAATGTCATCATCTTTGTTCACTCTTCAACCGGGTTATCTTCCCAAGCAGGAAATGCATTGCGAGCCGATATGGAAGCTTCTTCTCTAGTGATCAAAGGTGCATAAGCAGCAGTTTCACTTGGATCAGCCGGGTTTTCACGCGAAAATGTGTCTGCCGAATTTACTTTTTCTCCATTGATAATTGCATACACTGTTTTTATGTTACTTACCCATCACTTGCACTCCTTCTATTTCAAACTCATTCCTGTAAAGTGGTTTCCCTGAATGAGAAAACTGTAAAACTATCAAAAAAGTTGTCGTTCTAAAGGCACAAACCCTTTAAAACTGTAGATGAAGAAGGAACATGGTTTCTTTTATTCAATGTAACAATACTTGCTGTCCCGGAAACCGGTATTTTGCTAATAGAGGTTATAGCTTCTCCTTGAATCCAAAGCACATTAACTTTTAACTGCCCTGAGAAAAACATGCTATACGATCATTCCAGGGTTTATTTGACGCAATGGGAGCTTTCATGCAGCATCAAGGTCATGTTCAAGTAGCTAATGGGATTAAAGATAGGGTTATTAAAGACATTGGTACATTGGTGATACACTAAAAGGCAAAGCAGCTAATGGGCTATTATTCGGAACAATAGATATCAGCCGGAAAATGCTCCTTAAGAACATCAAAACTTATGAAGTTAAAATTGACATTGTTGCGTCTTATCATTCTCCATGCTCCCCCGATTTGAAGTATACTAGTAATATGTTTCGTGTCTGAAGAGGCATATATGGAAGACAATGGACATTAATGGCTATGATTGAGTGATTATTATCCAATGATATATCACTTACCAATGTAGCAAATGGACTTCCTCGTCCCCATCTCAATGGTAAAAAAGGAAATGTCCAGATGGAAAATGGACTGAATTAGCATTAGTGAATCTCAATCAGTCCTTTACATCACTAATGAAAACATATTCGATAAACATAAACAGAGCTTATATGAAAAACATACCTTCCCTTGCAGCATTATAAACACGATTCCTGAAGGAAAAGTTATGTACAAACATTCACAAAGCTCAAAAATGAAGATACTCTCTCTTAGAAGCTTCATGCAGAGTTAAAATTTCTTCGAGGAGGTGTATGTGATGAATTGGTCCTTACACAAACATATTTTCATAGCATTTTTTCGAGCAGGCATGCTCGGTTATGGCGGAGGTCCTGCTTCTATACCTCTTGTTCACAAAGAAGTTGTAGAAAATTTTGAATGGGTTACAGAGGAGCAGTTTTACGACATTTTAGCAATCGGCAACACACTTCCAGGTCCTATTTTCACTAAAATGGCCGGATATATTGGATATCGAATCGGCGGTGTGATGGGTGTCTTTAATGCGATCATTGCTTCAGTAATTCCGTCAGTCATACTAATGATCTCCCTTGTCGGCATTCTTATGACTTTTCGTTCCTCTCCCTTTATTGAAGGAATGACTCAAGCAATAGCACCTGTTGTAGGGGTTATGTTACTAACTTTAACCTATAACACGCTAAAAAGTACAAAGCAGAGATCGAGTTGGCTGTTCGTAATTATTCTCACTATAATCAGTATAATCATATTAGAATTGTTAAATATTCATCCTGCATTTTTCATTGTTATTCTATTGATTATTGGGTTTTCTTACCGGAAGAAACCTAACACTACTACTTAGAGGCTTGTATTACCGCCTAGTCCAAATGGCGGAAGCACTGTAGTTTGCTTTAACAAAGTTAAACTTCTTAAAGTACAAAGAAAAAATTGGAGGTACCTTTAAGATGATTTATTGGGAACTATTTATGGCATTTTTTATTCCTGGTATCGTCGGATATGGTGGCGGGCCAGCTTCTATACCGTTAATTGAACATGAGGTAGTAAATAGATATCAGATGGTAAGTGTAGAGCAATTTGGAGAAATTCTTGCTTTAGGCAACACATTACCAGGACCTATTGCCACAAAAATGGCTGGTTATATCGGATATGAAACAGCAGGTCTGCCGGGAGCTGCGATTGCAATATTTGCCACCGTTGCCCCTTCCTTGATTGCAATGATCCTGCTTTTAGGCATATTAATTAAATTTAAAGATTCTCCTCGAGTAAAACAAATGACAATGTTTATTCGGCCGGCAATAGCCGTTCTGCTCGGTGTCCTTGCCTATCAATTTTTCAACAATGGTTTAGCCGAAGCGGGAGTTCTCCACACTGTAATTTTAGGCGGAGGAAGCTTTCTGTTATTCGAAAAAAGCAAAATACATCCAGCTATTGTCATACTGCTCGCTCTCGTATATGGAGTTATTTTTTTGTCATAAAGGAACTTCTACTACTAGTATATGATCAGTACGTGTTAATATCGTCACCACAGGACACAGCGTTTTTGACGACGAGTGGTCGCGATAACTCTGGAAATACGTCCTGTGACAACGTGACTTGCACAGAAGGGTGCTGACTTTTGCACCCGGAACAGGAGGTTCACGGTTTCAGCATTATCGTGTGCACCTGGCCGAGGATAATTTCCATTTAAATTCCAATACTATCCGAATTTACTGATTTACTCGCCGTTCTTAGTCAAATACTCTCCAAAAACGTCTTTTAACTCGCCAATGACTCAAGGATGATTTAAAGCTGTGAAACTAAACGTTTAATGGAGGCATTTGATTGCAGCAGCGTGTGTTCTTTATCAATCGTTTTTAATTGTCTATCTTTCATTACCATGCGGCCGTCAATGATTGTGGTTTCCACATCGTGAGATGAAGCAGAGTACACAACTCTTGAAATCGGGTCTACCGTGTCTGATGGATAACTATGAAAATCTCTTAAATTAAGTAGAAATAGATCAGCCTTTTTCCCTTCTTCAATACTTCCAATTTCTTTCTCTAAACCTACGGCTTTTGCCCCTCCGATAGTAGCCATTTTTAAGACTTCCCTAGCCGGCATAGATGCGGGGCTGTGATACGGTTTAGGAAGCAATGCAGCAAGGCGCATTTCATTAAACATGTTTAAGTTATTGTTGCAAGGTGCACCGTCTGCCCCAAGACTAATAGATGAACCGTTTTGCGATAATTCATATACGTCTGCAATTCCAGAGGCCAGCTTTAAGTTAGAGCCTGGACAATGGGTCATCTTTACTTTACGGTTTTTTATTATTTGTTTTTCTCTTTCATTCAGCCAAATACAATGTGCAAGCACCAAACGTTCATTAGACAATCCGATATGATCCAAATACTCGACGTTTCTCATTCCATGCCGTTCTTCCACAATCCTAACCTCTTCACGGTTTTCCGAAGCATGTGTGTGAACGAACACATTGTATTTCTGTGATAAGTCACGGACTTGCTTTAACAATTCTTCTGTACATGAAACGACAAAGCGGGGGCAGAATGCATATTGAATCCGGCCATTATCATGTCCATGCCATTTTTTCAAAAGGTCGACACTTTGAGAGATCGAATCCTCTGTTTTTTCTAATAGGGCAGGCGGAAGCTCGTCTCCGAGGTCCATCATTACTTTTCCTGATAAAGCCCTTATTCCCGATTGAGCCATCGCTTCAAAGGCAGAATCTGTATGATTTACCGTTTCCATGTCCATAATCGTTGTCGTTCCACCTTGAATTAATTCTCCAAGTCCCAACATAGCTGAATAATAGAGAGATTCTTTATCATGAGCAGCTTCTAGCGGCCACAGTTTCTTTTTCAACCAATCCAGCAGTTCCATGTCATCAGCCTGACCTCGAAATAAGGTTTGACACAAATGAATGTGGGTTTGTACAAATCCAGGTAAAACGGTTTTTCCACCTGCATGAATAACTTCTGTTTCGGCAGTAAAGTGATCCGATAAATTCTTTCCTATTTTTGAAATTTTATTTCCTTCTATAAGTAAATCTCCATATACGATGTCACATTCTTCATTCATCGTTATTATTTCGGCATTTTGGATAAGAATTCGGTTCATCTTTTTTTCTCTCTCCTTTTTTCTTTTTAAATCAAAAAATAAAATCCAAGCAGCTGTGTACAGATCTTTTTGTTATTAAGAAAAGCGCAAGCGCCCTGGTCAGCCGCGACAGGTTCTGGAGCTTTCGCGCAGGGTCACCTGCGGTCCGGAGTCGAAAGGGAAGACATAGTACGTTCAGCTCATTTAAATGAACTTCTACTAAGATCGCACACGTCGACGCATAGGATGTGCTAA
>NZ_VTOK01000010.1:127345-190418 GCF_009765375.1 Alteribacillus sp. YIM 98480
CCTGTGACAACGTTGAACGGGCTTGCACAGGAGGTGTTGACTTTTGCGTTGCGACAGGACGTTCGCGGTTTTAGCAAAAGTTCCTCTTTATCGTGTGCGCCTGAGCGGCTGGGCGCTGAAGCTAGACATCAAAAACGCCAATTATTTATAATTTCTTACCTTTTAAAAAAACCGAAGAAATGCATAGCCATAGACAGACTACTGTCACTTCTCCGGTTCTTCGCCTAGCAAAGAAAAAGCTGCCGTTCTTTTAGAAAAGCTTGGTTTACCAACAAGCACCAATATAAAAAAAGAAAACAATCCGTCATAACAGGTATGTTAACTTTTCTTATTGTAATTATTATTATACAAGAGACTTAGATTATTGGTTATATGTACTCTAACATTATTTTGCCTTTCAGCTTCACAATAAAATCACTGAAGGAGCTTCTTCTGACTTTGGTTAAGCTTTTATCCAAATGCAATATTAATGTTAATCAAACGTTTGATTAAAAGAAAAGAGAACAATGGGAGCTTTTTACTAATTAGAATAAACGCCGCTCATCAATTTTCTCCTCTCACGGGCTAATTAAGGTTTGAAAATAATAAAAAAAGGTAAATTTTTCTTTAGGAGGTGGAATAAGATGATACACGTGAAAGCACTAGGCATAAAAATTCCTATGGTTGCCGTTGTTCTTCTCATCATATTCAGCGGGATCAGCACTTACTCTTTTTGGAACACTATCATTCTTTCGTTGTTAGTCGTGGCAGTGTCTTATATAGCAGGTGATCTTTTCATTTTAAAAATGACCAACAATACAATTGCTACACTGAGCGACTTTGGAGTTGTTTTGTTGATGGTTTGGCTGGCAGCAATTCCGGTATTTGGAGCTGGCGTGCCTTTTGGATTAGCATTCATTTCTGCCGTTTTTATCGCAGCTGGGGAATGGGGCTTTCACAAGTATGTGAACCGCGTTGTGTTACCCGACATATACAACCCGTATCCGTCATAATATAGATTTCTCTCACAAATTCTCTTTAAGAGCGGAAGAGTGAAGCATGTCGTTGCAGTATACGCAAAAAGCAAAACGAATTACTTGCTGCAACGAATATACATTTCACTCTTCCTTATTATGCTTACCAGTGTATAGAAAAGATTTCTCTTGCCTGAAACACTAGAAACATCTCTCCAATTCATCTATTTCTTTTAAATGGTTAATGGGCAGAATCATATGAATGGTCGTTCCGTAACCTTTTTTAGAATCTATTTCAATTTTACCTTGGTGAGATTTGATAATATCAAAACAGACTGACAGCCCCATACCGAGTCCGCTTTTTTTTGTAGTAAAAAATGGTGTTCCTAAGTGTTCAATTTCCTCTTGCGTCATCCCTTCTCCTTCATCCGAGATATCGATATGAAACTTATTTTGTTCAAGATTAGAATACAATTTAATGTCTATTCTCCCGCCATCTGGCATTGCTTCAAAGGCATTTTTAATAAAATTAATGAGTACTTGCTTCATTTGGGATTTATCTATTTTTAGGTTGCAATAAGAAACATAAGATTCAAAATGAATTTTACAGTTATGAAGACGAGCATCGCTTGTCATCAATTCAACGGTGTTATGAACCAGTTCACACACATCACAATTTTCTTTATTAACTTCAACAGGTTTTCCTAATGAAACAAATTGGTTCACTAAGCTTTTCATTCTTTCTAATTCGGCTGTAATAACTTCGAGATATTTATTTTGATTGTTATTTTCTTTAAGAAGCTGTGTAAGACCGATAATAGAAGTGAGCGGATTTCTTATTTCATGAGCTAATCCCGTACCTAATTTCCCTATAGCTGATAATTTTTCTGATTGAATCACTTGCTGCTGTAATTCATGGTACGATGTTAAATCTCGAAACTGAGCAAACGTGCCTATGATTTGGTTCTCATCATAAAGTGGAAAAACATCTAAAAGACAAAGCTTTTGCCGGTTTGATTGATTTACAGGAAATGTGATCTCTACGTTTTCCACTTTGCTGCCTGATTCAAGCACGGAAGTGATATAGTCAAAAATTTCTTTAACCCGCTCTGTCTCTCCTGCTAAAATTTGATTTTTATAAACTCCTGTGATTTCTTCTGCTCCTGCATTGAATTCTAAAAAGCTGCCATCTTTATCCGTCATCACCACCCCTAAAGGAGTAGAACTAATGATAAACTGATTTAGTAAATCAAGCTTGTGATTTTTTTGCTGTAATTGAATTTCTCTTTCAATGGTATCCACGACAGATATGAGCATTCCAAGATGGAACGGACTCGCATGCTCGATTGTCGACATAATAGAAATGGTACCGGTAAGTCTCTCGTCCTCAGCAAAAGAAAATGGAGCGGAATAGCAAGCTGTTTCTGATAAGCAGTAATGAAAATGATCTTCTCCTATCACTTCTAACGGTTCACCATGTTTTAAGGCCAGTGATACAGCATTTGTCCCTGCATCTTTTTCGGTAAAACTTGCGCCGGCAGTAATACCTAATTTATCGACCATTCCTTTTATCGTTTGGTCACCATAAATATCCAATAAATACCCTTCATCATCTGTGGTAACGACTAATATAGGAACCCCATTTACATTTTGGATAAGCTTTTTCATAAAATGCTTAGCTTCCTTAAGAACTTTAGCGTACAGCTGTTTCTTCGATAAGAGCTCTTCCTTCGTTAGAAAAGTCTTTAAAGAGGGAGTATCTTCTGGGTCCATGTTAAAGAGATTCCTGCAATTTAAGTGAGACTCTTTAATATATGTACTAAAATCTTTCATTTTGTTTCCTTTCTTCAAACAAATACTATTTAAATATTGCAATGAATTCTTTCATCTTCTCACATTTTCCATTGCTTAGGAAGACATGCATTAAGTTAGCTAAGATAAATTTTCCTAAAGTATTAGAAACTCATATGATTCCGGCACTAAACCGAAGTCACGCGAGTTTTCTATGATTAACTTACTTGATTAATACATTTTATCATTCTGTGTTCAATGTCTTAAAAATCCCATAAAAATTTTAGGCCAAATTCACCTTTCAACCTAATTACTATCTCTCTTCAAGCTCACAAACATTACGTTCATTATAAAAGTTGAGCAGGTTTCTCCCTGTTCATCTTTTTCTATTAGCAATAGCTTTTGTTCCCATTCGGATCCAACAGGTATTACCATTTTGCCGCCTGCTGCCATTTGAGATACTAATTCGGAGGGGACTTCGGCTGCGGCCGCAGTAACCATAATCCTGTCATATGGCGCATTCTCTTCCCATCCTTGACTGCCATCTCCCAGCTTAAAAGAAATATTAGAAAAACCTGCTTCTCTTAATTTCTCTTTTGCCCGTAAGTGTAAAGCTGTAATACGCTCCATCGTATATACCGACTTGGAAAAGGAAGCTAGTAAATCCGTTTGAAAACCAGAGCCTGTCCCAATTTCTAACACTTTTGAATCAGGTTGAATATTTAAGGTTAACGTCATTTCTAATACGAGGGAAGGCTGGGATATCGTTTGCCCATGACCAATACCCACTGCTTGGTCTATATGTGCCATATCTTTGTCTTTATCCATATAAAAGCTTCGGTCCATTTTTCGAAAATATTTAATAATCTCATGTTCTTTATTTTTCAAGGTATTACCTCCAAATGACTCGAAGTTTTATGTTTTTATACCCGTGAACACTATTAGAAAAAACTGCTTGCAACCGAGTCCAAATAACGGAAGTCGTAGTTTTGCTTATACTTTAATCCTTTAACAAAGTTAAACATTCCTAAAGTATTATTGAAAATGTGCACTTCACTTCCTGTTGCAACCGCGGCATTAGTACGTTCAGTATATTGATTGTGCTGTAGAAGTAAAAGAAGTAATATTTAACTTTAACAACGCTAAATATTACTTCTTTTTATACTGTAGATAATGCTCTTTTTTTAAGCTAACTTTTTGTAATAGTTCACTTTTACAAATGTTATTTCCAAAAGGTTTTGACAACAAACTTTATTTCTCTTCGAAGACAATATCTCCGTCCATAATTGTCATCAAGACCTTCGTTTCCCTAATCCTTTCCGTAGGAATTGAAAATAAATCTTTATCTAAAACAATAATATCAGCTAACTTCCCGGGCTCTAATGTCCCAAGCTCATGATCTCTAAAAACACTATGGGCTGAACCTGAAGTATACGCTTTTAAAGCAGCAGCAATCGGAATTCGTTCTTGTTCATTCCAAATTCTTGTATCAGTATAATCTTTCCTGTTTACTGCATAATATATTTCTTTTATTGGATCCAATGGAGATATTGGAAAATCAGTTCCAAATGCAAGATTTCCTGCCCCTTCGTATAATGATTTACAGGTATATGCGTATCTGTCTTTTTCGCTGCCAACTCTTAGCGTGTGATTTTCACTTGGCATAAGAGCTAAGTGAGACGGCTGGATGGACGGAATTACTCCCAAAGTTTTAAATCGTTTTATATCATCTGGATGTATGACTTCAATATGTTCCAACGCATGCCTGGAATCCCTTTTCCCATTAATAATCTGAGCATTTTCAAAAGCATCTAAACCTAAGCGAACAGCCCCATCTCCGATTGAGTGAAAACGAATCTGAAACTCTTCTTTATCAGCCTCAATGACCCATTCTTTTATTTGTGCTGGGGAAAAAGCTGTCTCCCCTTTTGTTTCTGGACGATCTTTATATGGATCCAACATGAATGCAGTATAGCCCGTTACCACTCCATCTATAAACTGCTTTAATCCTGTAAACTTCAATTTTGGTGAATTGTAACTCTCTCTAAGATTTTTCACACGGTCAAAATTCCCGTCCAGGGCCGGGTACAGGTGAATTCGAACAGTCAAATTCTTTTTATTTTCAAATTCCTTATAAAACTCATAATCTTCCAAACTGGAAAGCGCCCTGCTTGCATATAAGTCATTGACAGATGTTACACCACTTTTTGCTGCATGCTTTAGAAAACTTTCCATCAATTCATATTGCCGTTCTCTTGGAAATACCAATGCTTTATCAGATACCAATGATACAGCCGTTTCAAGCAGTACTCCAGTCAGTTCGCCATTTTCATCCTTTTGTATATCTCCATAGGGCGGGTTCGGAGTTTCTGGGGTAAGATTTGCAATTTCCAGTGCCTTACTATTTACCCAGGCATAGTGTCCCTCAGCATGAATTAACAGCATGGGAGTATCGGGAATATACTTATCGAGAATATTCCTATGTGGAGGGTCACTCACATCCTCCCAGCTACCTTCATCCCATCCATTTCCAATGATCCATTCGCCATTCTCTACCTCACGTGCAAATTCCTTTACTTTTTGTCCAACTTCCTCTGAAGAAGCAGCAGTTGATAAATCAATCGAAAAATCAGTAAATAAACTTCCAAGCATCAAATGTAAATGTGCATCATGAAAACCAGGCATGATCAGTTGATCTTTAAAGTCATAAACTTTTGTCGATGTCCCTATATATTGGTTTCCATCACCGTCTTTTTCTACCGCTATTATTTTTTCATTTTTTATCGCAAGAAAGCCAGACATCGGCTCATCTTCCCACCCAGTGAATATCGTATTACCCCGAAGTAAAATATCAGCAGTGTTCATCTTATCTCTCCTCTTAAATATAAATCTAAACGTTCTAAATTGTATATGTTTAAGGCTGATCAGCCACTTTCTTCATATTGAATTACTGGAAGTTTGTTTCTAAATCCTTTCGTTAAAAACAATAGATAACCAAAACCTAATACAAACCAAATGATTCCTAGCATTAGAGAATATCTATCAAGATTAACAAGCAGCCACAAATCAAGTAGTGCCCCTATTAAAGGAATGACTACATATAAAGAAATCCCTTTAAGTGACCTATCTGTTTTGTTTCGGAAAAACAAAACAATTACTGAAATATTTACAAAAGTAAACGCGAAAAATGCCCCAAAGTTAATAAAAGATGCCACCAATGTGAGACTTAAAAATAACGCCGACAAGGATAAACAAGAAATTAAAATAATGTTATTGACAGGTGTTTTATATTTCGTATGAAGTTTCCCAAAAAATTTCTCAGGGAGCTGTCCATCTCTTCCCATTGCAAACAATACACGGGAAGCGCTTGCTAAAGATGCTGTTGCGGAACCAAATGCCACAAAAGCAGTTACTACTAAAAAGGTAGTGCTTAATACATTTCCTCCGACTAGTCCAATTATTTCATACGCGGCTGAGTCAGGGTTACTGAAACTCAGGTAATCTGGCCATACATTGTGGGATAGATATGAAACTACAACAAAAATAAATCCACCTATCAGTGTTACCAAAATAAGACCACGTGGAATATTTTTTTTAGGGTTTATTGTCTCCTCGGAGAAAGCCGTTACTGAATCAAATCCTAAAAATGAAAAACAAAGTAACGCAGCTCCAGCAACTATCAAAGAAAAAGATTCATCAGAATTGAAAAACGGTTCGATATTGAATATGATCCCTGTTCCTGTCCCCTCTAAAATTGATTTAATAGATAAAATACAGAAGATTAGTATAAACAATACCGAGATTGCAATAACAATTATATTTGCTCTTGCTGCGAGTTTAACTCCTTTTATGTTTACAAAGGTTACGAGGATTAATAACCCAATGATCCAAACCTGAGATGGAACCTCTGGTATTGCTGCAGAGAAGAAAATACCAAATAATAAATAGTTAACCATTGGTATGAAAAGATAATCCATTAAAATGGACCACCCGACTAAAAATCCAACAAAAGGATTGATCGCTTTCTGTGCGTATGAATATGCTGATCCGGCAACAGGATATTCTTTCGCCATTTGTCCATAACTATATGCTGTAAAGAGCATGACGATCAGAGCAAGAATATACGACCCTGCAACCATACCATGTGATAGTTGCGAAGCTATACCATATGTACTGAAAACAGTCGTTATAGCCATAAAAGCTAAACCGAATACAACAACTGAAGGTAATGATAGAGACCTTGCAAGTTTTGTGTTATCTTTCAATTTGATTCCCCCTCCCTTAAAATTAAGTTTTTCAATATGTTTAATTGCAATTTATGTGCCAATTAAGGAAGGATTTCGAACTATTCAAAATATTCCATTCCGTCGTTGCCTCATTTATAAGAAACGCGCAAGCGCCTTGCCCACGAGCGACAAGTCCTGGAGGGTCGGCATATGGAAAGCTGATCTTTGCTTTCCATTGACGAACCGAAGGAATCTCGAGCGAATAGGCGCTTGCGCTAGACATGTAAAACGCCAACTATTTATCATTTCTTACAAGTTCAACAACATTCCTAGAAATAGCGCTCGCATTATGCAAATCCAAATAATCAATGCATTTATGCATAGTTTTCACCAGTTGATCAATTTGCAAGTTTTTATACTAAAGTAATTGCTATCAATCCATGGGATGCAGTACATGGTGGTGGATTACTTCATCAAAAGACAGAATTAAATATAGAAAAATATTATACATATACAGCTGCTTATATCGATAAAAAATGAGAAGGTTAAATAAGAAAAATACGTACTCTACACTACACGTTTAAGTGGATAAATATTTTGATCAGCGGCATCAAAGTTTGGCATATATTTTTTATTATTTATTAAACATTTGTTCATTTCCTGGGAGTACTCCTACTACTGACTCAATTGATAATCTGGAACGAGTTCTGAGACTCCCACAAACTCTACTTCTTTCTGCATATCTGCTGCCTTGTTTTGCAGCACGGCGGCTGTGCTTTTCCCAGCACGTCCTACATGCCCAATCGCAATGCACTCAGGGTGTCTTTCTGTTAGTTGGCTCATAATTAATTGACATTGATGACTAATGTGGTTGATACTTGTCACGTCATCCAAAAATATATGATTTTCGGCATATGGAACCCCTATTTCTTCTGCTAAATCACGTACTACACTGTAATAGTTTGTTTTACTGTCTATATAGATCAACCCTCTCTCTCGGCAGACTTCAAGGATCTTTCGCATCACTCGTTCATCCGCTGTTGCCTTTGAACCCATATGATTGTTCATACCAATCGCATGAGGAACAGCATCAATGGCTGCGTGAACTCTCCTCTTCATCTCTTCATCACTTAAATCAGTTGTAATGGCTCCCGGACCAAGCCAGTCCTTGTTTGCATTTTTCGCTTCCATTGGCATATGCACAATTACATCATGACCTTTTTCATGGGCTGTATTTGCATCGATAATGGATGTCGTTAAAAACGGCATAACAGCCACAGTCAATGGTATTTCAAGATCCAGCATCTCTTTTGTACCCGCCATGTTATTGCCAAAATCATCTATAACTATAGCTACTCTTTTTGAAAAATCGTTAGGGTTTTCTGCATTCGTCAATGAGAAACTAATTATAAACAGGAAAGTCATTATCATAACAGAACAAAAAATCTTAAGAATTCGCGAGTTCATACCTATCTGCCTCCCTATTATGTTTATCGTTTCCCATTTCCCATTAATTATGGTGAATGTTGTGAAGTTCTTCGGAAAACCTTAATCAAACGTTTGATTAATGGATCTCTTACAGGCATTTTAAAAAAACACAACTTCTTTCTCAACAAAAAATGCCCCCCTACGGATAGGGAGGCAGAGACATTCAATTTTTACATGTCACCTTTCACTCAATAGAAAACGATATCTTATGATTTTCAGCTCCATGATCGAATAATTCCTTTAGCAGTCCGGAATACCGTGTACGATGTAAAACGACATCTAAATCATGGAGAGCCCGTGTCATAGATACATACAGCAGCTTCACATCTAAATCTTTCGTTTTGTCATAATTCTCTTTATCTGTAAAGAGAATGACAGCGTCAAATTCCAGACCTTTAGAAAGATAAGACGGAACTATATGGACGATGCCTTCTTCTAAGTTTTCGTTTTCTTCTAATATTTTGGAGTGGAGGTCCGTGTACTTTTCTATTGCTTTGTTTATTTCTGTGCACTCTTTTTTAGTTTTTCCTATGATGGCAACGGATTTATAATTTTTTTGTTTGGGTGTATTGATTCTTTCTTGAAGAAGCAAAGCTGCATCTTTTGAAGTTTCAAAGAAATAAAAGCTTGGTTCCTCTCCGTGGCGAACTACTGGTTTTGCCAGCGGCAGATCTTCTGTTTGACTGTATTGGATAACAACGTTCGCCCATTTCATAATTTCCTGAGTTGTTCTGTAACTTTGTTCTAATGTGGTATACGTTGCTTTCTTAAATACGTGATTAATGACTTCATCCCAATTCAAAATGCTTCGATAGCTGTGTATTCCTTGAGACAAGTCCCCTAATATAGTAAACAACTCGGTGTTAGTCACTTTTTTTAAAGTGTAAAACTCAAACAAGCAATAATCTTGGGCTTCATCTATTACAACGTTTTTAATTTTTTGCGTATCTTTTACACCTGCAAGTAAATACTTTGTGTATAGCAATGGAGCAGCATCTTCCCCTTCGATTTTTTTACCTTTCAACAAGGACTTATTGTAAGAAGCCAAAACTTTTGCTTCTTCGTTTGTAATCTCTCCATTCCCATATTTAAACAAAAGATTTTCATCAGTCATTAACTCTTTATAATACGTATGAATGTCCTTTTTTGAAAATTTCTTTACGTAAGGATTCACTATATTTTTAGATTCCTTCTTTAATCTCTCCAAATATTCTTCTTTTTGATCCATGACATGAACGATTTTTTCTCTTCGTTTTTCAGGATCTTTTACACTGTACCTAATCTTTTCAATTCGGTTATCATAGATGTCTTCTACTTTTTGAAGAATGTCTTTTTTCTTTGTTTTAACATGATTTGAAATTACTTTCTTGATTTTTTCTATACGTTGAAATGGCGGCATATATGCGTATTGCTCTTCAAAAAGAGATTTTACTTTTTTCCTATCAAATAATACAAACCGATCAAGTTTTAAATCTTCTCCCAAAATAAGGCTGTCTGTGATTTCAGCAGTATACCGACCAATTATATCCTTACACAACATGGAACCTTTACATTGAGAAATCCAGGATAAAGTTTCCAAGTCTTCTTTAGGATCTCCTTCTACAAGCTTCAACAGCTTTTCATCTGATTTCATAAAGGTAAACTTTTTTCCCATGGCTTGATGAAAAAAGTCTTGAAATGTTGTCTGGGTCACATCTTCTACTCCAAGCTCAGGAAGGACGTCCGAAATGTAATCAAGAAATAGCTTGCTTGGTGCTAATATCATCATTTCGGAGGGATTAAAGTTTTCAGCGTACGTATAAATAAAATAAGCAATCCGGTGCATCGCAATTGTAGTTTTACCGCTTCCAGCTACACCTTGAACGATTAAAGGCTTATTCATTTCAGCCCTTATAATGCGGTTTTGTTCTGCTTGTATGGTAGACACAATATCTTTTAATCGTTTTTCTGCATTTGTAGTTAGAGCAGCTTGCAGCATTTGGTCCCGTGCTGTAATATCAATATCTCTTACTTCTTCGAGTTCTCCATCTTCAATGACATATTGCCTTTTTAAAGATAGCTCTCCCTCATGGGTCTGCCCCTCTGCATCATAAACAGCTTCTCCTAAGCTTCCATCATAATATAAGTTAGCAATCGGAGAGCGCCAATCGACAATTACAGGTTCATGAGTATCTTTTCGGTTTAATGATGTTTTTCCAATATACAATTTTTCTGTTTCGTCCGAATGTTTTGGAGTGAAATCAATCCGACTGAAATAGGGATTATCCTGGACTTTCAGTAAGCTCCGAAACTCCTTATTTGTCATTTCCAGCAACTGAGCATTTGACAAAGTGTTTACGTAGCTTAAACTGCTATCTAAATGATCTAATTCTACCAAAGCCTGCTTAATATTGCTTTGATAACCTTTTTGATCTTTCAGTGACTTTTCTAACACTTCACGAATGTATTCTTTCGTTTTTTCGAGATGAGCTTGCTCTGCTTCAAACTCTTGCTGATCCTTATCTGACATAAAGAACTCCCTTCTATTTAGAATATCTGCTTCGTATTTTAGCTTTTTCACGCAGCAAAGTTATTTTTGTTATGATTTGTTTTCTTTCTTTATCAGAGTTAGACGCTTTTAGTTTAGTTTTTAGGTTTTGCAGCTGTTTTTGTTCCTCACGATTTAAATATTTTTCATCTTTCAACGTTTTTTCCTTCCCATTTTGAATCATTTGGGGAAAAATTATTATTGGGGATTTTGAGGATTAAAGGGGTGTACAGAAAATATATCATATCGATAAAATCATGTGAAATCGAGAACAAAATGACCCGGAGTATTTAGAACATGTTTGATAGTAATATATCTTTTCGTTATGATTATAATTGTTTACTAAATTAGATAGCGGTGATCACATGTGTTAAAAGATACGGGAGAGAGAATTATCCCTAAAGAAATGAAGCCTAGTAATGGAATGCTGCTCGAACACCTTGCCCGCTATTACTTTGCTGTACCTTATGCCAGAGGAAACGTGCTCGATATCGCGTGCGGGTCGGGTTATGGTGCACAGATGATAGCTAAGGCGAGAAAAAAGCATATGACAAAGATAGTAGGTGTAGATATCGATTTGGAGACGATCGATTATGCCAAAAAAACCTACAATCATCCATTACTAACATTTAAAACGGGAGATGTTTTTGACTCGGAGTTAATAACAGATATTGGTACATTTGATACTATAATTTCTTTTGAAACATTAGAGCATGTTCCCGATGACCGGGAGTTTTTAACAAAAATAAGTTCTTTGCTTAAACCTGGAGGTACCATGGTTATATCTACCCCATTCGGACAAGGAAGAGGAAAACCATGTAAATCTCCTTTTCATTACCATCAGTTAACAGAACATGAGTTTCTTACTCTTTTTACTGAAAATGACGATATTTTTGAAAACGTTCATTTTTATTATCAACAAGGCGTTTCTATAGAAAATATCAAGCGTCCAAAAGTTCGATATCCATTAGGAATTGCTGTATGTAATAAAAGAAGTAACTCCAGATAATCCTATCAGAAAAGAACAGGAGGAAATGTTAAAAATAAAGACTGCAGGATAATTCATCTTTGCAGTCTTTTTATTTTACTATCATCACAGGACAATTGGCTCGCTTTGCTACTTTATGGCTGACGCTGCCTAAAACCATGCTCTGAAGATTATTCAATCCACGGCTTCCCATAACGATACAGTCATAATTATTAGCATTAGCATGTTTTACAATGGCAGGTCCTGGTTCTCCATGTAAAAAATGAACATGGTAAGATATTTGTTGTTGGTTTAACAACTCTTCAATGTTTTTAAGTTTTTCACGCCGTTTTTTTGTAATCAGTTCTTTATTCCCTGTATGAAGTACATCGGTTTTAGATTTTGATCCATCAATAACATAGACAACATCAATGGTTCCTTCCGCTTTTAATAGGCCAGCAGCATGCTTTGCAGCACGATAAGCATGTTCAGAACCATCTGCTGGAATCAGTACATGTTGATACATATAGTCTCCTCCAATCTATTCTATTACCTATATCTTATGAAACTTATCTTAACCTGTAAAGAAACTTATAATAACTAGGATTGTTGCTTATGGATAAAAATGTTATCCAGACTAAAAAACGATCACTTATTTTGTGATCGTTTTTAAAAGGCTGATGAAATTTTAATGTCCTGAAGCTTTTGTTAATCCGCCTATTTTGTTTAACAACTGTTTGCTTTCCGGATTTAAACCAGCATACGTTACTTTAATGTCTTGTTGTTCAAACTTATTCTCAATTTTATCCAAAGCATTAATAGCAGAATCATCCCACAAATGGGCGGCGCTTAGATCAATTTCCACTTCTTTCACTTTATCATCATACCTAAATTTCTTAGGCAGGTCAGAGACAGAAGCAAAAAACAATTGACCTTTTAACGAGTAGACTTTCTTTTGTTGAACTTTAACTAATTTTTCTTCCACATGAATTTTTGAAATCTTACTCACAAAGAAGATAGCACTTAAAATAACACCAGCTAATACACCTTTAGCCAAATCATGTGTAACAACAACAGTAGCTACAGTTACAACCATTACCGTGGAGTCCGTTTTAGGAACTTTATGAATGTTCGCTAAGGAACTCCAGTCAAATGTCCCAATAGCAACCATAATCATTACTCCTGCTAAAGCAGCCATAGGGATTTGGACAACAATCCCGCCTAGCGCAATAATAAGGATCATCAGAGCAACACCCGCTACTAACGAAGACAGGCGGCCGTTCCCTCCTGATTTTACATTAATAACAGATTGACCAATCATAGCACATCCAGCCATACCGCCAAAACAGCCAGTAACAATATTAGCAATCCCTTGACCTCTGCACTCTTTGTTTTTATCACTTTCTGTATCAGTCATATCGTCAATGATAGATGCAGTTAAAAGAGATTCTAACTGCCCGACAACTGTCAAAGCTAAAGCATATGGAAAAATGATAGCTAAGGTTTCAAAGGTTAATGGGATAGATGGAAGCATAAAAACAGGAAGAGACTGTGTTAGAGTTCCTAAATCTCCTACGGTTCGCACTCCAAAGTTAGCAAAAATAGCAATAGAAGTAACAACAATAATTGCGACCAGGGTGGATGGGAACCTTAGGAAGCAAGTAAATAATGGCTAAAGTTAATGCCACTAATGCATACATAATCCAATTTTCCCCTACAAAATGCTGCAGCTGAGAAGTGAAAATAAGAATTGCTAATGCATTGACAAAACCAACCATAACCGAACGAGGCACGAATTTCATGATTCTTGATAACTTAAATACACCGAACAAAACCTGTAGAATACCTGTTAAAATCGTAACAGCCAACAAATATTGGAGTCCGTGATCTGCTACCAGGGTGATCATTAGAAGAGCCATAGCTCCCGTTGCTCCTGAAATCATTCCCGGTCTTCCACCTACAAAGGCAATAACAACAGCGATACAAAAGGATGCATAAAGTCCTACCATAGGATCTACCCCTGCTATAATGGAAAAGGCAATAGCTTCAGGGATAAGAGCAAGGGCAACAACAATTCCCGCCAGTACGTCTCCTCTAACGTTGCCAAACCACTCCTGTTTGATTGATTGAAAATTCAATCCAACACCTCTTCTCTATTCTATTTATTTTTTATGACTTTTGTCTCTTACAAAAGTCGGCCGTTGTGAACAAAAATAGAATAGCACATATTGGCCTATTTATGAAAACAGCATGTAAGCGTACGTCATTACGAAATAACTTTCATTTTCTCTTTATTTCTTTTCTTTTTTACTACCTATAAGAAATTTTATTTTTATAGTTTTTGTGTTACACACAACAATTAACATTAGGGGATCAACATTAGGTATATAATAATAAGGTAAGAGAATTAGAAAACCTAATAGAGAGGGAAGAAAAATAGAAAGGTTTAGTTATATTGAATCAATAGAAGGATAACAAGTTTTAATTGCAGACCATTATTTCGAGTTTATCACTTGTTAAATATAAGATAAGGGAAACTGATCAATATAGAATTTCTTCAGCTCCCCTAATACTATTTAATTCGCTGGAGCTACGCCAAGCTGCTGTGCTAACCCCAAGCGGTCGGTGTGCAGCGATACTTCTTCAATTTTATCATCTGCAAACCGGAGAAAATGAGCCCCTTTAATCGTAATTTGTTTGTTTGTTGGCGATACAGGAATGTAGCTGAACGTTCCTTTATGCGTTCCCTTTGCTACCCAGTTGACAGCTGCCATCTCTCCATCAATCACAACGTGAGTAACATTATAGTGAATATCAGGAAATGCTTTGTGAAGTTCCTCTACTACCAGTTCATTGCGGTCCTGGTCATACTCGTGTACTAAATAATTAGATGACAGAATTTCATCTTTTTTGCTTAAATCATCATCATTATGTATTTCTTCATAAAAGCGGCGTATGACCTCTCTCTTTGCATCTTTCATAGACGTACTCTCCTTTTTTGAAGAAAATTTTTTAGTACCACTTAAAGGTACTAAAGAACTATTTCAAAAAAAGTTTTTTAAGTCCTGCCTAACCTTCTCATTCTTTATTAAAATAAAAAAAGTTTCAGGGGTATAACCCCGCTCGTAATGACTTATTTTTGTAATCGACTCGCTCCTCATTACGCTCTTGGGCTTCCGCTTGTAAGGAGTATTCCCGCTCTTTTTCCATGAGTTGATTGAGATCCACGACAATGGAGGATTTCACCAAAATAGCTAGGGCCACCCCCATTCCTCCTATTCAAATTTTCTTGGTCGAAAACATAATGACATTAGAATGGGGCTTGGCCCTTTTTCTATTTAAACCGTTGTATAGACTCTGTCTATCTCTAATCATGTTCCGCAATAAGTTACGTAAGGGCGGTTTGATGGCTCAGGCAACTTGGTATATTCCTCTTGTAGAGAGGAATAGGCATAAGGATTTGAAAGAACGTCCATAAACTGTTCCATCACGCTGTAGTCTCCTTTATTCACTGCGGCTTCAAGCGCCTCTTCTACTCGGTGGTTACGAGGGATAAGCGCAGGGTTCGAATTTTTCATCAATTGATAGGCAGAAGTTGTCGAATTCTCCTGTCTAGTCAGTCTCTTCTGCCACTGCTCATACCAATGCGTGAACTCTGTTGTTCCATTCATAGGTGTATCCTCCAGCTTGTCTAATGTTAAAGCGCGGAACGTATTGGTGAAGTCAGCATGGTGCTTCTCCATAATACGGAGGAGATCTTCAATTAAAGGTTTGTCTTCTTCCTCTTCGTTCTGTATTCCTAGTTTTTCCCTCATGCCCGCAAGCCAATGACTATGATACAAATGCTCATACATTGAAAGAGCTTCTTGGGCCAGTTCGACCGCGTGTTCCTGCTTTTCATGAAGCAGCGGCAATAGCGTTTCAGCAAAGCGTGCAAGATTCCACTGGCCAATGGCCGGCTGATTTTGATAGGCATAGCGGCCTTGCATATCAATAGAACTAAATACCGTTGCCGGGTCATATTCATCCATAAAGGCGCATGGACCATAATCGATGGTTTCTCCACTAATAGTCATGTTGTCCGTATTCATCACCCCGTGGATAAAGCCGACGAGCTGCCATTTGGCAATCAGCGCAGCCTGACGTTCGACCACTTCTTGAAACAGTGAAAGATAACGATCCTCATTATCTTCCATTTCCGGAAAATGACGCTTAATTGCATAATCAGCAAGAATTCGAATTTCCTCGATACTGCCCCATTTTGCTGCGTATTCGAAAGTGCCGATGCGCAGATGACTGGCTGCTGCTCGCGTTAGAATGGCACCAGGCAGAATGGTTTCGCGAATCACAGACTCCCCAGTTGTCACAACAGAGAGACTGCGGTTGGTAGGAATACCAAGCGCATGCATTGCCTCACTGATAATATATTCCCGCAGCATCGGTCCAAGTGTCGCTCGGCCATCTCCGCCGCGAGAGAATGGGGTTCGGCCTGAACCCTTGAGTTGTATATCAATCCGTTCTTGTGAAGGTGTGATCTGTTCGCCAAGAAGTACAGCTCGACCGTCCCCTAACATGGTAAAGTGCCCGAATTGATGACCGGCATAAGCCTGTGCAATAGGCAAAGCACCTTCGGGAACCTGATTTCCAGCCAAAACTTCTATACCTTCTTTGCTTTGCAGGTTCTTCTCGTTCAATCCCAATGATTTTGCAAAAGACTTATTAAGAATGACCAACTCCGGTGAATGTACAGGTACTGGTTCAATGTTTTTAAAAAACGATTCCGGCAGACGGGCATAACTATTATCGAAGTTCCATCCCATTTCTTTAATCTGTGTCATCATATCTCCCTTATTTGTTTTTGTCCTATTTTATCCACTTTATATTCTTCCATTTTTTAATTTAAATTCTTCATCTAAGAATTAGTGAACTTCTCTTTCTTTAAGCAATTTAATAAAGACAAAACCTTTATCGTTTGTAAGAAGTACTCACAAAAAATCCCTTAGTGAAATTTTACCAATTGAATGTGCCAAGTACAAAAAATTGAGCAGTAGTTATTAAAACTCTATTTTATTAATTATTCATTTTCATTGTTTGTTGATAAGAGTATACTTACTCACACCAAACTAATAAAGTTTTTTAAAGTTTCTCGGTTACGATATCTCTGGGCATAGCGTGATAATGTTGCTGAATTCTTAGACGCCGGCGCCATACCGTCGGATAGCAGATAGACCATTTTTTCTGTGAGGAAACTGTTCATCTTGGTGCGCTTTATATTTCTTTCCTCACGAATATTTTAAATTTTTATAATTTGCTGCATTTTTCTTTTTATTTGAGTCATAATTTATTATAATTACAATGTAATAATGAATATTGCCTCTAGTTTGTAAGTTTTGCACTTAAAAGGCATGTTCATTTGTTAATTACTCAACACAGAAAGGGGAAACGTATAGACATGAAAGACATTGAGAACATTGGAAAGTGTCCAGTTGCGCATGGCAGTGCTACTAGTAATACCTCTAGTGCTACTTCAAACAGAGACTGGTGGCCAAATCATCTGAACTTGAATATTCTTCATCAGCATGACAAGAAGACAAACCCAATGGGAGAAGATTTTGATTATGCAGAAGAATTTAAAAAGCTGGATTATGATGCGCTAAAGAAGGATCTTCACCATCTCATGACAGACAGTCAGGACTGGTGGCCTGCGGACTACGGACATTATGGTCCATTCTTTATCCGTATGTCCTGGCACGCAGCAGGCACGTATCGTATAGGAGACGGCCGTGGTGGCGGGGGAAGCGGTTCCCAACGTTTTGCTCCTCTTAACAGCTGGCCGGACAACGGCAACCTGGATAAGGCCCGCCGCCTGCTTTGGCCAATTAAACAGAAGTATGGCAACAAGATTTCTTGGGCCGACCTGCTCGTTCTAGCAGGGAATGTAGCAATTGAATCAATGGGAGGAAAGACCATAGGATTTGGCGCAGGACGTGAGGACATCTGGCATCCGGAAGAAGACGTCAACTGGGGGCCTGAAACAGAATGGCTCGGGAATAAGCGCTACTCCGGGGAGCGTGAGCTGGAGAATCCGCTTGCTGCCGTTCAAATGGGCTTAATCTATGTGAATCCGGAAGGTCCAGACGGTGAGCCGGATCCAGTCGGAAGCGGCCGTGATATTCGTGAAACCTTTAAACGTATGGGAATGAACGATGAAGAAACGGTGGCACTCACGGCCGGCGGTCATACATTTGGTAAGGCACACGGTGCGGGAGACCCTTCTCATGTTAGTGCAGAACCAGAAGGAGCTCCTATTGAAGCACAGGGCTTAGGCTGGAAAAGCACACACGAAACCGGTAATGGTCCTTACACTATCACCAGTGGAATTGAAGGGGCCTGGACTCCTACTCCGACACAATGGGATATGAGTTACTTTGATCTGCTGTTTGGATATGAGTGGGAGCTGACGAAGAGCCCTGCCGGTGCCTATCAGTGGGCCCCTGTCAATCCGGACGAGAAGTATTTTGCACCTGATGCAGAAAATTCTGAAAAACTTGTTCCAACGATGATGACTACGGCTGATATGGCTATGCGTATGGATCCGGTCTATGAAAAAATCTCCCGTCGTTTCCACCAAAATCCAGACGAGTTTGCCGATGTCTTTGCTCGTGCATGGTTTAAGCTTCTGCACCGTGACATGGGTCCTCGTGAACGTTACCTAGGACCGGAAGTTCCGGAAGAAGAGTTCATCTGGCAGGACCCTATTCCTTCCGTTGATTATGAGTTAACCGATGCCGAAATCGAAGAACTGAAAGCGAAGATTCTCGACTCCGAACTTACAGTGAGCGAGCTGGTCACAATAGCGTGGGCTTCCGCCAGTACCTTCCGCGCCTCGGATATGCGGGGTGGTGCAAATGGCGCCCGCATCCGTCTAGCTCCACAGAAAGACTGGGAAGTGAATCAGCCGGAACAGCTTTCAAAAGTATTGACTGTACTGGAAGACATTCAAAGTCAGCTGGATAAAAACGTCAGCCTCGCCGATTTGATTGTACTGGGCGGCAGTGCAGCGGTCGAAAAAGCAGCAAGAGATGCAGGATTTGATGTCAAGGTGCCATTTGCGCCCGGACGTGGCGATGCTGCACAAGAACAGACGGATGTGGAAAACTTTGAAGTGCTGGAGCCTTTCGCAGATGGGTTCCGCAACTATCAGAAGAAAGAGTATAGTGTCAGCCCAGAAGAGCTCTTGATAGACAAGGCACAGTTGTTAAACCTTTCCGCCCCTGAAATGACGGTCCTGATTGGCGGCATGCGTGTTCTAGGGGCCAACTACGGCGGAACACAGCACGGTGTCTTTACGGATCGTGTCGGCACACTCACGAACGACTTCTTTGTGAACCTGCTTGACATGGGAGTCGAGTGGAAACCTGCAGACGGCGGTGTCTATGAAGGGCGTAACCGCCAGACAGGGGAAGTCGTCCGTACGGCAACGAGAGTTGACCTCGTGTTCGGTTCCAACTCTGTTTTGCGTGCTCTTGCCGAAGTATATGCCCAAGCCGACCACAAAGAGAAGTTTGTCCATGACTTTATCGCTGCCTGGGTAAAGATTATGAATGCCGATCGTTTCGACCTTAAAGAAAGCACAGTTGATATAGCTATTCAAAGATAAAAGATTGAACTCCCCCACTTACAAAAGAAACACTCTTTTGCTAAAGTGGGGGATTCCTAAAACCACCGACTTACTGGTCGATTATACTTAGGTAAACCCCATCGTCAGGCATCCAATTAATTGAAGGATATAAGAAAAGCGCAAGCGCCTTGCTCACGAGTGACAAGTCCTGGAGGGTCGGCATATGGAAAGCTGATCTTTGCTTTCCATTGACGAACCGAAGGAATCTCGAGCGAGTAGGCGCTGAAGCTAGACATGTAAAACGCCAAATATTTATCATTTCTTATCTTTTAAGAAAAGTGCAAGCGCCCTGGTCAGACGCGACAGGTTCTGGAGCTTTCGCGCAGGGTCGCCTGCGGCCCGGAGTCGAAAGGGAAGACATCAGACGTTCAGCTCATTTTAATGAACTCTACTAGCACACGTCGACGCATAGGATGTGCTAATGTCGCCAATGCCACAGGACGTGGCGTTTTTGGCGACGAGTGTGCAACGTAGAAGTCACCACATCGTGTGGAAGTACCTCCTGTGACAACGCTGAACTGGCTTGCACAGGAAGTGTTGACTCTCTCGAGCAAGTAGGCGCTGGAGCTAGACATGTAAAACGCCAACTATTTATAATTTCTTACCTTTGGACAAACAAGGGGCTTCCTGAAACAATTTCGGCTGTGTCCCCTCCCCCCTGTCAGATTCGTCCCTACCTGGGTCTTCTTTAAGGATAGTTCCTCGCAGTAAAAGCCTGTATTCCCAAAATTCAAAGGTCTATGTGTCGGTATATCCCTTTCGAGTGCAGGAGAGTGACACGTTTTCCATTGGTTTCCCACCAGCGCGCGGCTGACTTCGATGCCTTTCTTTTTAATTCGTTCCGTGATTAAAAACACCGTTTGCTTCCGCATAAAATAAATAGTCGACACATTTCTCTTTCGACAGGCAAGCTCTTCCTCAGGTTCCATTACCACGTTTTCATCCTCCTGAGCTTTCGCTGTCCCTATCTCGTCTGATAACTGATTTCCACAGCTGTACATTCCTTTCATATCCGTGCTGCTACTCTATACTTAGCTTCCCCCGCCGTTTCTGTCACTTTTACTTCGACCAAAGGAAATCTGTCAATGATACTTTCGGATGCCCAGCCACTCATCCAGAGGATAATGATTGCCCTGGATCTCGATATTAATTTCTTATAACATCCTCTCATGCCTGTCCTTAAATAAGAGGTTAATGTTTATATTTATCGACTTTTGTGCTCCCAGCTTATTAAATAAGTGAAGTGTTCCAAAGTTATTAATTCTTCCCTTTTTATTTTCCCTTAGCAGGTAAAGTAATTCGATCCTTCATCCGCTCTGAATATTTCTATTAATCCAGTCTAGAAACGCGAAAATTTTTTTGTTTAAAGCGAGGAAAATAAAGAGTATTTAGATTATAAAAACTTTTCAGTTTGTAAAATGTAATACATAACTATTTCAACACTTACTTTAAAATCATACCTACTTAACTTAAATCTCATTAAATAAGTCTCTTATACTATTAATATAATAATACTTTCCTTTTTTAAAAATTACTTTGTTGCTGAGTAATAGCTGAATATGATTAGTGACAGTGACTCTGCTAGTTCCAATTAAATTCGCTAGTTCTTGGTGAGTGAAGGATATTTTTATTTTTATGCTTTCATCTTTCTGTTTTTCACCATAAGTTAAACCTAAGTTTGCAAATGTTTTGCAAACTCTATGAAACGATGAATCATAGGAAAGATGCAAAGACTGCTCTGAAAGGAGGTGAATTTTCATGCTCATCATTTCGAACAGCTGTTGAGAATAAGCTGTGTTCTCTTTAATGACCTCTTTAAAAAAAGAGGGACTGCATTTTATTAAAGTAGTGGTACAAGCGGTAATTGCATTTGTTGCGTATGGCTCGTTTAAGAAAATGCTGCCTTCACCTAAGACACCATTTTTTCCAATAATAGCAATAGCCTTCTCTTCACCCGTTTCGGAAACTAAAAATAATCGAATCCTCCCTTTTTTTACAATGAAAACAGATTCAACAGGATCATTATAATGATATAAGATTTGGTCTTTCTTTATCTCCATTAAAGTACCATTATTTTCAATAATCGACCAATCAAATGAAAGGTCGTCCAACCAAGGTGTATATAGCAAAAAAATCCCTCCGATATCAATAAAGTCAATAAGTATTTCTGAAAAGGAAGTGTAAAAATGGAATTTCAATTTTCTAAATACAGAAACCTTTTTCCAAGTTTAAATCATTATACTCAATTATCATCTTGTTCTCAAAGTGCTATAAGCACACCAGTTAAAAAAGCCGTACAGGAATATATGAATTCATGGGAACAGTTTGGAATGGATTGGATGGGATGGGTGGAAGCTGCTGAAACAGCACGTAAATATTTTGCAGAATTAATCAATGCCGAAGTGGAGGAAGTTGCCATCGTCTCTTCTGTTTCACATGCCGCTTCAGCTATTGCAACGGCATTAGAGTTTTCAGATAACCGAAACGAGATTGTCACCACAGATATGGATTTCCCTACAATTGGTCATGTATGGCAATCCCAACAATCAAGAGGTGCTAGTACAAAATTCATTTCTTCAGTAAATGATTATATCCCTATTGAATTTTATGACAAAACACTTAGTTCTCAAACGTTACTTACATCTATTGCTCAGATTGCTTATTATAACGGTTTTGAGCAGGATGTGAAGAAGATTACCGAATTGGCTCACAGCAAAGGCTCATATATATTTGTAGATGCTTATCAATCCGCCGGCAACGTCTCCATTGATGTTAAAGAATCAAATGTCGATTTTTTAACATCAGGGCTTCAAAAATATCTTCTAGGAATACCTGGAGTAGCTTTTCTTTATATAAAAAAAGAAATTGCCGAAAAATTAAATCCGAAAATTACTGGCTGGTTCGGACAGGACAACCCTTTTCTTTTTGACATTAAAGATTTGACATATAAGAAAGGTGCCCAGAGATTTGATTCTGGAACAGCACCAATGATTAATTGTTTTGCTGCTAAAGAGGCTCTTAACCTTATCCTGGAAGTAGGAATGAATAAAATCGAAAGTTATTTAAAAGAACTTTCAGCTTTTACTATTTCCTATGCTCAGAAAAATTCCTTAGAAATTAAAAGTCCAACTGATACTGCGCTAAAAGGGTCTAATACAGCCATTTATGTTGAGAATGCTAATGAAATAGAAGCATCCATGAGAAGAAAAGGAATAATTGTTTCTGCCCGTAGAGATGTTATTCGAATAGCTCCGCACTTTTATAATAGCAAAGAAGACATTACTAGAGCCATAGATCTATTAGTTGAAACTATACAAGAATAAATATAGACAGATGGAAAAATAAAATTCTTACTGCCGAAAATGAATTACCTATAAACTTTAGCTGCAATGAGAAGCTTTATTAAACAATGAACATAATTTACATTTCCCGTAATACTAATTTGTATTTAAAGGAGGATCACCTTTATGCAGAGTGAAACAAATAAACCTTTAAATCAAAAGGAGACGAAAATAAATAAAAAGAGGTTAAAAGTTCCCAATATAATAATTGTTTTATTGATTATGATGGCACTAGCCATGATTGCAACCTGGATCCTTCCCTCCGGAGAATTTCAAAGGGAGACAGGGCCTGATGGCCGAGAAGTCGTTGTGCCTGATTCTTTTACATTCACAGAAAATAGTCCAGTAAATTTATTTGAAATGTTTACTGCTATCCCAAAAGGATTAGAAGAAGCAGGAATGGTTGCTTTTACCGTTTTAATAATGGGCGGCGCTTGGCAAGTTATTAATTCCACTGGCGCCATTGCTGTTTTGATTCATAAATTATCAATACGCCTTGAGGGACGGGAAACACTCGCAATTCCAATATTTATGATATTGTTTTCAATCATCGCTGCGTTTATTGGTGCTGCGGAGTTAGCTTTAATCTATATACCAATAATTATGCCATTAATGATTGCTTTACGATTTGACATTCTTACTACAACAGCAGTTGCTTTAGTTGGAGTATATGGGGCATTTCAAGCATCTTTAACCAACCCTTTTACTGTAGGCCTTGCCCAAAATATAGCTGGACTTCCTTTATACTCTGGTATTGGTTATAGATTCATTGTGTTGATTACATTTGTAAGTGTCGGAATCGCCTATGTTGTACGCTATGCAAAAAAAGTTAAAAAAGACCCGAATAAAGGTTTAGTAAATGAAGAAACAGAATCTTTTCTTCAAAACGTATATACGCCACAGAAGCATATAGAACAAAAAGGCGGAAATCGCTTGATTCCTTATGTATTAATTACTGGTTTTCTTGCAATAATTTACGGTGTTCTGGCACTCGAATGGTATATGTATGAAATAGGTGCAATTTTCTTTATTTTAGCTTTAATCATTGGAAAGCTGGGAAAACTGACACTTGATGATTTTGCTGATCATTTTATTGAAGGTTCAAAAACAGTATTACTTGCTGCCTTTGCTATCGGTATGGCTAGAAGTATTCTAGTTATTATTGAAGACGGACAAATCATTGATACGACTATAATGGGTTTATTTGTACTAGTCAATGGCTTACCTGAAGCATTTACAGCAACTGGAATCTTTATAGTTCAAGGTTTATTTAATTTCTTTGTTTCCTCAGGAAGTGGTCAAACGCTTATCACAATGCCGATTCTTTCTCCTTTAGCAGACCTTGTAGGAATTACAAAACAAACGACAGTGTTAGCCACTCAGTTAGGGGATGGCATTTCTAACCTTCTCTTCCCAACGCAAGGGGTGCTTATGGCAAGTTTAGCTTATTCAAAAGTTCCTTATGAAAAATGGCTTCGTTTCATTTTTCCATTAATTATCATTTGGACAGTGCTTGGTATTGCCTTTTTAGTGATCGCTCAATTGATAAATTGGGGCCCTTTTTAAAATGACTTTTACTAATAATAAAAAATATTAGAATATTGAATCTTTATAACCATTAGAAATGAGGAGATTTTTCATGAAGAAAACCGTTTTAAAAAATGCAGTATTAATTGATGGAGAACATAACAATCCTATCGAAGATGCCCTTGTTGTCTTAGAAAATAAAACCGTCACTTATGCAGGAAAACGTACCGATGACATTTTAGAAAAACATCAACAACATGCAGCTATCTATGATTTAAACGGAAAAACTATAATGCCAGGTTTGATTGACGTGCACGTTCATTTAAGCTACAACGGTGACCCTGATATGATTTATTCCATCATTATGGAAGATGCTCAAATGACTTTAATTAAAGCGATAAGTCGAGCAAAAAAAGCATTAGAAGCTGGTTACACTACACTGAGAACGATGGGGGAAAAGGCGCATGTTGATATTACAATCAAAAAAGCTATCGAGCAAAACGAAATAGCAGGCCCCCGCATTATTGCCAGTGGGAATGCCTTATCAATAACCGGAGGTCATGGTGACAAAATTCCTTCTGGAATAAAAGCCCAAGGAATAGCAAAAATCGTGGATGGAGAAGATCAAGTACGAAAAGGGGCTAGAGAGCAATTAAAGCTAGGTGCCGATAATATTAAATTAATGGCGACTGGCGGAGGATCTTCCATAGGTCCTGCCACCGCTTTAGAATTTACGCTAGATGAGATGCTCGGAGCTGTCGAGGCAGCAGAGGAATTTGGCAAAACTACTGGCGCTCACGCAATAGGAGCACGTGGAATTATAATGGCCCTCAAAGCTGGAGTAAGAACGATAGAACATGGAACTTTCCTGGATGAAGAAGGTATTGAATTGCTTCTAGAAAAAGAGGCATATTTAGTGCCCACATTGTCAGCCTTTAAAACACTTACTTATGGCAGAGAAGGTGGTGTGCCTGATCATCATCTTAAAAAAGTAGAATACTACAGCGAGAAACACTACGAAAATCTCAAAAAGGCATTGAAAGCCGGTGTTACTGTAGTTACCGGCACTGATGCAGGAACGCCGTTTAACTACCACGGAGACAATGCTTATGAACTATCATGCCTTTTAGACTGTGGCATGGATCCAATGGACGCAATTAAAAGTTCTACTAAATATGCGGCAGAAGCATTAAGGCTTGATAATTTAGGAACGATTCAAGAAGGAAATATAGCAGATATAATCGTTGTGGATGGAAACCCTCTTAAAGATTTGAACGTTTTGCAAACAAATGAAAATATTAAAATGGTCATAAAAGAAGGTGAGCTAGTTATTGAGAGAGAATAAGCTTTTTAGGATAACACTTTCTATTAGACTGTAAAATAATTTCGAATCAAATGTTGTAGCAGGATCTCAGTGCCTGCTACTTTTTACTTCACTGTCATTTCATTTGGTGATGCAGTAACAGGCAATCATACATTTTAATGACTTTCATCTGATTGGCAATAATACCTTCGATTTAGCCATTGTTATCTTATAAAAGAATCTGATCTAATTTACCAGCCATTCAATGTCCACGACACTTGGTGGAAGTTCTTCTGCATGCGCTCTCTAACAGGTTTTAATAACCTAGTAAAGATAACGGCACAATTGAACCTGTCTCAATAACATAGGATTCCTCGATGCTTTCTGCACAGCAGATTCACAGATGGTCGTCTTCCGTGGCATCGACTTTGAGTGGATCGATCAGAGCAATTTCTCTGCTTCCTGATTGAAAGAAAGACAAAGCAACGAATCGTTGTAGTAGTAGAATGACATTTAAAACGCCAAATATTTGTACTTTCTTACCTTTCAAAAAAAGACTCCTTTTGTCGGATAGAAGCGTAAAACACTCTATCCATCAAAAAGGAATCCTTTCTTTTTGCCTCTTCTCACGATGGGGAACCTTCACTCGGAAAGAGACCTAATCTTTTAAATACTTTTAAGCTTGTGGATTACATGGCTGATGCATTTCATCCCATTGAAATAATTTTTTAAGTTCAGGTTTTCGTTCGGTGAGTGGTTTGCTTGATCGAAATTAGCATATGGGACAATCACGGAAGGAACTTTCAGGATATCTGTCCAAACATAAACAGGTAGACTCCCACCCAGGCTTGGCTGTAAGACAGGTTCAGTATGATAAGCTTCTGCCACCGCTTCGTTTATTAATTGTACAACTTCTAAGCCTGCAGCGGTCCTCGAAGGTTTCATCTCTCCCAAATGCTTGACTTTCACTTCAGGAGCATACTTTCTAACATGATCACAAACTTTTTGATAAATATCCTCTGGGTCTTGATCAGCCACTAAGCGCATGTCTATTTTAACCTTTGCCTGACCAGGTATGACACCTTTCAGACCTTCTCCGCTAAACCCGCTGTTAAAGCCGGCAATGTTAAAGGTAGGAGTCATTGTTAGTAGACGGTAATAATCTTCTCCAGACATATTTAGTTTACTGTATCCTACTTTTTTTGCTGTGCTTTCTAAATCAAATGGGAGTTCTTTCAATAACCTTTCTTCTTCCAAAGAAGGCTTTTTTATATTATCATAAAACCCTTCAATCAATATGTTTCCATTTCTATCGCACATCGTCTGCAGCAATTCTACCAGGGGCCAGACAGGATTAGGCAAAATATTGCCCATATTCCCAGAATGGTTGTCCCATTGTGCTCCTTCTGCTGTTAGTTCTACACCTAAAACACCTCTGACCCCCAGAAGTACAAAGGGTGCTCCGCTTTCATGCATAGAACCGTCAGCAGTATATACCATATCAGCTTTTATAAGGTCCTGATGGGAAGCAACGAAAGAAGCTAGGTTTGTACTCCCATTTTCTTCTTCTCCTTCAAAGACAAATTTTATATTAATAGGGAGAGAGCCAAATACCTCAAGATAAGACTTAATCCCAAGAATCTGGGCCATTAACTGTCCCTTATTATCTCCAGCCCCTCGAGAATATATTTTTTCATCCCGTATAGTCGGTTCGAAAGGAGGAGACAACCATTCTTCCACTGGTCCAGAAGGTTGGACATCATAATGCCCATAAATTAATAACGTGAAATTTTCTTGCTTATTTATGATTTCTCCATATACAACCGGGTTCCCTTCTGTTTCAATGAAACGGGTACTCGCCCCAATCTCTTCCATTTTTTTTATGATAAAATGGGCGGTTTCTCTTATTTCAGTGTCATTGGAATGGATACTTTTTTTTCTCAATAGTACAAATAAATCTTCGATATAATCATCTGCTCTTTCTTTGATTAATTGTTCTACATTTTGTAAATTCATTATTCCCTCCAAAAACTTAGTATGGTCCATAATTTATCAATTGAGCCGTTGCGACAAATAGTGCCCCAATCACAAGCCAAATCAATAATAGTGGAAAGACAAACTTCAACCAATGACCATATGATACTTTTCCTATTGCCAGACATGCCATTAATGTCCCGGATAATGGCGTAATAATGTTAGTTACAGCATCTCCTAACTTGAAAGTGATAAATGCTGATTGTCTGGTCACTTCCATCATATCGGCAATAGGCACCATTATGGGCATAACGATAGCAGCCTGTCCCGACGCAGAGGTAATTAATCCATTGAATATAAAATTAAATATATACAGAAGCTGCATTCCTACTAGAGGCGAGGTGCTCTCTAACCCTGAGGAAACACCATAGACAATCGTATCAATGATTTGTCCATCTTCTAATAGAATAATAACCGAACGGGCCATTCCAACTACCATAGCCCCGTAAAGGACTGCGCTTGCTCCACTCATGAATCGCTGAATGAAATCATTCGGTGTAATCCGGGCAACAATTGCAATACAAATACTAAGCATGAGAAACACTGCTGTAAGTTCATTAAGCGCCCATTGATATGTGAAAGCACCATACAAATAAATACCAATGGATAAGAAAAATAGCATAATGGTTATTTTGTGTTTCCTTGAAAAGGTAAGATCTTTGTTCCTGGTGTCTTCTTCTTTTGATTGATTGGTAAATGAATCCACGCCCATTATACTGTTAGATGGATTCTTTCGTACTTTTTCAGCATAACGACAAATATATAGAATAGTAACAATCACGAATACAACAAATATTGCTACTCGAAAAAGCAATCCAGAAAATAGTGGAAGTTCAGCAATAGTCTGACCTATTACAGTGACAGAAGGGTCAAATATACCCGCGCTGAACCCTGAATATGCCCCTAAGAAAACCATAGCAACTCCTATAAGAGGATCTAATCCTAAAGAACGGGCCAATAGAAGTCCAATCGGAACGAAAGCAATGGCAAGGTTAGGTGCAATCCCTATTGTTGAGAGTAATGCAAACGTACCGCAGAAAGAGAAAATTAATAAGTATTGGTTTCCTTTCGTTCTTTGGATAAGATTATGGATTCCTGAGTTAATTGCACCCGTTGATTCAATTACCTTTACTACTCCTCCCATAACAAGGATTAAAAATATAATTCCGGCTGAACCAATAAATCCTTGCTGAATAGCCACAAAAATATCCATAAATGAAATCGGATCAGCAGCCAAATATTGAAAACTGTCGGGAACAATCTGTGTAATACCGTTACTTTCCTCCCTCTCAAAAGCCCCGGAGGGAAGGACATAAGAGGCAGCAAAAGCTAGAAGCAAAAAAATAAACAAGATGACAAAAACATCAGGCATGACCCATCTTTTATTTTTTCTCGGCTCTTGAACTGGAGGTTCCTGAATTGCTTTCTCTTTAGATAAACTGGCCTTGTCCACTATAACATCATCCTTTCTATTCTTAATCTAGTACCTATTGTGGTTCCTATTCTCCCCCTGTGCTTTTCTACCTTACCTAGTTAAAAGCTTATGGAATCATCTTTATGCCCCTTTCACAAAATAATATGATAAATCTAAATATTATTAATATTGATATTACATAATAATTCTTAAATAGTATGTAAAATATTTTACACTCTATCCTATCCAATGCATTTACTCAATCCGCATATTGGTAAAACAGAAAAAGGAATATACCACCGGTTTTTGTGGTCACGGGGCGTTCATGATTCAGCATAACCACCATCCATTGTTAGATCCGTTACATGGCTATTTCCTGCATTAAATCCAATGCCAACACATCCTCCAATATTCCACTTGGTCGAACGTTCGCCGAGTTCTTCAACTACGCCAATGACTTTTTAGCCAGAAACAAGGGAATACACTCCATTAAAAGTCAAGGAATCTCCATTACATACTCCACATGCCACTACACGAGCAACGCTTGCTTCTCCAGGCTGGGGAATTGGAATCTCTTACTAGTTTTAGTTTCATCTTTTCGACTTTGGACTGAATTTGTATAGCTTTCATCATTTAATTTAGTAATGGAAACTTTTATTATCCTCTCCAACTTTTTAAACTCCGTTATACGGTACTCTTTATAGGATGAAATATTTTTCAAATATTTCTTAAATAAATTTTACAGTATATTTATCCTTTTAACATTTTTCAGTAAAACGAAAGTACTAGGCTTGCTATATATTTTCCATTTTCTCAAGGGATAGAGAAGAAGATTGAGCTCTCTGTTTGATTCTTACACTCACTTTATTCTCACTTAATATTACTTCTTTAGGGTAGAAAGTGATTCACAACTAGAAGGGAGAGAAAACAGTGAAATCTATTCATCGACAATTAAGAGGCTTAGCTGTTCTAGGGATGGGGGCAACCCTAATTTTTGCGACAGGAACAAATTCGACATTAGGTGTCGGAAATAGCGACAGCCCACCTCCACACTCAAATGGAAAAGGCAACGAAAAAGTCGAAAATGTAATTTACATGATCCCTGATGGATTTGATGCCAATTATGCTACAAATTACCGACACTATAAAGAAGAAGGAGAACCTGTCTGGGACAATTTTTTAACGGGTATGATGAAGACCGAATCGGCCGATAATAAGGTGACTGATTCAGCAGCAGCAGGAACAGCTATGGCGACGGGAGAAAAAACGGATAACGGAATGATCAGCATGACACCCGACGGAGAAGAACTTGAAAGTGTTTTGAACCAATCTGAAGAAGCTGGAATGTCTACTGGCCTGGTTGCCACTTCCACCATTACCCATGCTACTCCTGCCGTATTTGGAGCAAACATAGATGACAGAGACAAAGAAGCAGAAATTGCGCCTCAGCTTATCGACAATGTAGATGTATTACTTGGCGGGACAGAACATATTCCTTCCTGAAGAAATGGGAGGCGAGCAAGGCGAAACCAATTTAATTGAAGAAGCAAAATCAGAAGGATTTGAATATATAGAAGATCAAGAAGGACTAGATGCAGTAGATCCAACACAACATGATAAAATACTCGGGTTATTTGGGGAAGAAGGACTTACTCCAGAAATGGAACGACCTGATGAGGAGCCGAGCATTGCAGCTATGACCGAGACAGCTATCGAATCACTTAAAGAAAATGAGGATGGTTTTTTTCTTATGGTAGAAGGAAGCCAAATTGACTGGGCAGGCCATGAACATGATGCAGCCTGGGCTATGAGTGATACAGAGGCTTTTGAATGGCAGTGCAGGAAGCTGTAGAATTTGCTGAAGCAGACGGAAATACGCTCGTTGTTATAGCTGGGGACCATGAGACAGGTGGAATGAGTGTAGGTGGATATGATGAGTATGAATCCAAGCCGGAAATCCTTCATGATGTTACAGCAACAGGTAATACAATGGCAGAAGAGCTAAACGACGACCGTTCCAATGCTGCAGAAGTTTTAGAGGAATATGCAAATATCGACATTTCTGAAGAAGAAGCAGCGAGGATTCAATCATCAGAAGAACCTGCCCTGGAAATCAACACGGTTATCAGTGAGCATGCCTATGTCGGCTGGACAAGCGATGCACATACCGGGACAGATGTTCCGCTTTATGCCTTTGGCCCAGGGTCTGAGGAATTTAATGGGCTGCTTGACAACACAGACCTTCCGACACGTATGACATAAATAAAAAAAGCAGTGCTCCCGAATAGTGGACATTTAACCATCCATTATTCGGGATTTTTGAGGCATCAATTCCAGTATTCATAGCACGTTTGATCATAGTAGGTATTTGTTGAGTTACTAACCTTCCAGAATTTAATATTAGACTAAAAAAACTTCAATCTAGATGCTTGTATCGGATTTTCCATGACCAAGACCTGTCATATTGATTCGGACCATCAATAGGTGTTCCGAGTTCATCTGCAGCCACACGAGGCCAATAAGGGTCACGTAAAAGTTCTCGGCCGATGAAAATAAGGTCTGATCTATCGTTACTTAAAATTTCTTCGGCCTGAAGTCCACTTGTAATTAGACCAACAGCACCAGTCATTATTGTAGCCCTTTTTTTGACTTCTTCAGCCAACTTTACCTGATAACCTGGATAAACATTAGGTTTAATATTTAAAACAGCACCAGAGGAACAATCAACTAAATCAACCCCTTGATTCTTCATTAATTTTGCGTATTCAACATAATCATTGACTGAATTTCCTTCACTGTGATAATCAGTTGCAGATATTCTTACAAAAAGAGGACCATCCCAAACCTGGTTCACAGCATCTATAATTTCTTTCAAAAAGCGATATCTTTTTATCTTTGTACCCCCGTATTCATCTTGACGTAAATTAGAAAGCGGAGATAGAAATTCATTAATTAGATAACCATGTGCTGCATGAATTTCTATGACATCGAATCCAGCTTTTTTAGCACGAACAGCCCCATCTTTAAATGCTTGAATAACTTCTTTGATATCTTTTTTACTCATCTCTATAGGAGTTTTCATTTTTTCAAATGGTACTGCTGAAGGAGAAAAAATATCACCATCGACAGTTGCTTTCCTACCTGCATGAGCTAGCTGTATCCCTATGTGTGCACCTTGATGGTGTACCATACGAGATAATTTATTGAATCCTTTAATATGTTTATCACTCCAAATACCTAAATCTTTATCAGATATTCTACCTTGAGGTGTTACTGCAGTAGACTCAACAATTATCAATCCTACTTGTCCAACGGCTCTACTAATATAATGAGTCAGATGCCAATCTTGTATCTTACCGTCCTTTTCATGACTGGAAAATTGACACATTGGAGACATAACTATTCGATTTTTTAAAGTTATATTTGAAATTTTAAAAGGGGAAAATAATTTTAATTTCATCGCTTATCAATCTTCCTTATATTAAAATTTTTGAGATAGGGTATACATAGTAATAAAATATTTTATAGGTTCTTGCATATAATCAAATGATAGGATCAATCAAATCTAGTGCATATTAATTTCTGTATTTATTTGTTTTCGGTACACGAATTTACTAATTATAATACTCAACTCATATAAAACAAGTAAAGGTATAATAACAAGTACATCTGAAACAAAATCCGGCGGAGTAATTAATACAGAGATAACAATAAGCATGAAATAAGAAACTTTTCTAACTCGTATAAGTTTGTGAGGGTTAATAATACCAAGCTTAGTTAAAAACATAATGATCACAGGCATTTCGAATAAAAAACCAAATGGAAGAGTTAGATTAACCATAAATGTGAAATATTTGTCAGCTGTAAAAAAAGTTTCAAATTGATCACCAGAAAGATTTTTCAAAAACGAAATAACAAGAGGGAATAGAGCGAAATAACCGAATGATAGGCCTATTAAGAATAAAATAAACAGGATAGGAATAAAAGATAGTGTTATTTTTTGTTCACCTATAGAAAATGCAGGGGCAACAAATTTCCAAACCTGAAGAGCTGCAATCGGAACGGTGACAGCAATAGCTACTGTGCCAGCAATCACCATATACACCCAAAGGATATCTCCTGGACCCAACAAAGCTAATTTATCATCAAGATCTTTGGTCAGGAACTGAAAAATATTCTTAACGAATAGAAATGATACTAAAAAAGAAAATAAAAATGATAGTAGCGTTATAATGATTCTTTTGCGAAGCTCACTAAGGTGTTCTACAATATTCATTTCACTATCCATGCTTATTTTCTCCTTTCCTATTATAATAAAGATGTAAGAAGGTTAAACGTAAACCTACCTTACATCTTTAAAAGTCATTTGTTTCCATTATTTAACTCTCTTTTTCTTCTCCAGATTCATTTTGATTATATTCTTTATCTGGATTCACATCTACCAGATCATTAGTTGATTTTTTGAATTCTTTTAAAGTAGTACCGAATGCTCGACCAATTTCTGGTAACTTGGAAGGACCAAATATAATTAATGCAATAACTAGAACAAGAATTAACCCTGGAATACCAATGTTTTGGAGCATGTAAAAAAACCTCCTGCTTTTATTATTGTAGTTGCATTCCCCCACTAATATTTATTCCTTGCCCAGTTATATTTTTTGAGAGATCAGATGACAAATATAAAACCATATTTGCTATATCCTTAGGTTCTTGGGGTCTCTGTAACGGTATATCTTTGGTGAAATCAAGAAAGGCTTCTTCCGAGCTTATTGATCTTTCTTTTGATAGTTGTTTTAGTAGTGGTTCCCAAAGAGGGGTACGTACTACGCCTGGACAAACTGCATTAACATTAATATTATACTCTGCTACTTCTTTAGCTAGTCCTTGTGTCATCCCCAGTACTGCGAACTTACTTGCTGAATAATGTACAAATAACGGTATTGCTTCTTTAGCTACCATAGAAGAGATGTTTATAATTTTTCCAGATCTCCGTTTAACCATATGCGGCACTGCTGCCTTTGAACAAAGAAAAACTCCTTTAACATTTATATCAAAAATTCGATCCCACTCTCTTTCTGATATTTCAGAAAAATTAACTGCGCTACTGACACCTGCATTGTTAACTAGTATATCTAAGTTCCCAAATTCATTTATTGTTGAATTCACTAAAGCATTGGCATCATTCTCATTCGTAACATCAGCTTTAATTGCTATAACATTACTCTTTCCGTTTTGTTGTAATTCTTCTTTAACAGATTGAAGACTGTTTTCATCAATATCCGTCACAGCTAAATTGGCACCAGCGTCTGATAAGGTTAACGCAATTTCCCTTCCCATGCCCTTCCCAGCTCCCGTTACAATCGCTGTTTTACTGTTTAAAGAGGTTGAATACATTTCAATGTCTCCTTCCTTTATAAATACTCAATGAACCTCTTTACCACCTGCAATATTAATAGTCGCTCCCGTAATATAATTAGCTTTATCACTCACAATAAAAGCAATTAATTCACCAATTTCTTCTGGTTTTGCCATTCTTTGTAATGGTACATTTGATATTAACATTTCTCGATATTTGTCAGGTGTAACTCCTTCAATTGGTCCTCGCTTTTCAAAAACATCTTGCATTATATCTGTATCAGTATATCCGGGACAAATCGCATTAACATTTATGTTATAGGGAGCTAATTCTAAAGCATACGTTTGCGTTAACATGTTTACAGCTGCTTTTGATACAGAGTAAACTCCATTCCCAACTTCTCCAGTTTTTGATGCAACAGAAGATATATTTACAATTGTGCCGTGCTTTTGTTGGATCATATTTTTCGCAACAGCTTGACTGGTTAAAAACACCCCTTTTGTGTTTATATCCATTATTTGATCCCACTTCTTTTCATCTAAATTTACAAGAAATCCAGAAGTAATAGCACCCGCACAATTTACTAAGATATCAATCTTCTTAAATTTATTTATAACAGAGTCTACCACGACATCTACTTGTTTCTTCTTGCTCACATCCATTTCCATAAATGTACTCTGTCCGCCTAGTTGTTTTATTTCTTCACTAGTTTTTTTAATATTTCCCACGTTAATATCTGTAGCAATTACATTTACCCCATAATTTCCTAACGTTAGGGCAGTTGCTTTACCAATTCCTTTTCCTGCACCTGTAACCAAAACAACTTGTTTATTTAATTCCATGTATTCACTCACCTCATTATTTTCTTACTACTGCTTAAAAAATACTTCATAGCTTTCGTTACGGTGACCACGGAATTTCAACATTTCTACAACTTACAAAACCTCTTGTTCTCACAATTGTACATTTTTTCCATTTTAAGATTCAAACAACATAATTAAAGTTAAATTATTTATTTATTAAATGTAACTTAATACAATCCTTTGAAGTGTTAGCCATTTTAAACGCTTTTTCCGCATCTTCCAATTGCATTTCATGAGTTACAATAGGAGATAAATCTATAGGATTATTTTGTAAAAATGAGACAACTCGTCCCCATACATATGGGGAACCCACTGTACCTTTAATATTTAAACCTTTTATCTGTATTTTCCCTAATTCCACAGTAATTTCCTGCCCAATGTTAATCCCAGTAAAAGAAATATTGCCATTATTTTTAGCTAAATCGAATGTTGATTTTAAGGCCTCTTTGTTTCCAGAAGCCTCAACTACAAGGTCAGCCCCTAATCCATTTGTTACATCTTTTACTTTTTGAAGGACGTCTTCAGATAAAGGATCTATAGTAATGTCTGCACCTAGCTTTTCACCTATATCTCTTCTAAATTGGATTGGCTCTACAAGAATAGTTTTTGATCCCATCCCTTTAGCTGCAGCAAGTGTACACAAACCTATTGGGCCACCACCTAAAATCACCGTCCAATCTCCTGCATCTATTCCTCCATGAACATTTATAGCATAATATCCTACACTAAATGGTTCAATTAAAGCTCCTGTTTTATCATCCACCTGCTCTGGTAATAAATGAAGCCATTCTGGTCTAGCGACAAGATATTCTGCGTCCCCACCATTTAATGTAAATCCAAAATGATCTGAATTCGGACAATAAGAGAAATTCCCAGATTGGCAAACGGAACATGTACCGCATCCAATAACACATTCTCCTGTGACTCGATCACCAACTTTAAACTCATCCACTCCACTACCGACTTTTACAATTTCACCAGCCCATTCATGCCCCGGTGTAATGGGGTATTCAAAGGGAATAATATATTGTCCACTAATTAATTCATAATCTGAATGACAAATTCCACAAACATTCATTTTTATTAAAACTTCTTGAGAAGAAATATCAGGGATTGAAAGTTCTTCTACTACTAAGTTCTCAGGTCCTTTTATATTAACCGCTTTCATTTTTTCTGTTTCCTCTAATAAATTATTACTATCTTTCATTTTAACCGTTTTCATTTTACACTCTCCTTGAGTTTTTAGGAATCCAAATCTAGTTGGATTTCTGCTGAAGATACTTCGATATTTGATCTAAACTTTAATTTTCCAAAATTTTTTCTCTTGGTAGAAAAAATAGATTCATATAAACAAATATAATTTATTTATTATTTACTGATTTTATATATCAGTGAAGCTCAACTCCGCCATTTACATTTAAAGCTTGACCAGTTACATAAGAACCATGTTCCGATGCCAAGTATAAAATAGCGCCTGCGATATCCTCTCCAGTACCATGTCTTCGTAATGGAATTGTCTCAATAACTTTTTCTTTCATTTCTTCAAAGCTTATTTCTCTAATTTCCGCTTCATTTCTTAATGCCTTCCAATGCATTTCAGTTGCCATGTTTCCAGGTGATACTGAATTTGCAGTTACCTTGTAATCTGCAAGTTCCAATGCTAAAGACTGAGTAAAATTAATAACAGCAGCTTTTGATGCACAATAACAAGAGAATTGTTTTTGGCCAGTTTTCCCATAGAAAGAACCTGTATTTACAATAGTGCCAAATTGTTGTTGTTTCATTTGTTTGGCTGCATGTTTTGAACCTAAAAATACCCCTTTTAGATTAACGTTTAATACTTTATCAAAGACATCTATGGGAGTGTCAGCTACTTCATACATATCTTGAACAACACCTGCATTGTTGGCCATGATATCTAACTTATTAAATTTTTTCACAGTTTCTTCAACCAAATTTTGTACATCTTCTTCTTTTGTAACATCCGTTTTAAAAGAAAAACCTTGATTGTCTGGGAATTCATTTTTAAATTTTTTGAATTCTTCTTGAAGAGCTGAAGAATTATCTGCCATTACAATGTGAATTCCCTTCTCTGCTAATGTGCGACATATATTCGTTCCTAGTCCACCTGCTGCTCCAGTTACAATTGCAACTTTATCTTTAAGTCCCTCCATATTAAGCATCCCCTTATTCAAGAATTTTTTTCTTATAATGCTGCTCATACAATTGAGTAATTTCTTCCCATTCTCCACTGTCTTTGGATTCTTTAATTTCTTTGGATTCCCTGTATCCTGACGGCTTATCTCTTGTACCCCACATTGATTCAGGTTCTAATGGCCATACGTTGTTTTGGGGGTCCCAGTCATCCGGATTCAACACCCTTGACATTAATTTCCAATCAATGGGTATTTCTTCTTGTGTATAAAATTTTTCATGGTAAGCATCCACATTGTTTTTATCTATAACCATATCACCGGTATACATCATCCGCTCGGGAACTGTGGGTTCCCAACCATGGAAAGCATCATAAACTCTTACGGCACTATATCCGGCTTGCCAAAATGGATGGCTCGTAAGAGTGGCAGTAAACCTTCCTTCTTGGATAAGTTCCATTGTTTCTTCATTACCATCATTACCGGTAATTGGTATTCCTTTCATACCTCGTTCTTCTAAAGCTTGCATTGCACCAATCCCGGTGTCATCATTTTGTGCGTAAACCCCGTCTATATCTGGATGCGCACTAAGAATATCTTCCATAACACTTTGAGAATCTGACCGATTCCAATTTCCTGGTTGCGATGCAACCAATTCAATATCAGGATATTCTTCTAGCGCTCGTTCAAGCCCTACTGTACGTTGCCAATCAGCAGTATGTCCTGGAAATCCAGACACTTGAGCCAGTTTTCCCTTTCCGCCCATTTCTTCAAAAAGTATTTTTGCCATTTTGTATCCGCCTTCAATAGAGTTAGGGGTGAAATATGTCACATAATAATCCCCAGTATCAATAGGTGTGGTCCAATCAGGCATATTCCAAGTATTTGTCATATAAGTTTGATTTTCATTTGCTAATTGAGCGATAGTTAATATATTTGATGAACCAGGTGTTGTAATAAAAAACATCTGATTATCCTGTTGAGGTACAAGTGTTTCAAAAGATGCCAATTGTGTTCCGGGGTCATTTTCATCTACAAATTGGTCATATTTCATATCCAAAGCAGCTACTGCTTGCTCTGCGCCTCTATTCCACATTTTGTAATAATTGTTATCTAGAGTAGAAAACATCGCGATCATTGGTTCATCTTTTTTTATTGCTATCCCTGCTTGTCCTGGTTCAGAGCCATTAGAAGTAATTTCATCCGCTGCATTATTACAAGCAGTAATTAAAGGTCCAAGGGCAGCTATACCTCCAGCTGCCGTTAACCCTTTTATAAACTTTTTTCTACTAATATTAACTGTTTGTATTTTATTCATGAAGTCTTTATTTGTTTTTTCATTCATATTTCTCACCTACTCCATTGGATTATATCCAGCTTTTTCTAAAGACGGTGCTCCACCATAAACCCAAACTGTCTCCAAATTCTCTGTGGAGTGAGTGTTTTTAAAAAAATGTTTCTCTCCTTTTGGTACAAACACTAAATCCCCAGGGCCAATATCAAATTCTTCGTCTCCACTAATTGCGATTCCGTGACCTTTAATTACATATAAAATTTCTTCAGCGTTAGGATGTGTATGGAGTTCATGAGCCCCACCGCCAGGTTCAAATATTGTATGGCCAAAAACGGAATGTTCAGATCCCATTGTATGTTCAGTACACACCCATTTCACATCCATCTTTACCCATCCTTCATCTGCACTTAAATTATTATCCTTTCTTAAATCATGAACATTTACTTTTCTTTTAGTCATCATTAATCACCCCTCAATTAAAATTATAAATACGCTTTACTTCCAGGAAGCCCACAACTGATTAGTTCATTTGATGGAAATTTTGTAATTACTTCGCAACCATCTTTTGTAACTACCACTTCATCTTCAATACGTGCTCCACCATTACCGTCTGCTGATGGGCAATAAGTTTCTAGAGCAAAAACCATCCCTTCTTTAATCTCAAATGGTTTATCCATGAACAATCTAGAAAAAACCGGTTTCTCCCAAATGCTCATCCCTATACCGTGACCAAACTGCAAAAGATATGCTTCTTTTTCATCTTTTAAACCTATTTCCTCTGCAGGTGGCCAACATTTAGCAATATCTGAACTTGTAGCTCCAGGTTTTACAGCCTCAATTGATGCTCTCAACCATTTGTAAGCCTTTTCATAAGCCTCCTCTTGTGCCTTAGTTGGTTGGCCACAAACAAAGGTCCGATAATAACATGTACGATAACCATTAAAAGAGTGCATGATATCTAAATAAACCATATCTCCAGGTCGAATCATACGATCGGAAAATACATGAGGATGAGGTTGCCCTCTTGATCCGGAAACACTATTTACACATTCTACTAAGTCTGAACCCATGGCATATAGTTCCTTATTTGCAATTGATACTAGGTCATTTTCTCTAACACCAGGTTTTATTGCTCGTGCTATCTCCCCATAGGTAGCGTCTACCATAGCTGCAGCCGTCTTTAAAAGCTCGATTTCATCTTGAGTTTTGATCATTCTAGCATCTAGCATTGCTTGTTGGCCATCTACAACTTCAATTCCTTCATTTTCCAAGGCACGAATTAAGGGGATATCCATAATATCTACCCCTACAGATTTGTTCTCAACTCCAAACTCTTGAAGAGTCTGTTTTACTTCACTAGCAATGTTTTCTACATTTCCATGTTCACTAGGTACTGCTCCACGCATGGACCCTACTGAAGGATGGACACTATCAGCGATCCAAGGGCTAGAAATTTTTTTAGCCGGTGTCGCTGGATCATACAATTGAGGACTTCCGTTTTCTGGTAGAATTGTATAGCGGGTCATTTTGTTTCGCGCCCATTCTCCAATGTGAGTCCCGGTAATATAACGAATATTGTCAAAGTCATAACAAAGAAAAGCACCTAAATTATAAACTTTGAGCTGTTCTCTTGCTTTTTCTAACCTTTCATTTCGTAATCTTTCGTAGTTGACTCGATCTTCAAAGTCAACACCCATCAATCCATATCTCATTTACCTCACCTCTTTTTACTTTGTAAGAATTCAATATATATAATTGCAAAAAACATGCCAACATATAAAATCTAAAAACACTGCTGTAGTAAGGAAAAGTTTAATCAACTTATTGTTGTTATTGCTAAAAATATTAGCAAATAATAAAATATGCTCATAACTTAAACAAGTATAATAATGCTTATCCACTCTTCACCTTCGTGTCACTTTACATTGATTTTTCTTTTTTCGTCTATCAAAATGAATTAAATGTTTTATCTATTATGAAATTGGCATGATAGTTGCAAAAATTAAATTCACTTAAATTTTTAAATAGAAGGGTGAGAGTAAATGAGTCAAGAAAAAGTAATTGGTTTTTATCACGCTGGTATAACTGTAAAAAATTTAAAAGAATCCCTTCAATTTTACTGTGACTGGTTAGGTTTTGAGTTACTTTCACGTCAAGACGTTGACCAAAACTATATATTTAATATAGTTGGAGTCCATGATCTAAATAAGATTAAAATTGCTTTCTTAAAAATTCCAGGCAGCCACACTTTAATTGAACTGTTGGAGTATGACGGGGTTGAGAAATACTCAGGAAGCTGTAGGCCATGTGATTATGGTTCAGGACACATCTGTCTTTATGTGAATAACTTAATTGCAATGCATAAAAAACTAAAAAATAAAGGGGTTCGTTTTAAATCAGGCCATCCAATTTATATTGATAGCGGGCGCAATAAAGGATGTTATGCCATTTATATGTTGGATCCCGATGGTTTCATTGTTGAATTGATACAGACTGCAGATTAATTTAAGAGGATTATACTTCTTACGATAGGTGCCTATTCTGTTTATCATTCACAAAATCAATGTTATATTGTTTTATTTTATTGTATAAGGTATTGCGTGTTATCCCCAGAGCCTTTGAAGATTTCGAGATATTACCACCGAATAATAATAATGTCTTTCTAATCGATTGTTTTTCAATTTGATTAAGTGATTTTAGTTCTGCAGTTTCTTCGACAATAACATCATTTAAAATTTTTTCTGGAAAGTGATTAATACTTAATTTTTTACCTTGCGAATATATCACAGCACTTTCAATATAATTTTCTAATTCTCTAATGTTTCCTGGCCATTTATATGATTGCAAAGCAGATATCAACTCTTCCGAGTATCCATTGGTTTTAATACCTATCTTTTGTTCCACTTTTTTTAACAGTTGTGAAAATAATAGTGGAATATCCTCCGTTCTTTCCCGTAAAGGGGGCATTTTTATAGTAACTACTCCTAAACGATAGAATAAATCTTGCCTAAATTCCCCATTTTCAATCAATTTGTCTAAAGGTGAATTAGTAGCTGCTATAACCCTTAAATTAAGTGGGATAGTTTTATTGCCCCCAACTCGAATTACCTCATTTTCTTGTAAAACTCTAAGAAGTTTAACTTGCATTTCATTAGGCATACTATTTACTTCATCTAAAAAAAGGGTACCACCATCTGCTAATTCGAATTTACCTGCTTTTCCACCTTTTTTAGCTCCTGTAAAAGCCCCTTCACTATATCCAAAAAGCTCACTTTCCATTAAATCTGTTGGAACTGCCCCACAATTTATGGCAACAAAAGGTTTGTTTTTTCTTTTACTCGAATTATGAATTGCCTGGACTATTAATTCTTTCCCTGTTCCACTTTCTCCCTGTACTAATACTCTTGAATCAGTATTTGATACTTGTTTTGCCAATTGGACGATTTCTTTCATTTTTGAACTTGAGTAAAGAATATTCTCAAATGAAAAATAAAGATTATCTCTTACTCTATCGAACTCAAAGCTACTTTTATTATTTTTTAACTCATGTTCCAACGCTTTCTCAATATTGAAAACTAGAGTCTCAACTAAACCAAGGGTGTGATGATGTACGTTAGAATAATGACCAGATAAATTAAGGACACCTAGAATTTCTCCATTAGGATGGTGGATTGGAACAGCTGAACAAGTCCATTCGTGAAAATTAGCATTGAAATGTTCAGCTCCAATAATTTGAACAGGCTTATTTTTAAATAGTGCCAAACCGATAGCATTTGTTCCAGCAAACGCTTCAGAACGGTTTGCTCCATTAACAAGTCCCTGTTTTTCAGCTTTTTTTAAAGTTTCTTTTGATCCTTTAATTTGTATAACAATACCCTCCTTATTGGTAAGGACACAAATAAAACTTGATGTTTGGATTACCTGTTCTATTGCTTTTATTTCCTCCAAAACAACTTTTATTAATAATTCACTTTCGGACTTCGACTTAATAAGTGTTTCTTCATCAACGGGTTTAAACTTTTTAAATGGATCTACTTTCGCCTTCTTACTTCTTCGCCAAGATTGAGCTACATCATTTCTTACATTTTCTAAAACTTCGTCTTTCCCATTATTGAAGTTCTTCCATTCGGATAATATATTATTTAACGTCACCAAAAACACCCCTCCTTAAAAGAATAACTCACAAGTGATTTTTTAACTCTAAAAAGTGTTCCCGAATTACCGTTTTTGCTTTAGTTTCATCTTTATCTTGAAGAGCACCAATTATTGGTTTGTGTCTCTCAATTAAGTTCTTTTGTTTGGAATACAAGATAGTTCCATAGTAAGTCCAATAAGGTAAACATAGCTTTTCCCATATGTTTAAAAGTATTTCACTATGGGATAATTCAACAATTATTCTATGAAATTTGTTATCTAGCTTTATTTGTAGGACTAGATTATCTGTCAAAGAAGCATCCTCCATTTCCTTATACACTTGTTTTAAGCTTTCGATATCACTTTCCTCTATATTGAAAATAGCCGATTCAATTGCTAAACCTTCTAGTTCGGCTCGAATGCTATAGATATCTTTTAGCTCTTGTTTGGAGAATTTCTTAACGAAAGTTCCCCTGAATGGTTTGACCTCCAATATTCCTAAACTTTCTAATTCTTTAAAAGCTTCTCTGACTGGTGATTGGCTAACCTGAAGTTCTTTAGCAATTTTTGTTTCTACTATTTGATTTCCGGGTTTAACCTCCCCTTTCATTATTAAGTCAGATAAATAAATTTTGATTTCTTCTTTCATACTTTTTCTAACAAACATTTTTTGTTCTCCCATCACTAATTTAATATTAAAGTAAAAACAATAATCGATTATCGTTTATCGTTTATTCTAATATTATATATTTTCTGATTATTTTTCAAGGGTAATTATGACTTTTTTCCTGTGATTTTGATACAGGCTTACACAAAACTCCAATTATAATATCCTCAATTTTTAACATCAAAAGTGTAATATAAATAAAATGTCAAAGTATTTAGTGGTGCTTAAGTATAAAAAAGACATAAGCTCCATTTTAATTTGGAGCTCATGTCTTGATCACTGTATTAATTATCTTTTGACATTACCACCAGTTTTAATTCAGTCATATCTTCGAGGGCGTATCTCACACCTTCTCGCCCTGTACCGCTTTCTTTCACTCCTCCATATGGCATATGATCTACTCGAAAGGTAGGTATATCGTTTACCATAACACCACCTACTTCTAACTTATCACAAGCTTCTAAGGCCGTTTTAATATTTTCTGTATAAATCCCCGCTTGTAAACCATATCTTGAATCATTCACATTTCGTATAGCTTCGTTAACTGACTCTACTTTATTAACCAACACAATTGGTGCAAATACTTCTTCACACGAAACCTTAGACTTAGGGTCTACATGTAATAGTATGGTTGGTGTAAAAATATTTCCATATCTGCTCCCTCCACATGCAACTGTTGCTCCACTTTCTCTTGCTTCTTCAATCCAGTTCAAAGCCCTCTCTACGTCTGCAGAACTAATTAATGCAGATACTTCAGTACTTTCATCAAGAGGATTACCAAGTTTTATGTTTTTAGTTTGTTTTACCAATGATTTAACAAAGTCCTCGTAAACTTCTTCATGCACATAAACCCGTTGTAAAGAGATACACACTTGCCCTGAATATGCGAAAGATCCCTGAACTATACGATTTAATAATGGGTGGTAATCTACTCCTTTATCTATAATAAGCGCTGAATTTGAACCAAGCTCTAAAGTTACTTTCTTTAGTCCAGACCTGCTACGAATAGCTTTTCCAACCTCCGGACTTCCAGTAAAAGTTATCATTTCAACTCCTTCACTTTCTGTAAGTTTTCGACCAATTAAACGGCCAGGGCCAGTAACTACATTTAATGCACCCATCGGAAGACCTGATTGTTCAAACAGTTCTGCTATAAAATAAGCAGTGAGTGGAGTTTGAGAAGCTGGTTTTAAAATGATCGCATTTCCAGCAGCTATAGCCGGGCCTAGTTTATGGGCAACAAGATTCATCGGGAAATTGAAAGGTGTAATAGCAGCTACAACTCCTAAAGGTTCTCGAACCGTATAAGCTAATCTTCTTTCACCTCCTGGTGCAGCATCTAACGGAATTGTTTCCCCATGAATTCTCCGAGCTTCCTGAGCAGCAAATTTATATGTCATGATGGTACGTTCTACTTCCACTCTTGCAGTGGTAATAGGTTTTGCAGCTTCCAATGCAATAATTTCAGCACATTTTTCAGAATGTTTCTTTAATTTTTCTACTAGTTTTTCCAAGATACTTGCTCGCTCATTGGCCGTCATTTTTTTCATTGTTCTAAATGCCTTTTCAGCAGAGTGAATAGCATTATCAACATCTTGTTCATTCGCGTAGGCAATTTGTGCAATTTGTTTCTCATCATAAGGAGAAAATAGTGCATAATACTTTTCCGTTTTCTGAAACTCACCATTAATATATAAATGTTTGCGTTCCATTTACTTTTTTCCTCTCTTCCTATATTCCTATAACCTGTGAATCCCTTTATTACTCCAGGTAAGGGCTGCCTCATACATCCCCTCAGATAAAGAAGGATGAGGATGTATTAAAGTAGTTAATTCTTCGACTGTGCCTTCCAAATGCATACTTAATGATGCCTCTGAAATCATCTCAGTAACATGAGATCCAACCATCGCTACCCCAAGAATTTCACCATGTTTTTTATCCGCAATTATCTTGACAAAACCCTCAGACTCTCCCATCGATAAAGCTTTTCCGTTTCCAGTATTGTAAACCAACTCTACTTTCACATCATATTTCTTCCGTTGTGCCTCTTCTTCAGTCATACCGACACTTGCTGCTTCAGGCAATGTATAAATACATCTTGGAACTATAGAATAATCTATTTTTTTATAGTTGCCTGCAGCATTTTCTGCTGCTACTAAACCTTCTGCACTAGCCACATGTGCAAGTTGCCATCCTCCAACCAAATCACCAACTGCATATATTCCTACTTCACTCGTTTCCATTCGGTCGTTTACTGAAACGAAAGAATTATTCATTTCTAGATTTAATTCTTTTAATCCACCCACATTTGGCTTGCGTCCTGTTGCGACAAGTATTTCAGTTGCTTGTAAAGAGGTTTCTTCATTTTCTGCTGTCACGAGGCTTAATACAACACCTTTATTGGTTTGTTTCACCTTTTCAACCACTGTTTTTGTTTTAACTTGAACGCCTATTTTTGTAAGCTTTTCTCTCAGAAAGTCCGAAACATCCTTATCCTCAGTCGCTGCTATTCGATCACCTAGCTCAACTATCGTTACTTTTGTATTCAGACTCGCAAATATATTGGCGAATTCGATCCCAATGACTCCGCCTCCAATAATTACCAAGGAATCTGGAATTTCAGTAATATTAAAAATAGTGTCACTAGTGTAGTGTTTTACTTCTTCCAATCCTTGAATCATTGGAACCTCAGGAATTGAACCCATAGCACAAATAATATTATTCCCTTTTATATTTTCTTCCTTTTGTTGCATTTTTATATGAACCTCATTGTTTTTCTTAACATAACCTATTCCTTCATAAACACTTATTTTATTAGCTTCTAACAAGGAAGATACCCCAGTACGAAGTTTTTTAATTACTTGATCTTTTCTCATCATCATTTTTTCAAGAGACATTGAGACTTTTCCAGTTTCAATACCCCATGTATTAGCTCTTTTTATTTGTTCAATTACTTCCGCATGATGAAGAAGTGTTTTTGATGGAATACATCCTCTATTTAGACATGTACCTCCTAAGTCCCTCGATTCAATAAGAGCAACAGAGGAACCAAGCTTGGAAGCACGAATGGCTGCTACATATCCTCCGGGTCCTCCTCCTATAACAATTACATCATAATGTTTCATAATATCCTCCTCAAACCAACATCTGATAGGGGTTTTCTAATATCTCTTTTAGTGTAGTTAAAAAGGCCGCTGCTGGAGCACCATCAATTACACGATGATCGAATGAGAGACTAAGTGACATCATTGGACGAAGTTTAAGGACTCCATTTACACCCACACCCTCTTCGTTTATGCTTCCAACTCCTAAGATAGCAGATTGCGGTTGATTAATAATCGGTGTGAAAGCTTCGACAGCGTACATACCTAAATTACTAATTGTAAAAGTACCACCTGTCATTTGTTCTTGTTTTAATTGGTTTTTTCTTGCTAAATCAATCAACTGTTTTGCATCTGTAGTAAGAGTGGCCAGACCTTTGGTATCAACGTCACGTACAACTGGCACTACTAATCCATGATCAACTGCAGTAGCAAAACCAACGTTGACATTCTCGTGTACTAGGATTTCATCTTTACTTAAAGAAACATTTACCTCTGGATGAGAAAGGAGAGAAGTCGAAACTGCCTTCATAATAATTTCACTATAAGATATTCTAAATCCAGTTTGTTTTTCAACCGTCGGTAATAACTGTTTTCGTAAAGCAATACTGTTCGACATATCTACCTTATTGACAAGTGTTACATGAGGAACATTTTTAACACTCTCAACCATTCGTTGAGCAACTACTTTACGAATACCAGTAAGCTTTTTAGAAATTGGTTCTTCATCTCTTTTAATTTGAACTTCTTCTACTTTATTTGGAATATCTGCACGCATGACTTTACCATTAGCGCCAGTACCTTCAATGTTTTTTAAGTCAACATCTCTTTCCGCTGCAATCTTACTAGCTAAAGGGGTAGCTTTAACCTCCTGTTGTTGTTTTATATACTTTAAAACGTCATTTTCTTGAATTCGACCGTTTGGTCCAGTTCCATTTATCTCTAACAAACTAACATTCTCTTCTATTGCAACTCGCCTAGCAGCTGGTGTTCGACGTACTTTTTTATTTCTATTATCTCTTTCAACTTGGCTTTCAACTTGAAGAGTTGCATTTCCTTTTCCTTCTAAGTTGGTGTTTGTTGAATCCTGCGAAATTTGATTGGTGCTTTTTTCTTTAGGAGCTGGAGAAATAGATTCACCTTCTTCTCCTATATAAGCAATCACTTGATTAACTGGTATCTCTTCATCCTGCTTTCCTTGCTTACTAATTAATATTCCCTTTATATTTGCTTCTACCTCAATATTTATTTTATCTGTCATAACTTCAACAAGAGGTTCTCCAACGTTCACTGAGTCCCCTACCTCTTTGAACCAGTTAACTATCGTCCCTGATTCCATGGTTGCACCAAGTTTTGGCATTAGTACTTCAGTAGCCAATGGGCTGTCCTCCTTATGTTTTATATCATCATTTCTTTTACTGCGTCCATAATTGTGTCTACTTGTGGGACTGCTTTCCTTTCAAGCTCCGGATTATATGGTATAGGAACTTCTTCACCACCAAGCCTCATAATTGGAGCGTCCAAGTAATCAAAAACATCACTTTCAGCAATCACGCTAGCAATCTCTGCTCCATATCCAGAACGTTTTACAGCTTCATAAACTATTAATACTCGTCCAGTCTTTTTCACAGAATGTAAAATAGTATCTTTGTCAAGCGGTACTAGTGTACGCGGATCTACTACTTCAATATTAACACCTTCTTTGCTTAACAACTCTGCTGCTTTTAGCGACCTTTGAACCATAATACCTGTAGCTACAATTGTCAGATCCTTACCTTCCTTTTTAGTCTCCGCCTTTCCAAGTGGAATGGTGTAAGATTCTTCGGGTACTCCCTCTCTAGTTCCATAAAGTAATTTATGTTCGTAAAACATGACTGGATTGTCCTCATCAATGGCAGCTTTCAACAATCCCTTGGCATCATAAGGAGAAGAAGGTTGAACTACTTTTAAACCAGGGATATGTGTCATCCACGCTTCAAGACTTTGTGAATGCTGAGCAGCAAAACCAGCTCCAGAACCACCTGGTGTTCGTACAACAATTGGTACTTTACCTTTTCCGCCAAACATATATCGTAACTTAGCCGCTTGGTTTGCGATATTATCGGTAGCTATGGTAATAAAATCAGAAAATTGAAGTTCTAAAATTGGCCTCATGCCAGTAACCGCTGCCCCAATAACACAACCACTAATAGCTGACTCAGAAATAGGAGTGTTACGTACTCTCTCAGGTCCAAATTCCTCAAACATTCCATTGGTTACACCAAATGCTCCACCGTAGATCCCAATATCCTCACCCATAATAAAAACATCATCATTTTCTTTCATCTCTTGTATCATAGCTTCTTTCACGGCTTCTAGATAAGTGATTTCCCTCACAGATTGCACCTCGTTTCTTTTATAGTTTTTAAGCATAAATGTCTTCTTTTAAGGAATTAATTGAAGGTTCTACACTGTCTTCAGCGAACTTGACTGCTTCTTCTATTTCTTCTATAACTCTTTTTTTAATGTCCTCTAGTTCCCCATCAGTAAGAATATTGTTTTCTTTTAATTGCTCAATGAACAATGCTATTGGATCACGATTATCACGCCACTCTTTTTCTTCTTCACGATCCCGATATTTTCTAGCATCACTTCTTGAGTGTCCCCTCCATCGATATGTTTCAGCTTCTATTAACGTTGGTCCCTTATTATTTTTAGCATGTTTTATTGCAGTGTCGATTGCATCCGCCACTTCATTTATGTTATTTCCATCTATAGTTATTCCAGGAATGCCATAAGATTTTGACCTATCTGCAATTTTTTGAATATTAATCATGTCATCAGTTGAACCTGACATAGCATATTTGTTATTTTCACAAAAGAAAATTACAGGAAGATTCCAAATTGATGCTAAGTTAAGTGCTTCATGAAAAGCTCCTTCATTAGTCGCTCCATCACCAAAGAAACAACAAACCACATATCCAAGATTTTTCATATGCGAAGTTAATGCTGCACCAACTGCAATGGGTAGTCCGCCTGCAACAATACCATTAGCACCGAGATTCCCCTTATCAAGATCTGCAATATGCATTGATCCTCCCTTGCCTTTACAGTACCCGGTTTCTTTTCCTAGTAATTCTGCCATCATTCTATCTACTTTGGTTCCCTTCGCAATACAATGTCCATGGCCTCGATGAGTACTTATAATTTTGTCTTGATTATCAAGTAATGAACATACTCCTACTGCTGTTGCTTCTTGTCCAATACAAAGGTGCATTGTGCCATGAATTTTCCCTTGTTGAAAAAGCTGTTCCACCTTTTCCTCAAAAGAACGGATCAAGATCATCTGATATAAAGTCTTTTTAGGATCTTTTATTGCTTTGCTCAGCCTTGCCATAAATATTTCACCATCCTTTTAAATTTAGGAGTTACCTTGACTGTTTCATTCTTTTCACACTAATGCAAATACCATGCCATTTTCATTCAAAACAAATATTAGCGGTACATCAGCGTAAAATTTAAGAAATTTAGCTAGTAATAAAAACGCTAAAAAAATAAACAATTTTGAGTTAATGCTCAGTAAAGAGACGCCTTTATAAAAAGAACTAAAAGATATAAATATCAATTTACAACTATAAGTTAACCCTATTATTCATTAATTTAAATAATAAAATTTTAGACTATAAATTATTCCATTCCTAATAAATGACTAATAAACGGATAGATTTTTCTGGGTAAACCCTTGAAGAAAGAGTTATTTGTTTTTGTAAAATTACCTCAATATCTTTTTTGATGGCACGACATTTGCATAAAATTAGTATGACAGAACCCATTAAACAAAAATTAAATAAATAGGAGGTATTACAAAAATGGGGAAATTAAAACTAGTAGATCTCAGTCACCCTTTTGGTGATAAAGCACCTTTATGGCCATATTTTGATGACGTAAAAATTGAAAGAAAGCATTATCATGCAAAAGCTGGAGTTCTTTCACAAAAAATAACTACAGTGATGCATTGTACTACACACGCTGATTCCCCTGCTCATGTTATAGAAGGAACTGAATATACTCATGAAGTACCTTTAGACAAGTACTATGGAACCGGTGTTGTGGTAGATATCCCAAAGGGGAAATGGGAAAAAATAACGGCAAAAGACTTAGAGAATGCAACCCCTAAGATTCAAAAAGACGATATTGTTATTATCCATACCGGTTGGCATAGACATTGGGGAGACAACCGAACGTACTTTGCTTATTCCCCAGGACTTACTCAAGAATCTGCTCAATGGTTAGTCGACAAAGGCGTAAAGGCAGTAGGGGTTGATCAACAGGCGTTAGATCATCCAATGGGTACGCCAATTGCTCCGCATGGCACTGGTCCATTGATACCTCAAGTTGTCAAAGAATATAAAGAGGAATTTGGAAGAGATGTTCTTGAAGATTTTCCAGACTGGGAACCTGCACATCGTGTTCTGTTAGGAAACGGTGTAATGGGATGGGAAAACGTCGGTGGAGATATTGAAATGGTTGTAGGTAAACGAGTTACAATAGCTGGTTTTCCAATAAGATGGCATATGGGTGATGGTTCAATCGTAAGACTCGTAGCATTAGTAGACGAAAATGAGATCAATGATGTTCCTTCAAGGGTCTATAAATATGGAACACAATAATATTTAATCTTTTGACATATCAACATAACATGCCCCACACATTTGTAGCTTATTCTGATTATGCGAATTACTAGTAGTTTTTTGATCATATCAATAGCCCTAGTGATAACCACTTTTCATGATATTTTTTAACTCTAAATACATTAAGTGCTTATGTCGATACCTAAACAACGTTTCCAAATAAATTAAAGAACTACTAGTATCCTTTTTTAAAAATATTTTTGGCACACAAAACACACATTATATACATTTAACAAAGGAGGGGATAATGAATGTCATCATTATTGTTTGAAGCAAAAAATTTAACAAAAGGGTTTCCAGGAGTTCAGGCCCTTTCCAAAGCTAGCTTACAGATACAGGCAGGAGAAATTATCGGGTTAGTAGGCGAAAATGGGGCAGGTAAATCAACTCTATTAAATATAATTTCCGGAATTTATAGAGCTGATAATGGAGAAATGTTTATACAAGGAAAAAAATATGAACCCAAAGATTATCAAGATGCTACTAGAAAAGGAGTAGCGAGGGTTTTTCAAGAATTAGCCCTTGTCCCTAATTTAACTGTTTATGAAAATATCTTTTTATCTCATGAGAGTATTTTTTTAAAAGCAGGGATCTATTTAGATAAAAATAAAATGATAAAAAAATCCAAAGAAATTTTATCCAAATTAAATTTAGATATAGATCCTAATAAGCCTGTAGATTTTTTTTCTTTTTCAACAAAACAAGCCATTGAAATTGCGAAAGCCTGTTCAATCTCATCAGAATTATTCAAAGTAGAAACACCTCTAATTTTATTAGACGAACCTACATCATCGTTGTCTCAAAATGAAATTAAAGAATTTTACAATATAATTGACAAATTGAAACATACTGCATCCTTTATTTTTGTTTCTCATCGTCTATCAGAAATTCTACAAATTAGCGATATTATATATATCATGAAAGATGGAGAAATAATTAAGCGTATTTCATCAACAGAAGTTAATGAAAAAGAATTACATGAATTAATGGTAGGAAGAGTTCGAGAAGAAGATTATTATCAAGAAAATAAGCAATTAACTGTTTTTGGGAATCCAGTGCTATCTGTTACAAACCTCTCGAAACGAAATTATTTTGAAAACTTTAATCTAGAAGTTAAAGAAGGCGAGATAGTTGGTATAGCCGGAGTAATTGGTTCTGGCAAAGCAGAACTAGGAAAAGCATTAGCTGGTACCACAAAAGTTGATACTGGATCAATTACTATTAATGAACATGATATTACAAATAAAACCATGGCAGAGGCAATTAAAATGGGGATTGGCTATATACCTGAAGAGCGTAACATTGAAGGTATTATTGATAGTTTCCCTATTAGCTGGAATATATCCCTATCTAGTTTAAATGATATTGTTGGTAATAAATTTGGCTTATTAAATTTAAAAAAAGAAAGAGAAACAGCTAAAAGATATTTAAAAACGTTATCTATTAAAGCTCCTCACGAAAAGATAGATTGCGGAAATTTAAGCGGTGGCAACCAACAAAAAGTAGTATTATCAAAATGGTTAATGAGAGATTTAAAATTATTAATATTAGATAATCCTACAAGAGGAATTGATCCAGGCGCAAAGGCCGAAATTTATGAACTGTTAAGGGACTTAACTAATAATGGAGTGTCAATCATTGTAATATCGGATGAACTTGTAGAATTAATTGGAATATCAAACCGTATTTTAATCATGAAAGACGGAATCTTAACATCAGAAATGGATTCTAAGGTTAAGAATAAACCTTCAGAAAAACAACTAATTAGTTATATGGTTTAAAAAAAAGGAGGTATTTGTTTTGTCTCTACAACCCCAAGTTCCAAATGATAATTTTCGTCAACAAAACCCAGAAAAACAAAAAAACAACGATTCTGAATATTCTAAAAAAATGATATTGATGAAATTTCTACCACTTATTTCACTAATTATTTTAATTTTATTTTTTTCAATTATAAATAGTCAATTCTTGACTGTTGGAAACTCATTAAATATATTAAGGCAATCTGCAGTACTATTAGTTGTAGCTTGTGGGATTACTTTCATTTTATTAATGGGAAGTATTGATTTGTCCTTTGGATCAATTATTACTTTAGCCGGTGTTTTAGGAGCATTAATGATCGTTCACACCGGTATACCAGTTATTTTAAGCATTCTTATTGGAGCGGTTATTGGAGTGTTGTGTGGCTTAATTAATGGATTAATTTTTGCCATTGGGAAAGTTCCGTCATTTCTGGTAACTTTAGGAACAATGTTTGCACTTGATGGAATTGCACTAATGATAATTGGGGGGAGTCCAGTTCCCGTCAATAGTAGTGGTTTTTTAGACCTTACAAGAGGCTCTTTAATACCGGGCATCCCTAATATAATTCTCTGGTCACTTATTATATATCTAATTATGATATTTATTGGGTTCAAAACAAAGTTTGGAAGATATATGTTTGCCATTGGCGGTGGTGAAACTGTTGCAAAAATGTCAGGCGTCAATATTAGCCGATACAAAATATATGGATTTATGGTGTCTGGTTTGTTAGCTGGTATAGCAGGAGTGTTAATGGCATCAAGATTAGGTTCAGCTACTCCACGAATGGGGGAAGATTTATTATTAGACGGAATAGCTGCTGTTGTAATAGGGGGAACAGCCCTAACTGGAGGAGTAGGTGGACCTCACAAAACTCTCATTGGTGTTCTGTTAATAGCTGTTCTAGGTAATGGAATGAATATTTCTTCAGTTGATCCCTATTTACAAATAGTCATTAAAGGTGTTGTCGTAGTAGCTGCTGTGGCTATTGGGCTTGATCGTAAAAAAATAAAAGTGGTTAAATAGTTACCTTAACTGTCCTTTTTTACTACACTCCAAGTTTAGCTAGTCTTATTTGGTAATGTCTCTATAAAAAAATTATAATCAAGTACTTTGAAATTAGTAATTTGAGGAGGATTTTAAATGTCCAAGCATTTAATTGAAATCACTACGTACGGTAATTTTGCTAAGGCTGAAGTATATAAAAATGAAAAGAACATTGAAAGTGCTGGTGATAAATTAGTTTTGACACAAGAGGCAGCAAAAATGCTTTCTAATAAGCTAGATATTGCCCTTCTGGAATGCTCTAACGGTTTATGTTCTTGTCATAAATATTAGATGTTAAACCACGAATTGATTCTATTGGGGGGGTCTCCCCCCATATTTTTGCAAAAAAAATAGTTTCCCTGCATTTTTTCTCTTTCTATTAGTTATTATCAGATTGCATAGTTAAAGGAGGAATCGTCATGTACAAAAAAAGAAGAATATCCATGGAAAAACTATTAGAAACTAATAAAAAAGAAATATTAAATAATCCATCCATTCTTGAAAAAATTGAAGAAAAGTGGGAGAACAAGAGAATCGATGCAATAAACGAATCCTAATACTCGCCCGATGTTAGCACGTTTCTCAGCTAACAATCATTCTGGGGGTAATGAAAGTACGTGAAAATTACTATTTTCAGCTTCCTCATTCGCAAGTATCAATCATCGCAAGGAAGCATTGCGATTAACCGGAGGGACTTCAGGGATAGCCTAATAAATTAGAAGCCATTAGGTTTTTGTACTTAGGAATCCCCCACCTCTTAGCATAAGCGTAGGTGGGGGTAGTTCAAGTAAAACAGCCTTTCTCAGTAAAATACAGCATCAAAGGAAAAAAATATACCTCTATCAATTGCAGCCGGCCGGAACAATCTCCTATATAGTATTAGTACAATTGTTTTTCTAAAAAAAATAAAGATTATAGATAGGAAACATTAATTGTTAGAGCCATAGAATTATATCAGCGTCTTCTCTTACCAATAACAATTCATAGGTCACACAACAGATTCTTCTTCATTAACCTCAAATATTAGGATTACTTGATATAAACCGAGTCTTACCCAATACCTTTTAAAGTCCCACAGGATATGCTTTGCAGTCAAAACAGGCATATATGATAATCGTTTATAAGCATCCAAGTATATCTGTTCCTTAACTTCTGGAGGATATGCAAGTATATTACTTAATTCATCAAGGGCAGTTTGTGACCAATAGACATTACTTTTAAACTCCCTGATTTTATGCTGAAGATACTTTATTCCCTGCTCTTGATCATAAATACGTCCATTTTACGATCTTCCCGACTTTTCTGTACTTGACGGATGAGTTCTTCTTCCTCAGAAAAAAGGTCTAAATCCATTTGATCAATGGCTTCTCTTTCCCGTTTCATATTTAAATAACCAAAAAGTCATATACCTCAGCCGCATCTTCTTCGTGAATAAAGTCAATCAATCGTTTAAGTTCTTCACGGTTAACACTCATTTTAAAAACACCGCCTTGTTATTTACTAAAACCATTATACCATTGAATGAATCATTTCTAGGAACCTATCCTTATTCAATATAATTCCCCTTTACGAAATCTCTTATTTTCATTTTATCAAAAGTTTCATTAAACCACCTCAAATGCATTAAAGAATGGCCCGATTGTTGAAGATGATTGATGAATATCATTTTTCTATTACAGAATATCGTTGTACTGCGCAGTAAATGACTTGGTATTGTATTTGCTTCTTCAGCATAAGCCTCCCGATAATGCAATGACGTTAAATAATTACTTTTTTAGATTTGCCTTCATTAAAGAAGAAATCTGTTGCTCATCTGTATTTGAAATTTGTTCTAGTTGATTAATAACTAGTTCTTGTCGCTGCAATGAATGATTTTGACTTAACTTAGCTTTCCCTTCAATCTTGTTGATTTTTATTTTGAAACCTTGTACTCCTTTATTCATACCTGAGAGAAACTCAGCATCTACATCTTGTAATCTATATGAACTGTCAGGAGCTTCATATTTTAATACCATTTGATATAAGGAATCCATTAATTCATTTTCGTCTTCTAAAAGTTCGATTTCTCCATAAACATGGACTGTCACGTAATTCCATGTCGGTACTGCTTTATTTGTCTCATACCAAGATGGGGAGATATAGCAATGAGGTCCATGGAAAATAGCTAGAACGGTTTGATTTTTGATATCTTTCCACTGCGGATTTGGACGAGCAAAGTGTCCATATAAGTATGTATTCTCCTTGTTCAAAATCAACGGTAAATGAGTTGCAAATGGCATTCCATTGTGCCCAGAAAAAAGAGTCGCAAAACTATGTTCTTTCATAATGTCATAAGCCATTGTTTCATCTGTGATCTTAAAATGTTTTGGAATATACATAATAATAATCCACCTTTTTAGAAAAATTTGGCTTATCACCAAGTCTAAATGGGAAGCCTTAGATTTTTTTTATACTTAATCCATCAAAATTTTATACATTGAAGTGTAAAAAAGTTATATGAGTGTTTTGGTCATTATAAAATCGATTTGTTCTTCGTCACCCATATAAAAAGAGTGGGCTCCAGTTTGAACAAACCCCCTTTTCTTATAAAAAGCAATAGCATTTTCATTTTTTTCCCATACGCCTAACCAGATTTTCTTTTTATTACGTTCCATCGCAATTTCCATAGCTTTATTTAGAAGATATTTACCAAGCCCATGTTTTTGAAATTTGTTCTTTATATAAATCCTCTCCACTTCAAGTGATTCATCACCCATTTCTTCAGACTGAGCATCATTGGTATTGACCTTTAAATATCCAGCAACTTCATTATGAAAATAAACAAAAAAGAATTGCGAAGAGATATTGGACAATTCCTTTTCCAACTGTTTAGAATTAAATGCTCTTTCCAGATAGGCTTTCATATGTTCAGGTGAATTCTGATCTTTGAATGTATCGTTGAATGTTTCAATGCTTATATCCTGGAGAATTTGTAAATCTTCACAGTTGCACTTTTTTATATATACAGTCATTTAAATATGTCGCTCCTTTATATAATCAATAATTTCTCTTGTTTCCCTTTTTTACATATTCCCAGTCTTTCTCTATATTTTTTCTTACTCTTTGAAGAAGATTGAAGATGGTTTCTGCATCTCTTTCGGAAAATCCCGCTAATGCGACACTATTCGAATGATCATTTTCTCTTATTATAAAAGGATAAACACTTTTCCCTTTGTCTGTTGGAAAGAGGTTTTTAATTTTTTTGTTATGTGTATCTTCTTTTTTTTCAATAAATTGGATTTATGTCAAGAAATTGGACACTTAAAATGTGGAACTTTTGTCAAATACCTACCGCGCTTCGCTTGCTGCCCTCACTAGTAAAGAAACGGCATCCTGCCCTTTCATTACTAGTGAGGTAACAGAACTTCAAATCTGTTCGTTTCGTTCATTCGTTGCGCGTACTTTTTTTCATAAGCTATAGGTGATAAATATCCAATAGATGAATCAATTCGTTTGTAATTGTAAAAAGTCATAATATAGGCAAATATACTTCGCTTAGCTTCTTTTCTTGTGCGATACTTTTGATGAAATATGAGTTCCTTCTTGATGACACTATGAAATGATTCAATGCAAACATTATCATAACAGTTCCCTTTTCTGCTCATGCTTGTCGTCATCTTATAGCTTCGTAGAATGGCTTGATATTCGTTGGCAGCGTATTGACTACCACGATCAGAGTGATGAATTAATCCTTCCTGTGGTTCCTGTTGATTAATAGCCCTTTGTAAAGCTGTAATCGTCAAATCCTTTGTCATTCGCTTGCTCATTTCCCAACCGATGATTCTTCTTGAAAATAAGTCCATGACAGTGGCTAAATACAACCAACCTTCATTGGTCCACACATAAGTTATATCACTAACCCAAACGGCTCCTGGCTTGTTTACTTGGAATTCTTGATTCAATAGATTAGGAAACACTGGATAAGAGTGCTTGGAGTTTGTCGTTGCTTTGTACTTTTTCAGGATGGTGTTTTAAAAATGTTGTTTAAAAAATTATTTTCTAAACTAATTCGCTAAAAATCAGTAACAATTAAGTCGTTTAAAACCTATAACCTATTGAACTAAAGCACCCAATATTTTTTCCTACACCGCTAATTAATGGTTATAATAAATAACATTTTCTTATACTTATGTAGGAAAGGATCTTAACTTGACAATCTGTTTTTCAATGGATATAAGGAGTGATATATGTGAAAAACATAGCAATTTTATTCATCTCATTCGTGTTTTTAATGGCAGGTTGTATGCAAGATAATCAAAATGATGAACGGACTGCACTGAAAGATGATGACAATAATCACCACGAAGAAGAATTAATAAAGAAGAATGAAAAACAAAATAGTGAGGAATTTAAAGGGATAGTGGAAGATAAAAGAAAGATTGGTGATTTTCATCAACTCTTAGTGCACCCAGGAAATTCAAATGGACCAACTCACTTCGCTGTAAATAAAAAAAGATTTGATCAAATAGAAATAGGAAAGAAAGTTATTGTTCGTTATGATCCAGAAGGAATAGTATATTACTCAGGTATACCACAACGAGAGGCCGATGAGGTTATAATATTATCAGATAAATAAATTCATTTGAAAGAAAACTTTTACTAGATTCTGCTCTTTACCTTGGGAGATAAATTCTCTTAAGGCTTTTTTAATGTAAGAAATATAAATAAGTGGACCTCTATTTTGGCCTGAATTATAGATTTTAAAGTAACATTTATTGGACGGGAGTTCTTGCTAATATCACATTTCATGAACATAACCCTGAAGGGATAAAATATTTACGTTAATAGACAAGAAGGTTTTTAATAGTAGGGGTTTTTTACACTTATATTAAAAGGACATTACATGTTAGAATTAATATAATTTAAATATTAGGAGGTTTTTATGAAAAAATTGTCATTTATGTTTTCATTTCTAACAGTATTTGTAATTTTGTTAGGGGGGGAGTCAGTCTATGCGATGGGGTTAAGGTTCCCACTTCCTACAAAGGCTTCATCTTGTTCTTCCTTATATTTATCCACCCACTTATGCAAGGTTTGATGGACTAAATCTAGTTCTCGTGCTACTTCTGCAACCTTCCTACCATCTTCCACTATCATCTTTACTGCATACATTTTAAATTCTTTATCATAACGTTTACTACTCATGTTGGACACTCCTAGAAATGATTAGTTTCATTATAAAAATCTCTATTCTATGTGTCCAATTTTTAGACTAACATCAAGAATCTTCGGTGTGGTGACTTGAAAGTTGAATTTTGTTTTCATTATATGTTAGATTTTTGAATCTTGGATTTCCTTCAGTAGTTACTTGTACTATTTCTAATTCAACTTCTTTCCCTTCATTAAATTTCTCAATGAATTGATCAAGTTTTTCTACATTGTGATAACCTTGGTTTGTTTGTACCACATCTCCATTTTCTATATTACTTGAGGGGTCATAGGATGTATTATTAAACTCAGGTTCTTCTTCTGGTTGATTATTATCTACGCATCCTACTAGAAGTAGCAAAAATGGTAATAATACAAGCTTCTTCACAGACAAACTCCCTATATCTCGTACATACTCTATTTTACTTATAATTTCACACCTACTTATTTGAACCAATCGAGTGCGTAGCCATCAAATGGATGATGTAAATTCCATGAAATGAAATTTATGAAAGCATCCACTGCTTGTTTTAAAAAAAGTTTTATGACCAAAAACGTAATCCACGGACTGAATATAAGAAAAATACTTAAAACGATTAATTTGCGGTTTTTAAATACAATTGCTAACATTCCCAAAAAAAACCGCTAAGAAAAGTAATAATAACAGTGACAATTGCTCCATATTCCACGAAACAAGGAATAAACGGTATAATAACTCTTGTTCACCATGGCATCGAAAGAGGTTTTATTTTAAGCTTGATTCTAATAGAGAAGTAGGAATACTTTCGAATACTAAAATTTCAGGATCTTGATAAGGTTTTTTATCTAGATAATCATCAAGATGCATTCTGCTCTCCCAATATCTTTGCATAAGTTCTTCCTTAGAAGGAAATCCTGGCTCAATAAACCCCCTGCCCTCTATTTCCTCCATGTATTCATTTTCAATGTAGGTGAATAAATCAGTTGTAATCTCTTGGTCAAATACATAGATTTGTTTTGTGAAAATTGGGAAACGTACATACTTTTTAAAATTATAAGGAGAGAACTTCACTTTAACAGCCTGTTCAAAATCTAGATATTCATCGATATTTCCATTTTGTATACGATTAATTAAGTCTGGGAACAATCCTCCTCCGCCTCCACAACCCAAAAACATAGACGCTGTCTTAGAATGAAGTCCATTTTTCATTACTTTTCTAACTTTCTCAGCACTTTCATATTTGCCAAAGAAATGATACAGATACAACTTCATCTCCCCTTTATGAATGCTCGCTTCACCCTATCTTCTTCATATTACTGTATAGAGAAATGCCGATACGGAGTCTAAAAGCTTTTTAAATAAATTCGATTAACCACCCAGATTATTCTTAAATGAAGATAAACATGTTTATTTTGAACTGCGAATACGGCTGCCTCATAATATATCGCGCCCTATTACTTAATATCCTTTTATCTCATCACTCGATGAATGATAAGTCGATACTATTTTGAACTTGTTATAGTTCCTGACCTTTTTCTTGAAAATATCTCCAGAAAAAACTGGACATGGAGGAATATGGTTGATGCTATTGCACCTAGTAAAGCACTAAACAATACTCCATTATGAGTTGAATACATTACATCGGGAAAAACAAACATGAGTACACTTCCAGCAACAACTCCAACTCCTGCATATAAAAGAAACCGGTTGAAGTATCTGTTACTGTTCGCTAATATCCTGTCTATGAGAAAAGAAGTTGGAATTCCTAGAATAAGATAAACAGGAAAAGAAAACACTAGAGCGACCCCAAACATAACAGCCGAATTCGACTGAGGCTGAATCATAAAATGTGCTCCCCCAAGTATTGCTCCAAAAATAAAAGGGGACAAAAAAGCAGAAATCAATTTTGCAGTGAATGACATGAAATATCCCCCTAATAAACTGCCCTATTGCTTAGCAAACTGTCCTTAACACAGCAATGCGCCCGTTAACGAAATAACATGATACAATGCTAGGCAGGATAAATGAGAACAAAGGTTATCTGTGCATTAAATGCCTCTATTACCTTTCTAAATTCTTTTTATTCCACTTCGATGTCTATACTCTCTGATAAAATCAGCTTTTTGTCTTCCTCTAATCGAAAATTAATCGTTGCTGTGATAGTATAGCTGCCTTTGGGTAATCCATCCTTATTAAAATAAGCCTGATGAAAGTCAGTCTCCTTTATTTCCCCCGATTTTTGAAAAGATTCTTTCTTCCATTTCCCCTGGGTCAGCACGGAACTGTTGGCAATGCTTGGAGCGACTGAGTTGATAGTAATATCATGATTTTTTTCTCTAACGTTAAAGGAAATCAATGAAAAGCCGCCATGTCCCACCTCTATTTCTTCCATTTCGCCAACATACTTTACCATTCCTTTAATATTTACCTTTTCGTGCGGAGAATAGGTGTGTTCCTCTGAGACCAGCCTTAATACAAAATCTCTATCCGTTACGTGCTTATCGATTTCATAATCTGTGTCTTGTGTAGCAACATTACTCCCTTTACTTTTCTCCCTGTCGTTTGGTTCATTAGGTATGCTCTCTAGCTTTTCTTCTTGTCGTGTCTCTGTTCCTATTACACACGCGGTAAACAACAAGAAAAGCATCCCAATAAGAATAAGAAACAAAATAATATTCTTCCCTTGGATACTTATCCCCCCTTTTCCTAGGTTGAAAAATGAATCCCTTTCTTAGAAAAAGCCCATTTAGTAAAAAATTTTATAAAACCTACAAAGATTATAGGTGAAGGGTTTTTAACTTCTTAAAACTCTTCTCAATATGACGATATTTTCAAACCTCAGTTTCAATAAAACTAATATACTTGTGACCAATTGCACAGTTAATTTAGACCTCCTTCAATTTGCAATATTATTCCAGTGAATAGTCCTACCACAAAAATAGAACGCAATCTCTATTCCGGATTCGCGCCCTATAACGGAAGACTCGAATGCAAGACAACAGTGTTAGTTGTGTCTTTCAATTATTGATCACGTTTAAAGAAAAAGCATAACTCACTGTTCCTTGATCCCATTTAACAAGAATTTCATAAATAACTTTTCCATCTGATTTTGGAAGTACCATTTCATCATATGTACTTTTCACTTCGTTTTTTTCGGAATCCCATATCTTTACTTTATAATTCATTGGTGCTTTTTTAAAATTAAGCTTCACTTCTGTATTAGGATTCACATCGACCCCATGCTGCTTTTCAACTAATTCAGGGGGTGCTGCAGAATCAGCGTTCACTCCTGTAGATGTCCCATCTCCGTTACTATAACTCCAACTAAAAGTTCCACGTACTGGTGTAAGGGTATCTTCACCAACAGTGATTGTTAAGTTAGGTGGGGTTTTAGAAGAAGCTTTGAATGAGCTGCTTTTGCTCTCTCTAAAGTGGACCCCTTTGTCAAGACACTTATTTAAAATAAATAAGGTGTGACTCCTTTTGAGATAGAGAGGCTATAACACTAAACTGGACAAATATTTAAAGGTGCATAGACTTGTATTCAGCCGGCGTTAAGTAATCTAGTG
>NZ_VTOK01000011.1 GCF_009765375.1 Alteribacillus sp. YIM 98480
AAGAGTGGTCCTCACCAACGTATTGGCGAGGACCACTCTTTTTAATTACTGGGTTTTGTCCCAGCCTCCTCTATATATTAAAAAACTTTTATTTAATAATCATAACTGGACAATGTACTCGTTTAGCTACTTTATGGCTTACACTTCCAAGAACCATCGTTTGCAATTGATTTAAACCTCGGCTTCCTAACACAACGCAGTCATAGTCTCCGTCATTGGCAAATTTAACAATGGCCGGACCTGGTTCACCGTGTTTTAAATGAATATCATAGGGAATGTTGTTTTCTTTAAGCTTTTTTTCAATCGGTTCTAATTTTTCTTTTCGTTTTGATTGAATAAGCTCCGTGTTACCATAGTGCAAAACATCTGCTTTTGATTTATCTCCGTCAACAACATAGACGATATCGATATGAGCTTTTTCTTCTCCATTTACTAATGCAATAGAATGATCGGCTGAACGACGGGAATGTTCTGACCCGTCTGCGGCTAGCAGTACTTTTTGATACATTCTCTTCTCCCCTTTTTTTCATACATTATAACGTTTTTTTCTATTATAGAAATTCACTCATTGAACGCCCCAAAAGTTAGAGGTTTGTTGCTATTCTACTATTTTTCAAAAGAATATATCAATTCTGATAGTGTCTTTTATTAACTTAGCTTATCATCTATTTTTTTCCATGAAGAAAAATGGACCGCTGAAGAGATGAAAAGATACTAAGTGATATAAATTCTTCTCTTTTAAGAAATCTTGGCTAGCGACAAGCCTTTAGGTGAGGGCGATTGCCTAGGTGCACTTATACTGACTTCCTCAACATTTTGACTACGTTGCTTATTCATCCATCCTAAAATGCTTTCCTCTCAGTGCAAATAAAAAACTACGGCATGCCCCAAAATCGACATGCCGCGTCTTTTCACCAATTTAATGACCTGAGGACAAGCCTTCTAATTTATTCATGAGCTGAGAACTTTCTTTGTTTAATCCGCTCAAGGTTACTTCTACATCTTTCTGTTCAAACTTGACTTTTACTTTTTCTATTGCTTCTACAGCTGAATCATCCCAAATGTGAGCACTTGAAAGATCAATCTCTACCTCTTTCACACCATCTTCATTGTATTGAAAACTTTTGACAAAATCAGTTACCGAAGCAAAAAACAATTGACCATCCACTTGATAAATCTTTTGAGCTGCAGAATTGCCTGCCGCTTCAGCTACTTTCACTTTCGATATCTTCGCTGCAAAGAAGATAGCACTTAAAATAACCCCGGCCAGCACACCTTTTGATAAATCGTGAGTAATAACTACGGTAGCTACCGTCACGACCATAACGGTAGAATCACTTTTTGGCACTTTTGTTAACATTTTTATAGAGTTCCAATCAAAGGTACTAATAGATACCATAATCATAACGCCGGCAAGAGCTGCCATTGGTATCTGCACTACTAAATTACCTAAAACAAGAATTAAAAACATTAAAAATACTCCAGCCACCAATGATGATAACCGGCCATTACCGCCTGATTTGACATTTATAACTGATTGTCCAATCATCGCGCACCCGGCCATGCCGCCAAAGAATCCTGTAACAACATTGGCGTATCCCTGACCGCGGCATTCTTTATCCTTATTACTTTCAGTATCAGTCATGTCATCTACAATAGAAGCAGTTAATAAAGATTCAAGTAAACCAACAACCGATAAAGCCAGTGCATAAGGAAATACAATAATAAGCGTTTCAATCGTTAATGGAATTTCCGGTAAGAGAAAAACAGGCAGTGTATCAGGAAGCGCACCCATATCACCCACCGTACGTACATCTGCACCAATGAAAATAGCAAGTGCACTTACGATAATAATAGCAACCAACGTAGATGGCACAGCTTTCGTAAGCTTTGGCAGCAAGTAAATAATAAACAGGGTTAAAGCGACTAAACTATACATCATCCAGCCTTCACCCTCAAAGTGCTCTATTTGCGACATAAAAATAAGGATCGCAAGAGCATTCACAAATCCCACCATTACAGATCTTGGAATAAATTTCATCAGCCGCGATAATTTACTAAATCCAAAAACGATTTGAATAATACCAGTTAATATAGTTGCGGCTAACAAGTATTCCAGTCCATGATTTGCAACAAGTGTAACCATCAATAAGGCCATTGCCCCTGTTGCCGCAGAAATCATACCAGGCCGGCCGCCTACAAACGCAATCACCACAGCGATACAAAATGATGCATACAATCCAACCATAGGATCTAATCCTGCAATAATGGAAAAAGCGATTGCTTCAGGAATCAACGCCAAGGCAACAACCATACCCGCGAGTACATCACCGCGGATATTTCCAAACCATTCATTTTTTAATTTTGCGGTATTCACTTTCTCTTTTCCCCTTCTTTCTACTTATTTTTGATGGGTGGGAACTAGCTCCGTTCTATCTTTAATTGCCCGACCCTCTTGTCTTGTGTATTGGCTTTTGCCCTCCAAAAGCCGGCGTTGTGAACAAACGGATTTTACCATACATTTTCGATCTTACCAAACAGCATGTAAGCGTTAGTCATTTGACATATTCTCTTTCATTAGTATTGTTTTCTCTGGTATACTCCATTTTTCATTTTTGTTTCACAAATTATGACAACCTTTCTTTCTGCTGGTTAACTCCTGCGATTTTTGGGAAATTAAGAAAGAGGATTTCATTAGTGATCAGGAGGTTATTTATGTACCAATCTTTTATTTTTGATGTAGATGGAACACTCATAGATACAGAAGAGGCAATACTAAAATCTCTGCAAAGTGCCCTTAAAAATGGGGTTGGCAATGACTATTCTATAGAAGAATTAAAGCCAGTACTGGGTATTCCTGGAGATGACGCATTAGAGGTGCTCGGAGTAAATGAAAAACGAAAAGTTCGGGAAGAATGGCTTCATTATATGGAATCTAACCGTAAACTTGTAAAAGTTTTTCCCGGCATTCATGATACATTAAAGAATCTGAAAACAGAAAAGTACAGTATTGGGATTGTCACCTCCAAAACAAAAAAGGAATTCAAGGAGGAAGTAGAACGATTTGACCTTCATCCTTACGCTGATACCATTGTCTGTGCTGATGATACCGATAAACACAAACCAGAGCCCGATCCGTTAATGGCTTATTTACAAAAAAGCGGGGAAACAGCAAAAAAAGCAGTATATATAGGGGATACACTGCACGACGAAAAATGTGCTCATTCTGCTGGTATCGCTTTCGCTCTAGCAGGCTGGGGAGCGGTTCAGCCTGAAAAATCAAACCCCGATCACATGCTGCACACCCCAAATGAAATTCTGCAATTAACAAAATAATAAGAAAAGTGCAAGCGCCTTGCTCACGAGCGACAAGTCCTGGAGGGTCGGCATATGGAAAGCTGATCTTTGCTTTCCATATGCCGAACCGAAGGAATCTCGAGCGAGTAGACGCTTGCGCTAGACATGTAAAACGCCAACTATTTATAATTTCTTACCTTTTAAGCAAAGCGCAAGCGCCTTAAAAGAAGGAAGTTCGGCTACGAGCGTCACGTCCTGTGACAACGCCGAACTGACTCCCATCCTGGGAGCCCGCGACAGGTTCTGGAGCTTTCGCTCAGGGTCGCCTGCGGCCCGGAGTCGAAAGGGAAGACATCAGACGTTCAGCTCATTTTAATGAACTTCTACTAAGATCGCACACGTCGACGCATAGGATGGGCTAATGTCGCCAATGCCACAGGACGTGGCGTTTTTGGCGACGAGTGTGCAACGTAGAAGTCACCACATCGTGTGGAAGTACGTCCTGTGACAACGCTGAACGGGCTTGCACAGGAGGTGTTGACTTTTGCGTTGCGACAGCACGTTCGCGGTTTTAGCAAAAGTTCCTCTTTCTCGTGTGCGCCTGAGCGGCTGGGCGCTGAAGCTAGACATAAAAACGCCAAAAATGTATACTCCCTCATTAAAGCTTTCTTACCCAAAGAAAAAAAGAATCTTTTCCCGGAGTCTCTACCGGGGCGGTTACTTAAAGTTTACCTTCCCATTCACTATAAAATTGTTCGAGATAATTTACCATATAACGTTGTCTTTTGTTAGCAATATCAATGGCTGTATCTGTATTCATTAAAGATTTTAATCGCAGCAGTTTATCATAAAAATGTTCAATTGCTGTTCGACGTTTTTCTTGATCAGGAGAGGCTGGTATATGTAATTGTTCACCTATTGCCCCTGCATAAGCAAATGCTCGTGCAATACCTATAGCACCTATCGCATCAAGTCTATCCGCATCTTGGACAACTTTGCCTTCAAGAGTACTCATAGAAGAATTATTTCCATTTCTATAAGACATTGTTTCGATAATATCTATGATTTGTTCAATCTCTTTATCATTTTCAAGATGTGTTTGCAGCCAGTCCCTTACATGATTAATCGCTTCTTCTTCGGAGTGGTTTAACTTTTTATCTGCGAGATCATGAAGCCATGCTGTGATTTCACAAATGAATACATCCGCTCCCTCTTCTTCTGCCAGTTCTACGGCCCAAACGGCTACTCGGTGAGTGTGCCAATAATCATGGGCTGGGTCTGCCCCCTCAAAAAATTCCCATGCTTTATGCTTCGCTTTTTCGATGATGTCATATTTTTCAGTCATGGTTAAACCCACCTTCATCTTTCTGCTTTCTATATTATTTTTTCTACTTTATTATTTTTTCTACTTTTGTGCGCTATTTTCCTTCTATCTCATATTTACAAATGTTCACTCCACAAACACTAGCATTTGTATAAAAACTTTCCAACGATAAATAAAAGATAATTATGATAAAATAATGGTTATGCATAAAATGCGAAGGAGGATCCACCTTGCGCTATTTAACAAAATCGGAGATTCGTGCTCTAGCAGGCAATACCATCTACTCAAGAGGCTTATCCTACTGGGAAGAAAACAGGGTGGAGGATTTGTCACACAACACGGCAGGATCTTTTACAAAAGTAAAGGCGAATGTATCAGGCTCTTTTCCATACAAAGTCCACCTGCTGTTTCATGAAGATGGAGAATTACAGGAATATTCATGTACCTGTCCTGCCCACACAGGCCGAATGGACATATGTAAACATATTACTGCTGTACTGATTTCACTATCTCCTGCTCTTGATACTTCTCAAAAGAATAAAAAGAGAGAACGGAGAGTGCAGAAGAGATTTCATAAATCACAGGAAACGGAAACAGAGAAAACAGCCTCATTAAGAAAGCTGTTTGTTGATTATTTTGCCGGACGCATGCAGACTGTAGAATCCGTTGGAGAAGCGTTACAAGCAGAATATATGCTTACTTTTCATACGGATTATTACCAGCCGCAAGAACAATTTTTTTCTATTGAACTAAAAATAGGAACGGATAAATTATACGTCGTCAAAGATATCGAAGCTTTATTATCAGCGATGAGGCAGCGATCATTGCTGCCTTTCACAAAAAAATTTACGTTTGACCCTACGTATCACTATTTCGAAGAAGCAGATCTTAATGCCTTAAGACAGCTTGAAGAAGTCATTCGAAATCAAAAATGGACCGGCCGGCAAACGAGCTTTTTTTACTCGGAAAAAAAATCTCAGTCAGAAATAACGATTCCTCCTGTTGCTGCAGAACAAGTGATTCAAGCGCTGACAGACTGCATGAATGTTTATATAAATCCTGCAGTAGGCAGCCCCGTTCCATTAGTCATTAAACAGCAGTGGCCGGGAACGTTTGAATTGAACAGGGAAGGAAATAATTATTTCTTATCCTATTCTTCTTTTGAATACCCGCCGAAAAAAGTCAGTCTGACACCATATTACATTTGGAATGACCGGTTGTATGAAACATCGGATGAAAAAGACCATTCTACAAAGCTTTTATTCCACATGCTGATGGACACACCTAAAGGCCGGCTTCCTTTAGAAAAGACGGAGTTAGAGCAAGTGTACTCTAATGTGGTGAGTTCTTTAAAAGAACAAAGAAGACTGAACATGGGAACAGATGTAGAACAACGTGTAGAAGAGCATTCTTTGCAAAAGAAAATTTATTTAGATAAAAAAGATAACGCATTATTAGCAGAACCTTTGTTTTCTTATGGACCTCACTCTCTTCATGCTGTTACAGAAGAAAGAAACATCGCAGAAGATAATGCTGTAATTGTGCGCGAAACGAAAAAAGAAGAGGAATTGCTTCAGTTAATTGAATCCGCTGGATTTCATTGGAATGGTGAAGCATTGTCATTAACAGACGAAGACTCTATTTTTTACTTTCTCACCAGCATATTGCCGGAACTTAAAGAAATTGCCGATGTATTTATGAGCAGAGACGTAGAAAAATTGCTCGTTCCTGCCGCTTCTTTTTCCATCGATTCTTCATTAGACGAGTCTTTAGGCTGGCTTGATATTTCCTTTCAAACCGATGATTTAAATGAAGAGGATTTATATAAACTGATGACTTCTTTAAAAGAAAAAAAACGGTATCATAAAACAGATGATGGACGTTTTGTTTCCCTAGACAACGAGATACTAAATAGCATTAAGGAAATGTTAAATGATACAGGTGCGTCTCCAGAAGATTTGGAAAATAATACACTTCGGCTTCCGGCTTATAAGGCATTTCAAATAGATAAATATTTAAACACGGGGAGACAATGGCATAAAGATGAAAGTGTCCAAAAGTTATTAAATGATATACGCTCTCCTGAAAAATTTGAAGCATCTATTCCTAAAGAAATTCAGGGTACCCTTCGAGACTATCAGGAAAAAGGCTTCCATTGGTTTAAAGCTCTAACTGCTTATGGATTCGGCGGTATTTTGGCAGATGACATGGGACTTGGTAAAACGTTACAGACGTTAACCTATATATTGTCTGAAAGAAAACAACGTTCTGACGCCCCGCCATTTTTAGTCGTGGCACCTTCTTCATTGGTTTACAATTGGGAGAAAGAAGCGAACACTTTTGCTCCAACTCTTAAGGTTCAAATCATCTACGGGTCGAAAGCAGAACGAAAACAACAAATTGAAAACACGAAAAACACCGATGTATTTATTACTTCATATCCTTTGGTTCGAAGGGATGTCGAACTTTATGAGAATATTGCTTTTCATGGGATAATCTTAGATGAAGCTCAAGCCTTAAAGAACTATACTTCTAAAACGTTTCGAGCAGTAAGAAAACTCCAAACCGAAAAAGCTTTTGCGCTAAGCGGAACACCTATTGAAAATAAAATCGAGGAATTATGGTCCTTATTCGCAATTTTGATGCCAGGTTTATTCCCAGATGTACAGTCTTTCAAAACATTACCGGCAGACAGTGTCAGGCACCGCGTTTCTCCTTTTATTTTGCGCCGTACGAAAAAAGAAGTTCTAACTGAGCTTCCAGATAAAATTGAAACAACTATTCATTGTGATCTAACTAAAAAGCAACGAGAAACATATGTAGCTTACTTAAACCGTATTAAAGAGGAAACCGCCGTGCAGCTGCAAACCGGAACTTTCCAGCAAAATCGCATGAACATCCTTTCTAACTTAACCAGACTTCGTCAATTGTGCTGTCATCCCGGTATGTTCTTAGAAGAATATGGAGGCGGCTCTGGAAAGCTCGAAGAATTAATGAACTTTATGAAAGACGCCCGTGAAAACGGACAGCGGGTGCTTGTGTTCTCACAATTTACGAGCATGCTCTCATTTATTTGTGAAGCTTTCGAAAAAGAAGGATTGTCGTATTTCTATTTAGACGGCAAAACACCAAGTCAAGAAAGATTACAGATGTCGGATAGATTTAATGAAGGAGAAAATGAAGCTTTCCTTATTTCATTAAAAGCTGGCGGCACAGGACTTAATTTAACAGGGGCAGACACCGTCGTTCTCTTTGATTTATGGTGGAACCCTGCCGTTGAAAACCAAGCTGCAGACCGTGCTCACCGTATCGGGCAACAACGCGCAGTTCAAGTGGTTAAAATGATATCTCAAGGTACTATTGAAGAAAAAATTCAAGCTTTGCAAGACAAGAAAAAAGCTTTATTCGATCAAGTTATTCAATCTGGAGAAACAAGTTTGTCTTCTCTTTCTGAAGAAGATATTAGAGAAATTTTGGAGTTGTAATACCGTCTTGGATCAAAGAAAGGATCGTCTCTCAGTTAAGCTAAGAGAGGCGGTCTTTTTTTAGTTAGTTCGGCTGGCTATGTTTTAGATTCAGCTCTTCCCCCTTCTGTTCCAGCTCTTCTTCATTCAGCTCTTCTCCTTTTGCGTTCAGAGCGCTTCGAGTCTAGATTCCGGCACTTCTCTTTGTGTTCAGCTCTTCCCCCTTCTGTTCCAGCTCTTCTTCTTCTTCATTCAGCTCTTCTCCTTTTGCGTTCAGCGCTTCGAGTCTAGATTCCGGCACTTCTCTTTGTGTTCAGCTCTTCCCCCTTCTGTTCCAGCTCTTCTTCTTCATTCAGCTCTTCTCCTTTTGCGTTCAGCGCTTCGAGTCTAGATTCCGGCACTTCCCTTCCCATTGAGCTCTCTCCCCTTCTGTTCCAGCTTTCCTTTTTGATTTGAGCACTTCTGTTTAGATTTGACAGTTAGCCTGTCAATCAAGTTTTATCTCAGTAAATACTTCCTTCCACTCGTTTTTCCAGTATAACGATTCGAATATTTTCGGAGCATGCGTTTTGTATTATCAGGAGAGGAAAGATGCAAAAACTTCCTTGCATCACGATTGGAGATGATTGGAGAAAAAAGAAGAGAATAATCTTCCAATGCTTGAAAATGATCATTCAACGAACGAGAATGGCAATAAGGACATTGCCACCTTCGACGTTTCCATACCATTGAAAAACGCCAACAGGCAGAACACTGTACACCCGAGATTAGTTCTAATTGGTTAACTTGGAATTGCTTTAAGATATCACTATCTAGTTCTTGGTGCCCTCTTAACAAAAGGTTGGAAAGAGATTCAAGCTCCTTTTCAGAATAATGGGCCTTCTTATAGCTAGCTTCCATGTTTCTAATACATTTAGGTATCCCACCACACGGTATAATTTTTTCTTCAAGAGACCGAGAGTTTGCATTGTCATGTCGAACAACCGTACGCTCATTTGCCATTACAATTATTGCTTCCATAGGCATTGTCTTGCGTCTATTATTAATAAACCATTGTTTCATTTGCAGCTTTTGACGTTCAATTTGAATAAATGGATCTGCAAATGCTTCTTCTTTATCTTCACTTGATCGAATAATTTGGGGAAAATCATGATTAATAGTAATGGAGCCAGAAATAATTTTCACTTCAAGTATGAGAAGGTAATACGGGGTAAGGAGCAAAGTATCCAATTGGAAAGGACGAGTTCCATCAAAGAGGCGAAGATGATGGAAAATATAATACGTCATTTGAGGCAAAAAGCTAAGAGGATAATTAATTGCTAACTCCCCTTTAAATCCTGCCATCTGCCTTGCAAGTGTTTCCTCTACCATAGAACGATTTTTGTGAGCTGAAGGCATTCTTCGTTCGAGGGCTTCTAGCTTTTTTAGATGAAGAGTCTTTTCTCTTTTTTTAATTATCACAAAAACAAAATGCTCCTTTCTTTAAAAAGTATATACATTAATTCTCTATTTAAAGGCAACATCCTTTTTATATTTATAAGCAGTGATTTCAAAAAAGATAAGCCAGAGTATGCCTTGATAATCAGGTTTGCCTTTTCAAGACTCGGCGGTTCTACTCGCTTGTTCAGCCCTTCTCTCTTCTTTCAGCTCTCGCTTCCCAGGGTTCAGCGCTTCTTCTCCTTTTTTCGGCTCTTCCTTCCCTTCTTTCAGCGGTTCTACTCGCTTGTTCAGCCCTTCTCTCTTCTTACAACTCTCGCTTCCCAGGGTTCAGCGCTTCTTCTCCTTTTTTCGGCTCTTCCTTCCCTTCTTTCAGCAGTTCTACTCGCTTGTTCAGCTCTTCTCTCTTCTTTCAGCTCTCGCTTCCCAGGGTTCAGCACTTCTTCTCCTTTTTTCGGCTCTTCTTTCCCTTCTTTCAGCGGTTCTACTCGCTTGTTCAGTTCTTCTCCCTCCACCCACTAAAACGCACATAATGAGTAAAATTTTTGTTACATGCCATCATAAGAAAAAAGCTCCATAATTGGAGGTGGACCATGTTAATTCTTAATTTATTTTTACTTGCTCTCTTAATCCTTTTTACTGCATTTTTTGTAGCTACAGAATTTGCTATTGTAAAAGTCCGCACTTCCAAAATTGATCAATTACTCGAAACAGGTAATAAAAAAGCAGAAGCTGCTAAAAAAGTTATTTCCAACCTTGACGAATACTTATCTGCTTGCCAGCTGGGTATCACGATCACTGCGCTAGGTTTGGGGTGGTTAGGCGAGCCAACGATTGAACGCATACTTCACCCTATTTTGGAACCTTTTAATCTTCCTGGTACCATCAATACTATTTTGAGTTTTTCCATAGCTTTTTTCTTGGTAACATTTTTGCACGTCGTCCTGGGAGAACTGGCCCCTAAAACTTTTGCGATTCAAAAAGCAGAACAGATTACTATGTTATTTTCAAAACCAATTATATGGTTTTATCGAATTATGTACCCTTTTATTTGGTTGTTAAATGGTTCTGCCCAAGCAATCACCCGTTTATTTGGAGTCAGACCTGCTTCGGAGCATGAAGTAGCTCATTCCGAAGAAGAACTCCGCATTATTTTATCGGAAAGCTATGAGAAAGGCGAAATTAATCAGTCTGAATATAAATTTGTTAATCGGATTTTTGAGTTTGATAATCGTTTAGCAAAAGAAATAATGATACCTCGAACAGAGATGGTCACACTTACTAATAATGCTTCTTTAGAAGATAACTTAAAAATAATGACAACAGAAAGATACACACGCTATCCAATTGTTAATGGAGACAAAGATCACATCACTGGTATGATACATGCAAAGGAAGTGTTTAGTGATCTCGTTAAAATGGACCATGTTGATTTATCGACTTACACACGCCCAGTAATTCAAGTTTTAGACTCTACGCCTATATCAAAGCTTTTAATAAAAATGCAGCAAGAACAAATTCATTTGGCCATCTTGCTTGATGAGTACGGCGGTACAGCCGGGCTTGTAACAGTAGAAGATATTTTAGAAGAAATTGTAGGAGAAATCCGAGATGAATTCGATTCGGATGAACACCCTTTAATCCAAAAGTTAAACGATGCTGGAACAAATTTTATGCTTGATGGAAAAGTACTTATTGAAGAAGTAAATGATTTATTAGAAATTGACATTGAGGATGGACCGATAGATACTATTGGAGGCCTTATGCTGTTTGAAAAGCCAGAAGTTCAAGAAGGGGAAAATATTTCATTCGGCAACTGGAAGTTTATCCCAAGAGAGATGGAAGGTCAGCAAATTAGAATGATTGAAGCTATAAAAAAAGAAGAGGCTGGATTGCCCTCTTCATAGCACTGTTAACTTTTCATTTACTCTTCCACTCATTCTCTAGCATAGCCATTTACCTCACTCTCCTTCCAAAGCGGTATGGTTCACATTTGTACTCTTCTATAAAAATGAAAGGAGGTTGGGCTATCGGTTCGACTAGCCTCTACGATTTAAGTGAGTCAGCTAAATCTCACATCCTGTGATAACGCGGAACTGATTTACCTCGTTTGTGCTAAGCAGCCGGATTCAGGAGTTAGCGTTTGAAAACGACAAATTTTTATAGTTTCTTACCTTTTCAATAAACTCTACTTTTTCATAGCATTTCATTTTCTTATGTCTTTAACTGTCTTAAACACGTAAGGAAGGAAAAAGATATTCTTTTTTTATATCTCCAAGAGCCTTCCTTGTTGCAATATCTTCTTCTAGCAAAGGCAAAAATATTTTTTTCTGGTTGGGAAATTCTTCTTTAATCTGTTGAATATAAGCACGCTCTTGTTTTCTACGCTTCTCAATAAACATACTGTCTCCAGCATGTTCTGGCAAACATTTATTTACAACTAATGCATTCACCTTTAAATTAGCCTGTTCTAGCATCTGTAAAGCTCGTTTCGTTTCTGCAACTGGGAGCTTTTCCGGTATTAGTACGTATATGTAGGCGGTTCGTTTGTTATTAATCAACACTTTTCTTGCCTCGGAAAACCTATCTTTTCTATTCATAAGCACTCTGTAAATCGGATCATCCACTGGTTCTCCGTCATTTAACCATTGTGAATAATTTTCATTAATTGACTGCCTTCTCTTTAGCATCCCTTCTATCCATGCTTCCATCATTTCGGGCAGTGACAACAGCCGCACCGTATGACCAGTAGGTGCTGTGTCAAATACTATGGTATCAAAATATTCTTTTTCTTCTAACACTATCTGAACCAGCCTGTCAAACAGTGCTGCTTCTTCCGCACCCGGAGATACAGCGGCCATGTCAATCTGTCTATTGACTTCTTCAGCCATGTGGGACTTCACAAGCCCTTTTAAATTGTCCTTCACTTGATTAATGTAGCGCCTGGATTCTTTCTCGGAGCTAATTTCCATACCCCACAGGTTTTCGGTGAGCTGTTTTCTTTTATCGCCAATGTTTGTATCAAACAAATCACTTAGGTTATGAGCTGGATCGGTTGAGACGAGCAAAGTCCGCTTCCCTTTTTCTGCAGCTGCGAGTGCAAAGGCAGAAGAAGACGTCGATTTTCCTACACCGCCCTTTCCCCCAAAAAACAAAATCTCATAATTAAACAGTTTCTCCATTATTTCATTCCTTTCAGAACCGGTTTGCCTTAGAAAACCTCAGCCTGCCGCCAAGTCCTATGGCGGATGACGTCGTTTTACTTATACCTTGATCCTTTAGCAAGTTTAAGCTTTCCAAAAGTATTAAAACAAACGCTGGCATCTCTTCTGTTAGCAGCAGCGTATACCGTTTAACGGAGATTTATCCATTCCCATCCGCAGATGCCATTCGTGAAACTTTTCCACCATTTCCGGATATAATTCCAAAGTATAGTAAGAAACTGGGTTTGGCAGGCCGAGTAATTCTGAAAAGCATAACAGTAAAAAAAGATCGTCTTCATCCCGTATTTCACGTTTGATTTCAGCACGATGGGGAAGACGCAGCACTTCATCATAAAATTCTATCAACTTCTTTAAGCTCATCTTATTATCGGCCATTTCTCTCCCTCCGATCTATTTTGACAGATAATAAAGGGGCTTGCCGGCGAACAGGTTTGCCCACACGATAAGCCCCTTTATGGAGTTTATTTTACCACGGAAAGTTGTATTAATCATTGTCCGGATCAGTATTCGGTGGTTCTCTTCGGAACAGCGCTATCGCTTCAAGCAAAATCCATACGGTGAACGCTAATATAATAGCTCCCAGTACAAATAAAAGAATTTGTGCATCCCCGTCTCCTAACCAAGACCACTGGAAAATAACCTGACTTGTCATGGCCCACATCGTCATAAAAAGCAAGAAGATCATTGGTATAAAGGTAAACAAGAAATTTCGTCCTTTTCTTCTAAGCCAAATAGAAATGAGCAGCAAACTAATACCAGCAAGGAGCTGGTTTGACGTACCGAATAATGGCCAGAGTAAATATCCTCCCGAGCCAAACCCTCGGTCTCCAGGCAGCATTACAAGCAGTGTACTTGCTCCTACAGCAATACTTGTTGCTACATGCTTTTTCGTAAGGCCAGGTGCACTATACTCCTGCCCGAGTTCTGATATAATATACCTCATTAAACGTACAGAGGTATCTAGTGTTGTAGCTGCAAAACTAACAACGATTACTGCTACAATGGTTTCCGCAACGCCTGCTGGTAAACCAAGCCCGGTTGCTAGCTGCCCCGCACCTCCAACAAAATGGGCCAGCCCATCCGCATTTGCTGTATTAAAACTTTCATAGCTAGATAGAAAATCACTTTGTGAAGCAAAGAAGGTGGTCACTGCTAAAATGGTCACTAGGGCTAAAGTTCCTTCTCCGACTGCACCAAAATAACCAACAAAACGTGCATCCGTTTCTTTATTTAACTGTTTCGATGAGGTCCCAGAAGAAACCAGACCATGAAACCCGGAAATCGCCCCACAAGCAATGGTAATAAAGAGAAGTGGGAACCAAGAAACGTCCGATACTTCCCGTGTAGCCGGCGCTGTTACCTCAGGAGTCGGCCACGTGAAAAATAAACCAAGGTACAAAATAGCAAGCCCTACCACCAGCTGATGCGAATTAATATAATCACGCGGCTGAAGAAGCTTCCACACCGGCAGAATCGAAGCAATGTAAACATAAATCATAAGGACGGCAATCCAAATTAAAAATGCCGATGAAACCGCGTCTAAACCGAATAACCCAGTTGTTTCTTCTCCTCCAAAGTAAGACACCAAATCGATTTGTAAAGCAGGAATAGTGCTGGCAATAACAGCTGCTGCGTACATTACAGCCAGTGCAACAAGAGATGGCACGAGCATATTTTTTCCTTTTTTATTAACCGTATAACCGATCCAAATCGCAAGCGGTATCTGAATAAACACCGCCAGGACGCTTGCTGGAAATGTTATGAATAAATTCGAAATAACCCAGGCAAATACTGCGTTGACCATGAGAACCAAAATTAGAATAATGAACAAAAATAACAGTTTGGCACGTCTTCCGATAATGCGTTCCGCCAGCGTTCCAATCGATTGCCCTTTATTGCGCACAGACAGGACGAGCGTCCCGAAGTCATGAACACCAGCTGCAAAAACGGTCCCTAATACAACCCATAAAAAGGCAGGCAACCACCCCCAATAAACAGCTACAGCCGGTCCTACAATAGGCGCTGCCCCAGCGACAGACGTGAAATGATGGCCCCAGAGCACCCATTTGTTGGTCGGTACAAAATCCACACCATCCCGGAATTGATGGGCTGGTGTTTGATAATTAGGATCCAGCCTGTAAATACGCTCTGCTATAAATTTAGAATAATAACGATAACCAAGAGCAAACACAATTAACCCGATGATTGCTAAAACAATAGCCGGCATAACCATTCACGCTCCTTTTCAACTGTCTCTCTTTATTTTTCTGATCTGATACCGCTTACAGAATTAATCTCACCACCTTCCCTTATTCATACATTTTTATGTTTTAACAATTCGATTATAAAAGAAAAAATATAATTTTGCGAATAATATATTTATTTACAAATGGAATATATAGGATCATCGCATTCGTTTGCAAACATTTTAATATATGCTACATTAAAAGAAATACTATATGTCCACTAGGGGTGTCATTGACTGAGAGAGACGATTGTCTCAACTCTTAGAACCTGATCTGGCTGAGACCAGCGTAGGGAAGTGGTGTGAGAAGCATTCTTACTTACAGGCTGTTTTCTTTAAACACCATCCCCCTTTTCCCCAGTGGCAGTGAAAGGGGATTTTTTAAGTTATGCAGAATAATCGTTTGCTGATTATGTTAGAAATTGCTTTTATGGCAGGGCTTTCAATTATTTTAAGCTATATTGAATTTAGTGCTCCTTGGGCGATGGGAGGATCCATTTCGCTCGTAATGGTCCCCATATTTGTTATTGCTTTTCGTCGAGGGTGGAAAGCAGGGGTAACGACCGGTTTTTTAACTGGGATCCTTCAAATTCTTTTCGGTGCCATTATTGTCCATCCTATACAATTTATACTCGAATATCCGATTGCTTATGCCGTTCTTGGGCTGGCCGGTTTATTTGTCAGCAGAAATCACTTTAAACATGAAGTGCCCGTTTTCCTGATCATTATTGGTGTAGCTTTTGGCACGCTGCTTCGTTTCATCGATCATTTCAGTGCAGGGTTGATATGGTTTGGTGAATATGCCCCAGACGGTGTACCGGTTGTAACGTATTCAGCAGTATATAATGCTTCTTATCTCGTTCCTGAAATGCTAATAACGATCTTTGTCGTTATCCTCATTTCTAAATACAGGCCTCAGTTTTTCTATGATGGGCGCAGCGTCCAATCTGCTGCTTAATCATTTTTTGGTCCTCCGTTGCCTTTCGCACACTGATGTGCATGTAACGGAGGCCTTTTTATATACTTATATAGAAGCCTTATCTTAATAAAAAGGGGAATGACGATAATGAATAAAAGTATCGATACCCGCCTGATTCACGGAAATTATTCTTCCCGGTTTTATCATGGCAGTCTCATACCGCCAATTTTTCAAACTTCTACTTTTTCGTTTACATCTGCTGAAGAAGGAGAAAGAAGGTTTGCCGGAGAAGAAGACGGCTTTGTTTACTCCAGATTAGGAAACCCTACAGTTCAGGAACTAGAATATAAAATAGCGGACCTTGAAAACGGGGAAGAAGGAATAGCATTTAGTTCCGGGATGGCCGCTGTTTCTGCTGTGGTGACCTCGGTTATAAAAACAGGTGACCATATTCTTGTTTCAGAAGGTGTATATGGTTGTACCTTTGGTCTCCTTCAAATGTTAAAAGATCGATTTAATATTGATTTTAGTCTTGTCAATATGGATAAGAAAGAAACCATTGAATCATTATTACGACCGCAAACGAAAGCTATTTACGTAGAAACCCCCATTAATCCAACGATGAAATTAGTTGATTTGCAGATGATTAGGAACATTGCCAAGCAGCACAACCTCTTCTATATCGTAGATAACACTTTTTCTTCTCCTGTTTTACAAAGGCCGCTGGAATTCGGAGCAGATGTCGTTTTGCACAGTGCCACAAAATACATCGGGGGACATGGAGATGTAATCGCAGGCCTTGCAGCAGGTAGTACAGATTTTATATCTCTTGTAAGACGCTCTTCTCAAAAAGACATGGGAGGAATTCTTGGGCCATTTGATGCCTGGCTGCTTTTACGGGGTATAAAAACATTATCTTTACGGATGAAACGTCACTCTGAAAACGCAAAATTACTCAGTGAGCGATTGAAAAACCATTCAAAAATCGAAAAAGTATACTACCCCGGTGACCCAGATTTCCCTCAACATTCCTTAGCAGCAAAGCAAATGGACCATTTCGGCGGATTAATAAGTTTTGAACTAAAAGGAACCAAAGCGGCAGCTCAGTCGTTTATGAATCATCTTGTAATGATCCAAATTGCGGTTAGTTTAGGAGACGCAGAAACGTTAATTCAACACCCTGCGACGATGACACATGCTATTGTCCCACACGAAACGAGAAACAAAATGGGGATTAGTGATCGCTTGTTACGGCTGTCGGCAGGGCTTGAAGCAGAAAAGGATATATGGCAGGACATTGAACAAGCTTTGGATGCCTTGTAATAACCTTCTTTCACCAGTCAAAAAAGTATTTTAATGCTAAAGTAATGATTGTATAACCAAGAGATCCTGCCAAAAATGTTTTAAAATGTGCATTTTCCTCAGATGGCAGCTCTTTTTTCAGAACATTTAACACCATTGCACCGGAGATAAAAGCAAACACAATGGCGAGAACAAATGAAGGAAGCGGAGCAAACACCCCTGTTACCCAGCCAGCAACAATTCCGACAGCAAGCAAGTATCTTCCTAGTGACTCATACCGCTTGCTGTCTTCCCTCCACATGTCGTGAGAAACAGCCATAAAATGAAATCCAACAGCAACACCATAAAACACTGCTTCAATACCTTCTATGTCAGAAGCAAAAATAATATAGGAAATAAGCATGTTATAAAGTGAGAAAAATACCATTTGAATCCAGAAAAAGTGTCCTTCTCCTTTCTCATGCTCCCTAGCTGCTCTTTCTGCTGCTTTATGCACTCCATAGAAAATAAGCAGCCCCAAGAGCCCTAATATATATAATTCCGATTCCATCGTCAGCCCTTTTGTTTGGGAAAATCCTTCTTGCTCTTTATGTAAAGATGGAAGCACATAAACAAATACATATGATACAGCCACACCACCAGAAAATGACAGCCATTTAAAACGACCGATCGCTGACGAAGAAATAATTTTATTTGCAAATAACTGTACGAGCAGATATACAATGACTAATGCAAGCGAATCAAATGTCATTTTACCTTCTCCCTTCTTACCTGAAGCAACATTAAAAGTTTTCCCTTGCATCTGAATGAAAAAACCTACACCTAAAACAGCATAGATCGGCCAGTAACTTTCTCGCTTCTTCGCGTCAGCCGCCTACGTGCCATAGCTGTTTCCAATACTCCGATCGCCCTTCCTTTTCAAGACCTAAAAACCCGTTTACACAAAAAACTGCCATTCGCGATACACGAATGACAGTTTCATAGATAAGTTATAAAACGAGATAGACTGCTTCATTTTTCACTTCAGTTTGGAATTTTTTCACACAGCCTTCATCAGGAGCTTCTACCACACCTGTTTCTACGCTGATTTTCCAATCGTGAAGCGGACAAAACACGTGATCACCACTGACTATCCCTTGAGAGAGAGGACCCTCTTTATGGGGACAGCTATTTTTCAATGCGTTAACCTTCCCTTTATTTGTTTTGAATACAGCAATCGATTCTCCATTAACGATGACTTCTTTAGGAACACCTTCTACTAAATCATCGATATGACAAATCATCACTTGCTTTTCATCTTTGGTGGATTGCATTTTTATTCCCCTTTTCTAACCAAAAATTATTGAACAACTTCCAATTGTTTTTTCTCATACAATTCTTTTTGCTTGGCTTCGTTTTCGGATACTTCCGTCCACGGATCTTTTGGACGTGCACGCAGGGCTCTTTCCATGTTTTCAATGAGCTGCTTGCGTTTTTCATCGTCGTCTAATACTACAGATCGAATATGATCAAGTCCTACGCGTTCTACCCAGTGAGAAGTTCTTTCAAGGTAGCGTGCATCCTCACGGTAATATTGTAAAAAGGCGCTCATAGTGTCTAACAACTCTTCTCCCGTTTCGACTTTGCAGAATAAGTCTCCACCTCTTAGATCAACACCGCCATTACCGCCAACGTACATCTCCCAAGCTCCTTCAACGCCGACAATACCGATATCTTTTATTCCAGATTCAGCACAATTTCTCGGACAGGCTGAGACAGCCATTTTCACTTTATGAGGCGTGTTCAAGCGTTCAAATTTCTTTTCAATTTGAATACCCATTCCGATAGAGTCTTGGGTCCCAAAGCGGCAGAAGTCTTCCCCAACGCATGTTTTTACAGTTCTGATTGATTTAGCATACGCATAGCCTGAATTCATACCAAGATCTTTCCAAATCGAAGGTAAATCTTCTTTATTTACACCAAGCATATCGATACGTTGTCCGCCTGTTACTTTCAGCATCGGCACTTCATATTTATCAGCTGTGTCCGCGATTTTACGAAGTTGATCCGGATCTGTTACCCCGCCGTACATACGAGGCACAACGGAATAGGTACCATCATTTTGAATATTTGCATGTACTCTTTCGTTTATAAAACGGGACGTATGATCATCTTCATACTCTTCCGGCTTATTAAGACCAAGATAATAGTTGATAGCTGGCCGGCATTTGGAGCACCCCTCTTCTGATTCCCAACCGAGCACATTCATTACTTCTCTAGTGAAAGATAATTGCTTTTCCTTAATAGCTTCTGATACTTCATCATGAGATAGATCTGTACAACCGCACATTGGTTCCTTTTGATTGCTTACTGCTTCATCACCAAGAGTTGCGGATAATAAATCAGAAACGAGCGGTTTACATCCTCCACATGAACGACCTGCATTTGTGTGCTTTGTAATGTCGGCAACAGTAGAAAGTCCATCGTTGTTAATTGCTTCTACAATTTCTCCTTTACAAACACCATTACAATCACAAATCTGTTCATCATCTGCCATAGAAACCACTGGACTTTCTCCTGAACTATTCTCATCCTCCGAAGGCAGAATAACCGCTTTGTTCATATTCGAAATATCCTGCCCTTTTTTCATCATGTCAAGCAGGCGCGGCGAGTCGGAAGTATCGCCATATAGAACAGATCCAACTACTTTATTGTCTTTCACAACTACTTTTTTATAAATTCCTTCAAACTCATCATGTACCCTTATGGCACGTGTATCTTCTTCATCTTGAAACTGGCCGGCTGAGAAAAGGTCAACTCCGGAAACTTTCAGCTTAGTATACATTAAAGATCCATGATAACCTTCTGTCTCTTTGCTGCATATGTGATCAGCCAATACTTTTCCTTGTTCATATAATGGAGCAACTAAACCGTAAGCGATACCGTTATGTTCGGCACATTCTCCCACGGCATAAATGTCTTTTGCGCTTGTTTCCATAAAATCATTGACAACAATGGCCCGTTCTGTTTTAAGACCCGTATCACTAGCTAATTCTATATTTGGCTTAATTCCAACAGCCATAACAACCAGATCTGCTTCTAGGAAAGAACCATCTTTAAACTTTAAGCCTTCTACTCTGTCGTGACCTTTTATCATTTCTGTTTGCTTATTCATGTGAAAACGCATGCCTTGCTCTTCAAGATCTCGGCGCAGCATATCAGAAGCCGGTGCATCTAACTGGCGCTCCATTAAATAATCGAAAATGTGAATGACTTCTGTTTCCATATTTAAGTTTAATAACCCTCTGGCCGCTTCCAGACCTAAAAGACCGCCGCCTATTACTGCTGCCTTTTTATAATGCTTAGAAGTTTCTATCATTGTTTCGCAGTCTTTAATATCACGAAAGGCTATAACTCCCTCTTTATCCGCACCAGGTAACGGGAGCATAAATGGATTAGAACCTGTCGCAAAAATCAAATGATCATACTCACATACTATTCCGTTTTTGCTATGGATCTTTTTCCTTCGTTTGTCTACTTTAACGACTGGATCTCCAGTATACAATTCAATACCGTTCTTTTCGTACCACTCATAATCATTCAAAATAATGTCATCTACACTGCTGTCTCCTTGCAAAACAGAAGATAGTGCAATCCTGTTGTAGTTAGGATGAGGTTCTTTTCCAAATACTGTGATTTGAAATCTATTAGGATCTCTTTTTAAAATTTCTTCTATCGTGCGTATACCTGCCATACCGTTTCCAATTAATACTAATCTTTCTTTTTCCATTTTCATTCCACTCCTCTTACTTGGTTTACACAATATCTTGATTTTGTTTTTCGCTTAACGCATCAACCAGTGTGTCTGTACTTGAAAGGACTGGGAGTACTACAGCGGGCTTATACCCACGTTCTCGCACAACTTGTTCTGTCTCTTTGCCCATACAAATAAACGAAACGTGAGAAAAAATGTCTTCACTTTCGAAGCTGATCCCTTTCGTGTCATTCAACAAAGCTTTCGCTGATGGTACATCTTGAACCAGCACATAATTTGCGTGTCCGTCCATTATTAATCGAGCCATGATTTCTTTGGAGTTTTTTGATAAGTCTGATTCTTCGGTTGTTTTATTTAAGAGATAAACCCCAGCTCCTTCTTCTTCTAATCCTTGAGCAAAGTGTTTGTCTGTTGTATCTGATGGTATAGTAATAATCCCTTGTCCACTCAGTGGTTTTTCAGTGATCCACTGCAAGGAATCATGCAGCTTTGTCACATCGCCTACTACAATAACTGCTGGGTTGCTCATGTTATACTTTTCAGCCATATGAGGGATTTCAGCAAGGGAACCAGTCATAGACCTCTGTCTTCCGTACGTTCCCCATTCCGTAACCAGCGTGCTTGTATATGGATCTTTTCCTTCTTTTATAAGTTGTTGGGCTATATAGGAAAGGTTTTTAACACCCATGTAAAAAACAATCGTATCCACGCTTCTTGCCAAGTCTCCCCATGCAATGTTAGGCTTGCCGTCTTTGTTTCTGCTGTGCCCGGTTACTATAGCAAAAGAGCGGGAATGGTCTCTGTGAGTCAGCGGCACACCAGAATAAATAGCTGCCGCACTACCCGCAGTAATACCTGGAACAATTTCATAAGCTATCCTCTGCTTAGCAGCTGCTTCTGCTTCTTCACCAACTCTTCCAAAAACAGCGGGATCACCGCCCTTTAATCGAACGACTGTTTTTCCTTTTTTCGCTTGTATAATTAACTCTTTTTGAATATCGCTTTGGCGAAGCGTATGCTTGCAAGGCTGTTTTCCGCAATAAATTAGCTTCGTATCTGCTTTTACTTCTAACAATAGAGACGGATGAACGAGGCGATCATAAACGACGACTTCTGCTTGCTGCAGTGCTTTTAAACCTTTTAATGTGATTAATTCTGGGTCGCCGGGACCAGCTCCTACGAAGTATATCTTCCCAGTTTTACTCTTCATTCGTCTCTCCACCTTTTTGAAAATGTTGTTTTTCTCTTTATGTTAATTATCATTCTAGGTTAAAAAAATTAACATGTGTTGTATTGTGTTAGATAACCTAACATGTTTTTTCAGTAGGAATATTTCTTACACACAAAAGGCATACAGGCTGGTAAGTAGTTAAAAATTTTATATAACAGTTTTTCCCTCAATAAAATAAGGCTAATTTGATTTGCTTTGTATTTAATTTGAAAAACAATCGTTTTATTTGAAGTGATGAAGAGTTGAGGACGAGCATAAATTTATACATAAGATCAAACCTTAATAAAAAGAAGGGGGAATACGATGGCAGGATATTTTAAAAACGTGATGGAGAAAACAAAAATAACGTTTCAACAAGTAAGTATATTGGTAAAAGAAAAATTATATGATATTACTGGTACCTCTACGGTTACAGTTGAACAGTTGGCCGAATATATTCAAACCCACCCGGAGAGAAAAAAAACAAATAAAACATTTTTGGGGATGTCCTTTACTTTTTACCGGCTAAACGAAGACGGCATTCATTATTATTTAGAAATGAGAGATTCTTATATATTACAAATGGATGTTTATACGTCCGACCACCAAATTGTTTCTTACCGTTCTTACCGTGATCAACATGATATTACTGCTCCTTTAAAATTCCCGTAAGTGAAATATCTTTCTTCACATAAAAAAGGAGCTGTCATTTGGATAATTTAATCCTTAAGACAGCTCCTATCTTTTTAATAAGGACGAATAGATACCGCTGCTCGTTTAAACCCAGGCATACGGCAAATCGGATCCAGTTTCCCATCAATGAGATTATTAATATTTTGTTCTCCTCCCCAGTGCATGGGTGCAAACAGTGTATCTTGTCTTATATCTTTAGAATAGGAACAGCGAAGCAGTGTTTCCCCGCGCTTTGAGGAAATGACTGCTAATTCTCCTGGCCGTATTCCATAGGATCGAGCAGTGTCCGGGTGAACATACACAAACGATTCAAATTCTCGTGCCAATAGACGTGAACTTTTCTGCGTTTGTGCTCCGCTTAAATAGTGGTTCATCGTTCTTCCCGTTGTCATATAAAGCGGGTATGTTTCATTTACTGATTCTTTTATTTCCAAAGATGGCTTGTTATAAAATAATCTAGCTTTTCCGTCATCTGTTTCAAAAGAACGTGAAAACAAAATAGGCTCCCCTACGGTTTCTTCACTCGAGCAAGGCCAAAAGACTCCTGACTCTTTTCGAATCCGTTCGTACGTTATTCCATAGTAATCCGCTTTCCCACCTTTAGAAGCGAGCCGCAATTCATTAAACACTTCTTCTGGTGATCTATAATCAAAATATTTTTCTTTACCTAAAACTACTGCTATTTCAGATATAATCTGCCAGTCATGTTTGGTTTCTCCGATTGGTTTACGAGAAGCTTCACGTAAGGTTACACGACCTTCCATATTCGTTAATGTTCCTTCATCTTCTAAATATGAAGTTGTAGGCAAAATGACATCTGCATATGAAGCGGACTCTGTCATAAACATTTCAGCAGCTGCCATAAAAGAAAGGGAAGAAAGAGCTCGACGAACAAGGTTAGCGTTTGGATTTGAAATAACAGGATTTGAGCCTATAAGAAATAATCCTTTAATCTCTCCTTGTTCCATTCGTTCCATCATTTCATACGCCGATACTCCTTTTTCAGGAAGCTCTTCCTCTTTCACTCCCCATACATGAGCAATATATTCTCGGTCTTCTTTAATTTCTATAGAGCGGTAGCCAGGAAGCTGGTCAGCTTTTTGACCATGTTCACGCCCTCCCTGCCCATTGGCCTGACCAGTAATAGCACCATACCCGCAAGCTCGTTTACCTATTTTTCCAGTTAGAAGCAAAAGGTTAAGAAAATGGCGTACCGATTCATGTCCATCCGTTTGCTGCTCTACCCCTCTGGCTGTAAAAATCATACCCGTTTTTGCACTGCCAAACCGAACAGCCGCTTCATAAACATCCTGAGCTGTGAGCCCTATATCTTCACATACTTCTTCCACATATATATCTTTGAGGCTGTCCACTAGCTCGGTATAACCGTTCGTCCTTTCTTCACAAAATGTTTCATCTTGTAACCGTTCTTCTATCACCATTTTTTCAAGCAGCTGAGCAAGCTTTCGATCATTACCTGGTTTTATTTTGAGGTGCAGATCTGCCAAGGCTGTTGTGTCTGTTTCTCGCGGATCTATTACAATTAGAAAAGCGCCGTTTTCTTTCGCTTGTTCTAGATAAGGAACGAATGTGGGCTGGCATTCGGCTACATTTGTACCGGCAAGTATAATACATTTTGTCTCAGGAATTTCCTCTAACCGATTAGTAAGTCCTCTGTCTAAACCAAATGTTTTCATACCAGCTGATGCAGCAGAAGACATACAGAAGCGGCCATTATAATCAATGTATTTTGTACCAAGACCAACACGGGCAAATTTTCCGAGCAAATAAGCTTCTTCATTCGTTAAAGAGCCTCCCCCGTAAACAGAAACGGAGTCAGATCCATGCTCTGTTTGAAGGGCATTTACATTCTGTTGGATTACGTTTAACGCTTCCTTCCAACTAGCCTTTCGAAAGTTTCCGTTCTCCTTAATTAACGGGGAAGTAATACGTTCTGGGTGAATGGCGTGCTGATAGGCATTTTTACCTTTAACGCATAGACGCCCCTTCGTTGTTGGATTATCCATGCCAATGGTTTTATAACGATATCGTCCTGCACTCTTTTCCTCGATGACTTTTTTTTTGCATTGCATACTGCAAAAAGGACATTGTGTTTCATAAACCGTTTCTTCTGCTGCTGTTTTTTGACGTTCCCGAAAGCTGGCAAGCATGCTTTCATTCATAAAGGTTCCTCCTTATCCTGCTGTGGTGGCTAAAGGGTAATCATCTCTTTTTTCATTTTCCATACATCACGGACTTGTTTTTCCATCCGATAGAGCAATCCTTCTCTCTCTTCTTCTGATAAAAGAATTTCTCGAATAACAGGTGGTGACACCCTTATTATCCAATCTGCAAAGGCTTCTTTGTAAAGAGCATTTTCCCGGTAATACTGTATGATCGTTTCTGTAAATTCCTTTAAATCTGCGCTTGAAAAAACATATAAAATAAGACGATCCTCACTTCCACTAACATGCATTTCCCACGTATCCCCGCTTCTGACAAGGGTCAATCCGTTACGTTTTACGGAACCAGGGTACGTTTTTGTTGTTTCTATAGAAAATGGGGCTGGAAACGATAACGGAAATAAGAAATGTTCCAATTCTTCCAGCTCGCTTTTTCCATCAGGCACTTGTAAGGAAAACGGTTCTAATTGTGCTGAAGGTTGTGCAGCCATCGGTGTGGAAGTCGTTTCGCAAACCATTTCTGCATCATCCAAAGATACATCTGTGAGCATTATTCTGCGATCTCCAGTCATTTTCAAGGAAGAAAAAGAAATATTATCGGCCAAACGCAGCCAGGTACTTAATACTATTGGTGTTGCATCTTCTTTTATGGGCAGGGATTCAATAGTTACAGTGCCAGCCTCTTCTTTATGAATCCACGGAGGCGAAGTCAGCTCTGTTTGTCCATGTACAGACAGATAATAGTGCAGAGCCGGCAAACAAGTATCGCATCCTTCTGCCCTCCATTCAGCCGCAGTAATTACATCTGATACATTTTTCCAAATCCCTTTATATATTAATTCCCGTACCTCTTCACCCTCTAAGGAAGTACAAGAGCACATCGTTTCTTTCCGTACTTGGTGCTTACATTGATCAAAAACGCGAAGCAGACCTGAAACGTCCCCTGAACAGCCGCCGCATGAGGAAGAAGCTTTCGTTGAAGCCTGTATAGTACTCGGGCTCGGGTCTTTTGTTGCTGCTATATGTTGAAGAATAGTTTGCTTGTTTACTTGATTGCATTTACAAACAATAGTTTCTGGAGAAGAATCAATCAGTTCCTCATTCATATTTTTATCGGAAAGCAGCTGGTTTTTTTCTTGATAAGATAAGGCTTTTTGAATAATAATTCGTTTTGAAATTTCATCTGCTGCAGAAGTATCACCAAATAAAATAGCTCCTTTAATCACATCATCTTGGAGTACCATTTTTTTATATAGCGGCTTCGTGCTGTCCGCATGCACAATACTATCTGTTTGTTTGGATTCCTCGATGCTTCCAGCAGTGAACAAATCAATACCTGCAATTTTTAAATGGCTGTAGGACGGAGAACCGTTATAAGCCGTTTTTTGCATATCACAAATATGATGTGCAGCAATTTCAGCCTGTTCATATACTGGTGGAACAAGTCCATAGGAGATACCATTATGTTCGATACACTCTCCTATTGCATACACATCCGCTGCGCTTGTCTGCATATAATCGTTGACTTCTATACCGCGGTTTGTCTTAATCCCGCTTTCTTTAGCAACTTCTATATTCGGCTTAATGCCAACCGTAAAGAGTACTAAGTCAGTATCAATTTCCGTACCATCTTGCAGGATCCCGCGTTCTACTCGTTTCTTGCCTTTTATGCTTTCAAGTGATTGATCGAAATAAAAAGAGATACCACGCTTTTCTAATTCCTTCTGTAAATAGAGAGAAGCAGTGTCATCCAGCTGTGGTGTCAATAAAGTATCGCCTCTTTGAATAACGTTCACGTCCATCCCAGCTTTAGAAAGACCATAAGCTGCCTCTAACCCTAAAAATCCAGCACCTACTATAATCCCTCTCCGGGCCTTTGCAGCCAGTGCTTTAAGGTCCTTTGCGTCTTGCAAAGTTCTAAAAGTATATACTCCTTCTTTATCATGGCCTGGGATATTTAATTGAACTGGGTTTGAACCTGTTGCTAAAACTAATTGATCATACGGATATGATTCATTTCTATTCGTATAAACGAGTTTTTTATCTGTATCTATCCGAATAATTTGTTCATTTGTATGCATATTTACGTAGTTTTCCTTATACCACGCATCCGTATGAGAAAACAAAGAAGTTTCGTTTGTTTCATTTTGTAAATAAGAAGAAAGTTTGACGCGATTATAATGAAGCGTTGGTTCCTCACCAAAAGATCTTATAGAAAAAGAGTCACTATCGTGAGAAATGATCGTTTCTATGAAACGCAATCCGCTCATACCGTTTCCTATAATAATAAGTTTCTTTCTCATTTTTCTCCCTCCAGCAGAACGTTCCATCTCTATTTTCACATTCTTAATGTTCATTGTTTCTCATTTCAAAAGGATATTCTACAAGTTAGGAAGGAAACATGACATAGTTTTTTATTTTTTTACGTTAGAAATGATAACGTCAGGGAAAATTGTTAATGTTTAGGCGTGTTCAAGTAGTTAGTTCTATGTGGCAGTTAGTTTCATTCTCAACTATTCTCCTCTGCAATACTAAAAATAGAAATATAACGGAATTTTTCGTCTTTAAGCAAACCATTTTGCAGCGCTCAAAAAGCAGGAAAAACCAATACGTTCACGAAATAAGAACCAAGAGATAATGTAAGCCACCACAAGAGGAGTGATCATATGTCTTATATTAGAACAGGATTGATAGGTTTTGGCTTTTCCGGGGCTACCTTTCATGCTCCTGTAATTGATACTGTAAAAAATGTAGAAATTACTCACGTTGCCTCTTCTAATCCTGGCAAAGTAAAAGACCAGCTTCCGAACGCTGAAGTAATCAGCAGTGCAGAGGACGTGTGCCGGCATTCTGAACTAGATGCTGTGATTATAACTACGCCAAATACTACTCATTACCAACTGGCAAAAGAAGCACTAGAGCACAACAAGCATGTTGTGTTGGAAAAACCATTTGTACCAAACTTACAAGAAGCAGAAGAACTGATTGTCATTGCCGAAGAGAGAGGACTTCTTCTAAGCGTCTACCATAATCGACGCTGGGACAATGATTTTCTAACATTAAAAGAATGTATGGAAAACGGAGAACTTGGAGGCGTACATACATACGAAGCGGTCTGGAACCGTTTCCGGCCTGAAGTAAGAGATAGATGGAGGGAACAGAATCTTCCTGGTTCAGGAACTTGGTATGACCTTGGTTCCCACTTGGTTGATCAGGCTCTTTTGTTATTCGGAGAACCTGAGACAATTTTCGGAGATATTCAGGTGCAGCGTGAAAACGGAAAAACAGCAGACTATTTTCACGTTATTTTAGGATATGAAAAAAAGCGTGTCATCCTTCGTTCGGGATCCGTGGCGATTGGCGACAGCCCCCGTTATATTGTTCATGGCACAAAAGGAAGTTTCGTTAAGTATGGACTGGATTCCCAGGAAGATATGTTGAAGATTGGTGGAAAACCTGGAGATAAAGGATGGGGAGAAGATTTAAAAGATAATCAGGCCATCCTGACAGATGAAAATGGAAATAGAAACATACCAAGTGTAAAAGGAGCATACGAACAATACTATATCAAATTTCGTGATGCTATTTTAGAAGGGCATCAACCACCTGTAACTGCACATGAAGCGGCCCGCGTTATTAAAGTTATAGAATTAGCGGAGAAAAGCAGTCAAAACCACACTGTTGTATCCTTTCGCTCCTAATATTTTGTTGCAAACATACATTGCGAAAGGGTTTAATATGTTCTCTATTTCTGTTTGTTTCTAGACCGAACGTTATTTGAAGTTAAGATGGTTTTCCATCTCAAGCAGCAGGGTTCTTCACTCTTGTTAGAATTAGAAAAACCACAGTTTTCACCAGTCTCATGGTGGAAGCCGTGGTTTAATTCTGTTCACCGATAACGTATTATCAGTACCTTTTGGTTAACCTGTCTTTTAATGTGCTGGCTGCTTTTTCTGGATCATCAGCCTGGCTGATAGCAGATATAAAGGAAACCCCGTCCGCACCTGCCTCTATTACTTCAACAGCATTGGTTTCATTGATGCCGCCAATGCCGACGATTGGCATCTGTATACCTTGTTTTCTCAATGACCGTATGCCGCCGGGCCCAATAGGTAATTCAGCATCCTCTTTAGTTGTGGTCTTAAACATCGGCCCGGTTCCAATATAATCAGCCCCTTGGCTTTCTGCCTCTTTCGCTTCTTCTACTGTCTTAGCAGATACTCCAATAAGCATAGAAGATGGACATTTCTTCTTTAGTTCTTGGATAGACTCATCATCTTGTCCCACGTGAATACCATCTGCACGTAATGAAATAGCAAGTTCTGTATCATCATTTACAATAAACGGTATTTTGTGTTCGCGGCAGATGGATTGCAGTTCTCCAGCCATTTTTTCTTTTTCCTTCCCCTCTAATGCCCCGGAGCCTTTTTCTCTAAATTGAAAGCATGTAATACCTCCGTTGATTGCTTTTTTCAAAACTTGCGAAGGGGGTTGTGATGTATTATTACTTCCCATAATAAAATAAAGCAAAAGAGTTTCTTTATTCATGAGTTGAACCCCCGCGATCTAATATTTCTTTTTCAATATGCAGTTGTTGTTTAAAATCCATTTCTCCAACGTGGTAAAGGGCATTAAGCAATTCGATCTGAAAGGTCCCAGGACCTTGCATTGATGCAAATCCTTCTGCTCTTTCTGCTGCAACCCCATAATAACCTAATGCAGCAGCAGCTCCTGAGGCGGTTTTTTCTGTTACAGTAAGAAAGGCTGCGATGACCGCGCTAGCTAGACATCCAGTGCCTGTAATCCTTGTCAGCATGGAATGGCCATTATTAATTGAGTATAAACAGCTGTTATCAGCTACAGCATCTTTGGCTCCTGTCACTGCTACAGCAATATTTAGGGTCTTGGCCGCATGAGAGGCGATAGCTTCCATATTTTTTTCTCTACCTGAAGCATCAACACCCCGAATATCACTCTCTAAACCTGCTATCGCAGACACTTCCGCCGCATTTCCTCTGAGCAGCATAATATTTAGCTGCTCTAGAAGCTTACGAGCCGTTTCTGTTCTGTAAGCCGTTGCTCCAGCTCCTACAGGGTCAAGCACAATGGGGATTCCTTTTTTATTTGCGGCCTTTCCTGCCAGCATCATTGCTTCTATTTGTGTCTCATTTAAGGTGCCAATGTTCAATACGAGCGCATCCGCAGCTGAAGCCATATCAGCTGCTTCCTGTACAGCATTCGCCATTACGGGCGCAGCACCCATAGATAGAATGCCGTTTGCAGTAAAATTGGTAACAACTACGTTTGTAATGTTATGAATTAATGGTTTTTGCTCTCTTACTTGTTCTAAAAGTTTACTTGCTTCTTTACTTCTCACGCCAGCTCCTCCTTAAACTAAAATATCATCCTTTTTTAATCGAGAAGCCCAATGGTTTACGGGTCCGTTTCCTTTACCAATACCTAGCGTATCGTGAATGGCTTGAGAAATAAACGTTTTACTGTTTGTAACAGCTTCTTTAATAGTGTTTCCTCTTGCCAAGTAAGCTGCAATAGAAGCGGAAAGACTGCATCCTGTACCATGAGTATGATTTGTATCAGTTCGAGGAGCTGTTAAATAATCGATTTGCCTATCAACATATAAAATATCGGTGGCATCACCTGTAAAATGTCCTCCTTTAACCACTGCAGCTGACGCACCCATTTCATCTACAAGCATTTTAGCTGCTTGTTCCGCTTCTTCCTGGGTTTTAATGCTTAACCCTGTAAGTGTTTCAGCTTCTGCTATGTTAGGTGTCACCACGTGGGCAAGAGGCATTAAACGATTTTTCATTAACGATGTTGATTCTTGTTCTATTAATGAGTCACCGCTTGTTGCCACCATAACCGGGTCGATTACAAGGGGGATATCTTCCCCGTCTAACAAATCTGCCACTTTCTCAATCATTTCTGGAGTAGCAATCATACCCGTTTTCACGGCATTTGGGCGAATATCTTCTAAAACTGCTTTCATTTGTTTTTCCACCATTTCAAGCGGAACATGCCAAACATCTTGAACTCCTTTTGTATTTTGAGCTACAACTGAAGTGACCACGGCCATTCCATAGGCTTTGCATTCCTGAAACGTTTTTAAATCAGCATGTATTCCTGCTCCGCCGGTTGGATCTGTCCCAGCAATTGATAAAGCACTTGGTACTCTTCTCATATTATTACCTCCTCATCAAGTTGAAAAACTTAGCTTGTCTATATTTGTAAAAGAAAACTGCCAAAACCCCTCAGCCAGTGACAGCGCGGCAGCAATTGCACGTGTGCCGTTGATTTCTTATTCTTTATCCCATCATCACTTTTACAATAGTGTTAGTATTACTCGGCTTGCGGCCAAGTCCGAATCGCAGAAGCCTCAGTCTTTTACTGGTACTTTATTCCATTAGCAAAGTTAAACTTTCCGATAGTATAAAAACCGCTCTCCGAAAAGAGAGCGGTCGACATATTAATACCATATTACAAGTCTTCGCTCCACTTTCCTACGATGGTATTACCCATATCAGGTTCAAAGGGACCGATGCTTCGCATTGCATCATCTCAGCTATCACAGCGCCCCTAGTGGATCATTTGTTTTAAGTTATTTCCATGTTACTTGACAGCGATAACAGTGTCAAATAACAGCTTCTACTTTGTTACTCATTATTTTTGTCTCTATCTTCTTTGTTTTCTTGCTCTTCCTCGTTGGACTTTCCTTTGGAGTGTTGAAGAATACGTTCTAACAGGTAAATAATATCATCTTTTGATAAATGTTCATTTTGATTTGTATTGCGAATGTTTTTATCTGATCCTGCTTCATTATAGGTACTTTCTGGAAGCGCATTTTCTTCTTGTGCAGCACTTTCCTGATAATAGCGTCTAAGTTCATAAGAATATATAACCCTGCCTTCAGGCGTCACATATCGTTTATTCATATTTCTTGTCTCTTTATCAAAGAAACTGTACACCACAGGAATGACAAACAATGTAAGGAATGTACTGCTGATAAGTCCTCCTATCACAGCAATCCCCATCGGCTGCTGAATTTCTGTACCTTCTCCAAGTCCAAGAGCTAACGGAACAACCCCTAAAATTGTAGTAACAGCAGTCATTAAAATAGGGCGAGTACGCTGTTTTACCCCTTCAATAATGGCTTCTCTTGCAGGCATACCTTTTTCTTTCATTTGGTTAATATAATCAACCAGCACGATCGCATTGTTCACCACAATACCAGCAAGTACGATTAAACCGATAAAGACCGTTACACTAAGCGGCGTCTGTGTAATAGTAAGGGCAAGCATTACCCCTATCACGACAAGCGGCACGCTGAACATAACGACAAACGGATATTTAAAGGATTCAAATTGACCTGCCATCACCAGATAGATAAATAAAAGTGCTAAAAGAAAAGCAAATACTAGACTGTCAATTGCATCGTCAAGCAATTCTTGCTCCCCAGAAAAAGCGTAGCTGGTGCTGTCTGCTAAATCAGCATCCTCAATAATGTCTTCAATTAACATTGACATGTCATTTAAATTCGTATCACTGCTGTAAGTTACTGTAAACTCTACACTTCGCTCCTGATCCAATCGGTTAATGACAGCCGGGCCTTCTCCCTCTTCGATCGTAGCCAAATCATCAAGCGCAATGTATTCTCCCTCCCCATTAGGAATAAGAAGGTTTTCTAGATCTTCTTGATTCTCAAGAGACTCTTCAGAATACTTTACAATCACATCATAGTTGTCATTACTGTCCGTTTGTATAGAAGTGGCTGTTTCTCCTCGTGTAACATTGTGAACAATGTCTGCGATTTGCGCTGGAACTAACCCGTTATCACGAGCTGCATCTTGATCTACACGAACTTGCATTTCAGGTGCTCTTTCATCAGCAGATGTTTCTACTTCTCTAACCTCATCCTCATCGTTTAAGTCATCTTCAATAGCTGTTACCGCTTCCTCTAGTTCCTCCGTGTTATTATCACTGACGGAAAAGACAACCGTATTTGCTTCACCGCCGCCAACTGCTGCCTGAGTCGATAACGAAATGTCAGCGTCAGCATCCACACTTGTAACTTCACTTTCAATTTCTTCGACAAAGTCGATGGTGCTTTGATCTCTATTTTCTAAATCGGTCATCGTTATAAACATTTGAGCTTCATGCGACCCGGAAGGCCCGCCCATTCCAGCCGATTCTTCGGAGGAACCGATAACGGACATGTAATCTGCTACAACCGATTCATCGTCAAGTATATCTTCAATCTCTTCCATTACTTCTGTTGTCCTATCCAGATTCGTTCCGTAATCCATTTCGACATCTACTGTAAAATATCCATCATCAGTTGCCGGTAAAAAGTTAATGCCTGTTGCTGTGAGACCAGCACCACCGCCGACCAGCAAAAGAAATGTAATAAATAAAGTAATAAACCGATGACCTAACACCCATGTAATAGAGCGTTCTAATCCTTTTATAAAGGAAGAATTTTGTCTTTTTCGTTCCTTGTCTTCATCTGGAGGTGTGAGCATTCGGCTTGACATCATTGGAACAACTGTTAAGGCGACCAGTAATGAAGCAAGTAAGCTGAATGCAACCGCAAGTGCAAATTCGGTGAAAATATTGCCAACAATACCACTGATAAACACAATAGGCAAGAAAACGGACACTGTCGTTAAAGTAGATGCAGTAATAGCTCCTCCTACTTCTTTAGTTCCTTCTGCCGCAGCTTGCCTGGAGGTTTTCCCCATGGATAAATGGCGGTATATATTTTCAATAACCACAATAGCGTTATCAACAAGCATCCCGATACCAAGAGCTAAACCACCTAGTGTCATAAGGTTTAAGCTGACATCCGTAAAATATAAGAAACCAAAAGTAACAATAACAGAAAAAGGTATCGCAATGCCTATGATAAGAGGTGTTTTCAAGTTTCTTAAGAAGAAAAACAGAACAACCATAGCAAACACGCCGCCAAGTATGAGTGCCATCGAAACACTATCTATAGATTCTTGAATAAATTCCCCTTCATCATAAAAAGAGATTGCCGTTAAATCTTCATATTCTTCTTCACCAAGCAATGATTCCATCTCTTCATTAAAAGCTTTCGAGACCTGTGCTGTATTAGCATCTGTCTCTTTCATAACCGTCATCTGTAAAGCAGGCTCCTGATTAGCTCTTGTAATAGCTGTTTGCTCAGCTGTCGTCAATTCAATTTCTGCCACGTCTGATAACAGAAGCTCTTCACCGTTTTGCGGATCGGCTCCTATCACTAGTTCTGATAAATCTTCTTCTCCAGCTAACGTATTTAACACACGCGTGGTTAAACTTCGATCTCCGGTTTCAATTGTTCCACCGGGAAGCGTAATATCATGAGATTGCACAACATTTACAATATCTTCTTGCGACAATTGATTACTTTCAAGTTCTTCTTGGTCCAGATTGATTTCAAATTGTTCCGTTACCTCTCCGGACGTATCAACGTTTGCGACTCCATCTATTCTTTCAAGTTCTGACTGAAACCCCTCTACGTCTCCCTGAAAATCTTGAATGTCCTGATTATCTGAAGTTATTGCCATTTGTGCCATGCCCATCATCGATGGATCAAACTTCAAAAAACTCGGGTCATTCGCGTCATCTGGAAGGACAGCTTGATTCATTGATGTAATAATATCCTGTTCCACTTCATCAATGGTAGAATCCCAAGAAAATTCCAGTAAAACGAGGGTCATCCCTTCTTCGGAAGTGGACGTCATATTGCTAAGTCCAGACAGTGTAGACAATTCTTCTTCTAATGGCTCTGTTACTTTATCTTCCACTTCTTCCGGGCTCGCTCCAGGATAACTTGTGACCACGGCTCCTACCGGAGGGTTGATCTCAGGAAACAACTGAAGAGGCAGATTTGTTAATGACACTCCTCCTAATAAAATAAATAAAATCATGCCTACTATCGTTAATTTTGGTCGTCTGATCGACAAATTTGTGAGCTTCATTCAGCTGCCTCCCTTTCCGACTCTACAACTTCTTTAATTCTTACAGCAATTTGCTGGAATGAAACTAGATCATTATAAGATAACTTGATAAGATATTTTGAATAAATTTTATTTGTGGTTTCCGTCATTTTCCTAAGTATTTTTTCTCCTTCCACTCCTAGTTTGACAAAAGTCTGCCGCCTTTTCCCGGGATCTAATTCCCTTACGATATACCTTTCTTTTTCCATTTTTGATAACATCTGACTTACCGAACTAGGGGAGATATGAAGCAGGTCTGCGAGATCTTTTACGTATAGTGTTTTATATTTAGAAATAAGTATGATAACAAAGCGGTAACGCTCAGGTATTTCTTGATAAACGCCTCCAAATTCTTCGTGAATGTTTAAAGATAAATCAAATAAAGCATTACTAATCGACTTTAATAATTCTTCTTTTTCCATCCCATCCCCCCTCCTTTTTCATTATACTTTATAAACATTTTACAAAACGAAACTATTTAGAAACTTAACTATTTAACAATTTAACTCAACAACAAAAGACCGTCAAGTGCTGGAGGTTTTGTTCACTTTATTTTCATATTCATAAAAACAAAGTGCTGTTGTTAAAATTATTAATTCTTAACGTAAGAAAAGCTCCTTCCACCTTTTAAGGAAGCAGCTTTCCAAAGATTTTTATTCATTGTTTTCTTCACCGTGCTGAATAATGCCTTCAAGTTTAATAATGACATCTCTAACTTGTTTTAATTCTTCTAATTGAAGCTGGGAAATATACTCTTTAATAATAGTAGCTTCAAAAGCTTCAAATTGCTCTTTAAGTTCCTTGCCTGTTTCTCCAAGGGTCATTGTAATTTCGCGGCGGTTTTGTTCATTAATAGAACGAATAAGCAAATTATCTTTTTCAAGTTTATTCATTGCCTGACTGATCGCACTCTTGGAAATTCCGAGCCGCTCTGACAACTCACTTAAAGTAATATTTTCGTTTCGAATGAATAAAATCATTATTGTTTCCTGGCGTGAAGTCAATTGCAGCTCACTTAAAAGCGGCATCTTCGGCTGTAAATATTTTGATATATTTTCAAGCGAATATATGGACTCTAAAAATACTTGTTTATAATCATCAATACTCAATGCATTCATCTCCTGCTCTAAAACCTTACTTTTATATAAAAAGTTTATAAAATTGCTTTTTTTAACCCTTTATTTAGAAAAGCCCCTATCGCACCACTGTATTCTCCATGTTCGAGAAAAAATGCTTTTTTTCCTCGTAATTCAGTGTAGCCTTTAATAATATCTTTCAGTGTGTCATGATGGGAAAAAGTCGATCCGATATACACTACCGAGTCTGTTTTTAATCTTTCGGCTGCTTGAACACTCATGGTGGTAATGGTTTCTCCGATCATACGAACGACCGCAGAAATATAATCTTCCTGCGAAAAAGATTGCTCTTTCATTCGGGAAACGTTACCAAAATTACTGGCGGTTAAATCCCCCGAAATTGGCGGTACTTCATGTGAATATATATCAGAAACTGTTACATTTAACTTTTCGCCTTTTCCTTTTTGACCTAATTTCAAAATTTCATCATAATCATCTTCTCCCGTTAACAAATAAGAAAGCCCGAGCAGTGTACCACCGCCCATACCGCTTCCGCCTATTCTTTCATACGAGTCACCGTTCACAAAATGAATAGATGTTCCTGTTCCAACATTCGTTACCATAAATCGAGATCCCGTTAGAGAAAGCAGACCTTTTTCTTCTAAAAGCCATCTTACCCCTTCACAAGTAGCCTCAAATTCATTTATTTTTTTTACAGGCAACGTTGATTTTTGGGTGAACAAACCTGCTTTTCCTCCCGTAATATGTATAACAGGGTTATTGAAACGACTATTAATCCAATGATCGACTTCTTTGATTTGAGTTGTAGGCATTTTTTTATATTCCCAATAATCACCTGCCGTATATACTATTTTAGATAACGTTCCTCCAACGTCCACTCCTAGATATTCTCTGTTCATCTAGTTGACGAACCCCTTTCTTCCCAAACGATATATTATACTTTTATTTATAATGTCTTATACATGATTACTTCCTTTATTTTATACTATCTTACAAAGTAAATGATAGGTGGACAAATGAAAAGACTAAAAATACCTTTTTTGTTATACTGAAAAAATCAGTATATTGATTAATCAGGGAAAAATTTGTCATGAATCATCTCTTGCTGGCCTTTTATTCATGACAGTTAGGCAGGGAACAAAATGGACGTACTCTCAGTTTTAATTAGTTTTCTGTTTTTTATAAATTTCATATTTGCAGGAATCATTATTTTCTTAGAAAGAAGAGATGCTACATCAACATGGGCCTGGCTTATGGTTTTGTTTTTTATCCCTTTTCTTGGATTTATCCTGTATTTAATATTTGGACAAAACATGAGCAGAAAAAGGCTGTTCGATTGGGAAGATATTAAAAAAATCGGTATTGAAGACTTGTTAAAAGAACAAATTGAATCCCTTCGTGACCAGCGTTTTCATTTTTCTGATCCTGATTCCCGTGAATACAGAGATCTTATATACATGCAGCTTGTAAACAATGACGCTCTTCTTACACAAGATAACGAAGTCGATTTATTTACAGATGGTAAAAAAAAGTTTGATCAGCTGATAAGCGATATCGAAAATGCAAAAGTTCATATCCACCTTCAATATTACATTTTTCGATACGATAATCTCGGTTCCAGATTATTGCAGGCTTTAACAAAAAAAGCGAAAGAAGGCGTTAAAGTTCGAGTTCTGTACGATGAAATGGGATCTAGAAGTCTTTCTAAAAAAGTCTTTCGATCACTTAAAGAAGCGGGCGGAGAAGTGGAAATTTTCTTTCCTAAACGCATTCCTTTTATTAACCTTCGATTAAATTACCGCAACCATCGGAAATTAGTCATTATTGATGGAAAGATCGGATATGTCGGAGGCTTTAATGTAGGGGATGAATACCTCGGTCTTAACCCAAAGTTTGGTTATTGGAGAGATACCCACCTCCGTATAAAAGGGCAAGGGGTAAAAGCTATACAAACTAGATTTATCTTAGACTGGAATCAAGCAACCCACCATCATTACATTCACTATGATGAAAAGTATTTCCCGTTTATGGAAGCAGCGGGTGATATGGCTGCTCAAATTGTGTCAAGCGGCCCCGATTCAGAATGGGAGCAGATTAAAAATGGCTATATTAAAATGATTACCTCTGCAAAAGAATCAGTATATATTCAAACGCCTTATTTTATTCCAGACCAAAGTTTAATGGATGCTTTGCGGATTGCAGCCTTATCTGGAAAAGACGTTCGAATAATGATTCCTAATAAACCAGACCATCCTTTTGTATACTGGGCTACGCTTTCACATATAGGTGATTTGTTAAAGACAGGCGCAAGGGTCTTCATTTATGAAAATGGATTTATTCATGCAAAAACGATTGTAGTGGATGGCAAAGTGGGGTCTGTCGGTACTGCTAACATTGATGTTAGAAGTTTTCGGCTGAACTTTGAAGTTAATGTCTTTTTGTATCATAGACCAACCGTAGAACGATTAGCTTTAATTTTTGAACAAGATATGAAACATTCAAGAGAACTAACCTTCATTGAATACAAAAAACGTTCGTTATGGATACGTGTCAAAGAATCAATTTCGCATTTATTATCACCTATATTGTAATAAACACATTCGCCCCAACGCCTTTGCTGCATGATTCTTTGTGAAAAGAAAGCAAGACAAACATAGTCTAAGTACGGATTATGTTAAGGATAATGTAAAAACTTGCCGCCCCAAAACAGAAACGGCAAGTTTTCTCATGATGCTAACAGCACTTTATCTGCATAGACATCGCAAAGAAATAACGTATTCAGCAGGGCCGAGGCAGATCAACCGCATTTTAACGTTCAGAAAATTTAACCGCTGCTATATTTCTAGCGAGTTTAGATATATACTCTTTCCCATTAGCCATTGCTGTGGCTGCACTTTCCGGTCCTGGCATAATGCTAAAGGCAGCCGTAATGCCATGTGCAAAAACGGCTTCATATCCTTGCCCTAGTTGGCCGCACAATGCAATGACAGGGGCATTTGTGCTTTTAGCAGAAGCTTTTGCTACTCCAATTGGAGTTTTTCCATAAACCGTTTGATGATCTATTTTTCCCTCTCCTGTAATAATAAGCTCGGCCCCTTTTACTTTCTCATAAAAGTTCGTTTCTTTCAGAACGATCTCAATTCCAGGTTCAAGAGAAGCATTTAAAAAAGCAGTCAATCCAGCACCGAGGCCCCCTGCTGCCCCAGCTCCAGGAAGATTTTCCACATCTCTGCCGATATCCGATCGAATAATCTCCGCAAAATGGCTCAATGCATCGTCCAATAATGCCACTATTTTTTCATCTGCCCCTTTTTGAGGGCCATAAACAGCACTAGCTCCATTTGGCCCTGTTAGAGGATTATTTACATCACACGCGGTAACAATGCTTGTCTTTGCGAGACGCCTATCAATACCAGACACATCAATTTTTCTTAATTGAGAAAGTGCTCCTCCTCCAGCTTCTAATTCATTATTGTCAGCATCCAGCAGCTTCCCACCAAGAGCTTGCACCATCCCTGCTCCGCCATCATTTGTGGCACTTCCTCCTATTCCCAGGATAATTTTGTCTACGCCATGATCAAGTGCAGCTTTGATAAGTTCTCCTGTCCCGTAAGTAGTAGCTTTTAAAGGATTTCGTTTCTCCTTAGCTGTCAATCCGATCCCAGAAGCCTCTGCCATTTCCATAACAGCTGTATTGTTTTCTTCGAGAATAGCATAGTCAGCTTGTACTTTGTTTCCATTTGGTCCCGTGACGGTTTTTGTATGTATCGTTCCGTTTAAAGCATCTGCCATGGAACGAGTAGTTCCCTCCCCTCCGTCTGCCATCGGAATTAATTCAGTTGTTATTTTTTCTCCTAAGAAATCTTTGAACCCTTTTTCAATGCTTTGCGCAGCTTCAAGAGCCGTCATGCTTTCCTTAAATGAATCAGGTGCTATAACTATTTTCATTATTTCTCTCCTCTTTGATTAAAAAAAACTCGGCTTGCTACCAAGGCTTTATGGCAGAAGACGTAGTTTTAATTATACTTTGATCCTTTAACAAAGTTAAACATGCCTAAGTACAAAATAAAAAGACTACAACGTGCACCTTATAGGTAGTAGTCTTTTGAAAATAACTTTTTAAGAAATGTTGGAATGAACAAGGGTTAATTGTTCATTGTTAAGCCGATTTTCTTCTAATACAACTCTTTTTTATGTCTTTTTAATACTTCTTCAAATAAATACTTTTTCTCAGGAAGCGGAAGCATACAAAATTCTTCTTTCACATTTCCTTCTCCTCCCAAGCCGATGATGGATTGGCAAAACCCGCATTTGCTGCTTTTATGAATAACTGGGTTTTCATTAGGATACCAATCATTTTTCTCCTCTACATAATAACCATGCATGGCATACTTCGTTCCATCCAACAACACCATTCGCATGTGCAGCATGCTTCCTCTTTTCCAAGTACCTTCTTTTTCGTAATCTCTAACTGGTGTATCCCCTTGTATTTCTACAGATGAATCTTTAATTTCCAAAAAGTCTGGAAGCTCCTCTTCTCTCAAATCTCTCCAGCCAGGAGTTTCCTGACCCGTGTCCCGCAAATATTTAATATGGTCTTTGTAGCGGGAAAGATATAAATGAACAGGTTCACGATTCATTAAGCAATTCCCCCTTTTCCCGCCGAGCGGAAGATATCTATAGGGACATTTTCCCCCTATTTATTACTTTCTATAGCACTTTTCTATTTCCCTTTGATTTTATTATCTTTTTTATTTCAAAGAACTGTAATTTACAATATTATTTATGAAAGGGCATAGAATGAATAAAAACTTAAAAAGAAGGTTCAAAGATCTGGGAATAGCAAGTAAGCATATTGTTCCACTTACCATAGAAACCACCAGATCATGCATAAACAAACTTATGCTTTGTTTCTTTTCACAAACTTAAATTTTTCTATAGGTATAAAAAATCATTGCTGTAAAGTAAAAAATGATTGACGTTTATTTGTATTTGCTCTATTCTTTCCTTAGGGAAACTTATTAGCACCAGGTAAAACTGGTTTTTCTTTTACGGTATTTTTTGCCTATGGTAAACATTTATTCACTAAGACAAAATTCATTTGAAAAAGTTGTGAAAATCAAGCACTTCATTTGCCCAAATGACATAAATTGAGATGAAACATATGTGAAAATAGTAAGCCCTCTAGGATGCAGATAATGCAGACGCTGCCATAGAAGGAGCGTCTTAAGATTAGACTGCAACTAGATTTTTCATTCCTTTCTTTTGCCTCAAGGATATTCAGGTAAAGGACTTTATGCGATTAGGTGTTTTCTTTCAGTAACAAATTGACAAAAAAATTTTTTGGTTATATTTTGCATTAGGTAAACTTTTTTACATTCAGGCATATATTATTCCATAGGGAAACAGATACCTATATTGATAGATACTTACTTAATATAGGATAGTACTGAATTTTTATTACATTTCGATGAATTGACATGGAATGATTAACGTAATAGAGAGAAAGTAATTTATTTTACAACTTATCTTTATGGATGCTATTGCGTTAATTATTCCACCCTCTTTTGCTTAAAAGTTTCCCTATGGAAACTTTTATAACTAAAACAAACATTTGCTTCTTTTAACGAACGGATGTATTTCAGAAAGGGTGACACATATGAAAATGGCCTTGTCAGTAAACGATTTGCACGTATCCTATTATGGAAATGAGGCGATTACAAACGTTAATTTTACAATTGAAAAAGGCAACCTAGTTGGTATTATTGGCCCAAATGGAGCAGGAAAATCAACATTATTAAAAGCATTGTTGGGCCTTATTCCGATCGATAAAGGAAACATCAGAATATGCGGCAAGCAAGTCTATGAAACAAGAAAGAAAGTGGCGTATGTTCCACAACGTAATGACATTGATTGGGATTTTCCAATTACGGTTGTTGATTCGGTCCTTATTGGTACCTATCCGAAGTTAGGACTATTCAAACGACCAAAGAAGAAGGAAAAAGAATGGGCCTATGAATGCTTACAGCAAGTTCATATGGAGGATTTCGCTCATCGGCAAATTGGGGAGCTGTCTGGCGGACAACAGCAGCGAGTCTTTTTAGCTCGCGCCCTGGCGCAACAATCAGACCTGTTTTTCCTTGATGAACCCTTTGTTGGTGTAGACGTTTCGAGTGAAAAGACGATTATCAACGTTTTAAAAGAGCTGCGTGATGAAGGAAAAACCGTATTTGTCGTCCATCACGATTTAAGCAAAGCACATTCTTATTTCGATCAACTGGTGTTAATTAATAAAGAATTAATTGAATGCGGAGAAGTGGAAAGTGTGTTCCGTCCTGAAGTGATGGCAAAAGCGTATAAAGATCAATTTTCATTCCTAAATGAAGTGGGGATCAACGTATGATCGACTTTATAGAAGCCATTGGACAGTATGAATACTTGCAAAAAGCGTTATTAACATCGATTATGGTCGGAATTATTTGCGGTGTCATCGGCTGCTTCATTATATTACGCGGCATGGCATTAATGGGGGATGCTATCTCTCACGCTGTTCTGCCTGGAGTTGCCATCTCTTACATGATCGGGATTAATTTCTTTTTCGGTGCGGTATTAACCGGTGTCTTGACAGCCATAGGGATCGGTTTTGTCAGTCAAAACAGCCGCATTAAACATGATACCTCGATTGGAATTCTTTTTACAGCAGCATTTGCACTTGGGATCATTTTAATTACGATAATGAAAAGCAGCACCGATCTTTATCATATTTTGTTTGGCAACGTCTTAGCGGTAAAGCCTTCCGATATGTGGCTGACGTTAGTTATTGGAATCATTGTCCTTTTAACCGTCTATCTTTTTTACAAAGAACTGCTTGTTACATCTTTTGACCCAACCATGGCACAGGCTTACGGCCTTTCTACGAAGATGATTCATTATGCGTTAATGACCCTTTTAACCATGGTTACGGTTGCTTCTTTACAAACCGTTGGAATTGTTTTAGTGGTAGCGATGCTTATCACACCGGCAGCTACGGCTTATCTATTGACCGATCGATTGTGGATTATGATATTCCTCTCATCAGCAGTCGGAGTGATTTCTTCTGTCATCGGCCTGTACTTTAGCTTTACGTATAATTTAGCTTCAGGTGCAACCATTGTTCTCATCGCAACATTATTGTTTACAATTGCTTTCTTCTTTTCACCTAAATACGGCCTCGTTTGGCGGTGGATCAAAGTAAAGAGAAAACGATCTGCGCTGGCAGATTAAAAATATATCATTTCACTTTCGCAACTCTATCAATCTGTGAAAGTGACGTATACAACTTTTTTCATCAACTTAGGAGGAGTCAACATTGAAAAAAATCTTTTCATTATTATTCCTTAGCTTATTTATTATGATTCTTGGTGCGTGTGCGTCCGAGGAAACGTCTCAAGATGAAACGGCAGCAGAGTCTAAGGAAAAAGTCGAAGTGGTGACAACGTATTCGATTCTATATGACATTGTAAAAAATGTCGGCGGGGATCAAGTAGAGGTACACAGTATTGCGCCAATTGGCGCTGATCCTCATGAATATGAACCGCTGCCTCAAGATGTACAAAAAGCAACCGATGCTGATATCATCTTTTATAACGGGTTAAATTTAGAAACTGGAAATGGTTGGTTTGAAAAACTTCTTTCTACAACAGGAAAAGATGGAAAAGATGCACCTGTATTTGAAATGAGCAAAGGTGTTGAAGCAAAGTATTTAACATCAGAAGGAAATAATGGAGAAGAAGATCCACATGCATGGCTGGATGTACGTAATGGTATAACATACGCTGAAAATGCACGGGATGCTCTAATCGAAATCGATCCTGATCATGCCGAACGATATGAGGAAAATGCGGAGGCATACATCGAAGAATTAGAACAGTTACAAGAAAAAGCTGTGGAGAAATTCAATCAAATTCCTGAAAAAGAGCGCTTTTTAGTAACAAGCGAAGGGGCTTTCAAATATTTTTCTGATGCTTATGATTTTGAAGCAGGCTACATTTGGGAGATTAACGCAGAAAACGAAGGTAGTCCAGATCAAATTCGAAACGTTGTTGATCTAATTGAAGAAAAAGACGTGAAAGCTCTCTTTGTCGAAACAAGTATCGATCCACGCAGTATGGAGCAAGTCTCTAGAGAAACCGATGTTTCAATCGCCGGAGAAGTCTTTACCGATTCACTAGCTGAACCGGGGGAAGATGGTGATACGTACATTAAAATGATGGAATGGAATATGGACATGATTTATGATTCCCTAACAGAATAGAAAAATAGAAAGAGCTGTTCCTAAATCCCTTCAACTGAAGGAACACCTGTTGTAAACATGATTTTTACAACAGGTGTTTTTTATAGATTTTGTTTATCCCCTTCAATACATTGGAATGGAACGGTATTTCACTTGGACCGGATGCGTTTTGGCTAATAACTATTGTCTTTATTATTGATTTACTCCACATTTTCATTATGGACAAAGAGTTGAAAATGACGTCCTTTGATCCTGCTATGGCTGCAGCACTTGGTATTCCGGTTACTATTATTCATTATACATTCATGTCGATGGTTTCGATTACAACTGTAGCTTCTTTTATCTATTAGGAAGAATATCGAGAGGAGCTCTGGTGTCCCCATCCACAATGACCACTTGATACTTCCCTTCATTCGTATCCCCTTTATATTCATCGATCGCAATGACCGGCGGCAGGCTCTTCACTTCCTTTAACGTCGAGGCTGAAATCGAATCAAAACGCCGAATCACGGTAGCAGAAGACGTCCGGAATTGACCTGCCGTATCTTTAAAATTTTTTCCTTGAATGACACGCAGACCAAGGGCTTGATTCCATTCCCGTGAGTGCCTTTGATACCGTTAGACGATAGGATTGCGTTCCGTAAAGCGTTTGCCGCAAGAACACACATAACGACGCCTTCGATAAAATATATAAGATGTTCGTTCAAATACTTTAAGGTGCTGAATTTTTTGGATACGGTAAGCATGGACCCGGCTTGTTCTTTCCCCGCATGCTGGACACGATGGGATTTACGGGGGATCTCCACGTGGAGATAAAATGCCTCCCCTATCTTTTCCGTTTTGACCATTACTTCTTCTAATCCAGGCCACTTCATGTTAAAATTCATCTACACGCAACTCCAATCCTTTTCTTGTTTGTAGGACCATTCAAGTGTAAAGGATTTTGGAGCATGCGTGTTTTTTATGTCTAAATTTTTTTCATCCCCCAACAAATATAATAGAGCCTTAAAAAAGGCCCTCTCTGACATGGGGGCCTATATCTTTTCTCTATTCTTTTCCTTTGTTTCTTTAAAAACGAAAAATTTCATCATAAAAAAACTTGAAGTAAAAGATAAAAACATCGCCATTCCTTTTGCTGTATTGTAACGGATCCAGCGAGGAATTTCAAAAACCTGGAACAGCTGGTTAATCCCAAGGAAAACAAAATTATTTACTCCAAGGCTTACTATGCCCTGAACAATAAAGGCCAGCCTCTGTCGATTGTTGCCTGCCGCGGAATGGCGAAAGGTAATATGAGCATTCCAATAATAACTGTTCGCAACTGCTAATGAATACGCAATTGTATTAAAAAGAGCCAGCATTCCTCTATCATCTGTTGGAAACAAAATAAGCAGAAGATTTAAAGTGCCTATATCCACACCTGCGTTTGTAAGACCGATCACACTAAACTGCATGAATTGAAAAGGTCCATGCTTGACTTTATTTCTTTTCATGTTATCCCTTCTGTTTTGACAGCTGTACCTTTGCTATGTCAGTTGTTGGGTTTTTTGGCTTTCCTCGTTTATTCCTGCAGTTTCCTCATAAAGTGTAAGAAGCTGCCTTGCTGCTCCAGACCAGCCTAACGTCTTAATATCTTCTCTTGCATTTATTGCAAGTCTTTTACGCAGCGTTTCATCTTCAAAACAACGGATAGTTTCCGTGAAATCTCCTTCTTTATACGGATCATACAACAAGCCTGTCCTGCCATCCTCGATCTGTTCACAAGTCGGCCCGCTTTTCGCAGCAACTAGAGGAAGGCCAGAAGCCATTGCTTCTAAAATAACGAGTCCAAGTGTTTCTGTCGTAGATGGAAAAACAAACACATCAGCAGAGGCAAAGGCTTTAGCTAATTGATCTCCATGCATATATCCGGTAAAAACAGTTTTTGTCCCTTCAAAATGTTTTTCCAGCGCTCCTCGGTGCGGCCCGTCTCCTACAATAGCAAGAGTAAATTCATCAGACGTATCCAGTACATGTTTAAGTTTTTCAATTTCCTTTTCTGCGGCAAGTCTTCCTACATATAGAAGAAGCTTTCGTTCCGGCTGTCCGTCTGTAAGCTTCTCACGAATCGAAGAATCGTAGTTTTTCGGGTGAAACATTTCTGTATCAACGCCTCGCTGCCAGACATGCACGTTATAGAATTTACGTTCTATAAGTTCTTGTTGTACCGTATTAGAAGTACATAAATTCAAATCCGCTTCATTGTGGAGTTTTCGAAAATACCACCATATCAAACCTTTAAATAGGGAGAGCCTATAGTAATCTAAGTATTGAGCTACATTCGTATGATAAGATGCTACTAAAGGATACTCAAGCTTTTTTGCTGCTCTTACACCAGAAAACCCGAGAATAGCAGGATTTACAACATGGACAACATCAGGTTCATATTCTTTAAGATATTTTCTTACAACTGGGTTCGGAAGAGCGAACTGTTTGGAGCGGTAAAAAGGAAGCGTGCTCGCTGGCACCCCTTTAACTTCTGCTCCTTCAAATTCATATACACCAAGATCAGGCGCAATAATTCTGACATCATGCCCAGCTTGAAGCAGCCATCTTATACATGCTGTAAGCCTAGTAACTATTCCATCCGTAGAAGGAAGAAACGTTTCTGTTACAATAGCAATTTTCACAATGAGTACACTCCCTGTTCCCTTATTACAAAACAACTGCATTCGCATAAGGACTCAGCAGCAAGCCAAGCTTTTCTCCAAAGAAGATCCAAGGCAAGGATATTTGAATACATACTGCTCCAGGCCGATGGCTTTGTTTTATTTCCACGTAATGTTTGGCAATACATTATCTTTAATTACGCGATCTTTATGTTTCACTACCGTTTTTAAAATTTCGCGAATAACGTCATCGGTTAAAAGATGAGGCTCAAGTCCAAGATCTCTCAGCTTTGTATTAGCTGCTTCATAGAAATGATTTTCAAGCTCCACCCGAGGGTTCTCTAAATGCGCGACGTCTACGGTATAACCTTCTTGTTTTGCAACTTTTTGAACCTTATTGGCAAGATCTAAAACAGAGAACTCTTCTGTGAATTGATTAAATACGCGGAATTCTCCTTTAACAGCAGGATTTTCTGCTGCTATTTCAATGCATCTAACGGTATCTCTTATATTAAGGAAACCACGAATTTGCCCGCCTTCTCCATATACAGTGAGGTCATGTCCAATCGTAGATTGAATAATAAAACGGTTTAAAGCTGTGCCAAATACCCCATCGTAGTCAAGACGGTTGACTAAGACTGGATCCATTTTTGTTTCATCAGTATCAAGACCGTAGACAATTCCCTGGTTTAAATCTGTTGCTCGTATTCCCCAAATTTTACATGTGAACATTATATTATGGCTGTCGTGCACTTTGGAAAGATGGTAAAAAGAGCCTGGCTGTTTTGGGTAAGGAAGGACATCTTTACGCCCTTTATGCTCCACTTCCAAATAACCCTCTTCAATAGGAATATTTGGAGTTCCGTACTCTCCCATTGTCCCCAATTTAATCAAATGACAGTCAGGAACTACTTCTTTAATGCCATATAAAACGTTTAAGGTGCCTACAACATTATTAACTTGGGTATATATAGCATGTTCACGGTCAATCATGGAGTAAGGAGCTGAACGCTGCTCGGCAAAATGGACGAATGCCTCTGGTTTTTCACGCTTAAGTACTTCTTTTAAGAAGTCGTAATGGTTAAGATCGCCTTCGTATGTACGAATTTCGTTACCAGTTAGTTCTTTCCATTTTTTAACGCGATCCTCTAATGAAGCAATTGGAGTAATTGAGTTTGATCTTAACTCATCGTCATATTTTCTTCTTACCAGATTGTCAATAATTGACACATCATGCCCTTGTTTTGATAAATACAAGGCTGTGGGCCATCCACAAAATCCATCTCCGCCAGCAACGATAATATTCACGTTACTACCTCCACTCTTGAAATAGTTTCGATTACTAAAATTGATTCTATATGGACGCCGTAAAGACGTTTTTTTCATATTTTCACGTTAAATGTGGAACCATAGAAAAGGTATCATGTTCTGCTGCATTTCGCAAATATTACACTGCTAGAAGATGCTCCGTCTAATACTTTCTCTTTGGTTCAAAATTGATTTCGCTATATTATAATAATGCAACAATATTAAGTAAACTCACAATCTACTTAGCAAATAAAAAAATGCCCTTCTTTGTGACTGCGCTTAAAAATTTTATTACCTATGCTAGAAGCCATCATAAACGTATTGAAAACAAGTGAAAAAGAGCTGTTCACCCTACTTGGAACAGCTCTCTATTCATAGATTTCAAATAATTATCCGCCTATATATCTTTGATACAAGAGCCGAGCTCTGGCTTTATCGTTTTCTCCGTGTATGATCGTTCTGCCGTCCTGAAAAATAACAAATCGTTTCCCTTCAAGATTGAGAACAATAAGGTGTTTATTTTCTTGTTGAATGACTTTTGAATATCTCTTTTTTAAATCAGGTAACGCCAAATATTGCTGTTCTGCCGGTCGGACTTGTACGGCATTACGCCCGCATAACACCTCTGTTTTTGCACGGTTTTTATATTCCAAAAATGGATACGAGGCTGCTTTACCACAAGATGGGCAGTCCGCTTTTTTTAACAACTTAACATCAATAGAAGATGATTCATTGTTCCAAAGGTTAAATGACAATAATTTCATTCGTAAGGCAGACCAGTTTTCTGTTAAAATTTTCAGCGCTTCTGTGGATTGATACGAACTAACCATTTGTACGGCCGGCGCAATAATCCCTGCTGTATCACACGTTTCCCCATCAAGTGGAATATCTTCCATTAAACAATGAAGGCAAGGTGTGCTTTGAGGCAGAATAGTAAAAGTAATGCCATAGCTGCCCACACAAGCTCCGTATATCCATGGCAGGCCTTGTTTTTGACAAAAGTCATTAATTAGCATTCTCGTATCAAAATTGTCCAGCGCATCAATAAACAAATCGGCTGGAAGTGCTTGCTCTAATACAAAAGAGTCGGCTTCTCCTGTAACACTTATTATCTCTGTTTCCTTATTTATTGCTTGCAATCTAGTTTTAGCTGCTTCCGCTTTTGGCATTTTGGCTTCTGCATCTTGTTCAGTATAAAGCTGCTGTCGGTTCAAGTTGCTGTATTCAACAAAATCACGATCAATAATCGTAATTTTCCCAACCCCTGCTCGTACCAGTGTTTCTGCGGCTGCACTTCCTAGTGCTCCTGCTCCGACAATGACTGCGTGCTTGTTTTTTAAGAGCCGCTGGCCGGTTTTACCGATTCCATGAAAGAGTTCTTGTCTGGAATAACGGCTGTCCATCAAAGCTTGCTCATTCCTTCCACAGGACTGCTTGCCTGGGCATACATTTTCTTTTCAATACGTCCAGCTTCAAACCCTAAACGACCAGCTTCGACTGCATGTTTCATTGCTCCCGCCATTTTCACAGGATCTCCAGCTCCAGACACTGCAGTATTTAATAGTACACCGTCAGCCCCTAGTTCCATGGCGTAAGAGGCATCTTTAGGGCTGCCAATCCCAGCATCGACAATAACAGGAACTTCAGCTTGTTCGATAATGTGGGCTAAATTATATGGATTTATAATACCAAGTCCGGTACCTATTGGGGAGGCGCCAGGCATAATAGCATGAATGCCAAGCTCCTGCAGATGTCTGGCCAGTACAACATCATCAGACGTATAAGGAAGAACAATAAAACCTTCATCAAGCAGCAGTTCTGTAGCTTTTATCGTTTCTACAGGGTCAGGTAAAAGCGTCTTGTCACACCCTATAACTTCTACTTTAATCATGTCACACATGTTAGCTGCTTGGGCCATTTTTGCAATTCGCACAGCTTCTTCTGCCGTTTTTGCACCAGCAGTATTAGGCAGCAGTTTAAATCCGCTGAGATCCATGCTTTCAAACGGATCGGGCTGACTGTCATCAAATATATTCATTCGTCTTACGGCAAATGTAAGCACTTCCGTTTCAGAAGTCTCTACCGCCTGGTTCTGCACTTCTCCGCTAGCATACTTTCCGGTTCCTAGAAATAACCTTGACTGAAAAGAATATGGACCGATATTTAACATCGTATTATCCTCCTCCAACAAAATGAACTATTTCAAATTTATCCCCGTCCTTCACGGGTTCATTGTCATGTTGTTCTTTGACTAAAATATTTCCATTTCTTTCAACTACCGCTTTTTTTTGACCGATTTGCAGATGGTTGAGCAATAATGTCACATTAGAATTATTATCAGGTATTTCTTTTGTCATGCCATTAATGATTAGTTTCAACCAGATTCTCCTTTCCATCTTTTAATCGCAATGGAGCAAATGCCCGGATCCATTCCTCATTATCAGCAGTGCCTTCTATTAAATCTGCCATCCATTCCCCCGTTAATGCAGATAACAATATACCGTTACGGTAGTGGCCAGCTGCCATCCACAGCCCTTTAATGGAAGCAGCACCCAAATACGGCATACCATCAATCGTTTGCGGTCGTACACCGCTCCATGCCTCGACCCATTCGGCATCTTGAAGGTCAGGGACAAGCCGGATTGCTTTTGAAAGCAGTTCCTGAACAGCTCTTGCACTAACTGGTTTATCCATGCGGCCTTCTTGTTCGGTTGCACCTATGATAATGTTTCCGCCAGGTTTTGGAACAAGGTAAAAATCAGAAGCATGAATGGTTGCTGTCATTACTGGTTTTGCAGGTTTGACTGATACACACTCGCCTTTTACTGGTATCATGGAAGGGATGTTCGCTTTTGCAGTTGGAATTAAATCAGACGAAACCCCGCCAGCGAGTACCACATGTTCGGCATAAAAGCGGCCAGAAGGCGTAGTCACCCCATTTACCCTTCCTTTTTCTTCTAACAATCCTGTGACAGGAGTAAATTCGTAAATATCTGCTCCTAATAGGTTTGCTCCGCGTGCATAGGCCTGGGTTAATTCTTTAGCTTTCACCTGGCCATCTCCAGGAATATAAAGGGCTCCTTTTATATCACCCTTTATGTTTGGTTCCTGGACAGAGATTACATTCGGATCTCTCCACTCTGCTCGTTCTCCCGCCTTTTTTTGAAAAGCGAGCATGTCTAAAAGATGATTTACTTCCGTATCAGTCTGAGCCACTTTTAGCATTCCATTCCGTACATAAGACACGGGAACTCCTGACGTTTCTTCTAATTCAGGTACCAACTGAGAGAACATATCTCTGCTTTTTCTCGCAAAATCAAAAAACGGTCCATTTTCTTTGATTTCAACCTGTGCCCCAAGCATTCCAGCAGCTGCGCTGGATGCTTCTGCACCAACTCTAGTTTTTTCAAGCACAGCTGCTTGATAACCTCTTTTGGACATTTGATAAGCGATAGAGCAGCCATTGACGCCACCGCCAATAATCAGCACATCATATGTTTTCTTCATGTAATGCCTCCTCTTTTAAAGCTTTTTGATAAGCTTTTGCCTTCTCGATTGGTTGGACTGCCCCATAGATGCCAGACATTACAGCAATACCTTTGGCTCCGTGAGAAACACAATCCTTCACTCTTTGAGAAGAGATTCCTCCTATCGCTATAACTGGACATGTTACGGAATTTACAACCTGCGTCAGCGACTTTAAACCTCTAGGAGGAGTATCTTGCTTACTTTTTGTTTCAAAGACATGTCCAAAAAATAAATAGTCTGCACCATCCATTTCTTTTTTTACAGCGTTTTCTTGGCTGTGTATAGAACAGCCTGTTAACCATTTATCTTCCATCGATTTATGAATTGGTACGTTTTCAGGAAAATGAACGCCCCCTAAACCATACGCAGCTGTCAACTCCGGCCGGTTATTAAGAATGATTTTACGAGGAGGCACTTCTGCGTTTAATAATCCCAGTATCGCAGCGTCCATCTTTTTTACATCCCACAGCTTTTCACGAATGTGGATGAAATCAACGTACGGATGAATGTTAGCGGTTATATTCAACCATTTTTCTAGGGATTGATTTCCAGTAGAAATAACGTGCAAGGACGGTTTCATAATACCCCCTTTTATTAAGAAAAGCGCAAGCGCCTTGCTCACGAGCGACAAGTCCTGGAGGGTCGGCATATGGAAAGCTGATCTTTGCTTTCCATTGACGAACCGAAGGAATCTCGAGCGAGTAGGCACTGGAGCTAGACGCGGCCAAAATGATATGGAAATAGTTATCTACAATTGAAAAAATATAATTTCCTAGACATTTAAAAAGACCGCTTTCCTGAAAGTGGAAAGCGGTCTGGTCAGCTTTGTCTGTTATGTCCATTTCGCTCCACTTTCCTCCGCTGGAATAATCCAGTTCAGGTTCTGAGGGTTTTAAAGGTTCACTTTAATCTCAGCCTTTCTATAAGGCACCCCTAGTGGTTGTATTTAGTATTTTTCTAAATTTTAAAACAAACATACCGAATCTGTCAAACTAGGAAAAGTGATTTTAACGGCAACTGTGATAAGATAGAGGAAGTTAAAGCAAGGACGTGTTATATATGATGCAAGTACTTTCAAAAAAATATGCAATACTTATGTTAGCAGCAGGAATGGCAGGTCTGTTTGTCGTAATGGGTATTGGGAGATTTGCTTACACTCCCATCCTGCCATTAATGGTAGAAGCAACACATTTAAATAATGAAACAGCTGGATACTTGGCTTCTAGCAATTACTTTGGCTATCTTGTAGGTGCTCTTCTAGCAGGAAAAATGGCATGGAAAAAAGGAAAAGCCTATTATGCATATTTTCATTTGATCTTGAACATAGCTTCTACTTTCTTGATGGGAGTTGTCGTAAATGAGTTAATCTGGCATCTTTTACGCTTTTTATCTGGGGTAACAAGCGGTATTGTTTTTGTTCTTATTTCAAGCATTGTCATAGATCACCTAGTCAGGGCAGGGCGTGCTTCTTGGACAGGATACCTATTTGGAGGAGTAGGATTAGGTATATTTTCTACCGGACTTCTTGTACCACTTTTATCCATTTCATTTGACTGGGCAGGGATTTGGATTGCTCTTGGAATATTATCCTCTATTCTAGCATTATTTACCTGGAAAAGACTTTCTGAAGCACCTGAAAAAGAGAGCCCTGAAATAAAAAACGCAGAAAATAATCTAGTCCAGTCAAAAACGAGAACGATATTACCGTGGCTTTGCGCCGCTTATGGACTAGAAGGAATCGGTTACATAATCAGCGGAACTTATTTGGTGGCTTTTGCAGGTGACATTCCGATGCTTCAATCGAACCCTTCTTTAACCTGGGTTTTAGTCGGTGCGGCTGCTGCTCCCTCATGTGTTATATGGTCTGGCGTTGCTTCTAAAATTGGAAACCTTGCAGCATTGCAGGCTGCTTTTTTTCTGCAAATATTAGGTGTTCTTTTCCCTGTTATTTTCTTTAATGGTTTCGGTGCATTAGTTGGCTCTTTTCTTTTTGGAGCAACCTTTATGGGGATTGTAACACTAACTATGGCAGAAGCGAGGAATGCTGCTGTGGGACAAAGCAATAATATAATTGGGGGATTTACTTTCATTTATAGTCTAGGCCAAATGATAGGACCCATTGCTGCCGGCTTACTCATATCAGCAACGGCAGCTTTATCTTCCTCTTTTTACTTTGCAGGTGCTGTACTTTTAACTGGAATGGGGTGTCTCGGGATAGCACAAGGACTAGAAAAAAAACAGATGAAATCAAAAGTTTCTTACCCACTGAAATGAGAAAGGAGAAAATGTATGCCATACATTAATATTAAAATTACAAAAGAACAAGAACCAGTAACTGCTGAACAAAAAAAGGAGCTCATCGCTGGGAGTACCAAATTGTTACAAGACGTGCTTGGTAAAAATCCTAACACTACTGTAGTCGTGATTGATGAGGTAGAAACAGACAACTGGGGGATTGGAGCAGAGCCTATTACAGAACGGAGAAAAAGAGGAGAATAACGATTCATAGGCAGGGCTGGCTCCTTCACACACTGGAGCCAGTCTCGTAATAAGATCTCTATCTTATTTTACTGATACCATTTTATCTACATGTTCGTGCAGATCTTCCTCATCTTCAATATGAACGGTCATCATATAATCCCCTGATTCTTCAAAGGTATGAGAAGCAATATATAAACCACTTTCTTCCTCAGCATCAATCCAGTCCCGCGTATCGTCTCCTTTTTGCCATATCTCAAGCCTTACTCTAGCATTACGTATCGGCTCTCCTTCTTCAGTCACTTGAAACGACATCTCCATTTCTTCTCCTGCTTTGAATTCAGAGGGAGATTGCAAATGTGCCGTTACAGGAGAACCATGTTGATGACCAGCATGAATATCTGTTTCCTCACCATTGTCTTCTGTTTTTTCAACGGACTGACCTACTGTAATTTCCTCCGTTGGCATGCTGTGCATTCCTCGAGCTGTCACATGTGCAGTAACATGGTAAACACCGTCCTCTTCAAAGGTGTGTGCAATCGAATATTTGTTATCTTCCGGTTCGTCAGCCAAAAATTCTTCGCTTTCCGTTTTTTCGCCTTCTTTCCATATTTCAAAAAGCACTTCATTAGCATCTGTTACTTTTTCTTCTCCTTGAGTAACCAAAGCCCCTATTTCAACTTTTTCCTCTTGTTCTGCTTCTTCTGCCATTTCAATTTCTACTTCTATTGGTTCCTCAGGATCATTGTTATCACTCGTTTGTCCTTCCTTTTCCTCCGTTTGACCGCAAGCCGCTAATAGAAGACTAAATAAAAAGATGGCGCTTATCTTTTTCAATGTTGTTCCCTTCTTTCTATAGGGTTTATAGTAATTATTGTACCAGTTTGAATTTATATTTCGTTTAACACCTGTGACACTTCTTTTACACTCCTATGATTGTAAGCAATATCCACAAAGACGGCACACTTAAAAGTGTTGTCACTAATGTAATACTTGATACCAGCTGTGGACTGGAATCAAATTGAACAGCTATCATCGCTATGGTGGCAGCTGTGGGCATGGCAGTAGAAACTATCAATACAATGCTTAACGTGCTATTTGTTTGAAGCAAAGCAGTAAGTCCCAAAGCTATTAATGGGGAAATCACAAGCCTTAATAAGGTACCTATACTGACTAGTTTCCATTCCAGCGAAGAAATTGATATTTTTGACAGCTGCATCCCAAGAACCACCATCACAACAGGAATAGCAGCATCCGCCAGCATACTAACCGCATCCATATACGTTTCTTTTATATCTATATGTAAAGCTTGAAACAACACTCCAAGTATTAAAGCATAAAAAACAGGCATCTTCAACACAACCCGGAAAGCATCAGCTGCTGTTAAACTGCTTCGATTCGCCAAATATACTCCAGCTGTACTCATTAAAAGCGATTGAATAACCATAAACACTACGGAATATGCAAAAGCTGTTTCACCAAAAGCAAATAATATCAAAGGTGCACCGTAATTCCCAGAATTCATGAAAGTCACAGCAAGTTCCATACCGCTTGTTTCTTTAGAATTCCACTTAAAAAAGTAAGCAAATAATCGATTAACGAGAAGCATAACTAGTAAGAACAATACAGAAAAAACAGCAATTTTAAATAAGTCCCCATCAGGTTCTGTTGTGTAAAATGTTCGAAAAACGAGAGCAGGTGTTAAAATATAAAGAGCAACAGATGAAACAGAACGAACGTCTATCATCTGTTTTTTTTGCAAATAAAAACCTGTTAAAAAGATAAGAGCAATTGGTATTAAAACGTCAAAAAGTACAGTCATACAAAGACCACCTTTAATAAAATCCATTTAAGAAAAGCGCAAGCGCCTTGCTCACGAGCGACAAGTCCTGGAGGGTCGGCATATGAAAAGCTGATCTTTGCTTTCCATTGACGAACCGAAGGAATCTCGAGCGAGTAGGCGCCGGAGCTAGACATAAAACGCCAAATATTTATAATTTCTTATCTTTAAAAAAACTTGGCTTACCGCCAAATCCAAATGACGAAACTCATAGTTTTGCTTATACTTTGATCCTTTAACAAAGTTAAACACTTCTAAAGCATAAGAAAAGCACGGCTTGCCGCCGCATGTCTAAGGCAAATGTCGTCGTTTTTCTTATGCTGTTAACCTCATTACTAAAATAATTGCCGTCTTCATTTTATCACACCTTCTGCCTTCGTCGGTTAATCGTTTAATAATCACGCTTTAACATCCGGCGGAGCTTGTTTTTTTGTTTGCGTGAAACAAGAATATATAAGAAATCATCTTCTTTAATTTCCGTCTCTCCATAGGGAGTGACTAGTTTTTCGTTCCTAACAATTGCACTTACCAGTACTGTATCTGGAAACTCAATATCCTGAAGCTTCTGCCCGACAATAGGCGTATTTTCATCCGTTTTAAATTCAATAATTTCAGCATTTGCTTTACCTATGGAAATTAGTTCAAGGGAATGATGCGGCGTTTCTTTTTTTGGACCAGACAATCCAAGTTTCTTTGCCATAAACGAAAGCGACGAACCTTGAATAAGAGCAGAAGTTAATACAATAAAAAAAACAATATTAAAGATCATTTGTCCCTTTTCTACTTCTGCCACAATAGCGAATGTAGCCAGTACAATTGGCACTGCTCCTCGCAGTCCTGCCCAGGCCAAAAATGTTTTTTCTTTTAGCGAGTAGTTCATTGCAATGGTTGATAAAAATGTTGCGACAGGCCGTGCTATTAAAATTAGAACAGCAGATAACAGCAGGCCGTTTATTATTACAGGGGCAGATAAAATTTGTTCCGGAAACGCTAGTAAACCAAGAATAATAAACATTAATATTTGTGCCATCCATGCAAAACCTTCATTGAAACGAAAAATCGAGTGTCGATACGTCAACTCGGAGTTTCCTATAACAAGAGCAGCAACATATACAGCCAAAAAACCACTTGCATTTATTAGGGAAGCTGTGCTGTATGTTAATAGAGCGAACGAAAGGGCAAAAATAGGATACAGTCCACTCGAATCCAAGTTAATATGATTAATAGAGATAGAGGCAACTTTACCAAGTGCTAGCCCGATTAATAAACCCAGTCCCATCTGCCAAAAAAAGGAGCCAAACAAAAGTAAATAATTAGGCTGATTCACAGTGATCAATTCGATAAAGATTAAAGTCAAAAAGACAGCCATTGGATCATTTGTGCCTGATTCAGCTTCCATTGTTGCCCCAACTTTTGTGCTGATATTACGCTCTTTAAGCGAGGCAAATACGGCTGCAGCATCCGTCGAACCTACAATAGCTCCAAGTAAAAGTGCTTCAAGCCAGGATAGATCGACAACAAACCTAGCAGCAAAACCAACAATCAAGGATGTTATCAATACTCCGATTGTAGCCAGTGATACAGACGGCCACATAACCGGCCGGATGGTTGACCATTTTGTCTGTGTACCACCTTCAAACAAAATAATAACCAACGCAATAATACCCACTAATTGAGCTTGTTCTGCGTTATCAAAATAAATAATGCCTAATCCATCGCTTCCAATTAACATTCCTACTAAAATAAACAGCACCAAGGAGGGCATACCAAGACGTGATGAAAATTTTGTGACACTGACGCCAACAATCAATAGCAAAGCAGCTAATAAGACAAAGGAATCGATATTAAAACTTCCGATTAACACGTGGCTCCCCCTCCCTATAAATTTATATCCAGCTGTGGTTTTACTTGTTCTTTATTTATACCGATATACCTTAGCGTTTCAGCTGGTGTGTGATGACAAAAGCGTCTTTGTATAAGTGAAACCGCAATCCCCATCTTATAGGCATGGTAACCAAACGTTTTTCGTAACGTGTGGGGACCAATTTTTTCTGCCAAACCCACATTTTCCGCAGCCTGGTTAATAATGCGATAAGCCTGCTGCCTGCTGATCGCTGTTTCCCCTCGAGAAGATAGAAACAAATAACTTTCTGGATTACTAAATGGATGTTTTTTTACAAACCATCTCAGGGCACGCCTCACTTGCGCATTAAGATAGACATCTTCTCTTTTTAATTTTAAAAAATCCACTGGTTCTCCGTTGCTTTGATACACGTCTTTAATGGAAAGAGCAAGAATTTCACTGATTCTTAACCCTGTATTAATACCCATAACGAATAACAAATAATTTCTCGAAGATTGTTGTTTTAGCTCACGTTTCATTAAAAATATCACTTCTAATTCTTTTATGGGCTTTACATACTCCATTAATAAGTGCTCCTTCTATTCAATTAGTTACAAAAAACTATGTTAACCTTATGTTATGTTACTTTCATAGTAACACATGCTATGAAAAAAATCTGAATATACGCTTAATGCGACTCATTATTCTCATGTAAAAACCATAAAATAATCAAGCCTTATTTATGGGGAGGATAAGCATGAGTATTTTAAATAACAAATGGACCGCACTTTTTTTCCTTTCCATGTTATTCATAAACGTTTCTGTTAGCTTTGCTGTTATATACATGGTTTTAGAAGTAACTGAAATGGGACATGTTATCGATCACTATGAGCAGCACCAGGATATTTCAATGACCACATTTATCTGGAAATCGATTTATTTTAGTGTTATTACGATGGCAGCTGTCGGCTATGGTGATATTACCCCTGTCGGTTATTCACAGCTTGTAGCTACCATTCAGTCTGTAATCGGTTATCTGTTTCCAATTATGCTTGTATTTGTTCTCTCTTCCTCCGAAAAAGCATGATGTTTTATTGAAGAATAGCTTTTTTCTTGAGATAGTTATAGAAGGAGGGACCGCACATGAACCACACAAAAAAATTATCTTACACTGCTTTATTAATTGCCATTGCGACAGTGACAAGTCCTTTTGTTTCTATCCCAATTGGATTCGCTAGAATTTTTCCTGTTCAGCACTTTGTAAATGTCATCTCTGCCGTCTTGCTCGGACCTGGCTACGCCGTCATTCAAGCATTTGGCACCTCCCTTCTTCGGAATATGTTTGGGACAGGCTCCATCTTTGCTTTTCCTGGAAGTATGGTAGGAGCTCTATTTGCTGGTATTTTGTATAAGTACACAAAAAAATTAAATATTAGTACAGCCGGAGAAGTTATTGGTACAGGAATTATTGGAGCCTTGCTTACATATCCAATTGCCCGTCTTCTACTCGGAGAAACAACTGCTTTATTTGCATTTGTGCCTTCCTTTTTATTAAGTGCATTCACTGGAGGTATTCTTGCCTATGCGTTACTTAAAATGTTTGAACAAAGAAATATATTACAACGGATCCGCTCTTAAAAAGATTTGATGCAGCCCTTGTAAAAAAATCTAAAAACGAATATTATTAAACATGGTTTTTTAAAAGTTCGTTTTTAGGGTGATCATTCATGTTGGAAAAGCTATTTAAACTACAGGCTAACAATACTAATACAAAAACAGAGCTGCTCGCCGGAATAACGACATTTTTAACAATGGCTTACATTGTAGTTGTTAATCCGATCATTCTTTCCGATGCAGGCGTTCCTTTTGAACATGTCTTTATGGCAACCATTATAGCTACAGTTGTTGGGACATTGTGGATGGCTGTTTTTGCTAATTATCCAATTGCGGTTGCACCAGGGATGGGGTTAAATGCTTATTTTGCTTACTCCGTAGTCGGAGCAAATGACCAAATCGGATACGAAGCAGCATTTGGGGCTGTTTTTGTGTCTGGAGTGTTATTTGTCATACTTTCCTTGACTCCTTTTCGGGAAAAATTAATTGAAGCTATACCCTCCAATTTAAAATATGGCATAACTGCTGGCATCGGGTTATTTATCGCTTTTATCGGTTTGAGAATGAGCGGGCTGATTGTAGCTCATCCAGAAAATCTAGTAGCTCTAGGTGATCTGCAGTCTCCTCAAGTGCTTCTTACATTGATCGGGCTTGGCATTACTATTATTTTCATGGCCATGAATGTCAATAGTGCCTTATTTTTAGGGATGGTTATTACCGGAATTATTGCATTTTTTACCGGCCACTTGAGTTTTGAAGATGGTTTTACCTCTGCTCCGCCTAATCCGGAATGGTTTATATTCGGCTCTCCACTAGAAGCCTTTATTGATGTTTTTCAATACGGTCTTTACGCTGTAGTATTTTCTTTTTTACTTGTTACTATTTTTGATACCACTGGTACAATGATCGGTGTTGCAGAGCAAGCAGGACTGATGAAAGGCAATAAAATGCCAAGAGTACGGCAAGCTCTATTAGCTGACTCAGTTGCAAAAACAGTCGGTTCTATTTTTGGGACAAGTCCGACTAGTGCTTATATAGAGTCCTCTTCAGGAGTAGCAGCTGGCGGCAGAACAGGACTTACAACCATAACGGTGGCAGTACTGTTTATTCTGGCGATCTTTTTTGGGCCTGCAGTGAGTGCTGTTTCTGGACTTCCTGCTATCACTTCTCCTGTCCTAATTATTGTAGGAAGCCTGATGCTCGGATCCGTTTCACAAATCAAATGGCAAGAATTTGATGAGGCTTTTCCTGCCTTTTTAGTAATTTTAAGCATGCCATTAACATCAAGTATTGCTACTGGAATCGCTTTTGGTTTTATTTCTCATCCATTGATTAAATGCGTTAAAGGAAAGGGAAAGACTGTTCATCCGCTCGTTTATGTCTTCGCTGTCCTGTTTTTATTCCAGCTCATTTATTTACCGCATTAAACTCAGCAGGTAAAAATATTCATAGAAAAAGGAATGGTAAATGTGTCGGAGTTTACTCATTTTAATGAACAAGGCCGTGCCAAAATGGTTGACATTACAGAAAAAAAAGAAACTGCACGTATAGCAATAGCAAGATCTAGTATCACAGTGACTAAAGCAGTATACGACCAGATTCAGGAAGGCACAAACAAAAAGGGAGACGTATTTGCCGTTTCTCAGGTAGCAGGAATTATGGGAGCCAAAAAAACAGCAGATATTATACCAATGTGTCACCCGCTTTCCTTAAATGGAGTGGATATTCAATTTGAATGGTCTGTTACCGAGGATGAAGAATATACCATTCTCATCACCTCTGAAGTAAAAGTAAAAGGGAACACAGGGGTTGAAATGGAAGCTCTCACAGCCGCTTCCACTGCAGCACTCACGATTTACGATATGTGTAAAGCAGTCGATAAAGGCATGATCATCGGTCCAACTTACTTGTTAAAGAAAACCGGTGGTAAAAACGGGGACTTTGAAAGAGAATAAGAAGAAATGCGAGTACCCCTTGACGCTATTGGAAACGTTTGTATCCAAGTGGTGGAATTGGCAGTTTTGCATATACTTTTATCCTTTAACAAAATTAAATTCCAAAGTACAAAAAAGCCAGAGCGCAGGTTGTAAAAGACCTGATGCTCTGGCTTTTTATTATCCAATTACGTTAAAGCCTAAAAGTAAGACAGCTATAATTAAAATAATACAAGCAGCCCATAAACCGCCTTGAGGTTCATTTCTCTTTTTACGAGCAACCAGCATTTCCATCACGGCAATAAGTATAATGGCAAGCACTCCTTTTAAAATATAAAGAAGCGGGAAATTATAAAAGAAGAGCGTTCCAATACCTGTTATTATCATGATTAGTGCAAACAAGCGCTGCAGCATCAAGGTGATCTTTTGTTTTGTGAAAAAATAACTAATAACAAAAAACAAGATCAAAAAAAACCATGAACCTGCATGAGATTCGTAAAAAATGCTTTCCATCGTGCTCATTTCTCCTTTTTTAGAAATTAAGTTTTACATGTTTTCACTCTATCTTCTCTTCCCAATATATAGAACTAAAATACCCTCTGCAAGGGATTACCCCTATTGTTAAAAGAAGTATCACTTTTCTCTCAAGTGTTATGAGATAAGCTTTAATCCAATTACTGCTGACACGATTAATGCTATACAGCTTATCCTAAATAAACTTTTGGATTCACCGTACCAAAAGATTCCTGCAAGTGCTCCCCCCGCTGCTCCTATTCCTGTCCACACCGCATAGGCGGTGCCCATTGACAGGGTTTCCATAGCTAAAGACAAAAATATAAAACTTAAACCAAACCCTGCTATCATCAAAACAAAAGCTGTTTTACTTTTTTCGGTATGTAACTTATTAATCATGGTAACTCCTGTCATCTCAAAAAATCCGGCAATTATTAAATAAAACCATGCCATTACATGCGAACCTCCTTCTGCTTCTCTGGTGTTTCATCACCTGCCAATTTGAGACCAATAACCCCAATTAACAGAACAAGGATCAAAATGATTTTCATGACCTTTATAGGTTCTCCAAAGAAGATAATATCAGCCAAAACAGTTCCTGCTGTTCCAAGTCCAACAAACACAGCATAAGCGGTGCCGACAGGAAGATTTTTTCCAGCCATAACCAATAGATGAAAACTAACATACATTGCAAAAAGTGTTCCTCCCCACTCCATAACAGTAGAGGCATACTTTAAACCAATTACCCACATGACTTCAAATACAGCAGCCGTAATAACTTTTAACCATTCTATATTCATTACATTTCACCTCAAAGAAGCCCGAGAGTCCTCATTGTTGAAGATCTCCCGGGCTTTTCTCCCTCCGTGCCACAGTTGGTACTGTGTGTTTTCTCTCGGACCAGGCCTAAATAAGCGGAACCCTAGAAAACAATGTGTATTTTTATTATAACGAAAAAACTGACTTAGTGGAATAAATTTCATAAGTGCTATTTTGATTATCAAAAACGAACATGATATCGATTGTAGCGGAAAGCGTCCGTCTGAAGCGAAAATCGAAAGATAACGAGGAAATTTTATTAATGTTCGTTTATACTGATATAGAAATGAATGATGAAATTCTTGCAGTGTCATAAAAATTTTGCTTTCCGTTAATTTCTTATTCTGTATTCTAAACTATACTTCTTTACAAAAAGTCCCGTGCTTATTTATTGGTTTTCATACCACCTGTCTCCATATATATTTTTGCGTGGTTTGCACAGCCTAATAAATGTCGGTTCACCCCCCCATTTCAGAATACCTGAAATTATAAAAGGAGACCTATAATGATCTCATTGAGGAGGATGATCATGGGTATATTAAGCGGAAATCAATATGAAGAACCGATGCATTACGGGGAAGTTTTTAGTTTGTGGACGTATTTAACTGGACTAAAAGGAGCTATTTCTAGTTACCAAACCTATATGAACCACGCTGGAGACGCTGATTTGTTCAAATTGCTTGAAGACATGGTAGATGGAGCAAGACGAGAAGAAATGGAAATTGAACAAGTGTTAAAAGAAAACGGCGTTGGGCTGCCTCCTTCCCCTCCGGAAAGACCTTACTCTCATCCGGAAGATATTCCGATAGGAGCGCGCTTTAACGATCCGGAAATATCAGCAATGATTGCCAAAGATATAGCGACCGGTTTGGTTAGCTGCAGCCAAATCATTGGAGAAAGTACCCGTGAAGACATTGCTATGTTATTCGGTCAATATCACACGAATAAAGCACAAGCAGGTGCGAAGGTACTGCGAATGAACAAAGAAAAAGGCTGGCTTGTTTTACCACCGCTTCATATGAATGCTCCTCAAGGGGTAACCGTATAACAAATATCGGGAGAGACCTTTATGGTCCTCCCTTATTTGAATTGCTTGTTGTTTGAAACCGGATGATGCTTGGTTACTGCTTCTGTAAATACATTTTGCGGATTTTCAACCTCTGTTAACGATTTACCCAAAAGCTGTTCAAGATCCCCGACTGTTATCGGCCGTTTCTTAGGCATCCACTCAAACCCTAGCTGTCCGTTTGATTCTAATGTTGCTGTTTTCAAATCAGCTGGGTTAGTTATCCCCTGCTGCCTTAATCTCAATTCTAATTGATCCACTGTAAATCGAAGTTGTTTTAGCTGATCATACTGAATTTGACCATCTCTAATCACTATTTTGGATTTTCCAGTCAAAAGTTTTTCAATCGCATTAAATTTGACCTGCAAGTACTCCATGAGAAGCAAAAAACCAATAAAGATAGCCGAAGAAACGATCGTCTTCCAGATAGAAGTTTCTATTATTGGCTGAATAATCAGTGACCCTATAGAAATCATAATGACGGTTTGAGCTACTGTCATTTGACTGATTGATTTTCTCCCAGCCACTCTTAAAAGCAGCAAGCCACCTAATACAAGAACGACTGATTCCCAAATAAAATTCATAATATCCCTCCCTATTATCCACTCTTATGATTCCTTATTATGTGGAGCTCGGGAAAGAAAATTCTACCTTGTTATGTTTTAAAACAAGTTTAGCATCAAATGTCTTTTTTCCTTTAAAGCCTTTTAACAAACGAGTTTCCCCTTTCTCGCACAGCTGTCTGATTTGTGCGGGTGTAATTGTCTTTTTTAATATCGTTTTATTAAAGGTTTGTCTGCATCCATTTTTATACTCCGTGCAGCCATAAAATGATTGTCGCTGCACAATGTTTCCTTTTTTACAGGCGGGACAAAGAGCAATTGGATCATTTGCTGTCTTTTTTCTAAAATTTCTCTTTTGCGCAGGTAAACCTTCTGTATTGACTTTTAAGTTGTCCACTTCTAACGTTGCCGAAGCGACAAGCTTTTTTGTAAAAGCAGCGGTATTACTAATAAATGTTTGTTTTTGTGCCTCTCCCTGCCCTATTTTTTTAAGAAACATTTCCCATTTTGCTGTCATTTCCGGTTTGGATAAAAGCGTGCCTTCCACGGCCTGACAGAGTATTTCTCCTTTTTTAGTGACATAAACAATGTTCTTTTTCACTTCGATATACTCTTGTCGAATGAGTGTTTTAATAATTCCGCTTCGTGTTGCTTCTGTCCCAAGTCCTTCTGCTTCCTTTAAAACAGCCTTCGCTTCTTCATCATCTTCAATAACCTGTCCGCACGTTTTCATCATGTTTATAAGCTGTCCTTCTGTGTATGGTTTTGGCGGTTTTGTCATCTCTTTATTAATATGGATAAAAGCGTCAGCCTGTAAACCTTTGTGTACTGGCGGAAGTTCTGGAAGCTGCTGTTTTCCTTGTTTTTGTTTAGTAACTCCGCTGTCAAACAGCTCTTTCCAGCCTCTTGCTTTTTCTACTTTGCCTTTACTATAAAAATTCAATCCTTTTACATCGGTTATCACATTTGTTTCTTCAAATTCATAATCGTAATGAAACATGGCCAATACGCTTTTTACGATTTCAAAATAAATATTTTTTTGATCTGTGCGCAGCTTTTGAATAGCTGCTTCAGTTGGAAGTTTTTTCGTTGGAATAATAGCATAGTGTTCTTTAACTTTGCTGTCGTCTACATATCTTTTTTTGGGCTGAAAGGACGAAGGTTCAAACATATAACCGGTTAACTTTTGATAAGAGCATAGATTTTTTTGAATATAGGCGAATTCGTTTTTAGTAATATGCTGTGTGTCTGTTCTTGGATAAGTGACAAGCTTCAACGGCTGGTCGTAAAGAGATTGCACTATTTCCAATGTTTTAGACGGGCTGTATTTATATTTCTTATTAGCCAAAGTCTGGAGTGTTGAAAGGGAATGAAGCATGGGAGGCTTCACCCGCTTTTGTGAAACGTTTACTTCCTTCACTTCACATCTGTCTTTGGAGGCAATTCCATGTTTGTCTAATACACTTTTGGCTTCTTCGTTTGTTTTGTAACGTTTTTTCGTTTTCCCTTCGTATGAGCCCCTATCTGTTTTAAATTGAGCTTTCACTTCAAAAAATGGCTCTGGTGTGAACTCTTCCATTTCTTTTTGACGTTCATAAATAAGTTTCAAGGTTGGTGTCTGTACTCTCCCTACACTAAAAACATGTTGTATTCCCTTTTTCTGCAAAAGCAATGTATATAAACGGCTGGCATTCATACCGACTACCCAGTCTGAAATTTGCCTGGCTTGAGCTTCTTCGTACAAGGTTACATATTGCTCGGCCTGATGGAGCTGCTCAAATCCTTTTTTCACTTCATCTTTTTCCAAACTGTTAATCCAAAGACGCCGGGTCGGTTTATGCTCTGCCCCCGCATGATATATAATGCTCCTTGCAATATTTTCGCCTTCGCGGTCGCAATCAGTAGCAATAATAATTTCGTTAGTTTCTTGGAGAAGCCTTCGAACAATCTGGAACTGTTTTCTCGTTTTATAGCTAGGCTTAAATTGGAATGTGTTTGGTATCATAGGAAGCTGTGAGAGATTCCAGCGTTTCCAAGAAGGTTCGTACTCAGCCGGAGACCTTAATTCCACTAAATGACCAACTCCCCATGTCAGCAGCGCGCCATTTGGAAAAACAGAACAAGCTGGAATAATTATAAATCCTTCTTTCTTACTTCCTTTTGGAAAAGCTTCGGCATAAGCTTTTGCCTGACTCGGTTTTTCGGCTAAAATAACAGGCATTTTCTTCGCTCCTTGATTTTTTATTCTGTTTACAATAAGAACGAATGTTCCTTCCATCATTATAGATCATTTTGCTATTCTAGGAAACGTGATAAACTTTTATAGTGTTAAGGAGTTATATTTCAGTTGGAGGTAATACTTGTGAGCCAATTAAAAGAAACTGGCTTTGCCTATTATGACTTAATAAATATGATTAAATATGAAGGAATAGAAACAGATCTAGAGCAGTTGACAAGTGCTTTTGACAACCTGCCGCCTGATGAATATGCCCCTCAATTAAATCGTTACCGGCGTTATGCCAGGGCTGTTATCATGCCTAAAACATATCAAATTCAATGGCTTCCTGAATCCGAAGTGAATGGAAAAGCCTATTACGAATACTTTCAAGGCAGCTTTAACCCGGAATATACCGGTGAATATCGGCGTTTTCCTTCGCTGACAAAGGATACGATGACCAATAGACTACTTGAAGAAATTATTCGTTTTGATTTTAAAGAAACGTTTTGGATGAGAGAAGATGCGTTAATGCCCGTTCATGCGGGAATCCACTTTGTGAAATTGCAAGTCGAAAAAGAGGGGGATGTGGCCGTATCATCACCAAACAACCTTCATCAAGACGGCGAACCCTTTACCTTTGCTCACTTAATTAGAAGACGAAACATTACTGGCGGGATGAATGCTATTTCTAATCCTTCTCAGCGCGGCAACATGCCGGAGGACTTGAATGAAAAAGATATAACGACTTCTTTTTATTTAGAAAACCCTTTAGAATCTTACGGTGTGTATGATCCCTTAGTTACACATTATGTCGGTGAGGTAGAAAAAGGAGATGCAGACGGTCCAGGAGAACGATCGGCTATACTTATTGATTTTCAGCCGACAGTCATTGCTAATCCTGATGAAGTTCGAAGCATGCGTGGGGAAACAAAGGAAATGGTGTTTGTTTAGAAATTGTTACTAGAGAAAGAGCTAATCCAAAAAGTATACCTATGGTTAGCTCTTTCGTATTTTTCAATGGTGAGGCATACTGCCATTAATTAACAGAGCTCAACGAAACAAGCTCATAGTGGAGAGTAGTACAACCTGCACCCCACTCCACTTTTGTAATAATTGCTCTTCCAAAGGGTGCTTTTTCTTCGGTCGTTTGAATCGGTAATTTAGTGTCAAGCGGAAACATGTGATATCCTTCTTTTTTTAAACGAAAAGAGCGTTCCCCTAAGCGTTCTGCTTTTTTTTGAGTAATAATTTCCCAGTTCATTTCCATAGAGAAACCCATTTTATTACCCTTCTTTCTTTATACTTTAAATTTTTTATTTTACTTAAGAGAATAAAGTATTAGAAAAATTAGGTGTCCAGTAAAGTTTTTTATACACAACTTATCATTTATATTCCACACTCTCCCCCTAAATACCTTCACATCATTTATAACAGGAGATAAGCAATCACTACTCCCGTGCCCCCAAACATTAAAGCAAACGGCAAATTCCAAAGTGTAAGCTGATAAGGTTGTCGTTTCATATACTGGCTCATCATAGTAATCGGTACGTTAAATGTTCCTGCTGCATCATTTGCAAGCGTAGCAGTAATCATCACAATTGCTATGCTAAGCGGGTTTATCTCTTGTAAAAATGGTTCTACAAACAGTCCCTGCATACTAATTGTAACTAGCGGATGTACCCCAGCACACGCCAACCCAAGAGCACTAAGCTGTAATAATAATAATAACAAAATAGGAGTTTCTCCTATCCCCGTCATAGAGGCGCGCACAGCTGCAAAAATATTCGTTTGTTCTACAATTTCATTAAAAAGCCCTAAAGTTAAAAAAAGCAGCATAAAGTTTTGCATGGTATTAATCTGTCTGGGCCATGTAAGAATATTATAGCGTCTAAAAGTTCTCATTCGTTTAATACCTGCCGCCCATATAAAAGTGTAAGGGAAGATAACAATAATAATGGCTTCGAAAAAATCAATACCTATAAGCAAATGCACCATAGATGCCGTACTAATAAACAACACAAGAAACAGCACCATTGTTACCAATTTTCGTCCTTCTTTTTTTGTGATAAATCGTTTCGGGCCAGTTTCATTCACAATCGAATATTTACGATACTTTCCTGCCAGAAGCCAATCGAGCATTAACATAAGAATCGAGAAACCAAAGAGCCAAGGCAGGATGCTTAAATACGAAACACTTGTAATGCCAAGGACCAGCGCAATATATACTTCAATCGGACTCCACACATTCACGCTAGCAAACGAGCGAAGCATTGACTGCGTGGCAAATCGATGGAACACGTCCTGTGAAAATCCATTTAAACGCTTCTCGACAAACCGGTACACAATAGGAATGGCTGAAAGAAATATAAACAGCCCCAACACATAATGTGTAAAGGATGTTCTACGATAAAACTGCGCTAAATCAGCAGTATTTGATTGTAATAACCGGTATAAAGACCGTTCATATCTGCCGACAATCATAAAATGATTTATAAGCGGAATCATGTACAATAGCGATAGTAATAACCCCATTGAGGTGAAATAAAACGGAACATCCTTTATCGGGAGGTTATACACCAAAAATAAGAAAACAGAAACACTAAAAAATACCGCGGCTAACACCTGATAGGTGCGGCTTGCTCCATAAAAAGATATAAAAAATGCAGCAATTCCAAGCAAGCCTATTCCGTAAAGTAAACTATTATTTTCTATAAAAATATGAATGACATATAAGAACACATACATCGTGTATGTTAAAAACTTAAACCCCTGCATACGTTTTCCTCGCTTCTTTTGTCAAGTTTTATGGTAAAAACAGTAGTAGTTTTTAAAGAACACTGTGTTCCGTACGGCATTCTTTAAACGTATCATAACCGTATATAATAAATCGCTTTTACCGTTCCATCCAAATGATCTGCTATAACACACCATTGCTTTATTTTTTATATGGAAAAACAAGAGAGAATTGCTTTTTTTTCTTCTTTGCAATGAATTTCTTTTTTCTCGAAAATACTGCTAACAAAATAGAAGAGAATACCAGCACTATCCCAAGACTTTGCCAAACCGTCAGAATATCGTTAAATACCGTAACTCCTACCATGATAGCTACAATTGGTTCTACGGTAGATAAGATCGCGGCGTGGCTGGATTCGATATACTTTAAGCCCGCTGTATATAATACATAAGCTAAAATGGTTGATATGAGCACGCTTCCCACAGCATATACCCATGTCATAGGATGAGTAAACGGCTTTACGTTTTGTTCCAAATTACTGATCGGTAATAAAAAGATACTGCCGCAAAGCATAGAATAGGCCGTAATCGTAACGGAATGATATTTTCTGCTCACAAATTTCCCAATAACACTATACAGTGCACAAAAAAATCCAGAAGCTACTCCTATCATTAGTACGGTGAATGTTATATTCATTGCCCCTCCCGGCAGCAAACCCGCAACAAGGCTGCAGCCAGCCAGTGTAAGTATAATTGCTGCGATTTTATTAAGAGTCAGGGGCTCCTTGAATATAAACCTTGACATGAGAGCTACAAATACTGGGCTGGTGTAAAGCAGCACCACTGCAACAGAAAGAGATGACTGCTCCATTACCGTAAAATAACACCAGTTAAACAACGCAATGCTGACAACACCAAGACCAACAAAATGAGGAATGTCGCGAATAAATATTTTTAAAAGATAGGGTCGTATGATGCTGACTAGGGCGAACATTATAATCGTGGAGAGCACCATACGAACGGTGACTACCTGGATCGGAGAAAGACCAAAAATATAAAGGTTTTGTACAAAAAGGCCGGTTAGACCCCAAAAGGATGCTCCAGCTACAGTAATTCCATATGCAGTCATTGAACGCATTGCCATCACCTTCTTTTTTCTCTTAGGTCTCTCTAAAAGAGGATGTACTGCTTTTTTACTGGGGAATGATTTATTTTTGGAGGAGCCCCCCTATTTTCTCACCTCTTTTTTAAAAAAACCATACAAACCAATATTATAATAAAATAGTTTTGACCATTGTTTGACGATATATTTAGAGTACCAATTACAGGTTCAGGAAAAGGGTATGATGATGTTAAATGCCATAGTTTTACTTCTAGTGTTCTTACAGTGTAAATAAAATAACCAGCTGACTTATACCTTTTTAAGATAAGTCAGCTGGTTAATCTTTAACGCCGCCAGGTCTTTTTTTCAATTTTTAATTCTCACGCCCTTCTATATTAGAGTCAGGATCGTCATTGTTTAAAGTTTTACTTGTGAAATGATATTCATACCTTCTCACCGGCATATTATCCTGTGCCGTTTCTTCGTACACTCTGCTGACTGAAGAACGATCTTCTTTTTCTAAGTCCTTTATAAGGTGTCCGATATCTTGTATAAATTGATTAATCATGTGAAGTCTCCTCTTTCTTTTCCATTATCGAAGATTCATTTTCCAGGCGTTGTTCCAGCTGTTTTACCCTCTTTTGCAGTGACTGATTTTCTTCTTGTAATTTGTTAGCGTGAGAGGAATAGTGCGGATCGTTTTCCCACCAATCCATGCCGATTTCTTTTGCTTTATCAACAGAAGCAACAATAAGTCTAATTTTTATCGTTAACAACTCTACATCGGCTAAATTAATTTTGATATCCCCTGCAATAACGACCCCTTTATCTAGTACTGTCTCTAACACATCTACTAAACTATTCGATTCTACTGGATGTTCTACAGGCATGTGGAAGCCTCCTTCTAATACTTTTTTATAGTAAATTCCCAAGTGGTCCCAAGTCTATATTCAAATCTTCATCATCAAGATTGAAAATTTCTTTCATTTCTTCCATTTTTTCCTCTAATTTCATTAAAGCTGTTCCTAACTGTTCTATTTGTTCTTCTGTTAAATCTCCCCCTTCCACTCTTCTCATTGCTTGCTTTTCTACAAGCTGCCTGAGCAATTCAATAACAGTTAATACAATTTGTGACAATCCTTCTTCTGCTTTTTCCGGGTCAAGAGAAATGCGCCCTTGCGGCTCGTGTATTTGCATGGAAGAAAGTGATTTTGTTTTATCCACTTTCAAATGGCCTCCTTTCTATTAAGACGGGTGTACCCTTGCGTCTGTTTCTTTTACCTTTTCTACAGATGCAAGTAAAATACGTAAATCTAAATACACTAAATCAATATCAGCAATGGAAATGGTAAGATCTCCGCGTATAACAACCCCTTTGTCAAGCACAGCATCTAAAATATCCAGCAGCGATACATCTTTATTTTCCAGGCTCTCTTGCTGCATGGCTTTCACCTCATTCCTTAAACTGTGAAAAGTGGTATGCTGGCCAAGGTCCAGTTATTTCGTAGATAAGCCCAGTATTACCCTTTTCTGCCTCTTCTTTTTTTGATTGGAGACAGTCTAAAAACTGCTCCTTTTGATTTTTTTTTAAAAGATAAACACTGTTCCAGCACATTTCTTCCTTTCTGCCTGTTATTTTCTTTTCCCAGTTCTTTTTTAACTCCGTATCCATACTATATTGTGCTAGCTTCTCATGAAACTTCTCACAAAGTGAGATCATATCTGCTTTGGCTTTTTCATCCACCCATTCATTCATTTTCTTTTTGGCAAAAAATTGCTTTCCTGGAGACAGTTGATTTATTTCTTCTTTTTTCTTTTTTACTTCGCTATCGTTTTCCATAAAAGAGGAAACAAATTGATCTTTATCTGCATAGATTTTCACATTCCATTCTTCCTTATTTTTCAATTGTTCAAGCATAGTTAGAATGTTATTGTCCTGATTCTCAACTACTTTTTCCAACCGGCTTTTTGTCTCATGAATCGTACCAAATTTTAAAGGCAGAACGGTGAAGTGTGTATGTAGTTGATTCATCAGGTTGTGGTGATGATATGCTTTTTCCTGCAGCCACCGGAGATTTTCTACATTTTTTTGTAAATTGGCTTCCGAATACTCTTCTTCCGGCACTTTCGTTACAGCTGCCGTAATCTCTTTAAATGATATAAATTCCACTTCATAAGGAGCTTCTATTCCTTCTAAAGAATCAATCTCTGTCTGCTCATACTCTCTTCTTGGTATAAATGCATATAAATAAATCAAGGTATCCGTTTGGGCAGATACATCCATTTTTCTTACTCCTTTCTAATCCTCGATTTCCTCCTGCTCTCTTTCTTTAGCTATTCGAAAGCGGGCTAGTAGTTCTTCTTCTTGTTCGTCAAATTCATCTTCCGTTATATCTCCCATTTCATATAACATTTGGACATGAGCAAGTTTTTTCTGGATATGATCAAGGTCGTAAAGTTCTTTGTCCACTTCTTCTTTCACTTTTTCCCCTACGGTTATAACCGTATCAAGCGGCCACGTAAATAATTTGTGTATCATGTAGCGCTCTTCGCTTTTAGCTTAATGTCTATAAAGTTGTAAGCAGGCCAAGGGCCAGTATATTTAAATTCTGTTTTATCCTGCCATTTTTCGTACAGTTCATTAACTAGTTCATCAAACTTCTCTTCTTTCTCTAAATCAATGAGAAAAGAAGCATTTAAAAGCATTCGCTCACTAATCACTTCGTTGCTGACTGAAGAATCAGCGATTTCCGCCAATGGAGAAAATATTTCATTCTCCATTCTTTCATGCAGCCCTCTTACAAAACGCTCCGCACGCTCTCCAAGCTGAATTTGATCATAATAACTTTCTTGTTTTGATTTCTGTTTTGTTTTATCTTTTAATTTTTTTATATCAGATTGCTGACTGGCTTCTTGGTTTAGCCATTCTTTTTTCCCAATTACTTTTAAACCGACTTCTATTTTGTTGTTTATCTTTGGAAAGATCTCTTTTAATTGCTCCTCTAGTTGCTCTAGTAAAAGGTAAACATCTTCGTTCGTTTTTAATACGGTGCCAAAACTCATCGGAACAACCGTAAACTTTTTCATCACTTTTGCTATCGTCTCCTGATGAGCTTTTGCATTTTTACGGCTTGGTTCGTACACTTTGATAGGAGCATCAGCCACGACCATAGCGTAATTTTTATAGTGAACGGTATATACGTTCCTTTCTTCCCCAGCTAGAGCAACACTGCCAAAGGTTTGATTTTCCTCTGTTTTTATTGCACAAAAAAGGTAACATCCGAATTCTTCAGCCATTCTGCTTCACTCCTTATCCCGTTTTCTTTAACTCTTGTTTGATTAATCGTTCCGCTTTATTCTGGTTTTCGTATCCTTTACACTTCATGACATAAGCGCTGACCATATCAGAGCACACATCGGCAAATGTGTTGTTTTCATTATTTATAGATATATTGTTTTTCTTACAAATTTCAGCGATCATAACCGCTGTTCGAAAACTTGGTCCTTGTTCTTTTTTTTCTTCGCACGTTTTTCTGATTCGTGAAATAAACGTTACGATAATACCTGCTTCTCTTGATGTTAAATTCGTTTTCTTTGCCAGCATCCGCGTTTCCGTTTTTTCATCCTCATTTTCTATAGGAATGGTAATCAATCTATCCATCAAAGCATCTTGAGTATGATACACACCAACGAATTCTTTCGGATTGCTTGTGAAAATCACCTTAAAGTTAGGATGGACCCGGATAAATGAATCCTTTTGTTTCATTCCGTACAAAGGCAATACACCTTCTTCTAAAACAGAAAGAAATAAATTGTTTGTCTCTGGTTTAGAGCGAGTGAACTCATCATAAACAACGGTATATCCTTTTTTAACAGCTTCCATTAATCGACCGGGACTCCATTGCTCTGTAAGGTTTTCTTCTTTTTTGTATACGGTTCTAACGTAATTATCTATCACCTTTTTAGATGTATAACCAGTGAAACCGCCCAACAAATCCGTGTTAGAAAGTTCATGGTTACCGTGAAGAAGCATAACAGGCTGTTCAAATTGACGGGCTAATTCGAGTGCCATTGATGTTTTCCCAACTCCGGACGGTCCGGTGAAGTGAACAGGAAAACCGGCTTCTATATATTTTTTTGTCCGCGAGAGTAACGCTGCTTTTTCTTTTGTTTTTATAAAATGTTCTTCTTGTTTTGAAGCATCTTTCTCTTCTTGATTTTCTGTAAAAGTAGATGACTTTTGATATTCATTCTTTTCCTCATCTGTTTTTTCTTTTGTTTTTAATGGTGTGTTATTCACCGCCATTACGTTTACCCCCCTTCGTTTTTATCTAACGGTGCACTTCTAGGACGCAGGCTGACCCGTTCAAAAGAAATCACTTCCATGTCTTGATCTAGCTTAGCTTCATACACTCCAAGCAGTTGGTCTTTGGCGTAAGCTTTCATATATTCTTTTTCTTCTATTACTTCTAGTTCAACATCCCATCCATTTTCTTGTTTAACTACAGAGGTAATGCGAAAAGGCGGCTGAACATATTTAGAAAAAAACTCGTGCACTGTTGAGATTATTTCTTCCATTTTCATGTCTTTTCACCTCTACATTGTAAGAAAAGCGCGAGCGCCTTAAAAGAAGGAAGTTCGGCTACGAGCGTCACGTCCTGTGACAACGCCGAACTGACTCCCATCCTGGGAGCCCGCGAAAAGTCCTGGAGGGCCGGCATATGGAAAGCTGATCTTTGCTTTCCATTGATGGACCGAAGGAACCCCGAGCGGGCAGGCGCTGTAGCTAGACATTTAAATAAAACGCCAAATATTTATGTTTCTTACCTTGATAGGAAAACTTGGCTTGCTGCCGAGTCCTATGGCAGAAAGCGTAGTTTTGCTTATACTTTGATCCTTTAATAAAGTTAAATATTCCTAAAGTATAAGAACCAGAGACTCTGAAAACACTATTTCAGAGTCTCCTCGCTAACCGAACTTTCCAACTATGCAAAATTCAACTGCTGCTGGCCTCTTTCATTAGTACCTGACTCATCATCTATTTCACCTTGCACTTCATCTCTTAGAAGGCCAACCGCTTCTGCATATCTCAACCACGTATCCACGCTTGCAATAACTACGCGTGCTTCAACAGTGATCAATTCGATTCCGACAAGGGAGACCCTTGCGTATAAATCAATAACAATGCCTTTATCGAGAATACGATCAATCACTTCTGCTAAGCTGGATGAATCTGTACTCTTTTGGATAGCTGCCACACTGATCAGCTCCTTTATGTTACTTTTTTAATATTATTTGCTCCTTTAATGTCTGTCGCACCTTTTACATCAACGGGCCCTTTTATATCAGAAGGTTTCTTTATACCACTATGATCTTTATCTCCTCCGATATTTTCTTTGATTTCTTCTTTAGCTTCTTCTCCTTTTTCTTTTACTTCACCCTTAAGCTGCTGGAGATTATCTTTTGCTTCCTGTCCTTTATCTTTCAGTTGCTCTTTGGCATCAATTAAATTTTCTTCCACGTGTTCTTTCGCTTTACGAATTTTTTCAAATGCGTCATAAAACTTTTTAGCTATGACAGTGGCTGCCGCGGCATTTTTTAGCTTCTGTGATTCTTCTACTTGTTCGAACGCTTCTTCTTTGGCTGCTTCTTTTGCTTGTTCTTTTTTGGCTGATAATTTGGAGAATCCATTTTTTTTCATGACATATATAGCTCCTCCTGTAACACTAATGCCTGCAGCAGCACCTGCTATTATTTTTTGTTTATTTATTTTGGAAGCTTCTTCAGAAATCGCATTTCACCACCTTTGTCGTAAAGACTTTACAAACTCCTTTCCCGGGAGTACCCTTGAGTATTCTGCAACTTTCGCACTCATTGTTGCATAGAAGAAAATGATGATTTTTTACTATGTAGGCTCCTTTGAATCAATTGCATCTTTTATTCTGAGCACGTAAAATAAAAAAAGTGTTCAAAGTATGTCCAATTGCATTTTGATATAGAAATAGACGAGGCGCTTGATTTCTGTTTCAACTTGATTTAAATTACTTAATACACAAAGGGGGTCTTAAAAATGGAAAGTAATAAAGAGGAATCCTGGTTTGAAAAAGGTGAATTATTGATTTATGACCAAAAAGAATGCAGAGTAATAGCAGAATACGAAAGAACTGTCTGTGTAGAATTTACCGATTATCCTTTCGCCGGAGAGGAAGAAGAATATCCTTATCCGCGAGTTATACTTCTTAAAAACGAAGTAAAACGGCCTTCTTAAAAGGTTTTCTGCTTTCTGCAAACAGCAAAAAGCGCTGGTTTTAATTCCAGCGCTTTTTTTCGTTAAAGCTGTAAAAGCGGTGCAGTCGATTAACATCCAAATCCTTTCCTCCTATCAAACAAACGGACTAAGAAAAGCGCAAGCTCCTTGCCCACGAGCGACAAGTCCTGGATGGTCTGCATATGGAAAGCTGATCTTTACTTTCCATTGACGAACCGAAGGAATCTCAAGCAAGTAGGCTTTGGAGCTAGACATGTAAAACGCCAAATATTTATAATTTCCCTTGATCAATTTGCAAAAACATGTTTGCCGATTTGCAGTTTAGTTGTTCTGGTTAAAATCCAATCTGAGGTAGCAATAACTGGATTGTAATAATAATGGGATCCTTGTGATGGGTCACGTCCTCGCCAGGCTTCTCTTACGGCTTGATACGCAGCTGCGTTTGGTTCAAGATAATACTGACCATCTTGTACAGCTGTAAAAGCATTTCTTTCAGTTATCACCTCTTCTACCGTTTCCGGAAATTGCGAAGAGTTGAGACGATTACGAATCACGGCTGCTACTGCCACTTGGCCTTCAAAAGACTCGCCCCTTGCTTCCCCGTGTACCGTTTGGGCCATTTGTTTAACGTCTTCTACCTTTCTCAATGTGTTTGCTCCACTAATTCCATCAACCCCAAGACCAAAGTCATTTTGAAATTGTTGAACAGCTTGGTCTGTCAGCGGTCCATAATATCCAGTAGCATCACTATGTAAATACCCCATGTTGATCAAAACCTCCTGCAGCTCCTTAACAGAAGTCCCCCTGTCTTCTTTTTTTAAAACACCTTGGTGAGCATCTGCATTCTCAATAATGACAGAAAAAAATATTCCCGCCATCATCCAGATCACCGCTTGTTTCCATATCGCTTTTTCCATTCCATTGACCTCCTTCCCTTATTGCCATCCCCTTTTTTGTTTGTTATAAACGCAATTTTTACACATTTAAAGAAACAAAGAAGATTGTCCTAATAAGCGGAATAAAATGTATGGTTTGGATGTACCACTTTCCTCTTTTTCTTTCAAAAAGTTGATTCTTTAACAAAGTTAAACATAAGAAAAGCGCAAGCGCCTTGCTCACGAGCAACCGCCGGCATATGGAAAGCTGATCTTTGCTTTCCATTGACGAACCGAAGGAATCTCGAGCGAGTAGGCGCTCGAGCTCGACATCAAAAACGCCAAATATTTATAATTTCTTACCTTTTTAAAAAGCCGGTCCGTTATTGAAAGGACCAGCTTTCATTAAGCTCTTTTATCTGCTCTTTTCGGAGGTTTTTTGAAATATGATTTTTCTTCTTTCAGAGCTTTAAATAGGGCATATATCATAAACAGCGTTATAATGGAAAAAGGGAAAGCTGCAACAATCATCGTGTTTTCTAATGCTTGCAACCCCCCCGAATAAAGGAGAATAACTGCTGTAGCAGAAAGCATAATACCCCAAATGAATTTTACGCTTGTTTCGGGATTTAAAGAACCATGTGAGGTTTGCATACCAAGTACAAACGTAGCTGAATCTGCAGATGTGATGAAAAAGGTAGCAATTAAAGTAGTTGCTATTATCGACATGACTGTACCGAATGGAAAATTCTCAAACACTCCGAATAAAGCTTCTTCTGCGGCCATTTCAGAAATAGCTGCCGTGCCTTCTGATTCAAGTAAGATAGACGCTCCGCCAAATACAGAAAACCATAAAAAACCGACTAGTGAAGGAACAAGCAGTACGCCTGCAGTAAATTCACGTAATGTTCGACCTTTCGAAACTCTGGCAATAAACGTTCCTACAAAGGGAGACCAAGCTATCCACCAAGCCCAGTAGAAAATAGTCCAGCTGTCGATCCATTCTCGCGCCTCTTTTTCCAATGGCGCGATACGAAAACTCATGCTTGGCAGCGTTTGAACATATTTTCCTATCGTATCTGTAAAAAGGTTTAGTGAAAATAGAGTAGGACCAAGGACAAGCATAAACACAAAAAGGAGTACTGCAAGAAGCATATTCACATTGCTAAGAATTTTAATCCCTTTATTTAACCCTGTGGACGCAGATATGAGAAACAAAAATGTGACAATCGCAATAATAGCAAATTGCATCCAAAACGTATTCGGGACACCTGTTAAAAATGATAACCCGCCATTGATTTGCACCGCCCCAAAACCAAGAGTAGTCGCGATACCAGAAACCGTCGCTGTGACAGCCAGGACATCAATCGTTTTTCCTAAAGCCCCGTCTGTTTTCATGATAGGACTTAATGTTGCACTAATCATTCCTGGAGCGTCTTTTCTAAACTTAAAATACGCAAGACAAATCGCTATAATCGCATAAATTCCCCATGCATGTACACCCCAATGAAAATAAGTAAACCGCATGGCCTCCAAAATAGCTTCATTTGTTTCTTCAGTAACAGTAGGTGAATTTGTTGCATAGTGATAAACTGGTTCTGCTGCTCCCCAAAACACAAGCCCAATTCCCATTCCTGCACTAAACAGCATTGCAAACCATGTTGGAAGGCTGTAATCCGGTTTATCATCAGGTTTTCCAAGTTTGATTTTTCCATATGGACTTATAATAAAATACAGACAAACAATAACAAAGATGGAAACCACAATTAAATAATACCAGCCAAATCGATTAGTAATAAATGTTTTCGCTGCTGCCGTTCCGTTTTCTAACGCATCAGGAGCTATTACACCGACAATAATAGCTAGAATCAAAATTATCATGGTACTATTAAAAACAGTACCCGTTTTTCCTTTCTCCATACTTACCACCTCCTCACTTCGATAAATATTAGTATAATGTTTTTTCGTTTTTCTTATCCATCATGATCTTTTACACTATTTTCCTAATTATCTGGTACGATAGAATCAAAAATGAGTTATTGAGGTAAAGGTAAATGGAACTCTTTGCTGCATTTCTCCTATCATTAGCCACTCTCTCACCGCTTGTTAAAAATACGTTATATCCAGCTGGATATAACCTCGAGTTAAGTGAAAATAAGACAAGAGTGCTAAAAAGAGGATGCTGGAGGAAGAATCAATGATCATATTAAACGGCGCTTTACTTCACGAGCAAATCAATCATTTTCAATCACTTGACATCACCCTTGCTATTGTTTGTTTTGCCCTCATTATTGGAATACAATCATTTATTAAAGTGAAAAACCATAAAGCACATTATTCCCTGGTTTTCTTCCATCGTTACTGGTTTTGCTAATTAATAGTATTCTAATTTCTCCTAGTCCAACATGAAGATTTAACAGAAGGATGGAATTTATTAGAAGAAGAAATACTAAAATCCTCTACCTAGAGAGATACACATTCTTATTTGTACTAGCCCCACCTCTTATTGAAAACATAGGTGGAATTAGTTCAATTAAAATGACTTCTTTTGCTGCAGTGGTATAAAATAAGAATGGTCGCAGCCAAAGGAGTGAAAACATGGATTTATTTAATCTAAACAATATGGAAGAACGGCTGACAGCCCTTAAAAAAGCAGTTTATCCTTTTTCAGAGCGAGCTTATATACATGATAAAAAAGGATCTTTTCCTGTAGAAAATATTCAAGAATTAAAAGATATCGGTTATACAGCTTTAACCGTTCCTAAAGATTATGGGGGAAAAGAGATATCACTTTTAGAACTGGTGAAATCACAAGAAATAATTGGAAAAGCTGATGGATCTACTGCATTATCGATTGGCTGGCATATGGGAATTGTAAAAAACATCGGAGAGCAAAAAAGCTGGCCTGAAGAGCTTTATGAGTACTTTTGCAATGAAGCTCTTCACCGTGGCGCTTTGCTCAACAATACTGCAACAGAACCAGCAACAGGCAGTCCTACACGAGGTGGAAAACCGGAAACAACTGCTGTGTTTAGTTCAGATCAGTGGAAGATCAATGGACGTAAGACATTTACTACAATGGCTCCAGTCCTTGACTATTTTGTCGTAAGCGCCACCATCCCAAAAGAAGACAAAGTGGCGAACTTTCTCATTCCTCGTGAAAGCGAAGGACTTACTATTAAAGAAACATGGGACTCCATTGCCATGAGAGGAACAGGCAGTGATGACCTTGTATTGGAAAATGTACGTATTCCAAAACACTATCTTGTATCTTATCTGACGCCAGGAGATAAACCAGCAGCAGGATGGCTGCTTCACATTCCTGCTTGCTATCTTGGAATCGCAAAAGCAGCACAAGAATACGCTATTCAATTTGCCACAGAATATTCTCCCAACAGTATTAAAGGCACCATATCAGATTTGCCTAACGTAAGACAGAAAATCGGCGAAATCGAACTGCTTGCTCAAAAAAGCAGTCACTTCCTGTACAGTGTAGCTAAAAAATGGGATGAATCCTCTAACGAAAAAAGACAAGAAATGAAACCAGAGCTTGGAGCAGTAAAATACAGCGTTGTAAATGATGCTATCACTATGGTTGACTTAGCGATGAGAATAGCTGGTGCGAAAAGCTTATCCAGCCAAAATCCGCTGCAGCGTTATTATAGGGATGTCAGAGCTGGGCTTCACAATCCGCCAATGGACGATATGACCATTATGCTGCTAGCTTCTGAATCCATAAACAGAGCTGGAACATCGTCCTAACGAGTCCAGCTTTGTTTCACTATCTTCCACTAACGTACTTTTAGAAAACCTGATTTTCACCAATGAATTACGGGGAAACCGCCGTTTGTCTGATTCTGCTAGTTATTACATACACTAACTTCTTGTTTATGTTTCCTTATGATGTGGAACAAATAAAACAGTTTCATTTCTCAGGCTACCTAAAGGAGGAAGTAAACATGGATATCAGACAACGACAAACAGATGGTCAACCCCCTCAGACACAGTCAAGACAACCTGGTATTGAATCGGAAATGAACCCTTTACCTGTTCAGCCAAAAGAATACAAAGGCAGCGATAAACTAAAAGGACGAGTTGCTTTGATCACAGGTGGAGACAGCGGCATCGGCCGTGCTGTTTCAATGGTATATGCTAAAGAAGGAGCTCACGTTGCAATTGCTTACTTGGACGAACACGAAGATGCAAAAGAAACGAAAAAACTGGTGGAAGCAGAAGGGGTTAAATGCTTACTTCTTTCTGGAGATTTAAAAAAAGAAGCTTTTTGCAAAGACATTGTACGAAAAACCGTAGACGAATTTGGACAGTTAGATATTGTAGTGAACAATGCAGCTGTTCAATATGTACGAGATGATATTTTTGGTGTTTCTACAGAACAACTAGAAGAAACGTTTCAGACGAATTTTTATTCCTATTTCCACGTAACCAAAGCAGCAATCCCCCACTTAAAAGCAGGAAGCTCAATCATTAACACTACATCAATAAATGCTTATCGCGGAAATCCAAGTCTCATTGACTATTCAGCAACAAAAGGTGCTATTGTCGCTTTTACACGAAGCCTCGCAGAGCCGCTAGCAAAAGATGGTATAAGAATTAATATGGTGGCACCTGGACCCGTTTGGACGCCATTAATTCCTTCCACTTTCCCAGCTGAGGGCGTGGAACAATTTGGTACAAATAGTCCGATGGGCCGCCCCGGACAACCGTCCGAACATGCTGGTGCTTACGTGCTGCTTGCTTCTGAAGAGTCTTCCTATATGACCGGTCAATCGATTCACATCAATGGCGGAGAATTTATTTCTTCTTAAGAAAATTACACAGAGTCATTACTTTTTGCTGACGGTATCAAATGACGAAGACAGTTGTCGTTTTTTTATGACAACTGTCTATCTTTACTGATATATAAAAATATTAGCGTGGATGAATCATTGTGATCGTCAAAATTTTGAGGAAATCAGTATAAGCAGCTAGGCAATCGCCTTCACCTAACAGTTTGGCGCTAGTCAAATTTTATTTCGGCCTTATTTTCGTTTTAGTGGTAAGGAGCACACCGCTGATCACCACGAGAGCTCCGAGCACTTGAACGATTGTAATATTTTCGCCTAAAAAAAGAAGCGATCCTATTATAGTGAAAACAGGCAGTAAATTAAGAAATACAGACGCCTGTGATGGGCCGACTTCTTCGACCCCTTTATTCCAAAGTATTAATGCAATGAGAGAAGGAAAAATGCCCAAATATACTAAACCTAATGAATGATTGAGTTGAAAAACTGCCGGAAAACCACCTATAACCCACCATTCTATAACTGCAATTGGAAATAGCACAATATTTGCAATTGTCAGCATGACCAACAAGCTTCCGTATATTGGAAATTTCATCATATGGAATTTCACTAAAATGGAATAAGCGACCCATGTCAGAACAGCCGCAATCATTATGACGTCTCCACTATTAAACGCAAGGTCACGAATTACCTGCCAGGATCCTTCTGTAATAACCCAAACAGCACCGCCAACTGATAAAATCACACCTAGCAATTGAACGCCAAACAATTTCTCTTTTAAAAAAAGCATACTAAACAAAATGGTTACTACCGGAATAGCAGACTCCATAATCGCTACATTGGTTGAACTTGTAAATTGCAAAGATGCATAAATAAACGAATTAAAAAAAGCCACCCCTGTAAGGGCCAGGCCTAATAACGGCTTCCACTCTTGTCGAAAAACAGTCTGATACTGTTTAGCCTGTCTCAAGCCAATTGGAAAAACGACTAACAATGCAATAAATACACGAAAAAACGCAATCGTATAAGGAGGAAGCTCATTGATCGCCTTACCTACAATAATATTTCCTGAAAAGATAATCGAAGTGATTAGTAAAAACAAATATGCTTTCATAACAAAATCCCCTTTATCTGCGTCCTCTTTATTTTACATCCTTTTGAGAATAAGGGTAAGGATTTTTATGAAATGATAAAATCCACTTCAAAAATCCAATTATAAACCGAAGTTATTAATAACGTACAATTGTTAAATTTAACAGGGGTGGGGGGAAATTGAAAAAAATGTTGTCACCATTTTCAAAACAACAAAAGAAAACGTTTCTATTAAACAAAGAGCGTACTGATATTAAAATGAATGTAAGCGGTCATGAAGACTTACAGAGACAATTGGCCATTATTCAGTTTTCAAAAGAAGACCTTCAAGTCATTAAGAGCCTCGAATCGTTTGTTATTGAACATATCACAGAGATTACAGATGATTTTTATAAAACAGTCACCAGTCAGCCAGGTTTATTAGAAATCATTGAAAACAACAGCACTGTTGACCGACTCAAACAAACGTTCACCACCCATATTAAAGAAATGTTTTTTGGACAGATTGATGACTCTTTTATAGAAAAAAGAAAAAAAATTGCCTATGCTCATGTAAGAATAGGGCTCAAAACAAAGTGGTACATGGCTTCTTTTGAAAAACTTTACCATTCTCTTATCGCTGTGTACAAATCTTATATAAAAGAACCAAGTGAACTCATAGAAGCCATTACAACAACGAGCAAGCTATTAAACTTTGAACAGCAAATTGTTTTAGAAGAATATGAAAAAGAACATGAACGAATCCGGCAAGAACGTGCTGAGGCTCAAGAAGAAATGAGCAAAAATGTTAGTGAAACTGCGGGTGAACTTGCTTCTATTTCCTCTCAAACAAACGATGCGGCAGGAAGTTTAAAACAGCAATCCAATGACACGATGACTATAGCAAAAGAAGGTACCGAATTGGCTGTTCAATCACAGGGACGGGCAGAAAACGGAAAAGAGCAGCTTCAGCTCGTTCGAAAAAATATGAATCAAGTAAATGAGAGCGTCACTGGTATTGCAGATCATGTCCAAAAGCTAAATAACATTTCCAGTCAAATGAACGAAGTGATTGAATTAGTTGACAAAGTCTCCGAACAAACTAATTTATTGGCATTAAATGCCTCTATAGAAGCGACGAGAGCCGGCGAGCATGGCAAAGGATTTGCTGTTGTGGCAGGGGAAATCAGAAAGCTTTCTACCCAGACAAAAACATCAACGGCTAGAATTGCAGAATTAATTGATAACTCAAAAGAGCAAGGTCAGCTAGTAACATCCTCCGTCGACGGCATAGGAAAAATAGTGGAAAAGGGATCAGAAAACGTGGAGTTCACGAGTGAGCACTTTGATGATATCTTGAGTGCGATGAGTCAAACAAAAAATAAAAATGACAGTATTGAAAAAGAACTAGAGAAACTATTACAGTCAGTAGAAGCTATTGAAAAAGCTTCTAGTGAAGTAGCTGCTTCAGCCAGCCAGCTTGACGCCGCTACCGATGAGTTCCGTTTTTCCAATGAAAAATAGCGGAACAAAAGTCCATGAAAAGTAAGAAGCTGCTTCCTTTTGAACAGCTTCTTTCTGTATATTCCATCAGCAATTCTTTTATACTGGATTTTCTGAGCGGGTATCTGCCAAAGCATTAGTGACAAATCCATATTCAGAAGCGTGCGGCCTGTCGTTACTATCGCTGTATCCTTCAGCCATCATTCGGTTCCGGTTTAAGCACAGCTTTGTCATCTTCGGTTTAAAAAGATTAAAGGTGTCAAAACGTTCTTGAAGATGAGGGAACTGTTGATGATAATTATTAATCTGCTGACGTACTGTTTTCCAAAATTCCTTCTCAGTCAGCAACCCTTTTCTATCTAATAAATCAGCTAAATAACGGAAGTGACAAATAAATAAACCAGTGAAAATAAATTGGGTAAGACCTTCCGGCGGCTCACTTCTCAGCACTTCTTTTGAATCTGGGTCTAAATGCTGAATTTCCTGCAGAGGCTGATCACTAATATTTACATCATCCACAAAGTCTTTCATGATTAATCGTTTTGGTTTCCCGTTTTCAAGTACAATAATCGTATTTTGACCATGCGGGGAAAACACAGTTCCATACTGGTATAAATAGTGGAGCAGCGGCGGTAAAATAGCGGTGTTTAATTGTTTTATCCATTCATGTGCAGGGAGACCGGATTGTTTTATCCACTGTTCAACTAAGGAGTCCCCATTTCTGTCCTCATGCAGTAGAGCAGCAAGTGTTACAGGCTTTTCCCCCTCTTCAAGTACGTTATAAACACTTTCACGCCAAATCGCACCGAGCATTTCTTTATACTGATAAGGTACGCCTTCTACGTTGTCATAGCCCGGATGATAAACGTGAACACTTGCTTCTTCTCCAAGCAAATCGAGCTGACATGTGTCTTTTAAATATTTATCGTTTTCCCATATACCTTTAATAAAGCTTGTAACTCGAGGGGCTATTACTGTGCGTTCTCCAGGAAGTCCCCGGTAAACCAGGGTGTTTAATATACTCATCGGGAGCTTCACATGGTATTTGGATCGATGAGTCTGGTTGACAAATGTTCGGATGGACTGCTGCGGCAAATACTGGTCATTTCCTTCCCCTAGCGGAATGATCTTCTTTTGAGCCAATTCTTCAGCAAACCGCTGTATAACAACATTTTCCCACTGCCAGGGATGAACAGGAAGAAAATAGTACTGTTTCTGTCTTTCTCGAACTTCCTGTATTAACTTCTCATTTGCTCTCTTCCATAGCGAAGAACCCATTTCTTCTTTTAAGAAAGAAAAATCTATAGATGAAAGATGGTGCCCCTCTGCAATATCCTCGTGTACTGCGATCCAATAAAGAGTAACTGCTTGCTTCTTCTCTGGGGCATAATGGAGATAATCTTCGTAACTGAACCCTAATCTGCCTTTGTTATAAGTGATCCATGGGTGTCCTGACATTTCGCCTTCGAGTTCAGCATAATCTAGATGAATTAATTCTTCGGCCGTCGTATCTTTCTTCATTAAATGACAATCCGCTAACAAAGTTTGCTCGTATTCTTTTATTAAATGGCCGACAGTAGTACTTTCCATGTTTAATAGAGACTGAAGCTCGAGAAGAAAGCTTTTGGTATTCAATGGAGCTTGTCTGCCGTTTACATGTTTTATTACCGATTCAGCATTTACAGAATAACTGTCAAACAAACGCTTCTTTGCATGAAATGTATAAACAATACCTTCATTGAGCTCTAAGCTGTAAACCGTATAATCTCCTTCTACGTCTGCAGGTTCTGGCTCTATCATATCTTCATACATAAACTCCTGCAGCATTTTAGCAGTAAGTAAACGGTTAGCTTTTTGCCACATTTCTGGAGTTAATGTTTGTAATAATTCTTCGGCATACTTCATATTTCTCATCCCTTCTTATGTAATTATCCGAACTGCTGGAAAACATTGGTTTCTTGTACGGGATAAATCGTTTCACCTGCGATTTCATTGATAATTACCGCATTGCGATGTGCCCCTAACCCCAGGTCTGGAGCCCCCGGTCCATGGGTATGAACCTCTCCGTTTTGAACAAAAATCCTGCCGCCGTCAGCAGCTGTTGGTTTTAAAGATACTTCATAATGTTTCTTTATTTTAAATCTCCCTTTTTCATCCCATTCCATTAAGGGGCCTGCTCCTTCCAAACACGGAGGAACCGTTGGCTTATAGCCTGTTCCCATAATGACTGCATCGGTATCAAGGTCAAATGTTTTATCTTTCTCCCATTGCCGGAAAGTAAGCGTATAACGATCTCCCTTTGTTGTTCCTTTCTCTAGCTCACTTAACGGTTTTAACAGTACATTGAGCTTTTCTCCTCCAATGGATCGTTCATACATAAGATCATAAATTGCTGCAATTGTATCTGTGCTCATTCCTTTGTATAGGAGGTCCTGTTTAGGAAGCAGCTTATCTTTTTTCTCCTGCGGCAAGGAATGAAAGTAATTGCTATAATCAGGGGAGAAGTGCTCTAAACCAAGCTTAGAATATTCCATTGGAAAAAAACCTCGAGAGCGTGTCACCCAATTTATTTGTTGAGATGGTGGCTTGCTGCTTAAGAGCTCATAAAACACTTCACCTGCGCTTTGTCCTGAACCAATAACAGTGACAACAGGAGCGTTTTTCCAAACGTCTTTTTTATCCATAAATTCTGCTGTGTGGAATATATTATCAGAAGGTTCCAACCCTTCTATGTTTGGAACAGCTGGTACTGTGCCGACCCCCAAAACGAGGTTTTTCGCATTATATTTTTCTAAGGCTCCGCTATCGACATTATGCACATAAACCGCCCAGCTTCCAGGCTCTCCTTTTATCCGCTCTACCCTGCTGTTAAATCGGCAATGCGGGAGCTTTTTGGCCACCCACTGACAATAATGGTTATACTCCCGGCGGGGAATATGGAACTTTTCATAAAAATAAAAGGAATAAAGCCGGTTGTGTTGATTTAAATACTCTAAAAAGCTGTAAGGACTTTTAGGATCAGCCATCGTTACTAAGTCAGCCATAAATGGAACTTGAAGCGTGGTGCCTTCCATTAACATTCCCGGATGCCAATTAAATTCCGGCTTTTGCTCAAAAAACATACCTTTCGTATGCGGGATCGTATCCAAAAGAGCAGCCATCCCTAAATTAAATGGACCAATGCCTACTCCTATTACATCTAGTAACTCTGGTTGCTCAGCGTTCAAGCGTTCCCCCTCCTTTTTCTCTGTAATGAACCATCAAAAGGCCGATTTTGTCAGGAAGATTGATAGGTTTTACTGGTTGAAACCCACACTTTTTAAACACATGAATCATTTTGTGATTTCTAATGTCAGGCTCTGCAACAACCTTCACTGTCTTCGAACGGTCATAGATAAAAGAAAGCATTTCTTTAACCAGCGGAGCAGCAAGTCCTTTCCCTAAAAAAGACTCTGGCCCAAATAATAAATGGACTCCTTGATCATCAAGCTGATATTTATAATGGCGGCCTACTACATCATCTTTTACGTCATATGTCTCCCAATAACTCATAGGGATGCCGTTGACCAATCCAATCCACAATTTCTGGTGAGAATCCCTTACCGCCTTGTCGATGTGAGAGCGAAAAGCTTCTCTTGGGAGATTCAGCTGCCAATAAGGGATCACATGCTCTTTATGCATCCATTGAAATAGATATTCTTCGTCTTCTTTTCGCTGAAACGGCCGAAACTCAACAGCTTGTCTATCTGCCAGCTCATTTTTATACGATGTTTGTTTCATGCGAGTAATCAACAGCTCTAACCTCCTTTTGAACAAGCGGATTTTTCACTTCAGTGTAAACAGACTGTGTCTCTAAAGTACCGACCAATTCATCCATATCGTGGAAGCGTGTCAGCAAATTCGCCTTGCATGGAAGCGCTTCTTGCTGCAGTAATGTGTTTAATATATTTGATTTTGAGTGAGAGACGACTGGAATAAAATTTTCCAATTCTTCTCTAACCATCTGCAATAGCTTTTCTTCCTGCACTAAGCCGCTGCAGCCAAATGCATTAATCAAACCAAAAATATGATTAAAAAAGAAATAATAACGGAGCCGCTCATCGACAAGACTATCCTCGCAGACTGTGTCGCTTTTTTCCTTCAAGTTTGGTACAAACTGTTGCAAATAGTCCTGTTTGGATGAGGCAAAATAATACCCCTGGTTATCTCTGTAGTAAAAAGCTTCTGGATAGCCTTTGTCCATTTTTAAAACGGAATTTTGCTGATGTGCTTCCAATGCAATACCATGCGTAAAGTAAAGCCACAATAAAGGCTGCAAAGATATATTTAAATATTTTTTAAACCAATCAATGCTGACTTCTTCCACGTTTCTAATTTCTAGTTCAGCGAGATCCTCCATAATCCTTTGTATATGTGGTTTTTCACCTGGTAAAGCGTCTTGGCATAGTCCTGCTATTAATGTGGTTTCTGCAGCTTTCTCTTTTTTAAAAGGATTTTCCCGAATAACGACCTCTAATCCGCTCTCTTTCTCCCCTTTAAATGCTAGATAGGCAGGATCACGGGTAACATAAAAGCCAGGGAAAAATTCACTTAACTGCTTGCCTATCTCACTATCAAGAATCTTATTTACGGTCAGCCCTCTCTCCAACTCAATTTTCTTATTTACACGTAAGGAATTAGTTACTTTAACCGGTATCGAAAACTTAAACATATAATCCAAGTTTTCATTATAGACCGTTCGAATCGAAGAAGTAGCTGACACTTTTCTGCCCATAAGTCCAAGATCAAAAAGCAGCTCTTCTTGCATTAATTCTTGGATGGCAGGGGTTTGCAGCAGCTTTTCTGCCTGAAGAGGATGGACTGGAAATAGCTGAAAACCAGGTTTTCCGCCAGATGCTTTCTTTTCTTCTTCTGTCAACAGAGATAAAACAGCTTGTTCTGCCTCTTCTCCTTCTCGCTCAGCTATGGATTCATGAATTAAAAAATAACGTAATTGAAACTGCCCCCGTGTTTCCGGTGAACATTGATTTGTTTCTTTCTCATTCATTCCCTGCCGGCTTTTCGGTGTTGGATGAAGCAAGTGCCCGAAAAGTAATGATTGTTCAGAATCAAGGAAGCTTCTGACAGGATCATAAAGCTGACTGCTTTCTGTTTTTCTTTTTTCCAAAAACAATCTGATATTTTCAGTGCTTAATAGCACGCGCTTCATTATTTCCTGCATGTGAATAGACTGCCCTTCAAAGGTAAGAGACAGTTCTTTCGATAACAAGCTGACCAGTGTGACAAGGTCTGCTTCTATCCAGTCCGGTTGATTTTTCATGCGGTAAAACAAAGGGAAAGAGTAGAGATGCCGGCCTGTTAAAGATGTATAATGCAGTTTTGCTTTTATTTCTGCTCCTTGTTTCTTTAGCGGCAAATGTAATATTCCGTCTTCCATCTTTCCTTCGCCAGTTTCTCTAACATAGCAATTTAAAAAGCATTCGATGGATTTTTGTTCTGCTGCTTTTCCACTATCCATATATCTCTTCTCCTCTCCATTTTTCTTCTAACGTTTGACCTTTTTGGATAATAGCTTCTAATACTTGCTTTCCGTTATGAAAATTAGCACCAGGATGTAATAATGTTATTTTTAAGAACTGTTTATTGTGTACTTTTGTTTTGGAAAGTACTGCTTGTCCTTCATAAAACAGCTCATTTTTTATGCTTCGGTTTAACTGGTCCACCATCGTTTCCGGGATTTCTGTTTCGGGAATATAACGAAAAACAAGTGTGCTGATTGATGGTGCTAATGCCAATTCAAAAGCTTGTTTCTGGGCTATTTCATCATGCAATTTCTTCGTTAAATCTATGATTTGCTCGATCCATTCTCCTAAAGTTCTAATTCCTATTTGTCTCAGGGTCATCCATAACTTTAACGCGTCAAACCGTCTTGACGTCTGAACAGATTTATCAACTAGGTGCAGCATACCGCACTCTTCATCTTCTGTTGGACTTAAATAATCGGCCTGCTGACTGTTTACCGTTAAGCTGCCAGCTTCTTTGACAAGAAAGATACCACAGCTGACTGGTTGAAATAGCATTTTATGAAAATCTATCGTAACGGAATCTGCTCGTTCGATGCCTGTTAGTCGTTTTTTATGTTGGTCACTAAATAAAAGCCCTCCTCCGTAGGCCGCATCTATGTGAAACCACAACCCTTCTGCGGCGGCTATATCGGCAATTTCCATTAAGGAATCGATACTTCCAAAATCAGTCGTCCCTGCTGTTGCCACGATGGCAATCGGAAGCAAGCCATCCTTTTTCAATTCTTTTACAGTACTCAGGCAGCCTTGTCCGTCTATTTCCTTATTGTTATTGGTTTTTATGGTAGTGACTGCTTGTTCGCCAAGACCTAACTGAACTGCCGATTTTTTCACCGTAAAGTGAGCATCTTCAGAACAAAGAATCCGGAAACGTTCAGCCTCTTTCGGTAATCCCTTTGTTTTAACGGAATGGCCAAGTTTTTTCTGGCACCAGTTGTCTCTTGCCAGCTGCAATCCCATGTAATTCGACTGTGTGCCTCCACTTGTAAACACACCATCTCCTGTTTCGGGAAGACCGGTAAGCTCTATCATCCATTTCACAAGTCGATCTTCTAAATAAGTGGCCGCCGGGCTTTGATCCCAGGAATCCATTGATTGATTTAGTGTACTTAAAATAAGCTCTGCTGCGATGGAAGGGTTCACAACCGGGCACTGTAAATGAGCCATACACGCAGGGTGCTGCACTTTAATGGCTGGTTCGACTGCATACCTTCTCACATCTTCGAGTACCGTTTCCCATGTTTCTCCACGAAAGGAATAAAGGTCAGGCTGCTCAAGCATCTCTTTTATTTGTAGAGGTGTTTTTCCAGAATAAGGCTCTTCTGTTTTATCCAACGTGTCCGTAAGCATTTTTATTGTGCTGAACATCATTTCTTGAAACGATTGATTTCTTTTTGCATCTGTTTGTATAAAAAAGGAGTTTAAATTATCCTCTGTTTTTGTTTCTTTTGTTTTTAACAAAACCATTTATGCAGCCCCTTTTCATCATTTGTTCAATATTGATAATCATTATCAATTATTTGTTTTAAAAAACGCCTACCCGAAAGGGCGACGTTAATTGATAACGAATATCATTTTCACTACTAATGTATTCCATCTGCAAAGTGAAAGTCAATAATTATTCTGTAAATTAGGCATAATTAATTAATAAACTCTTTCACTACATTAGTGATGAAACTCCTTTTATAACAAGCATATTGCTTACTTTTTTCAAAAAAACTAAAAACATTTTCAGCTGTTGATTTTTATTTATAAGCCTTATGTACCTGTCTTTTAAAATCATATCGTTTGCATTCTCATCAGTTTATAAGTAAACTGATGAGGAAATAGATTGGAAAAGGGATGGATAAATGATGTCACAATCTAAAAATACCCCGCCTTTGTCCAAACACAACGAGAGGCTGGCCCTTCTTCTCTGGTTTCGTTTATCCCGTTTTTACAATCAGAGTATACGCAAGTCGAATAAGCATTTAAAAAGATGGGAGTTGAGTGCTGCCCAATTTGATGTGCTCGTCCAAGTTGGAACCTATCAGCCATTAACCCAAAATGAATTGGCAGCTAAACTTTTTGTTACAAAAGGAAATATAACTCAGGTCCTGCGGCGCATGGAACAACTAGGCTGGATCCAGCGGGAACAAGATTGGAAAAAGAAGGTTATATCCTTAACAGATGCAGGTAAATCTTTATTCGAAGGAGTAGTACCGCATCAAGAACAATTTCAAGCTTCTCAGTTTCAAGGGCTTGAAAAAGAAGAACAAAAACAACTGTTGGACTTATTAAAAAAGCTTCAGCAGCAAAATGAAAAAGTGGAGGAATTATAGTGAAATTAAAAGGCATTCATCATTTATCAGCTATCACAGCTAATGCAAAAGAAAACCTTGATTTTTATACAAAAGTCATGGGGCTTCGGCTGGTTAAAAAAACAGTCAATCAGGACGACACTTCTGTCTATCACTTATTTTACGGAGATGAACGCGGCAACCCTGGTACAGAGCTGACTTTTTTTGAAATACCGATGGCTGCTCCAAATCAGCCTGGGGCTAGCAGTATATCTGCTACTTCCTTAAGAGTACAGGACAATGAGGCCCTGCTTTATTGGAAGAAAAGATTCGAAGAACACGGCGTTGAGCACGAAGAGGTAGCAGAACGCGGCGGCAGAAATACAATTGCATTTAAAGATTTTGAAGGCCAGCGTTTGATTCTCGTATCAGACGAAAACAACAAGGGCGTTCCGGGAGGCAGTCCTTGGGACAAATCTCCTGTTCCGCAAAGACACGGTGTGACCGGGCTCGGTCCTATAAAGTTAACAGTTAGGGATGCTGCGCCTACTACTAAAGTATTAACTGATGTGATGGGCTTTCGAGAAAAAGGTAAGTACTCGTCTGATCAAGACGGCCAATCAGACATTATCGTGTTTGAAACCGGTGAAGGAGGAAGCGGTGCAGAAATCCATTTAGAAGAACGTCCTGATCTCGCATTTGAACGTCAAGGACGGGGCGGGGTGCATCATGTCGCCTTTCGTGTAGAGGACTTAGAGCAACTAGAAAAATGGATTCAGCATATAAGTGATGTTGGCCTGCCTAATTCTGGTTTTGTAGAACGATATTATTTCCGATCCCTTTATTTCAGAGAGCCAAACGGAATATTATTTGAAATCGCAACAGACGGACCAGGATTTGACGGAGATGAAGATATCGATCATCTTGGTGAATCTTTGGCCCTCCCTCCTTATCTCGAGCCAAAACGCGAACAAATCGAAGCAAGGTTGAAGCCGCTCGATTATAAGCCTGAATAAACGTGTGAAAATATGGTAGCAAAACGTCGGAAAGAAAAATAATAAAATGTCTGAATATCATTGATCCATTTTTTCCCCATTAGACCAATTAACACAAGAAGAAAGGTGGAACAACAAACAATGAAGCATATTTTTAAAGAAGGAAAAAATAAAGATGCGCCGGTATTATTACTTTTGCACGGCACTGGCGGCACTGAGGAGGATTTACTTGAAGTGGGCCGCATGATTGATGACGAAGCTTCCATACTAAGCGTCCGAGGAAACGTATCTGAAAACGGTATGCCCCGATTTTTCCGGCGCTTAGCAGAAGGTGTTTTTGACGAGGAAGATCTTGTTTTCCGGACAAAGGAACTCCATGACTTTCTTGACGACAGTGCAGAAAAATATGAATTTGACCGTGAAAATATAGTGGCTGTAGGCTATTCTAATGGGGCAAACATTGCCGGAAGCTTGCTGTTCCATTATAAAAATGCCTTAAAAGGAGCATTGCTTCATCATCCGATGGTCCCGCGCAAAGGAGTTGTACTTCCAGATTTGCAGGGAAAAGCCATCTTCATAGGAGCTGGAGCAAATGATCCAATCTGCCCGCCAGAAGAAACAGAAGGACTTAGCAGACTTCTAAAGGAAGCAGGTGCTGACGTTAAGGTGCAATGGGAACAAAGCGGCCACCAGTTGACTTTAGAAGAAGTACAAGGAGCTGCAGAGTGGTATAAAAATTATATTAGAAAAACTTGACTTACCGCCAAGTCCAAATGGCGGAAGTAGTAATCTTGCTTATACTTGTCAAATAAACTTGGGGCTGTCCAAAAGGTTTTTTTCAGCTGAAATACCCTTCGCTTTCACCCTCAGGGCACTAGTGGGACCTCTACTCCAGCTCTCTTGTTGGTTCTCGTAGTATCTTCTTTGCAGCGGGGAACACTTCAGCTTCCTCGTGAGCAAAGACCGCTTACTGCAGGCCGCTGAAGTCTACGTGTATTTCAACTGAAGTTAATTAAAAAATGTAGCCGACCCGACTTATGAACAGCCCCTCTTCTATATTTTTAGTTAGTTAAAAAAAATTTCTGCAACATCAAAAAGTATGCAGAACTAAATAGCGTAATTCTTTAGACTAATCTATTTGTTTAGGTTGAAGCGAGTACATCATGATATTCTTCTTTTTTCTTTAATTGTTTTTCTGCGTAGTCACATTGTGGGATAATTTTTTTATTTTCCGCTCTTGCTTTTTCCACTACTTTTGCTACCAGCTGTTTTCCTATGCCCTGTCCTCCTAATTCTTCGGCAACATACGTATGTTCAATGACAATATTGCTATTGTTGTCATGAGAAAAAGTAATTTCCGCTTTTTTTTCACCATTTTTCAAAATATAAAATTCTCCGTCTCCTCTTGCAATTTCAGTCATAACTTACACTCTCCTTACAGAGTTGTCTTTTTTTATATTCCCAGCAGGACTATTCTTTTAAACACTTCTACCATTCCACTGGTTTTTCGACAACAATTCCATCCGAAATATTATTATGCTGCAAGGAATTTTCTTTTGCCTGTACACAAATAAAATATAAATTTTCATTAGAATTGTTTCTAAAAATTCTTACTCCAGCTGGAGCTACTCTCACAACCGTCCCTTCTTCTACATCAAAAATCTCTTCATCTACCTGGAACTGCCCTTGACCTTTGACAAAAATATAAAGTTCTTCATTTTCACCATGTTTATGGTGAAAAGGCATAGAGGTCTGCGGAGGAAATGAATTCATTGAAACTTCCATCCCGTTTAAACCTAAAATGTCATTTAAGAAAGCTTTTCCTCTCGCTTTTACTGGTTCTTCTATCTTATAGTCTTTTAACTCTTCCCATTTACCAAAGTGAGCAGCAGTATAATTTGTTCCTTGCTTTTTTTCTCGCATATATTTTATACCTCCTTTCTTATATTATATATCTGATTATTTCGAAAATAAAAGAGAAGCGACTTACATATCAGTCTGTTTCCGAACAGCAATCGTGCAGCGTGAAATACAAATCAGTTTGTCATTTTCATCTGTTATTTTTACTTCCCACACCATAGTCGTTCTGCCTATATGTACCGGCGTTCCAACAGCAGTCACTTCCCCGCTTTTTTTCCCTCGAATGTGATTTGCATTAATTTCAAGTCCTACTACATATTCAGTCTTTTGATCAACAAGATTCCATGCTCCTATACTTGCTACACTTTCTGCAAGTACAACCGAGGCTCCGCCATGAAGCATCCCCATAGGCTGACGAGTTGCATCATGAACCGGCATGGTTGCAACCACATGATTCTCATTAATCTCCACAAATTCAATACCTATTGCATCAATAATCGTGTTTTTCACAAACTTATCTTGCAGTAAACTCATACAATCATCTCTCCCTTCCATTATTTGTATAGTATATCATATCGATAGTAACGGAACGCTTCTTTTGTATAAAAGCATTTATGACGATACTATATAAAGAGAAAATTTACCAAGAGAGGAGGAAACAACATTGTTTACTTTTCAGGATGTGGTTTATAAAGATATTTTAAAATTGAACAAGCTCACTATCAATAAGAGACAAATTACCTGTCTGGTTGGTGAAAGCGGCACGGGAAAGTCTACTTTGTTAAAGTTAATGAACAATATGATTTCCTCAACAAGCGGAACGATTTTTTATAACGAAACACCCGTTGAAGAGTTAGATCCTGTTGAAATAAGACGAGATATATCTATGCTGTCGCAATCACCTGTACTTTTTGGTGAAACAGTAAAAGATAATTTGGAAGCTGGACTAATATTTGCCGATAAACCTTTAGCAGATGAGGAAAAATTAATAGAGACGATGAATTATTTTTATTTACACAAAAACTTAGAAGAAAACGCAGAAACTCTTTCAGGAGGGGAACAGCAGCGACTCGCTCTTTCTCGAATGATACTTTTAGATTCGTCTGTTTTTTTGCTAGACGAACCAACTTCCGCACTCGATGAAGATTTAGAACATAAGGTGATGGAACGGTTTATCGATCATGCTAGAAAGCATGAAAAAACCGTTGTTTTTGTTACCCATTCAAAAACGATAGCAAAAGCATTTGCCGACAATATAGTGGACATTACCCCGTTTTCCATAAAAGGGAGTGTGAAACGTGAACGATAACATTATCGACCTAACCCTATGGCAGCTTCTTTCTGCCTATGTCTTTATTATCCTTTTACTAATCATTGTAAAACTAAGAAAAATTCCAAGAAATAAAGAAATATTAATATCTACACTGCGGATGACTTTTCAGCTGCTGATTGTAGGATACATATTGATGTATTTATTCGACAATCCTCACCCGCTTTTGACGACAGCGGTCGTATTAATTATGGTTACTTTTGCGATTTGGAACATATATAAGCGCGTTCGCATGGACTTAAATAAAAAAATGAAAAAGATAATTGCTATTTCGATGGCAGCTGGCACACTTTCAAGTTTAATTTACTTTAATTTCGTTGTTATCCAATTTTCCCCCTGGTATGAACCGCGGTATTTCATTCCGATAGCGGGGATGATTATAGGTAATTCAATGACAGGCATTACTTTAGGTGTACAAACACTAATGGAAAACATGAAAGACCAGCGCTCTCGTGTAGAAGCAGCCTTAATGCTGGGAGCTACACCGAAGGAAGCAACTCGAAAAATGGTAAACCAAGCATTTGATTCAGCTATACTTCCTACCATTAACTCAATGGTCGGAACAGGGATTGTCTTTTTACCCGGGATGATGACAGGACAAATATTAGCCGGAGTAAACCCAGTTACTGCCATAGAATATCAAATAGCTATTCTTCTCGGTGTGGCTGGAGCCGTTGCTCTCACGGTTATTTTGTTTGTTCAAAATGGTTATAAAGTATTTTTCAATGAAAGAAAACAGCTAGAGGGAGGGGAATAACCTCCTATTCTTTTTATTTCAGTACCTCTTTCAATTGTTTACTATTTAGGCAATAGTATGTTATAATGTTTCACCTAACATTAATCGTATTGATTACGATTTTCCATATAAATTATTACAATATTTATGAAAGGAGGAAATTATATTGGCACGAGCAGCGAAAAGAGCTAAAGAACAAAAACGGCAAGAACTAGTTGAGAAATACGCTGATCTGCGCAGGGAGTTGAAAGAAAAAGGCGACTACGAAGCTCTTCGCAAACTTCCACGCGATTCTTCTCCAACCCGTCTTCATAACCGCTGCGGATTGACTGGAAGACCGCGTGGTTATATGCGCACGTTTAACCTTTCTCGTATAGTATTTCGTGAACTTGCTCATAAAGGACAAGTTCCAGGAGTCAAAAAGGCTAGCTGGTAGAATATTTAGAGACATGGTGGTAAAAACCCCATGTCTTTTTTAAAAGGTAAGCTTTAATCCTTTAATAAAATTAAATATTCATAAAGTATTAGAAACTTGGCTTTCTAGTCATTTGTTACTTTTCTAAAGTATAAAGACAAAGCGGAAGGGAGTTAAAGTTATGCCCGTTTTTGCAAATGATGCTTTAAAAGAAAAACATGCACTAATTACAGGAGCAACAGGCGGCATTGGATATGAAACTGCGCTAGTGCTCGCTTCCATGGGAGCTTCTGTTACTATCACTGGACGTAGAGAAGAAAAATTAAAGCAGTTAAAAAACGATGTGAAGAAAAATTTTCCTGATGCACGCATTTTTTTGTTTGTTGCAAATATTGGAAATGAGAACGATAGAAAAAAACTTTTTGAAGCCTCTTGTGACGCTAATGGTTTTATTTCATTATTGGTAAACTCTGCAGGAGTGATTGGTGGAAGTACTGTTGAAAACCTCACACAAAAGGAAATGGAGCGCATTATGCATATCAATTATACATCTGCGGTTTTACTAAGCCAGCTCGTTTATGAAAAGATGAGAGAAAAGAAGGACGGAGCTATTGTTAATGTTTCCTCCTTATCAGGTTTACGGGGAACACATGGAAATACAGCATATGCTGCATCAAAATTCGCGTTGATTGGCTTCACCCAATCCATGGCAATCGAGGCAATCACTCATGACGTGCGTGTTAATGCTGTATGTCCTGGTTATGTTGAAACGGAGATGGGACAAGCCGCTATTAAAAATAAATCAATCCGAGAGAACCGCTCATTTGAAGATCAGCTCGAAATCGCCAAAAATAGCATTCCATCCGGACGATTAACCGATCCAAAAGAGGTTGCTCATACGATTGCTTACTTATTAACTGACGCTGCATCAAACATTGTAGGTGAATCTGTAAAAATCTCCGGGGGCAATGTCTTAAGATAATAGGTCGTACGGCACAGTGAGTATTACATCTTTACAGCCTCCACTACATGAATGGAGGCTTCTTTTTAAGTCATATTATTCCCCTTTATCTAAATGAAAACGGCTTACGATTTTGTTTAATTGATTAGCTTCTTGTGATAGCTTAGCAGCATCAGACGTAATTTGCTGTACACCTGCAACTTGTTGATCCATACTGCTTACATTTTGTACAACTGTATCCGTAAACTCTTCTGCAATTTTATTGATATCCGCCATAATACCAGTAACTTCTTCTCCATTTGTCATTAATTTATCTGCAATTTTCATATTGTCCTGTACTGCTGTCCTGGTGTTAGCAGCAGAATCATGCAGTTTCCTAATGGAGTCTCCAGCTTGCTTCACTATAGTTACACCATCTGAAATGACGTCTGCACTATTACCCACTTGCGAGACAGCACTTCCAAGCTCTTCTCTAGTATTTGTCAGCGTTTTCAAAATGTCGTTGGCAAAAGTATTAGTATCTTCCGCTAATTTTCTCACTTCCGAAGCTACAACTGCAAATCCCTTTCCTGTCTCCCCTGCTCTAGCTGCTTCAATGGACGCATTTAATGCCAGTAAGTTGGTTTGTTCTGCAATATCCGTAATATAAGACACTTTTTTCATCATTTCATCCGCATCTGCAGCAACAGATTTAATTTTTTTTGTGGAGTTTCCTACTGTTTCTTGAATGTGGTTCATTTTTTCTTCTGAGGAATCAACCGCCTCTTTGCCTTTATCTGCTTCCCTGCTTGATTCTTCCGATTGATCTAATGCTTCAAGAATTCCGTTTTTCATGCGGGTGATGTTTCCCATCATTTCCTGCATCGTAATTTGGGCTGTTTGAAGGGAAGACATTTGATTTTCTGCTCCGGCTTGAAATTCCTGCATCCCAGAGGCTGTTTGTTCAAATCCTGCTGAAAGTTCTGTCGTTTCTTTTTCTTGTGTATCACTAATTTCTTTCACAGAATGTGCAGCGTGATCAATTTCTTTTATCATATTTCTCATACCAATGACCATTTTGTTAATCTCAAAGCCAATTTGATGAAATTCACTTCTTGATTGATTTTTTACCTCTTTGTTTAATTTTCCAGCTGATGTTGCTCTTGTAACGGTATACCACTGCCTTAAAGAAGATGTGAGAATTTGGTGAAAATAAAATCCTAATCCTCCTGCAAAAATAACAGTAATAAGACCTGCCCACCACAAAGCATTAGAGCTGGATAAAAGAATTTGCAGCAAAAAAAACATAAGTACAGGCAGAAAGGCTAAACTGAATATAACAGGACCGAGCAGTTTTTTATGTATCACTCTTCCAACTCTTAAATTAAATGACTCCCCATCAGGACTGGTACCAATTGGACAGGAGGCATCAATTAGTAATTCGCCAGTATTTCGAGGATATAATTGAAGTAAAGCTTCTGTAGTTCGTGCAGCTTTTAGACCAACTTCATCATTAAAAGGATGACCTTCTCGCAATCTATTCGTATGTAAATGACTCCATCCATCTTTGTCTACGATAAGCAAATATTCATCATCCTCTAAAAAATCATCTAACTTATCTCTAACTAATCCTGGTTCTTCTTTAAACTTTCCTGTTTCAATTAAGTCTCTTAATTCTTTTGCCCTATTTTCGGCTTTTTTCTGTAGTTTCGCTGCAGCTCTTGATTTTAGAGATGACATGATATAAACACCTCCTAATTAATAATTTATATAGAAAATTCTAACATTTTTTAGTAGATTTGTCATAAAAAATAAGACAAAAGTCTCGTGAATATAAAGTAACAAAACCAAGTGTCAATTGTTCTCTATAGACTGAAATAGTGAATAATGTATTCGTTTCCGCTGCATGTTCACCTTATCCTGCTTTTCGTCCAAAAATATTTGTTTATTTATTGAATTATTTATGTCTTTTTTGTGAATTATTTGTTACAATAAATAAAACAAATATTGAAACCGTTTACTTTTAAAGAGGTGTTAAGGTATGGATATATTGCTGATCTTTATGATATTTGCTACCGTTAGTCCACTATTTTTTGCCCGCCGTCGTATGTGGGGACTTGCTCTTTTACAGGGGGCGCTGATGCTTGGTATGTGGGATTACTTTCTAAGTCATTTCACTTCTATTACCGTACTTAATGCTCCTACTTCCATTATTGCTTTTTACGGAAGTTTACTTTTGGCAGATGTTGCCCTTATTATGCTTTTGATACGTTTCTTTAAAGAATTAGACACAAAGAAATTACCTTCTTTCCGCTCTGAACTTCGTTCTCAAATGAAATAAAAAAATTCCCCGTGAAGATTGTACATTCACGGGGATTTTTTATTTCATGCTTTAGGGAACACTTAACTTTGTTAAAGGAGCAAAGTATAAGCAATCTACGGCTTCCACCATAGGAATTAGCGGCAGGCCGAGTTTTTCTAATGATCCATGTGCTCGTGTTCTTCTGTTTCATTGTCGTTGTCGCTGCCGCCGCCATGGTCGTGTGTGTAGCCAAATGACATGGTCCAAATCGAACCAGCTACGATAACAACAGCAACAAAAAAACCATATAGCATGTTGCCAGCTTGTATACCTCCACTTTCGGTCTCGGTCATGTGCATAAACATAAACAGCTGAATAAACGCCTGAATAACAGCAAGTACCATAATGGAAGTGATAATCCATGGAGTCGGCAGGTCTGAGCCAACGGCAGCCCATGCTGCAGCAACTGTCAATATAATAGATCCGACAAATCCTACGACATGTTGTTTCGGGATTCGTTTGGTCAGTTCACTCATTTAAACCACCATCCCAATCAGATAAACGCTTGTAAAAATAAAGATCCAAATCACGTCCAGAAAGTGCCAGTACAACCCAACAATAAAAACTTTTCTTGAGGTGACCGGTGTCAGACCGCGCTGACGCAGTTGAATTAAAATAAGAACTGCCCATGAAATACCTAAAAGTACGTGTAAACCGTGTGTTCCGGTTAAAACAAAAAAGGCAGACCAGAAAGCGCTCGATGGAAGCGAAGCGCCTTCGTGTGCGTAATGTACGAATTCGTATATTTCGAAACCAAGAAAGCCGAGACCAAGCGCTAATGTAATGCCAAGCCAGACAAACAACCCTTTTAACGACCCGCGTCTCATGTGATGAATAGCAATACCGCACGTGAAACTGCTTGTTAAAAGCAAAAAGGTCATAATTAGAACCATTGGCATCTCGAACAGATCTGCCGGTACAGGAGCATCAGCCGTTCGTCCAAATAATACAGCATACGTGGCAAACAGGGTGGAGAACAATACAACTTCTGCACCGAGAAAGATCCAAAATCCTAAAATGTTCATTCGTCCTTCTTGTGTCCGGTACTCAAGAGGTCCGGTACTAATATCCGTATGGGCACTCATTGTTCTCCCTCCCTTGCCTTTTTCTCTGTTTGTTTAATTTCTTCTACAGAAACATAGAAACCATCATCATAATCAAACGAACGAATAACCATACAAGCAAGCACACCGATCAAACCAGCTATGGCTATGCCTATCCATTCCCAAATCAAGCCAAAGCTTGCGATAAACATAAACGCCATCATAACAAACGGAACGCCGGAATCACTCGGCATGTGAATAGGTTCCACTTTTTCTTTTTCATACGTGGTTCTACCATTTTCTTTCATTCTCCAATAGGCTTCCGGTCCTTCTATTTTTGGTACGGTTGCAAAGTTATAAAATGGAACAGGGGTTGTAGTTGCCCATTCAAGTGCTCTGCCGTCCCAGGTATCACCGTGCGTTTCTCGCTGACTATAGCGGAAACTATAATAAATGTTATAAACAAATACGGCAAAGCCAATAGCCATGAGAATGGCTCCAATGCTAGCTGTTACGTTTAATGCCATCCATTCTGGTTCAATGGTATACGTACGTCTTGGCATACCTGCGAATCCAAGGAAGTACATCGGGAAGAAACAAACATTAAACCCGATTACAAAGAACCAAAAGCTTATTTTACCGAGCTTTTCATTCATTTTGTGACCAAACATTTTTGGATACCAATACGTCAGTCCTGCAAAACACCCAAACACCGTTCCTGCAATTAATACGTAGTGAAAGTGTGCTACTAGAAAATACGTATTATGATATTGATAGTCGGCCGCAGCCATAGCAAGCATTACACCGGTCACCCCGCCAATGACAAAGCAAGGGATAAAAGCAAGCGACCAAAGCATCGGTGTGTCAAAGCGAATGCGGCCTTTATACATTGTACCGAGCCAGTTAAATATTTTCACTCCAGTCGGTACTGCAATAAGCATTGTTGTTATAGAGAAGAAGGAGTTTACTGCTCCTCCAGCCCCCATCGTAAAGAAGTGGTGAACCCAAACGACAAAACTGAGTCCAGCAATTACAACCATGGAGTAAACCATCGCTTTGTACCCAAATAGCTGCTTACGGGCAAAAGTTGAAATGATCTCTGAGAATATACCAAAGGCTGGTAGAATAACTATATACACTTCCGGATGTCCCCAAAGCCAAAACAGGTTTGCCCACATCATAGGCATTCCTTCACCTGTTAAAGTGAAGAAATGAGAACCGAAAATACGATCAATCGTCATAAGTGCCAGCGCTACAGTTAAAATAGGGAACGCAAACACGATAATAATAGAAGTAATAAACGTCGACCACGTGAATATCGGCAATCTCATCATTTTCATTCCAGGAGCACGCATCTTAAGAATCGTAACGATAAAGTTAATGCCTGTTGCCAGCGTCCCTATACCGGAAACTTGCAGACCTATTAGATAATAGTTTTGAGCTGGCCCCGGATTAAGGGTGGCTCCTGCCATAGGAGTATAACTGGTCCACCCTGCATCAGGTGAGCCTCCAATAACAAAAGATAGATTAAATATCATAGCCCCAAAAGCAAAAGACCAAAAACTAAGCGCATTTAAAAATGGGAATGCAACGTCTCTTGCTCCTATTTGAAGCGGTACAATATAGTTCATTAAACCAATCAGAAAAGGCATCGCCATAAAAATAATCATAATGGTGCCATGGGTTGTAAATATTTCATTGTAATGCTGAGAATCAAGAAACTCCATTCCGGGAAGTGTCAGCTGTGTTCTCATTAAAAGCGCGTCAACTCCGCCCCGGAAAAGCATCGCCAAAGCAGCGATAATATACATAATCCCGATTTTTTTATGGTCAACGGTTGTCAGCCATTCTCGCCAAAGCCATCCCCATTTTTTAAAATAAGATAACACAAAAACAATGGCAATAGATACTAAAACAATAGAAACCATCGCTCCATATATCAATGGCTGACCAGTCACAAAGAAATCTTCTAACAGAAAGTCTATAAATTCCACGTCATTTCACCCACTTTCTGAATGCCAAGGTCACTCATCCCCAGCACCTCTTCCACCTTTTAGATGCAAAGGTTCTTCAAATGCATCTTTGTGTCGTTCTATTAAGTAGTCACGTCCTTCATTTGTTCCATGATCCACGTAATCCAAATGAGTTGAAGAGAATTCCAATTCTTCTTCAAGACCTGGAGCAAGGAGCGAATCATATTCTTCCTGTGTTAATTCAGGTGCTGTATTTTTCACTTTTTCTACCCAGCTCTCAAAATCTTCCTCATTTTCTGCATGAACCTCAAACGTATGCTCGGCAAAACCGGATCCGTTATAATTAGAATTTCTTCCTTCATAGGTCCCTTCTTCATCTGCTTGAAGATACAACGTATTTTCCATGCCGGCCATGTTGTACTTTTGTCCACCAAGAGCAGGAATCCACAAAGATGCCATGGAATCGGCCGATGACAAGCGGAATTCTATCGCCCGGTCCGTTGGAATATGAAGGTAATTCACAGTTTCAATGTTTTCTTCAGGGTAACTAAAAAACCATTTCCAATCCGCTGTCGTTGCATAAACGACGAGCGGTTCTTTATCACTAGAAGCTTCGGGAGCCTCTTCTAATTCATAAATCGTAATGACTGTTGGGATCGAAAGAGCCGTTACAATAATTAATGGAATGACCGTCCACACAATTTCCAATGTGGTATTGCCATGATGATCAGGATCATAATCTTTTTCATCACGTCCCGGCCGGTCTCTATACTTAACAATCATATAAGTGAAAGCGATAAAAACTACTGCTACTATGATTAACATGAGAATAATAGAAAAGATAATTAGATCTTTCTGGCTTTCCCCCACTGGCCCTTTTGGATCTAAAACGGTTAATTCACCACATCCGCTTACTAATAATAAAAGAGACAGAGCAGGCAGTGCAGCCCAAAGCTTCACTCGCAAATATATGTTTTTCACCCTCAGATACACTCCTTTCCAGGTGATTTTCATCACACTTCAATCTTTACGAATATCGTAGCAAATTCACTTGGTAAACAGGGTTTGAAGAGTCATTTTTCATATAACGCTCACGGAAATGTTTCAAAATGAACACAAATTATTCATAAAACCTTCAAAGATGCCGTTTTCATTAGAAAAACTCGGCTTGCCTCCGAAACCATATGGTGGAAGCCGTAGTTTTACTTTTACTTTGATCCTTTAACAAAGTTAAACTTTCCTGAAGTATAAAAATAGCCCCTGAAACAGGAGCTTATAGGAGTGATCTCACCTGCATATTCAGTTCTGCTAATAGGGGTGGGATTGTTCGGCTTTTGGGAAAATATGGTTTCATTCGAAGATTATATGGGCCGCTTTTTCTGTTTAATGATTATACTTTTATCTTTTATGAAGATCTCTTCAGCTTGTCCCCAGGTACGCGTATTTCCTGTACCCAACAAACGAGAAAAACTATTTACACTGTACTTTAAAGAACGAAAAGAATGACTGATATGCTCCCCAAAAGGTAGACAGATGAAATAAACAATCTGTTTAACCTTGAGGGGGATATTTTTATGGCGAAAAGTAAGCCGAATTTAAATATGGCTCGTCTCACAAGACTTTCCAATAACAATCCATTAGTCTTTGAAACTTTAAATTAGGCGACCCAAGCCTTCGATACCGCCCCCCTTCTCCGTAGTGATCGTGGCTTTCAATACACTTCTCATGGATTTAAACGATTGCTTCAAGAAGCAGAAATAGAGCCCAGCATGTCACGGGTGGGGAAATGCATTGATAACGGACCGATGGAATCTTTTTGGGGTACGCTAAAGTGTGAGAAGTATTATTTACATAAGTACAAAGCGTTTGACGAGTTAGAACAAGCTATCGATGACTATATACACTTTTACAATCACGAACGGCTACAAAAACGATTAAACGGCCTTACCCCTATGGAATATAAGAGTAAAGCCGCTTTAGATCCTTTTTATTATTACTACTGTCTGCTTGACAGAGTGCAGTTCAGACTTAACTCAAGGGACAGCTGTTTTTATTAAACATTATTACTGGCCGGGAGGCGGTCCAGCACTATTATTTCGTCGTTTTTTAAGTATCATTCGAACTCCCATAACCACAGCTATGAGTTCGTCATTGCTTAATACGTTTGAATAATTGATTAATTTATAAGCTGGAGCTTCCATAAAGCCGCTAATTTTTTCAAAAATGGCTATTTTATTATTTCCCCTTTCCTCTGTAATTGTAAATTCATGAGAAAAAGCTTCCGATTCCACACGGTAAACGCCGCGTCCTTCCGTCTCGTATTCAAACCTCTTTGCAAAAAAGGAAAAAGTACTGCGCAGTTCTCCAATCCGTTCATCTTCTTTATCTTTTAGGACCCAGCGACGTGAAAACAAAGGAAATGCAGCATATAAACGAATACTACCGTTTGGATCCATTACATCAATACTTGAAGTAAACGCACTTTTTAAATCAAGCTTCCCAATTTTATTTTCGTTTTTATCAAAAATATCTGTGATACCAGCAGAAAAAAAATTATCAGAGAAATATATTTCATTAGCTGCTTGCATGCAGGTTCCCTCCTCTTTTTTGCTCTATTTATTATCTCTACGAGGAAAGAAACCTTTCCGTTTCACATATGAACACTTTGAAAAGAAAACAGCTATTTTTAACCAGTACCTGCTTTCTGATCGGCAAGCTTTTCTTTTCGATTTCTAAGCGTTGTATTAGAGCGGGATACGGTGAAGATAATTAAGCCAATCCAAACAATAATAAAGGAGATCAACTGTTGACGGCTAAATGGTTCATGAAAAAGAAAGACTCCCAATATGAGCATTATAGTTGGAGCAAAATATTGAAGAAAGCCTATTAAAGAAAAAGAAATACGCTTCGCCCCTGCTGCAAACAACAGTAATGGAATTGCTGTAGCTGCACCTGCTCCTATTAACAATAAGGCCGTTTCCAAGCTTCCATAAAAAAATGGGGTTTCATTATTTCTTATAAAAACCAAAAATAATAATGCAAACGGAGTCATAAGGAGCGTTTCAATCGTTAATCCAGCCCAAGCCCCAACAGTGGCAGTCTTTTTAATTAAACCATACATCCCAAACAATAAAGCAAGACTAAGCGCCGCCCAAGGAATATAGCCATAATAAAATGTTAATAATAAAACGCCGGCTGCCGCTAACAAAAATGCTAACCCTTCAGCTTTTGTTAATTTTTCTTTTAAAAAGAGGGTGCCAAGCAGTACATTAATAAGTGGATTAATATAATAACCTAGACTAACTTCGATCACACGGTCACTGTTAACCGCAAATATAAAAATAAACCAATTAAAGCTGATAAGTATCGCAGCTAGTGTTATAGCAAGGCCTGACTTTTTTGAAGAAAAGGTTACCTTTATTTCTCTCCAAACTCCTTGTAAACGTCCCACCAGAAATAAAACGACCACCATAAATACTACGGACCATATTATTCTGTGGGCCAGCACCTCTTCTGATGGAACATGCCCTACCATTTTCCAATATAAAGGAAGGAAGCCCCAGAACAAGTAGGCAAGACTTGCTGCAGCGACTCCCCATGCCTGTTGTTTCTCCTCCATCATTCTCCCTCTATTCATGCTATATATTTTATTTCGAGTGTCTACATTTTACTCCAAAGGGAAAACAATTTCCAGGAGCTTATCGGCAAGTCTTTTTGGTGAAAGCTGATATTTTTTATATAGTTAAACTTAGAAAAAGTACAAAAAAATCTCCCTAAAAAGGGAGTAAAATATTTATGATTCTACTCTTGGCTTAGCCGGATCACAATCTGGTTTCTGGGTATGCGCCGACTCAGCAACTTTCAATAAATAGTAGCATTCTTCTCTAGCCATATGATCTGCCATCAGAGGAGTAAGCGTGCCCAGCATTTCCCTAGTCAATCCCATTTGTTCCAATTCATTTAAAAAGCAGCGGAAAATATGGAGTTCTAAGCTTACTTGATGATTCATACGTTGCAGTGCTGGGAAGTTATCTACGTTGGAACGTAAATATCCCGCCATTTCCACTGCTTTTAAATAAAAGTGATCAAAATCTTTTTCAAACATGGTCGAGCGTTCTTTTAATCCGGTTTCCACTTTATCCAGCGAATCTGTAATTGCCCCGGCATGCCCAGCAGCATCAATAAGCCAAATAAGATGATGGTGAAGCGGATGACAAACAGGAGGCACTTCTTTTCTTACGAGAAATGGAAGAATACGTAAATACTCATCCACTTCATTTACCATATGATTAATAAATGTAGGAGTCAGTTCAATCTTAATCTTTCCTGTCAATTGAGTTCGGATAATTTGCAGTTTTAAAAAACGAATATCTTTTGCAGCCTGTTGCGCCTGAGCAGTTAATTCCTCTAAAGCATAACTATTACCGCCAGCTCTTGCTCTTTCTAGCAGCTGATCAAACAAAGCAGCAAATCCTTGTGCAGCTGCAATGTAATCAGTTTCCGAGGGTGCTAGTGTATCGTGGATGAAACGAGCATGGTCACCAAGAATCTGAAGCCAAAATAAGTGTTCTTCCCGAGCCGCCCTTTCCCAATTATTTTTCAATGAAGGCCCTCCTTCATATTCATAGTCCCCTTTAAAATATGAAGGCAAGGCCTGTACAAAGAACATAATGGGCAAATTTATAACCATTTGTTTAAGTTAGAAAAATCGGGCTTGCCGCCGATTCCTATAACGGAAGTCGTGGTTTTACTTATACTACCATCCTTTAACAAAGTTAACCTTTCCTAAAGAATGGAGTCTCTAAAATCGGTTATTACCGACTTACGAGAGATCCCCATATTATTATCTTTCCTGCAAACGTCGAATACGTTCTTCTAACGGCGGATGAGATGAAAATAACATAGCCATAGAAGATTTATTGTTTATTTTTAATGTCTGCATGGAAGTCTGACTATTATCAACCTTATTTACATGCACTTTAAGAGACTGTAATGCATGTGTCATTTTATCTTTACCAGCAAGATCTGCTCCGCCGCGGTCTGCATGGTATTCTCTATATCTGGAGAATCCCATAACTGCTATGCTTCCAAGAATAGAAAACAAAATTTGAAACACAATAATAGCACCAAAGTGTACAAATACGCGCATCGCATCATTTTGCACAAAGCGAGAGACGATTGCAGCAGCAATACGTGCAAAGAAAACGACAAACGTATTTACTACACCTTGCAGAAGCGTCATCGTAACCATATCACCATTAGAAACGTGAGCAACTTCATGGGCTAGTACACCTTCAACCGCATCCTCGTCCATTGAATTTAGTAAGCCAGTGGACACAGCTACTAATGAACGCTTTTTAGACGGACCGGTTGCAAAAGCATTTACTTCTCTTGAGTTATAAATACCTACTTCCGGCATGTGCATCAGACCAGCATTTCTAGATAGACGGTGAACTTTTTCTACAAGCTGGCGTTCTGCTCCTGTACTGTTGCCAGGATCAATGACGGTGACGCCCATCATTTTTTTAGCCATGAACCTTGATAAAGCCAGTGATATAAAGGAACCCGAGAAACCAATGACTGCACTGATGATAAAGAGAGCCAGATAATTTATGCCGCCGTCAGCTGTGTACGTTGAAATATCTACACCAGCCATACGTAAGAGCGTAAACACAATCGTAATTGTAGTAATAACGAGAATGTTGGTTAAGATAAATAGTAAAATTCTTCTGCCCACTTTGATTTCCTCCATTTTCTTATTTGTATTTAATCTTTATGTTTGTACGTATTAATAAAGACAACGTTTCATGATTTTATTGTAACATTTTTAATTTCGTTTTACTTGTAAAACCATTTCTTTGTTTATCATATCCTTGCGAAAGGAATAGGTTCAATATATTGGTATGTGTTTTTATACTTTACGAAAGTTTAAACTTTCGTAAAGGTTCAAAGTATAAACAAAAACTAAGACTTCCGCCATTGGTCTTGGCGGTAAGCCGAGTTTTTCTTATCTCAAAGAAGGGGGATCACTTCATGGCTTTAAATGTATCTCAAAAGCTGATTAATGAACATTTGGTTTCTGGCAAATTAACACCTGGAGAAGAAATCGGACTTTCTATTGATCAAACACTAACGCAAGACGCCACAGGAACTATGGTAATGCTTGAACTTGAAGCGATGGAAATTGAACGGGCTAAAACAGAAGCTTCCGCTCAATACGTCGATCATAATGTCATTCAAGAAGACAGCAAAAACCCTGATGATCATTTGTTTTTAGAAAGTGCCGCTAAACGGTTTGGTCTTCATTTCAGCAGGCCAGGAAACGGCGTCAGTCATCCTGTCCATATGCAAAGGCTAGCTAAGCCAGGAAGAACACTGCTTGGCTCTGATAGTCATACTTGCGCAAACGGCTGTATGGGAATGCTTGCAATGGGAGCAGGTGGTATAGATGTGGCAATGGCTATAGCCGGAGAACCATTCTATGTAAAAATGCCTAAAATATGGGGGATAAAACTCACAGGAAAACTTCCAGATTGGGTGAGCGCTAAAGATATCATTTTAGAACTGCTCCGCCGTCATGACGTAAAAGGCGGCGTAGGAAAGATCATGGAATACTATGGACCAGGCTTAGAAGAATTAAGCGCTATGGACCGGCACGTCATTGCGAACATGGGGGCAGAACTGGGTGCCACGGCGAGTGTATTTCCTTCCGATCAGGAAATTAAACGTTTCCTCAAAAGCCAAGGTCGAGAAGATGACTGGTATGAAATAACTGCTGACAAAGACGCTTCCTATGATATTAATGAAGAGGTTAATCTGTCTGAACTAGTTCCACTGATTGCTAAACCATCGAGCCCAGGAAATGTAGTGACCATTGACGAGGTAGCTGGAGAAGACATTTACCAGTCTTATGTTGGATCTTCTGCAAACCCAGGTTACCGTGATTTCGCTGTTGCAGCCGAAATTGTAAAAGGGCAGCAAATTGCTAGTGGTGTGTCTTTTGATATTAACCCTACATCTAGACAAATGCTTACAGACCTAGTTGAAAACGGACATATTGCCAGCTTGTTATCTTCTGGTGCCAGACTTCATCAGGCGGGCTGTAACGGCTGTATAGGAATGGGGCAGGCACCAGCTACAGGAAGAAATAGTTTACGTACGACACCTCGTAACTTTCCAGGCCGCTCCGGTACAAGAGAAGACAGTGTATTTCTTTGCAGCCCTGAGGTAGCCGCTGCATCTGCTTTAAAAGGAAAAATTACGGATCCACGGACGCTTGATATGAAATATCCAGATGTGAAAGACCCTGATAAACCAACTGTTGATTTCCGTCTGCTAGAAGAACCACTGCCTTTAGAGGAAGCGAAAAAAACCGAATTGCATAAAGGACCCAATATTGCTTCTCTTCCTGATATGGAACCGCTCCCTGATGAGATAGAAGTTCCCGTTCTTTTAAAAGTAGGAGACAACTTCTCTACTGATGAAATTTTAGCTGGCGGAGCCAGAGTTTTACCGTATCGAAGCAATTTACCTGAGATCAGCAAATTTGCCTTTGAAATTTTAGACGAAGATTATTACAATCGTTCTTTGAGCTTAAAAGAAAAATCCGGCCACGCTATTATAGGAGGATCCAACTACGGACAAGGATCAAGCCGTGAACATGCTGCACTGGCTCCGCGTTATTTAGGTCTTCGTGTTGTTTTTGTTAAAGACTTTGCACGAATTCATTGGCAAAACCTTGTAAATTTCGGTATTCTTCCACTGACATTTGCAAACGAAGATGATTATAACCAGTTTGATCCGGGAGACATTATTGTAATGAAAAACTTAAGAGAAAGTATCAAAAAAGGAAATGAGCTTAAAGCTTCTCTCAAAGATAAAAATAAAGAAATCAAGGTGCTTCATGCATTATCTAAACGTCAAGTGGAAATCATGTTAACAGGAGGACTTATCAATTGGGTGAAAGACAAACAAATAAAAAATGCATAGATTAGTACTCCCTTAAAGGAGCGAACAGCAATGGATGTAAACCAAAACGTATGTAGAGCATGTGATGGCACAGGCCTTTTGATGGACGATGAACAATGGAAGTATTCATGCAGTGTGTGTGGAGGAGACGGCATTTTACAAGCAGGAGAAACTCCTGAGCCGGAAACCACATTTGAAGTAGATGAAAACAACCGAACACTGGAATAAAAACATGTCGCAGCCTAAAAAGCTGCGACGTGTTTATTTTTTATCCATTTAATCATTTCCTTTAGCGTGGCATTTTTCCCATTTTAAAAATTTTCCCTGCACTTGCTCCACTTGGCCCTAAAATAGCCATTATCTCTCCTTTGTGAACATCAAAAGGATATTCATTAGTAATAGAAGTTTCTACTAAAACCACTTAAATTTTTTTTTTACGTGATTAAGTTTCGGATGGTTTTATGGTTTACTATAAAATACAAAAACGCTGCAGCTGGACGCTTCATCCAACTGCAACGTTAAAGACAGTGTTATATAATATGAACGGGTGTCCCAAGAGCTCTATCCCCTGCCTCCATTATGGTCTCTCCAAGAGTAGGGTGAGCATGAACAGTCAGAGATAAGTCTTCAGCAGTCAATCCAGCCTGAATGCTCACGGTTAGTTCATTGATTAACTCAGAAGCATTAGGACCAGCTGTTTCAGCTCCGAGAAGCGTGCCGTCTTCTTTATCAATTATTAATCGTGTAAAGCCTTCCTCTTCTCTTGTAGTCATCGCTCTTCCATTTGCTGTAAAAGGAAATGAGATGGTGTCAACATCAAACCCTTTTTCCACTGCCTGCAATCCAGTAAGACCCACCACAGCTAACTGTGGCTCGGAAAATACAATTGCTGGGATATGATAATCCGTAAAATCATTTATTTGTCCATTAATCGCTTCTGCAGCTATTTTTCCTTGTAGAGAAGCTTTATGAGCCAAAGCAGGACCTTCGGTTAGATCACCGATAGCAAAAATATGTTTTTGATTTGTCTGGCATTGTTGGTTTACAGGGATAAAACCTTTTTTATCGCGTTCGATACCGGCATTTTGCAGCTCTAATGTATCACTGTTTGGTTTTCTTCCTACCGTGACAAGTAAATAATCTCCATCTAATACGTGCGTTGTATCATTTGCAGAAACTGTAACTTGAACTTCTTCATCATTTTCTATTGCACTTTCGACTGCAGCATTTGTCATTATTGTTACATTTGGACGGTCTATTAATTTTTTACTTACAAGGGCTGCCATATCCTCAGAGAAGGCTGGAAGAATCCTTTCCGCTGCTTCGATAATGGTTACTTCCACTCCAAAGTTAGAAAACATTGTACCAAGCTCAATTCCAATATAGCCTCCGCCGACAATGTTCATTTTGGAGGGCAGCTCTTTAAAATCCAGGGCTTTATCAGAAGTGATTATCCTTTTTCCATTTGGAATCGTTGGAATGTCTACCGGCCTTGAACCAGTTGCAATAATACACGAATTAAACGTAACCTTTGATTGCTCCTGTTCGTTTTTTATAAGAACCGTATTTTCGTTCACAAAAGAAACGTTTCCTGGAGTTATCGTTACATTATTTGCTTTTAAAAGCCCGCTCACTCCATCAGTCAATCTTTTAACAATACTATTTTTCCAGCCACGTAATTCTTTAACATTTAACTCTGGTTTGTTAAATCGAATCCCCATCGTGTGAGAGGTTTCTGGTATTTTATATTTTTGACCTGCTTCTATTAAAGCTTTTGACGATATACAGCCTGCATTCAAGCAAACCCCGCCCAATTCACTTTTATCTGTAATCATAACATTTTGACCAAGCTGGGCAGCCCTGATAGCTGCCACATAACCGCCTGGTCCAGCGCCTATTACTAATGTCTCCACGCTCTGCTCTGCATATTCCGTCCCCACAGTTTCCCTCCTATACTGTTTATTACTATAGTAAAAGCTGATACGGTTTTTCTAACAGTGAAGCTATATTATTTAAGAAGCGGCTCGCTGGTTCTCCATCTACTACTCTGTGATCAAATGTAAGGCTTAGTGGTAAATGTTGGCGAGGTACAGCTGTTCCATTTTCAAACACTGCTGCTTCTTGTGACATCCCTACACCAAGAATTCCTGCTTCAGACGGGTTGAGTATAGGAGTAAAAAATTCTACTCCTGCTGCTCCCAGGTTTGTAATAGTGAATGTAGATCCTGTCATTTCATCTGCTGTCAACTCCCCTTGTCTAGCTTTACTGCTCAGTAATTGAATGCATTGGTTTAAATTTCCGACAGATTTTTTATCCGCATCTTTAAGCACTGGAACAACCAACCCGTCATCCAATGAAGTAGCAATTCCTAAATGGATAGAGCTGTAAAAAGTTATCGTATCGTTCTCAAATGAGCTGTTTATGAAAGGATGGTCCTTTAATGCTTCTGTTACAGCCTTGGCAATGAAAGCAGTTAAGGTCAGTTTTGATTCCATACCTCTTTCTTTTAGCTCGCCGCGAACTTGTTTTTGCAGATGAAGCAGTTTGGTTACATCTGCTTTTTTCATAATCGTAAGCTGAGCGCTTTGTTGAAGGCTGTTATGCATACGTTCAGCTATCACTTTGCGCATACCTTTTACGGGCTGTGCAGTCCGCTCTTCTTTTACAGACAGATTGTTGTTCGTAGTCTTTTCCTTTTCGTTTTCACCAGGAGCTCGCTTTGCCTGTTTTTCTATATCTTGTTTGGTAATTCGTCCATTTGGCCCGGTGCCAGTTACATTTTCCATTGGTATTCCTTTTGCTTTTGCTAGTTTCTTGGCTGCTGGTGATATTTTAATTGATTTTTTTACAGCAGGAACAGAAGGCGGAGCTTTAACAGTAGTTGAAGCTGTAGGTTGGGGAGATGTGTTGTTTCCTTTATCTGATACATCCTCTTCGAATGCAGTGCTTTCTACTGCTTCTCCTTTTTCCCCAATATAACCTACTGGCTTTCCTACTTTAACCACTTCATCTTCTTTTGCCATTACTTTGACTAAATATCCTTCAGCTGGTGCTTCTACTTCATTTGTTATTTTGTCAGAGCTTATCGTTACAATTGGTTCTCCCTTTTTTACTGGGTCATCCTTTCTTTTTAACCATTCCACTACGGTTCCTTCTTCCATACTCATCCCGAACTTTGGCATCACAATTTGTTCAGCCATACGTCCTCACCCTCCTTTTTATATGTAGAGGACTTGTCTATCCCCGTGTCAGACAGGTCCTCTTCCTTTTCTACATTGCTATGCTGGAGTCATCATCAATTAACTCTGATACCACTTCTAACACTTTCTCTGGCGTTGGCAGATAAACATCTTCTAGGGCCGGAGAAAATGGAACAGGGCAATGAGGAGCGGTGATCATTTTAATAGGGGCATCTAGGTAATCAAAACCTTTGTCAGCTACCATGGCAGATATGTCAGTGGCTGCATTGCACCTTGGATTTGCTTCATCAATAACAATAAGTCTGCTCGTTTTCATCACCGATTGCAAAATCGTTTCCTCATCCAGAGGGGATAGACTACGGGGGTCAACCACTTCCGTTTCAATCCCTTTTTTCACTAGTTGTTCAGCTGCTTCTAGAGCCGTATGAACCTGTTTACCTATTGCTACTATCGTTAAATCTTCGCCTTGCCGTTTAATATCTGCTTTTCCAATTGGAATAGAGTAGTATTCTTCGTCTACTTCTCCTTTCATGTTATATAATGTTTTATCTTCGAAAAATACAGTTAAGTCATCATCTTCAATGGAAGCAATCAGCATCCCTTTTGCATCAGCCGGAGTAGATGGGACCACTACTTTCACCCCTGGGATTGCAGTAAACAAACCATATAAGCTTTGCGAATGCTGTGCAGCAGCTCTAAAACCTGCTCCGTGCATGGTACGGATGGTTAATGGAATTTTAGCTTTGCCGCCAAACATATAACGAAGTTTTGCTCCCTGATTCATTACTTCATCTAAACAACTTCCTATGAAATCGTTAAACATCAGTTCTGCAATGGGTCGCATTCCAGTTGCCGCAGCACTCACAGCCGCTCCTACATAACCTGCTTCCGCTATTGGAGTATCCAAAACACGGTCTTTTCCAAACTCTTGAATAAGTCCTTTTGTTACACCCATGACTCCGCCCCAAGCATCTTCGTTCTGCAAATGATCTACTTCAGCTCCGCCAGCTACATCCTCTCCTAATAAAATAACGTCTTCATTCTTTCGCATCGCTTGCTTCATTGCTTCATTCAATGCATCTGAAAACGTAATCACTCTTCCCATCATTATCCCTCCTTATTCTTTATAAGAAACGTAAACATCTGTTGTCAGTTCTTTTACTTCCGGCAGTGGACTTTCTTCAGCAAATGAAACCGCCTCTTCTATCTCTTTTTTCACATTTTCATCAACAACATGAAGATCATCTTCACTTGCCAATCCATTCTGCAGTACAAATTGACGAAAAAGTATAATTGCATCCAGTTCTGTTAAGTGTTCCTTTTTTTCTGATTCGGGTTTATACGTTTGAGCGTCCCCCTCAAAATGCCCATAATTTCGGTATGTTTTACATTCAATTAGCGAAGGTCCTTTCCCAGCTCTTGCTCTAGCAACTGCTCTTTCTGCAGCATCATACACTGCCATAGCATCTTTTCCATCTACTGTTTCTCCAGGAATCCCATAGGAAGCAGCACGTTCAGCAATATTTTCACAGCTTGAAGCATATTCAAATGGTGTTGCTTCTGCGTATCCATTATTTTCGGCTACAAAAACTACTGGTAAATCCCAAATCGCAGCCATGTTAATACCTTCATGGAATGTACCGTGATTATTGGCTCCGTCCCCGAAAAAGCAAACAGCTACTCCACCTGACTTTTTTAGTTTTGCTGTTAATGCTGCACCAGTAGCAAGTGGAAATCCTCCTCCGACAATACCGTTTGCCCCAAGCATCCCTTTCTCGACGTCCGCTATATGCATAGATCCGCCTTTACCTCGGCATAACCCAGTAGACTTGCCATATAACTCTGCCATCATTCCTTTTAAATCACAGCCTTTTGCAATACAATGGCCGTGCCCGCGATGCGTGCTCGTTATGCTGTCTTTATCATCGAGATGAGCACATACCCCAACGGCCACTGCTTCTTCTCCAGCATATAAATGGACAAAACCAGGAAGCACTCCTTTACTAAACGTTTCGTGCACCTGATCTTCAAATCTGCGAATTTCTGCCATCTTTTGATACATCCACTTTGCTTTTTCTGATGTGAGATTCGTTTGCTGAACTTCAGAAACACCCATATAAAAACCCTCCTTCAAATTTTCTACACATAAATATTTGCAAAATATATGCCAAAAAAGAAAACGCTTACAAATTAAGCGTTTTTAGGTCAGCCTTCTGTTTTTGTCTAAACATAATTGAGACAAATTAAGATTGTGTCTCACATTTTCTCGTTTTGTCTCATAATCTTTAAAGCTTAAATTTTTTTATTTTCCGATAAAATGTACTTCTCGGTATGTTTAATAATTTGGCAGCTTGAGCAGCTTTCCCGCCGGTTTCTTGAAGGGCCTTTTTCAATGTGTCTTTCTCAATTTCTTCTCGATAGGAGAATTCAGATTTCTCTTCAATATTTCTATCTTCAAGAGAAACAGAAGCAAGAAGAGAGTGTAGTTCGGATGCGGACGGATATCTGTCCAGATATATCGTGTGTGCTCTTTCAAGTACATTAAATAATTCACGGATATTTCCAGGCCATGAGTAATTCATTAAAACTTCCAACAACTCTTTTGGCCAGTCATTTGGGAAACTTGTTTTTTTGCAAAAATGTTGCACAAAATATGGTATATCACTGGACCTCTTACGTAATGAAGGCAGTTCGATTGGAAACACATACAAACGATAAAATAGATCTTCTCTAAATAAACCTTCCTTCACTAACTTACGTAAGTCTTTATTTGTCGCGGTAATTAAACGAAAGTCCACCGAGACATTTTGATCTCCTCCTACCGGGGCTACTTGTTTTTCTTGGAGAGTACGTAAAATTGCTATTTGCATAGATGGGGAAATTTCACCAATCTCATCTAAAAACAAAGTTCCTCCTTCCGCTTGTTTTATTTTTCCTTCCTTTCCACTTCTGCGGGCCCCAGTAAAGGCACCATCTGTATATCCAAAAAGTTCACTTTCTAAAAGATTTTCAGGTACAGCACCACAGTTTACAGCAATAAAACGGCCTTCTTTTCTTGTACTATTTTGGTGAATCGCTTGAGCTAACAATTCTTTTCCTGTTCCGGTTTCTCCATATAAATGAACGGCGACATCTGTTTTCGAAGTCTTTTTTGCTTCGTGGATTGTTTTTTGAAACGCCAGGCTTTTGCCTTTCACACCTGGATATTCAAAAGAAACAGATGTGTTTGTTATAGATTGTCTCTTACCAGACTGCTTTGCTGCTTGGATTTTTAGATTATAGCCGATCGTTTCTTCTGTTTCTTTCGATAAAATCGGTGTTTCTGATGTAGTAATAAAGCCTAAAGAAGAATATTCTTGTAAAGTCATACCAAGTTGAACAGGGTGATCTTTAAGGTCTGGATGGATGTATATTATTTTATGTTTACGATTGCATAATATATATGGGGTTGATGCAGAGGATTCTAAAGCCCAAGATAATAATTCCACTTCTTCTTCTTTCATTTGCTTTTTCCATTTGTTTTCAATAGCATAAGCAGCAGCGACAACTGTACCCAATATGTGTTCATATGTGTCTTTTGAAAACGGACTAGAAATATCCAACACTCCAAGAAGTTCTCCGTCTTCATCATGGATAGGCGAGGCAGAACAGCTCCAATTTTGAGAAGCAACTGAGTAATGTTCGACACCTGTGATCGTAATAGGTTCTGTGGTATTAATGGCTGTTCCAATAGCGTTTGTTCCCACTTCTTCTTCTGTCCATTTTACACCCTCGGTAAAATTAATATTCTTGGCGATTTGATATGCGGATTGATTTCCCATCATACGCAGCACATAACCATTACGATCGCCAAGTAATATAACGACATTTAACTGTTGATACATTTTTGCAAGGTTTTGTAAAAAGGGCATTGCTACTTGTATCAAGCGTGCATTTTTTTGCTTTTTCTCTTCTAGCTCTTTTCCATTTAAAAGCAGCACTCCTTTTCCATTATAAGGATCTACGCCTGTTTGACGACAATGAAACCAGGATTCTGCAATTCTTTTTTCCATCCTGGAGGTATCAAGTGTCCCTTCTTGAACAAAGCGCTTCCACGTCTCGCGTTTCAGCTGCTCCATTGCCAGCTCTCACCTCTTTCTAAAAATTTAAAAATTTAAAGGTTGATTACTAGTAATCTATTACTTTATCCCCCATGATATCTTCGCCAACTATAAGGGTAATACCTGCGGGGAACTTCACCTTAAACTACTCATTCCACACGTCCATTTCACCAATAAGAAAAGCGCAAGCGCCTTACTCACGAGCGACAAGTCCTGGAGGGTCGGCATATGGAAAGCTGAGCTTTGCTTTCCATTGACGTACCGAAGGAATCTCGAGCGAGTAAGCGCTTGCGCTAGACATCAAAAACGCCAACTCTTTATAATTTCTTACCTTTTTATAAAAACTTGGCTTACTGCCAAGTAACGTCGTTTTATTTATACTTTGATCCTTTAGCAAAGTTAATCTTTCCTAATATAGAAAAAGAAAAACCACCCATTTTTTGGTGGTTTTCTTGCATTCAACTTTTTAGTTTGGTATAAAGAAAATCAAAGCATCCATAAAGGAATCATTCATTAGCGTGGATATTTCCTGCTTTATGGATGCTGTTGATTTTTTTAGGATGGATGTGGTTTTGAAATTTCGCTCAGTGCGTTCCCTGCTGCTTGATCAGCATTTTTTGAGACTGCCAGATCCCCAATAGAAACGACACCTTTCACTTTCTGATCTTCTGTAACTACTAACCTCTGAATTTGATGATCTTGCATTAACCTAGAGGCTTCATCGACAGACATATCAGGGTAACCAGTAATTAATTTTTCCTGCATGATGTTTTCTGCGGTAACTTCATTAGGCTGCACTTCTTTTGCAAGTCCATCTATAACCACGTCTCTGTCTGTTACACACCCAACTAAATGATCGTCTTTGACAATAGGAAGAAAACCAATTTCATTTTCTTTCATTGTTTTAGCCAACGTATAGAGATCATCAGAAGGGCTGCAGCATTCGGCAAAGGTTGTCATATGCTCTTGAAGAGTTTGCATAAAACCTCTCCTTTCTTTACGCGGCTTTTCGAACAGATTGAATTCTATTTTCTGCGCTGTCTGCTGCGAGCTTCTCCGCCTTTTTGACCGATATCTTCATAAAATTCTTCGCCATGTTCCTCTGAAGTTGTTTCTCCGCCTTTTTGGCCAATGTCTTGATAGAATTCTTTGTCGTGCTCACTAGAAGTCGTCTCTCCGCCTTTTTGGCCGATGTCTTGATAAAATTCTTTGTCGTGCTCGCTAGAAGTCGTCTCTCCGCCTTTTTGGCCGATGTCTTGATAGAACTCTTTGTCATGGTTCTCAGAAGTAGTTTCTCCACCTTTTTGACCGATATCTTGATAGAATTCTTTGTCGTGCTCACTAGAAGTCGTCTCTCCGCCTTTTTGGCCAATATCTTGATAAAATTCTCTATCATGCTGTTTAGCTGTCGTTCTTCCGCCTTTACGACCTGCTTCTTCTAAACTCATTTTACGATTATCTCTTTTTGCCATGTGTGCCATCTCCTTTCGAAGATTGTAATTATTATTTGATGTTACATTTTTATAAATTAACGAATTCGAGCAAAATGAAACGTTGAATTTCAAGTTTGTGGTCAATTCATGACTTAGGCCCTAACATGAAATATTAAATGATGGATTCTTATTTTTCCTAAATACTACTGATATGAAGAGACATACTATAATTTACGGTGATTGTCTCCAGCAAGCAAGGAAAACAAAAGTCTTTATCTACTAAAAAACTTGGCTTGCCGCCAAGTTTTTTAGTGGTGATTGTCATCCTATGTTGCTTTTTTCTTCGGAGATGTTTGTTGTTTTTTGGCAGCCGGTGCTTTTTTTGTCTTTTTATCGGTTGTTTTCTTCTTGTTTTTATCTACAGAAGCCTGCAATGCTTCCATTAAATCAGTAACATTATCTTTTCTAGGTTCCTCTTTTGATTCAACCACCTCTTCTCCATTTTCTTTTGCTTCAATGAGATTGAGTAGTTTTTGACGGTATTCATCCTCATATTTTTCTGGTTTAAACGCGGCTGTCAATTGATCAATAAGCAATTTGGCCGTTTCAAGCTCTTTTTCTTCCACATTTTCTGCCTCCGGTACATTCGGAACATCAGCTGCATTTCTTATTTCATCGGGATAGTGCAACGTTTCCATAAGGAGTGTATTATTGTAAACACGCACTAAAGCCAATTGTTCTTTAGAACGGATCATAATTTTGGCAACACCTACTTTTCTGGAGTCTTCTAGAGCTTTTCTTAAAAGAGAATAAGCTTTTGATCCGCCTTCATTTGGTCCAAGGTAATAGCTCCGATTAAAATAGATCGGATCTATCTCATCTATATCGATAAAATCCAGTATTTCTACGGCTTTTTCATTCGTTTCTTTTCTAAGGGAGTTGATTTCTTCCTGATTAACAATGACAAACCCTCCACTTGTTGTCTCATATCCTTTCACCAGGTCGTCTTTCTCCACTTTTTCTTCACAAACAGGGCAAACTTTTTCGTACCTTATCGGTGTTTTACATTTTTCATGCAGTGTTCGAAAAGAAATATCTTTATCTTCTGTCGCGGCATGCATTTTAATAGGAATACTGACCAAGCCAAATTGTATACTCCCTTTCCACATCGTATGCATATCCGATTCCTCCTTTTTCATTTGCAAGTTCTTTTCTTTATATTGTGCATGAGAGAAGCCTTTCTCATTCATACTAAATGTCAGATTACAAAGAGAAGGGAAAGAATCGTTCAATGGCCTGGATGAAACCATCACGTACAAATGAATTGTCAAAAGGGAAAAATTGGCGTTATGAAATAAAATACGATGGTTACCGTGCCCTGTTAGCTTGGGATGGCAAAAACCTTGTACTTAGCAGTAAAAATGGCCATGCATTAGAAGACAGATTTCCTGAAATTGTTGAAACAGCAGAACAATGTTTTCCAGTGGATAAGACCATAAAGCTTGATGGGGAACTTACTGTTTTGGAAAACTGGGGAAAAGCGGATTTTTACATGCTGCAAAGGCGCCATCGTTTGCGGTCAACTCATTCTATTAACAAAGAAGCTAAACAACGTCCCGTTTGTTTTCTTGCTTTTGATTGTCTCAATATAAATGGAAAAAGCTTGTTGGATAAAAATTGGCTAGACCGAAAAAAGGCATTAAAAGAATGGGTGATACAAGCAGACCTCCCCCTAAATCCAGATCCTCAATGTACAAAACGCGTTCAATTTCTCCCCTCCTACAAAGATATTTCTAACATAATGGAGGACATTAATACTTGCCGAAGTGAAGGGATCGTGATGAAAAACACAATCTCCCATTATGAAAAAGGGCGTACCAATCAATGGTTGAAATATAAAACGCCATTTGTAACACCTTGCTTTATAACTGCGTATGATCCTGCCAATGATTATTTTCATTTAGGCGTTTTTGACGATGGAGAGATACTTTCAATAGGAAAATGTGCACATGGCTTTTCATATCAGGAAAGAGAAGCTGTTACTAAAACCATTAAACAAAATGGTGATTGGGATGTATCGAAAAAAATGTATTATATAGAACCTTCTATCGTCGTAGAAACAGCTTACACCACCAGAAAGGAACAAGAACTGCGTGAACCACGTTTTTCCCGGATTCTTTTAGAAACACCAGTTTCTAAGTGCACGAAAGAACGGCTATATCTTTCTGACTTACGCTTTCCAAAAACGGTCAGTATTACCCACCCTGACAAACCTCTTTGGCCTGACAAAGGCGTAAAAAAGATTGATTTTCTTCATTATGCAAGACACATTGCTCCTTATGCTCTTCCTTTTTTAAATGATCGTCCTTTGACTGTTATTCGTTTTCCTCATGGAATCAAAGAAGAAGGATTCTTTCAAAAAGATTGTCCAGATTACGCTCCTGACTTTGTGGAAACCGTTAAACTTGACGATAATCAATATGTTTTATGTAATAAAGTAGAGACTTTTTTGTGGCTGGCTAATCAACTTGCTTTAGAATGGCATGTACCATTTCAGCGCTATTATACAAAGTATGTGGATGAAATTGTTTTTGACCTCGACCCGCCAGACCCGGATTATTTTCAGCTTGCCACCGAGGGGGCGTTATTGTTAAAAGAACTTTGTGATGAATGTGGTTTACTTTCATTTGTTAAGTTTTCAGGGAATAAAGGCTTGCAAGTTTATATACCTCTGCCAGAAGAAACATATACATGGAGCGATACAAATAAAATAACAACTTCATTTGGAGCTTTTTTAACAAAAAAATCTCCTGAACTGTTCACCCAGGAACGACTTAAGAAAAACCGCGGCAGCAAACTTTATATTGATGTCCCTCAACATAGACAGGGAAAAACTATTGTTGCACCGTATTCCTTACGAGGAAAAACAGAACCCTTGATAGCCTGTCCGCTTTTTTGGGAAGAAGTATCTGATTCTTTAGAGCGCACGCGGTTTACGATGGAACACGTGCTAGAAAGGCTTATCATAAATGGCTGTCCTTTTCAGAAAATGGAGAAAGTGAGAGGAAATCAGCCCATAGATCAACTGCTTTCTATCCTTAAAGATAATAACTAGAGGAGAAGTCCATGTTATCAGAAGACCTTATAAAACAATGCCAAAAACGAATAAAACCTTATGATTGTGAAGGATTTGTATACGGAAAAGGACCCCAGCATCCTGTTGTCATGTTTGTTGGCGAAGCTCCAGGCGAAACAGAAATAAATAACGGTATTCCTTTTAGTGGAAGAGCGGGACAGCATTTTAATCAATACCTTGGGTATCTCGGTTTATCGCGAACAGATATTTATATTACAAGTGCGGTTCGCAGCCGGCCTTATAAATGGGAAAAGCGCCGCGGAAAAGAACCTCGTAAATATAATCGCACCCCAAATCAAAAAGAAATCGCAGCCCATGCACCTATTCTTGATGCCGAGATAAAATGGAGCAATCCTCCAATCATTGTACCAATGGGCCGCATTGCGTATTGGCGTTTGTTAGGAAACTCGCCACGTATGGATGAAGTGACTGGGGTTCCTATTGAGACTGCTGTCCGCTTCTTAGATGATTGGGAGAAAAATACCTATAGCTTTACTGCGAAAACGTATACTATTCTGCCCATTTATCATCCCGCTGCTGTACTTTATAGGCGCAGTTTGGAAACCGATATTTATGAGCATTTGGATGAGTTAAAAAAGCTGTTGTTCTGATAATCTGATAAAATGTAAATGTTCGATCAAAATGACAAAATTTTTCGCTTGTTCTCGATGATAATAATGTTTACGGATTTACGTATTCTTTAATATTCTTGTGCAGCATTATCCGTCTATCTAAATAAGGTCAAATTTCAATGTATGAATTGAGTTAATAACTGATTAAACTTGTCACGTTCTTCCCAGAAAGGATCGTGACCACTATGTTCAAACGGGACAAGCTGTGAATTTCTTATACTTTGATTTGGTTCTTGAGCTTGGTTAAAGGGGATAACGTTGTCATGAATACCGTGAATTATTAAAGTGGGAGCAGCAATTTTTAGAATATCTCCATGCAAGTTTTCATCTCTTAACAAAGAAATGACAGCCGCAGTCGACCAACCTGCTGCCTGTAAACCCATTTGAAAAAACTAGTCCAAGAATCCCAGTTATATACTGAAAGAAAAAGCTGTCCGTAACTCCCTGCGTCATTAGTATAGCCGCTCATTGGTTTATCTGAATTACCAAAGCCCCTCCAGTCTACTTCAATACAGCGGTAACCCCCATGAAGGGAAAAATATCAAACTGTTTATGGCTTAATGGCCAGCCTAATGAAAGATAGGGTGCAATTTTGTATTCTAAAATTGCACCCTATGATTGAGAACCCCATTCGAAGTCATGTCATTTAATTCTTATCTGAATTTTCGTTTTCGTTCTTAGAATCATCTACTATATTATCTTCCTCTGTCTTTTTTATTTCTTCATTCTTTTCCCTTGTTGCCGCTACTCCTTGTTCATACGTTTCATTGGAAGAACTAACATTATTGATGTTTCCTCGGGAAACATAGCTTTCTAACATTGCCTTCAAGTCCATACCGGTTGCTTCCTTCAAAGACTCTTGAATGCCAAGCATCGTTGAAGTAACATTATTAGCTATTTTTGAAGATCCACCTTGAGAATGACTTCCACCCATATCAATAACTTTCATATCCTTAATTTGTGAAAGCGGCGCAGAAACTTTCTCCGCATAATCAGGCAGCACGTTTAATAGCATTTCCACTATGGCAGCTTCCCCGTATTGCTCCATTGCTTTTGCCATTCGTTCTTTCGACTCTGCTTCTGCAATACCACGCTGGCGTATTACTTCTGCTTCGGATTCCCCTTTTATACGTTCTTTATCTGCTTCAGCCTGGGCTTTTTTCGTTGTTTCATAAGCTTGTGCATCAGCAATAGAACGCCGACGTTTATTTTCCTCTTCTTCTAGCTCCACAGCCCGTTGTCTTTCTATGTATTGGACTTGGAGTTCTTCTTCTTTCACCTGCTGAGCTAATTTTTGTTTTTCTAGCTCACCGGCCTGGGCTGCATTCGCTTCCGCTCGGTTTGTTTCTTTTTGGAATTCAGCTTCTTTAATGTCTTTTTCTTTTTTGGAAGCCGCTATAGCTGTTAAGCGGCGATTTTCTTCATCTTGTGCTTCCTGATCATTTTTAGCTTGGTAAATACGTGTCTCTTTCTTCGCATCGGACTCTGCCATATTCGCCTTTTTTTGTACGTCGGCAATATGAGGGCGCCCCAGCGCATCAATATAGCCGTTTTCTTTATCCACATCTTCTACATCATTTAAGGCGAATGACGTAATCTCAAAGCCCATGCCTTTCAGATCCGCTTCAGCGATTTTCTTTACTTGTGTATTAACTTCTTTAAAATCATTATAAATTTTCTCAATTGGAAGGGAAGCAATAATGGAACGCAAATGACCATTTAACACATCATTTAATTCGGATTCTCGTTCACTTTGTTTTTTCCCTAAAAATTTCTCTGCAAAGTTTGCCATTATCTCTAATTCGCTGCCTATACTGATGACAGCCGTACTAGCCACCCTTACAGGAATACCTTCTTTTGTATACGCCTTCTCTGAATCTACTTGCAGCTGGAAAGAAGTTAAATCAATCGGTGTTGCCGTTTGAAACATACGAAGACGATACCCGCCGCCGCGAATGATTTTCACAGAACGCCCATTTTGATCTTCAAACACATTTTTTTCTTTCTCAGGATCTCCTAAATTTGGGCCGGTGACTATCAGGGCTTCGTTAGAACTTGCTGTTTTATAGCGAATTCGAAAGATAATAAAGGTCACGACTCCTGCGATAATGGCTAAGAAAATAAGAATAAATAAAATAATCATAAATAAACCTTCAATCATCACTATTCCTCCTTTAATTAAAGTTCACGATAAACGCGACTTTCTGTTCGTAACCAACAAATTGGTAAAAATAAAATAAATGGCATAAGGGAATTTCACTTCTCCCCTTAGGCATTTTCCTATCTTCTTCTCACCTGCCTTCATTCGACATCTTATTCTTTATTACGAAAAAGAAAAAATAAAGGTTTCAATTTTAGATAGATTTATGTATTTCTTTGTCTAATCGAATCAATCTTCATATTTTGTTAGCTGCTCAAACAAATAAGAAAAGCACAAGCGACTTGCTCACGAGCGACAAGTCCGGGAGGGTCGACATATGGAAAGCTGATCTTTGCTTTCCGTTGACGGACCGAAAGAATCTCGAGCGAGTAGGCGCTGGATTAGACATGTAAAACGCCAAATATTTATGCTTTCTTACCTTTTAAAGAAAACTTGGTTAGCGCCAAGCCTTTAGACTAAAGTGATTGCCTAGTTGCATTTATACCTGATTTCCTCAACATTTTGACGATGTCGATGATTCATCCACGCTAAAATTTATACTTTTCTATCAATAGAAAAAAAGGATGCTGCTCCTACAGGAAAGCATCCTCTTTTTGCCACATTATGATGACAGCTCTATTAACTAGTGCTGAGATGTATTAATTCCTAATATTTTGCTGGCCTAAAATGAAGATCGTTTATAAAATTAATGCTGCGATTAAACCAAAAATTAAGAGAGGAATATTAAAATGTAAAAATGTTGGTACACACGTGTCCCAAATGTGATTGTGCTTCCCATCTGCGTTTAAACCAGATGTTGGCCCAAGGGTGCTGTCAGAAGCTGGAGACCCTGCATCGCCCACTGCTCCTGCTGTACCAATTAATGCAGCTGTTGCTAGCGGAGAAAAGCCTAACGCACTACAAAGAGGTACAAATAGCGCAGCGAGAATAGGAATGGTTCCAAAAGACGAGCCAATTCCCATCGTTATAATCATTCCAACAATAAGAATTGCAACAGCTCCAAAAAATTTGCTGTCACCAACAATAGTTGAAGATGTTTCGACTAACTCCTCTACAGCCCCAATATCTTGTAAAACGGTAGCATATCCAGAAGCAACCAGCATGACAAACGCGATCATCCCCATCATTTTAATGCCGTCGTTAACTATGTTTTCTCCTTCTTTAAACGGAACGATTCTGAATACTAACATTAGAATAATACCAGTAAGCGCTCCCAAAATTAGTGAGTCTGCAGCTAACTGCACGGCAAGAGCAGAAATAATAGCAATTATGGTGAAAAAGTGAGACATTGTAAATATCATTTTCTTTTCTGTCGTTGCGGCAGTCTCTTCTTCTGCTGATATATCTTTCATCTGCTGAACGGATGTATCTCGATCTTTTCGAAAGGTTATAAATATAGCAAACAGTAGACCACATAACATTCCAATGCCTGGTAATAACAATGCGATTGGGATTTGACCAAGATTGATTGACATGCCATTCGCATTCATTTCGTCTCTAATAATTCCATGAAAAATCAAACCGAAACCAGCAGGAATCATGACATACGGAGCTTTTAAGCCGAATGTTAAAGCTGTGGCTACTCCTCTGCGATCCAGCTTCATAGTGTCAAATAAGTGCAACAGCGGCGGAATCAAAATAGGAATAAAAGCAATATGTACAGGAACGACGTTTTGCGACAAACATGCGACTCCTGCGATGGTAAGTAGTAACACTGCTTTTTTTCCTTTTAAAACTTTTATTAAGTGTTTAACGAGAAATCCTGTTATTCCCGAGTAACCGATCATTACTGCAAATGCTCCAAGTAAAATGTAGCTTAAGGCGGTGTTAGCCTGCCCTCCCATTCCAGAAACGAGCATTTCAATTGTATCCGAAAGTGATAATCCAGCAGCAGCCCCTGCTGAAAGGGCTGCAAACAGTATCGCCAGCACAACGTTTAGCCGCAACAAACTTAAAACCACCATAACAAAAACAGATATCACTACTGCATTAAACAAATAACCCTCTCCTTTCACCTATGAAATTTAAGAATGTACCGTTTTATTTTTCATTCCAACAGACGTTATTGAAAATTTTTTTATCCATCTGTACATCGCTTCTATATCTTTATAAAACATCCGATCAGAATCAATAAACGGGACAATGGTCCGGCCTGCTTCCAAAAATGCTCTTGTCATAGGTGCCATTTTGTTCTTTCCGCGATACTCAGCTGCCTGCATACTGCAGATTGCTTCAATCGCTAACACTCTGGATGCATTTTCAATCACCTTTGCTGTATGTCTCGAAGCTATCGTTCCCATACTGACATGATCTTCTTGATTTCCAGAAGAAGGAATGGAGTCAACACTTGCCGGATGAGTCAGCGTCTTATTTTCTGAAACAAGTGATGCGGCCACGTACTGCATAATCATGGCACCGGATTGCAATCCTGGTTCCGGGCTTAAAAACGGAGGCAAATCATTCAATTGAGGATTAACAAGCCGTTCAATTCGGCGCTCAGAAATGTTAGCCAGCTCCGCCATGGCAATCCCCATGAAATCCATTGCTAATGCAATGGGCTGACCATGAAAGTTCCCTCCGGAAATTACTTTCTCTCCATTATTAAAGATAAGCGGGTTATCTGTCGCCGCATTCATTTCAATTTCAAGCTTTTCTTTAACATAATGAAGCGTTTGCCATGTTGCTCCGTGTACTTGCGGAATGCAACGGAGAGAATATGCATCTTGGACACGCAACTCTCCTTGTTTTGTTGTTAATTGACTGTCTTTCAAGTATTTTCGAATTCGCTCTGCTACATCTACTTGTTCTTGGTAGCCGCGTGCCCTATGAATTTCTTCATCAAACGCATCCATTATACCGCACAACCCTTCTATTGTGGTTGCAGCAATTACTTCTGATTGATAGGCAAGGTTTTCTGCTTCTAAATAGGCAATAACGCCCATTGCTGTCATCGCCTGTGTACCGTTAATAAGTGCCAAACCTTCTTTAGCTGTTAACGTAATAGGCTCCATTTTTTCCTGTGTTAATGCATGGATGGCAGGTACTTTTTCCTCTTTATAAAATACTTCTCCTTCCCCGAGGAGTACTAAGGCTAAATGGGACAATGGCGCCAAGTCTCCGCTTGCCCCAAGAGACCCTTGCTGAGGAATGACCGGGTGAATCTGTTTGTTTACAAGCTCCAGAAGACGATCAATAATAAGCGGACGCACACCAGAATACCCTTTCAGGAGGGCATTAGCCCTCAATACTAGCATTGCTCGTGAAACGGTTTCTGGAAAAGCTTCACCAACTCCGCACGCATGCGAGTGAATTAAGTTTTTTTGGAGTACTTCCACATCTCCCTTTTGAATGAGCACATCGCTGAATTTTCCAAAACCAGTCGTAATTCCATAAATAACTTGTTGATTTTCCACGATAGAGTCTACTGCCTCGCGGCTCTTTTTCACATCCTCTATGCTTTTCTTTGCAGCGTCAACTTTCTCCCCATCAAACAATACTTGTTTCATTTCAGTAAAATTAAGTGAATGCCCTGTCAAGGTCACCATATTTCTCACTCCTCTAGTTTCTTTACTTCGTTAAAGCGCCAATAAAAAAGGGGCTATATCAATGCAACGTTAACAGTCGCAGTGATATAGCCCCCTAAACTCTACTAATAACTGTGGGCAGTTTATTTAAATGTGATTAACACCTAATCCAATTGTTTCATGTTCGGCCCCTTTTACCGGTGCACCAATCGTGCCATATAAGGAAACGGCAATCCATTCTCCTTCATTCTTATTTTCATAGGGTGTACCCCCCCGGACAATTGCAAAGCTAAGTCCTACTGTGCGCAGCATCGATCCTAATTGAACCTGTCCTCGTGTTACACCATGCAGTGATTCGATAATGGCATGGTACAATGCATGACTTTCACGATAAAGACCGGTTTCTACAATTTCATTCTTCTTCGCTGCTGTCTCAATAGCTGCTACCACTTTGTGAGCTTCCATCGAGCCAACTTTTCCTGTGCAGCACTTCCAATCTAATTGCTTTATCTTTTCTAACTCTTCGCTCTTGTCATCGCTAAGTACTAGGAGAATAGCGCTTCTCCCGATACGAGAATCCTTACTTAAGGACATTATAAACACTCTTTTCCCTCTCGATCTGATAACTTCAGACGAATCTAATAACTAATATCTTATATCTTATATCTTATAACTAATAGTAATTGTAAGCGTTTTTTCAAAACCATGTCAATAGATTTTTTAGTGGTTTAATATCTTGGTATTTCGTGCGTTAATCGCTTCCGCTAGGTAATTGATCTTCTTTTAGTATAGCTAATGTCATATCCGATACTACGATGTCTCCGGGACATACGTTCACTCTTTCAACTATTCCGCAGCTGCTTATTTCTACCTTTTTGACTGAACCGTGAGCAGTTTTAATAGAAAAGAGAGGTTCCCATTCATGAACGAATCCTCCTCGATTAACGAAAACTTTTTGCACTTTCCCTTGGTATTCACTTTGGATTGTTCGATAGCTGCTCATCTCTCTTTCCCCCTTTTTTACACCCATCCACGAAATGTTGAAGCTTCCGCCATTTTTCGGATACCAACGATATAAGCGGCTAGACGATTGTCCACATGATGAAGTTTTGCTGTATCAATAACATTATGAAAAGCAGTAACGATTTTCTTTTTCAGTTTTTCTAATACTTCCTCCTCAGACCAGTAGTATCCTAAATTATTTTGCACCCATTCAAAATAGGAAACAGTGACACCCCCGGAGCTAGCCAGGATATCTGGGACAAGCAGCACATCTCGTTTTGTTAAAATTTTCGTAGCTTCTAATGTTGTCGGACCATTGGCGGCTTCAACGATAATTTCAGCTTTAATGTTCGATGCATTCTTTTCGGTGATTTGATTTGAAATAGCTGCCGGCACTAAAATATCACATTCACACTCGAGCAGTTCTTCATTTGTAATTGTGTTCGAAAATAAATTGGTTACTGTTCCGAAAGAATCACGCCGTTCGAGTAAATAGTCAATATCCAGCCCGTCTTTATCATATAATGCGCCATCCGCGTCAGATATTCCCACAATAACGGCGCCTCGTTCGTTAAGAATTTGGGCTAAAAAGCCTCCTGCGTTACCAAATCCTTGAATAATTACCCTTGCACCATCTAAGTCAAGCTTTTTTTTCTTTGCTGCTTCTTCAACGCAAATGGTTACCCCCATAGCTGTTGCCGTTTCACGGCCATTTGAACCCCCAAGAACAATTGGTTTTCCGGTAATAAAACCAGGTGAGTCAAATTCACGAATGCGGCTGTATTCATCCGTCATCCAAGCCATAATCTGCGAATTCGTAAATACATCAGGGGCTGGAATATCTTTTGTTGGCCCTACGATTTGACTTATTGCCCGCACGTATCCTCTGCTTAACCGCTCCGTTTCTAAAAAAGACATCGCCCTAGGATCACAAACTATTCCACCTTTACCACCGCCAAAAGGAACATCGACAATGCCGCACTTTAAACTCATCCAAATGGATAAGGCTTTTACTTCATTTTCTGTTACAGAGGGATGGAATCGAACACCGCCTTTCGTTGGGCCAACTGCGTCATTATGCTGAGAACGATATCCGGTAAAAACTTGGACACTGCCATCGTCCTTTCTTATCGGTATCCGAACGGTCAATGTGCGAACAGGTTCTTTAAGCAGTTCATATACGTCTTCTTTATAACCCAGCTTTGATAAAGCATGTTTTATTTCATGCTGTGTTGCTGATAGTAGATCTGTCTGTTCACCCGTACTTTTGACACTTACTGCGTTCATACTATTACCCCTTTTATCGTTTCCCTGATTTCTTTTTTGTCGCAACTTTTATCCTTAAAGTAATAAATAAGCCAGAGGAGTCGTGATTATAATCGTTAATACCACACGTTCAATCCAAATCACAATTAATTTCGGAATACTTATTGGGATATCCGTAGATAAAATACATGGTATTAACGCTGAGAAAAACAAAATAGCTGAAACGGACAACGTACCAATCACAAATTTTGTAACCATAGCTGCTTCTGTAACCAGAAGGGCCGGGAGAAACATTTCCGCAATAGAGACGGCGGATGCCTTAGCTGCAAGCAATGGATCAGGAACCTGTATCATCCAAGTAAATGGATAAAAAATGTAACCCAAGATGTCAAACATAGGAGTGTATTCAGCAAGTACTAATCCAAGCAGCCCAACTGACAGAATGGATGGTAAAATAGCCATTGTCATAATCAATCCATCCTTCAAATTAAGCCAAATGTTTTTTAGAAGCGATGGAGAGCGTTCTGCTGCTTTCATAGCTTGAAACCAGGCAGCTTTTAGACGATTCTTTTCAATGATGTGCTCAGGACGGCCTTCCTGGTTATTGATATATTGGTCACTCACTTTACTTAACGGCCAAATCCTTACAGTGATAGCGGTTACAAGAAAGGTCACGAATAAGGTTACCCAGAAGTAAGTGTTCCAAATTTCCATTAAACCAAGTGTTTTTGCCACCACAATCATAAACGTTGCTGAAACGGTGGAAAACCCGGTTGCAATAATTGTCGCTTCCTTTATCGTGTATTTTCCTTCTTTGAAAACGCGGTTTGTAATTAATAAACCTATCGAATAACTGCCTACAAATGATGCGACAGCATCAATAGCAGACCGGCCAGGCGTTTTCCAAATCGGTCGCATTATAGGCTGCAAAACAACTCCAATAAATTCTAACAACCCATATCCGACCAATAAAGCAAGAAAAACAGAACCAATGGGTACCAGTAAACCAACTGGCATGACAAGATTTTCAAAAAGAAATGGACCCATACTCGGGTCGGACAGCCAATCAGGACCAAAACTAAAAACAAGCATGAAGGCGACGACAGCCCCAAAAATTTTAAAAATGGATAAAATCATATTAGCCAAATCTTTATTCCATGAATGATTAATAAAAGGATAAACCGCTCCAGAAATAATAATTAGTAATACATAGTATGGAACAAAAGCTGTAAATGTCGTTTGAATATAGGTAACGAAATGGTCGAGAGCAATAGAAGCAGTTCCATTTACATTAATTGGAATAAAAAAAGTAAAAATACCGATTAGACTAAAAATGATAAATTTTAATAAATGATTGCTCGTCCATTGCTGTTCTTGGTACTCAGCCGGGGACTCCTTTTGATGATTTTCCATATATATGCCTCCCCCTATAGAAATATTTTAATAGGAGAGGAACTTACTTGTCCCTCACCTTTTACAATAACCCGTCAAAAACGACAGCATGGTATGGACAGCACTTTTGACTGATTGTTCTGCAACGTCTTTTCTCGGGTCTAAACAAACAATATCCATAGCCTTTACTTTGATGTGTTCTCCGGCCATTTGAACAGCTTCAAATAATTCTTCTGAGTACATTCCTCCTGGTGTTGCTGCTGGAGCTGCCGGGCCATGTACGATATCTAATACATCCATATCTACAGTCAAATAGATGGTATCTACTTCATCTTCCAATTGACGTAAAGCATTGTTGATAGCATTAGAAATTCCCTTTTTTCTTGCCTGTTTCATCGTTGTATAATGAAGTCCAGCTTTGTCTGCGAAATCCTTAAGTTCCTTAGCGTTAAAAAAACCATGCAATCCAATATTATGAACGTGGTTTCCCTGAATGGCTTCACTTTCAATCAGGTTACGTATTGGTGTACCGTTCGCTGGGCCGATTAATTTAGGGTCTCTCAAATCAAAATGCGTATCTAACTGTAATATTCCAATTTTTTCATTTGGGTGGGCTTGCTTCCAGCCTTTGACCAGCATCGCTGTAATGGAATGATCGCCGCCCATTGAAATTGGCAATGTATGTGGATGGTAAGTTCGCATAGCGACCATAGCTTCTTGAATTTGTTGATGTGTATATTCAATATTGGTCACATGTTGTTTCACATTTCCAAGGTCGATAGCCTTTAACTGAGCCAAGTCAATGTCTTCATCCAAGTTATAAGTGCTAAATGCCTTCCACGCCTGCCTCATTGCTTCTGGGTTTTCACTAGCAGCAGAAGTACTGATCGATGATTTTGAAAGCGGGACTCCTAAAATGGTTACGTCATAATCATCCCAATTAAGTTTGGCTTCCTCTGCGGTTTCAATCCATTCATGAACTTTTATATCTTTGCTTTTATCGGTTTGACGAGACCAGATCATACTCGGTTTGTCTAACATTGGATAAGGATAGCTGCTCATTGCAACTGCCCGCCTTTTACTAACGGGATCCCTGCTTTTACGACCGTATCCACGTGATTCATTCCATATTTATACGATAATGTGAGATAGTTTGGCACATCAAAAATGGTGACATCCGCTTTTTTTCCAGGTTCAAGACTTCCGATTTCTGCTGCGCACCCAATTGCGTGAGCGGCATTAATAGTAGTCGCTGTCAATACTTCCTCTGGTGTCATACCCATTTTTAAGCAGCCTAAATTCATAATGAATGGAAGTGAAATCGTTGGAGAAGACCCCGGGTTCGCATCGGTCGATAAAGCCACTGCTACACCGGCATCAATCATTTTTCTTGCTTCGGCAAATTCAGCCATCAAGAAAAATGCTGTTCCGGGTAATAGCACACCAACTACTCCTGCTTCAGCCATTTTCTTTATTCCATTCTCTGAAGCTTTTAGTAAATGATCCGCAGATATAGCTCCAATCGATGCCGCTAACTCTGCTCCTTCATATGGTTCAATTTCGTCTGCGTGAATTTTTGGTATCAGCCCGTATTCTTTTCCAGCTTCTAAGACTTTTCTCGACTGTTCCGGAGTAAATACGCCTCTTTCACAAAAGACATCATTGAATACAGCCAGCTTTTTATCAGCTACTTCCGGAAGCATCTCTTGAATCACACGATCAACAAATTTATCAGGGTCGTCTTTTTCATCCATTGGAATAGCATGAGCACCCATAAAGGTCGAAACAAGGTCAACCGGATGGTCATTATTTAGCTGTTCAGCCACTTCGAGCTGTTTCAGCTCGTGTTCAAGCGTTAATCCGTATCCACTCTTTGCTTCCACTGTAGTTACACCATGCAGAAGAAATTGATTCAACCTTTTTTTTGATTCATCGTACAACTGCTCATAGCTAGCTTGCTGAGTTGCTCGAGTAGTGGCATGAATACCGCCGCCCGACTGCATGATATCCATGTACGTTCGTCCTTTTAGACGCATGGCGTATTCATTTTCTCTCGTTCCGGCGTGAACAAGGTGGGTATGGGGATCAACAAGTCCTGGAGCAACCACCTTTCCCGTCGCATCTATTTGTTCAGCAGACTGAAAATGCTCTTGGTATTTTTCACGGATTTCCTTATCAGGACCCGCTTCGACAATGTTACCGTCTTCAATAAAGAGGCTTCCATTTTCAATCAAGTTTAATTGAGACATAGCCTCTTTTGCAGCTGGACCATCCGTGTTGCCAGCCATCGTAATCAATTGTGCAGCGTTTGTAATAAACATTTTTTGTGCCATGTATTTACCCCTCCTCTTTTATTTGCGAAGCATTGGTACTTGAATCCCTTTATTGTGAGCTGTCTTTTCGGCGAGTTTATATCCTGCATCCACATGACGAACTACACCCATTCCTGGATCTGTTGTTAACACTCGTTGAAGGCGCTTTTCTGCATCTTTCGTTCCATCTGCTACGATTACCATTCCAGCATGAAGGGAGTAACCCATACCAACACCTCCGCCATGGTGAACACTAACCCAGCTTGCCCCGCCAACACTATTAATAAGTGCATTAAGAATTGGCCAATCACTAACCGCATCACTGCCATCTTTCATGGATTCTGTTTCCCGGTTCGGGGATGCAACAGATCCTGAATCAAGATGATCACGTCCAATGACAATCGGCGCCTTTAATTCTTCGCGTGCGACCATATCGTTAATTATTTTTCCAAACTTGGCCCGTTCTCCATAACCAAGCCAGCAAATGCGGGAAGGAAGTCCTTGAAAACTAATTTTTTCTTGAGCCATACGTATCCAGTTGCATAAATGTTCATTGTCACTAAATTCTCTTAAGATAACTTCATCCGTTTTATAAATATCTTCTGGATCTCCTGATAACGCTACCCAGCGAAATGGACCTTTTCCTTCGCAAAACTGCGGCCTAATATAAGCTGGCACAAACCCAGGAAAATTAAAAGCATTCTCAACGCCTTCATCTTTAGCAACCTGGCGTATGTTATTTCCGTAATCAAATGTAACGGCTCCTTGTTTTTGCAAATCAAGCATGGCCTGTACATGAGATGCAATTGTTTGTTTGGAAAGCTTTATATAGCGATCTGGATCGTTTGCACGAAGTTCAATAGCTGATTGCAAATCCATGTCCGCGGGAACATAGCCAGTGAGCGGATCATGCGAGGACGTTTGGTCCGTTAATACATCGGGTATAAAACCCAATTCATTCATTTTTGGCAAAATTTCTGCTGCATTTCCCAATAAACCAATAGAAAGAGCCTTTTTATTCTCTTTTGCTTCTTTCGCTAAACGTACCGCTTCTTCTAAGCTATCTGTCGAAACGTCTAGATATTTCGTTTCAATACGACGGTCGATTCGGTGTTGATCAATTTCAATGGCAATACATACTCCGCCATTCATTGTTACAGCCAATGGTTGAGCTCCACCCATGCCGCCCAGTCCTGCAGTTACCGTAATTGTTCCTTTCATGTCTGAGCCAAAATGCTGTTTGGCACACTCGGCAAACGTTTCATAGGTTCCTTGTACAATCCCCTGACTTCCAATGTAAATCCAGCTTCCTGCCGTCATTTGTCCGTACATCATCAAACCGTTCTGATCAAGCTCATGAAAATGCTCCCAGTTTGCCCAAGCCGGTACAAGATTAGAATTTGCAATCAACACCTTAGGGGCATCTTTATGGGAAGGAAAGACTGCAACTGGCTTTCCGGATTGAACCAGTAATGTTTCGTCATCTTCAAGTGTTTTCAGCGTGTCGACAATCGCCTCGTAACATTCCCAATTACGAGCAGCTTTCCCAATCCCCCCGTATACGACGAGATCTTCTGGATTTTCCGCCACGTCTGGGTGAAGATTATTGTTTAACATCCGCAAAGCTGCCTCCTGCAGCCAGCCTTTTGTATTCAAATCTGATCCTGTATATTGTTTCACTTGCTTGTATTTTGTATCTGTCATTTCATTCATCCTTTCTTCGTTTTTGGATTAATTAAATGGTATCAACGGATACAACGAAAAAATAGATGATTAACTTTCGATTTTCTATAAAAATATGCAATATCTATAAAAAAATATTCGAAAACGCTTTTATTTTATAGAACAAAATTTAGAAAAGATAAATTCATATGAAATTAGGTTAGTCAATTATCAAGTTGAAGTAAGAAAAGCGCAAGCGCCTTGTTCACGAGCCAAGTTCTGAAGGGGCGGCATATGGAAAGCTGATCTTTGCTTTTCATTGACGAATCGAAGGAATCTCGAGTGAGTAGGCGCTGGAGCTAGACATGTAATACGCCAACTATTTATAATTTCTTACCTTTATAAAAAAACGAGCGAAATATATCGCTCATATTTATGTTGTTTAATTGTTAAGTACCCAAACTTTTTATATTTGCGTTTTTCCTGCGGTTCCAGGATATGTCATTTCATAAGGATTTAGTATAAAATTTAATTCGGAGTTTGTTAGCACGTTAAACTGTAAGCATAATTCACGAACTGTTTTCCTGTTAAAATAGCTTCACGTGGGATACGTGAGCCTAAAAATTACCCCGTAACACCTTAAAATTGTGTCACGGGGGTTCTTTTGTCCCATTTTCACTTTTTAACTAATGGAAACGCCTATATTCTCTCGGTGTTTGTCCAGTATGCTCTTTAAACACACGACTGAAATAATTTGGGTTGTTGAAGCCTATAGAGCGGGCTATGTTTTGAACACTTTCATCCGAGGAAAGGAGTTCTTTTGCTTTTTGAATACGCATGGATAACAGAAGATCACGGAAAGAGCGATTATATTTTTTTGAAAGTAAATGGCTAAGGTAGGAAGGACTCCGACCTACATGTGCAGCCACTGTCTTTAAATCCAACTTGGAATCAGCAAAATTTTTTTCCATATACGAAACCGCTGCTTCTACCGCATCTCCCTTCACTTTAGAAGGCTGCTCCTCCATTGTCTGGACAAGATAGTTTGAAAAAAGAATGATGTCCTGAACAATACGGTAGAGCACAGGGCTATATAAAATTTTATCAAACACATTCTTGTAATATTCTTCTCGATCTTTACTATTCATTCCATTTCGATCCATAAACCGCCGAATTTGGGCAAGAATACTTGTTAAACGTGTTCGCAGCAATCCAGGCTCAGGGTATGGCGGTACCAAATCAAAAAACTCTTCATACATCCACTTTTTAATATCATTTCCTCTCGCTTCTTCTAACATATAAACCCACTTTCTTTGATCTTCCATTGTTAAAAAAGGGTCCATATCTTTCCAAGGATGAAAGCGTTCTGTCTCAAATACCTGTTGATACCCAGTAAAAAAAGTCGTTTCCATTACTTTGCGCAGCTTTAAATAGATTTGGTGAAGCGATTCTTCACCACTTTGCGAATGCACAACAATAGCTAACGGACTTCCTGCTTTTAGCTCCCATTCCCGCAAAAAGCGCTGAGCCTGTGTGAATGTCTCTGTAAACTCGTGATGAAATACAAGTACAATTCGATCACTTGTCGAGAAAACCGATGGTTCAAAGTAAAAATCAAATTGTTCTATAAATTTTCGTAAATAGGTTAAATCGTTTACATACTCCGTTTTTAATAAATAAACAGGGTAGGGATAAGGATTGCGATCTTCAATAAACAATGATTCATAGTCCAACGCTGGCCTTGTTAATTCGGGATGTACCTCTTTAGAGTAATAAGAAAGATTTCTTATAGCTTGCTGTAAGGAATGTTTAACACTAGGCGGAGCAAGCGGCTTTACCCACAGATCTATTGCTTGAAGTTCCATTGCCTGCATGGCTCGCTCAAAAGTGGGCTCTGCAGTAAGTGCAATAACCTGCTTTGTATATCTGCGTATGTAAAATTTAAATATCTCCCATTTGTCTTCAGCAATCATATCTAATTCTATACATGCAATGTCGGGCAAAGAGTTCTCCAGATCATCTAACAAATCCGATAAATGATAGGCTGTTCGAATAGTTGAAATGGGTAAAGAATATTTGGAAATAAACCATTGAATTCCTAGAACTTCTTGCTTATCACGGTCAGAAATTAATAACTTATATATTTTCCCCACCTCCATGTGAGAATTATTAAGTTAACTGGTGCAGAGGAATAGTTGAACGAGGAGGGTTCTAACAGATAAAAGATGAAGTCTAAATGAGGTTTTACATTTATAATTTAGCCATTATAAACGATTCCCGACAAGTAATACAAATAATTATAAAAACACTGAAGGGATGTTTGAAGATATTTAAATGATTCTATAATGAGTATGAAGAGATGGGACAATAATAAAAGAAGAGATTTGGTGAATAGAATACCTAAGTACTCTACATTGGATAAGGTCTCTTGATTTGAACATATGCTGACGAGGTTAGATGTTAATAAAAGGGTAACTTGCAAGGAAAAATAGACCTTGTCCTTATGCAATTAAAGGAAACTTGGCTAGCGCCAAATTTCAGGTGAAGTCGATTACTTAGTTGACTTATACTGATTTCCTCAACATTTTGACGGCGTCGATGATTCATCCATGTCCATGCTAAATTTTATATTTCCTATCAGTGTAATAAGAAAAGCGCAAGCCTCTTGCTTACGAGCGACAAGTCCTGGAGGGGCGGCATATGGAAAGCTGATCTTTGCTTTCCATTGACGAACCGAAGGAATCTCGAGCGAGTAGGCGCTAAAGCTAGACATGTAAAACGCCAACTATTTATAATTTCTTACCTTTACAAAAAGACGTATACAGGCATAAAGGTGATATACACCATTTATGCCTGTCCGTTTTTATGAGTGGTTCTGCTGATCATTTACTTCATCTTTGATTTCTTCACGCATACCTTCTATCGCTCTTTCACGACGTTGGTTTTTCTCTTCAATTTGTTGTTTATCTTCTTGACTCAGCTCTTCAGCGTGAGCTTTTTCAAAATCTCTCGCCTCATTCATATTTTGCAGCGTATGCCCGATATTATTTTCAATTCTTTCTGCGTTGTTAGAACGATCATCTGGTTTAGGCTTTTCCAAATTTATTCCCTCCTTTTCTTTTGAGGTTTAGTATGCCTCAGAAAAAGGAAGGATATGAAAAGATAAATGTGAAAAGTTTGTTAATATTCATCCGCAATTGATAAAACCTTTTAAATGCCATAGGAAAATCATATTTTCCTGATTTTCACACGCACTTTTTTCATTCTTTCAATTGAATACCCTTTCCTTTATGTTTTTAAACTAGGCTTTTTTAAGGAGTGATTTTGTGGATACCTGGCTGACCATGGATACGTGGCTTGGTGACATTGTAGAGGTAAGTAATAAAATCTTATGGACGTACATTCTTGTTGGATTGTTATTGTTTTTAGGTGTATTTTTTACAGTAAAAACACGTTTTGTTCAATTCAGAATGTTAAAAGAAATGGTTATGCTTTTGATTCAAGGAACGGACCGCACCGATTTCAAAAAAAAGAAAGGCACTACCCCATTTCAAGCTTTTACAATTAGTACAGCAGCCCGTGTAGGAACAGGAAATTTAGCGGGAGTAGCGTTAGCTATTACGGCTGGAGGACCCGGGGCCGTTTTTTGGATGTGGATGATTGCCCTAGCAGGCGCAGCTACTGGCTTTGTGGAAAGCACTCTCGCTCAAATGTATAAAGTAAAAGATAAAGACGGCTTCCGCGGCGGACCGGCTTACTATATGGAAAAAGCACTAGGCATGCGCTGGATGGGGGTACTATTTGCCATCCTTATTACGTTATGCTTTGGTTTAATATTTAACGCCGTACAAACCAATACTATTTCTCAAGCCTTTACGGGCGCTTATGATATTAGTTCTTTTTGGGTTGGAATGACTATTGCTGTTTTAATTGGTATCGTTATTTTCGGTGGTATACGCCGTATTGCGGTAGTATCCGAATTCGTTGTTCCGTTTTTTGCTATTATTTATGTCATTGTTTCAATAGTAGTCATGTTTTTTAATATCGGAACTTTACCTGAAGTCTTTTCTCTCATTGTTAGTAATGCTTTTGGATTACAAGAAATTGCTGGAGGCGGCTTAGGGGCAGCCATTATGAGTGGTGTTCAGCGTGGATTGTTTTCTAACGAAGCCGGTATGGGTAGTGCACCAAATGCCGCTGCTACTGCTCATGTTAGTCATCCCGTAAAACAAGGCCTGGTTCAGACACTCGGTGTATTTACAGATACGTTAATTATTTGCAGCTCGACTGCGTTTCTTATTATTTTAGCCGGCGTCCATACTTCAAGTGAATCAGATGGAATACAATTGACACAGCTTGCCTTAGACACTCATTTAGGAGGCTGGGCACAAATTTTCGTTACGATCGCTATTTTCTTCTTTGCCTTTAGTTCCCTGCTTGGAAATTATTATTACGGGGAAGCTAATATTGAATTTATCTCTGAACATCCTGCCTATGTTCAAGCTTTTCGGGTTGCTTTTTTAATTATGGTAATGGTAGGAGCGATGAGTGAATTAGAAATCATATGGGCCCTTGCTGATGTATTCATGGGGTCAATGGCATTAGTAAACCTGATAGCTGCAGCCTTGCTCACCAAGATTGCCGTCTCTGCCCTTGAAGATTATCAACAACAGCGTAAGTTAGGGAAAGATCCTGTTTTTTACAGGGACAGCATTCCAGGTTTAAATAATCTTGAAGCTTGGGATAAAAAACCTAAACGTTCAGAGCAGGAATAAGCGATTTTAACATGCAGAAGGGAAACCATTTGCGGCTTCCCTTCTCTTTTATTACGGCTTTAATACCACTTTTATATTGCCGTCTTCTTTTTTGTCAAAAATGCGGTATGCTTCATCTGCCTCTGCCAGCGGCATTTTATGAGTAATGATATCTGTCGGATCGAATTCTTTATTTTCGATCATCTCATACAACTTAGGCATTAAGTGAATAACAGGAGCTTGCCCCATTTTTAAAGAAACATTTCTTGTAAAAAAATCTCCAAGAGGAAAGTTGTTCGCTTCCGTTCCGTATACACCTGTTAATTGTACGGTTCCAAATTTCCCAACAGCCTGCGAGGCAGTGATAATTGGACTGATCGTACCAAATTGATTGTCTCCTTTAGAACCGTGCTCTTTACTCGGAGGGACAGTTCCATCCATGCCGACACAGTCAATGACAACATCTGCTCCTCCTTTCGTATTTTCATGCAAAAGAGACCCTATTTCGTCATGTTCACCAAAATTGTACGTTTCCACGTTATTGGTTCGCTTGGCATGCTCAAGCCTGTGAGGTACTTGATCTACAGCGATAACTCTATCTGCTCCTTTCATCCATGCAAACTTTTGAGTCATTAATCCAATCGGTCCGCATCCGAGCACAACCACCGTGTCACCCTTTTTTACCCCGCTGTGTTCTACGCTCCAATAAGAAGTCGGAACCACATCAGACAAGAATAATAGACTTTCATCTTCTAGTTCACTGCTTTTTGGAACAACAAATGAGGTGAATTCAGCATAAGGTACTCGTAAATATTCTGCTTGTCCACCCGGATAGTCACCCATCTGTTTGGAATATCCGAACAAACCGCCGTTATCAGCATGAGGATTGGAGTTATCGCATTGACTTTCCATTTGGTTTTGGCAGTAATGACACTCCCCACAGCTAATATTAAAAGGAATAACAACACGGTCGCCTTTCTTAATATTTTTGACCTCAGGACCAGTCTCTTCTACAATGCCCATTGGTTCATGCCCCACTACATAATCTTCTGGTAAAGGTATGCCGCCTTTGTATAAATGTAAATCAGATCCGCAAATGCCACTAGCCGTAATCCGCACTATCATATCCTCTTTTTCTTGAATAGAAGGGTTTTCTACTTGCTTTACCTTCATGTTGTCTTTACTTTGAAAAGTTACTGCTTTCATGGACTTTACACGCCCCTTTCTACTCTTTTTATGAAGGGCATTACCTTTTATTTATTAACCTTAAACATAGACAACTGCCATTTTTCTAAAAATCGAGATAAAACATAACCTTACCCTTAAAAATAATGTTATTTTTTGCTCAATTTATATAAAAGTTTCAGAATATCTAGTCTATAAATCTATCACATGGTATCCTATGCACAGGTGAAAAAAATGGAGAATATTGCCTACATTTTTCAACGAAATAGAAAGAGAGGAGGATTTTGTCATTTTGAGGAAAAAAATTTCATATTCAATTTTAGCTGCCGCAGTTTCTGTTTCCTTTTTAACTACAGCAAACATAGATCACGCTGAAGCCTTTAATGATGTGGGAGCAGACTACTGGGCTAAAGAAGAAATTTCTTATCTAGCTGAAGAAAGTATAGTAGATGGACGTGAGTCAGGGGATTTTGGTCCAGAAGAAGAAGTTGCTCGTGCTCAAGCAGCTAAAATGATGTCCAATGCTTTGAGCTCAGGTACCATCCGCACTCCAGCTTCGCCCACCTTTTCAGATGTAAACACAGAATTTTGGGCTTTTAAACATATTGAACAGGCTGCAGAATTAGAGGTTTTCACTGGAAAAAAAGATGGTCGTTTTGATCCGAATGGAAATATTGAACGTGCCCAAGTAGCAGCAATAATAGGAAGAGCCTTTTTCGGAGAAGAAGCAGAGAACAACGACAGTGAAGTACAGTTTGAAGATATTTCGGCTGAGTTTTGGGCAAAAGGCTACATAGCCACATTAGCTGAAAATGGAATAATTGAAGATGAAAATAACTTCAGACCAAATGAAAATGCTACAAGGGCAGAAGTTTCAGCCTATTTGGCTAGAGCAATGGAAAAAAATCTTGGTGAGGAAGAAGAACACGTAGAAGAACCACCTTCAAAAGAAGAACTACAAGAAGATAATATTCTTTTTGAAGGAGAAGTGAATGCTGAGGACACGTTGAACGCACGAAGCGGTCCAGGAATGGACTATAAAACGGTTACTGAGTTTGAAGATGGCACAAAGATTGATATTTATGAAAATAACGACGAATGGCTTAAAACAGAACACAATGGTGAATGGTTATATGTTTATCATAGCTACATAGAAAAAGCCGATGACGTAAAGTCAGAAGAGCCAGAGGAAACCGATGAACAAGAAGAAACAGATCAATCAGAGGAGTCAACAGACCAGTCTTCCTCGTCGCACGATAATCAAATTATAGCTGAAGCGAAAGCAATGGTGTCTGACTTAAATGTCAGATTAGAGGCTGATGAAGAAAGTGACAAAATTGGAAAACTTGATGAAGGCGATATCATAGATGTTTACGAACATGTTGACGAGGATTGGGCGTTAGTTGATTATAATGGGGAACAAGGATATGTTCACCGTTATTACCTTCAAGAAAAAGTACCAGGAGAAAGCGCCCTTACTGATAAAACCATCGTCATTGACGCTGGACACGGAGACCATGACAATGGTGCTTCTGCAAATGGACTTGTCGAAAAGGAAGTTGTTTTAGATGTAGCACTTGAAGTGGAAGAAAGATTAGAAAAAGCTGATGTTAATGTTGTTATGACCCGAAGCGATGATACATTTTTAGAGCTTAGTGAAAGAGTAGAAATAGCGGAAGAGACTGATGCTGACTCATTTGTAAGCATTCATGCCAACGCAGCCAGCCCAGCGGCTGAAGGAGCTGAAACATTTTATAATAACGATTCTAAAGCAGCAGAAAGCAAGGCATTGGCTGAATCTATTCAAGATGAACTAGTGTCGCAAACCGAGATGAGTGATAGACGAGTAGCCGAAGCTGGATTTTATGTCATTAAAAACACGACGATGCCAAGTACGTTGATCGAACTAGGTTTTCTTACTAACACGCAAGATACAGAACGGATGAAACAGCCAAACTATGAAGAAAAAGCAGCAGATGCTGTCTACGACGGTATTGTCAATTACTATGATTGGTAAAATGTAAGAAAAGCGCAAGCGCCTTAAAAGAAGGAAGTTCGGCTACGAGCGTCACGTCCTGTGACAACGCCGAACTGACTCCCATCCTGGGAGCCCGCGACAGGTTCTGGAGCTTTCGCGCAGGGTCGTCTGCGGCCCGGAGTCGAAAGGGAAGATATAAGACGTTCAGCTCATTTTAATGAACTTCTCCTAAGATCGCACACGTCGACGCATAGGATGTGCTAATGTCGCCAATGCCACAGGACGTGGCGTTTTTGGCGACGAGTGTGCAACGTTGAAGTCACCACATCGTGTGGATGTACGTCCTGTGACAACGCTGAACTGGCTTGCGCAGGAGGTGTTGACTTTTGCGTTGCGACAGGACGTTCGCGGTTTTAGCAAAAGTTCCTCTTTGCCTGAGCGGCTGGGCACTGAAGCTAGACATCAAAAACGCCAACTATTATAATTTCTTACCTTTTAAAAAATTGGCGAATGCTGCAGTTTTACTTTGATCAACATTTTAAATGCAAAAGTATAAAGTATAACGTAAGCATGCCTCTTGTGAAATATTCAGAGGCATGCTTTTTTGTTTGGAAAAAATTTGAAAAGTACTCTTTTAATTGAAGGTAAGAAAATACGTCAACAAAAGTGCTAAAATAAGTGTCATTAAAATACTTGTAAAAATAATTGCAATGTTGGATGCTCGATATTTCCCGGTGTTTATCGTTTTTCTGTTTTTTAAATAAATATAAGTAGAAACAGTAATAATAACCATCCCAATAAGAAAGGCAATGATACTAATTAAAATTGCCATAAATTCCTCGTAGTAGTTGCTTAAAGGAGTTGTAAAATGAAGACTTGTGGCAAAAAAACCTACCCCCATAATCGCAATCGATGTTCGAATCCAAGCTAAATATGTTCTTTCATTGGCAAGGTGCTGTTGTATGTAAAGAGAATCTACTGTTTGTTTATCTTTTTCAGTCATTTCCATCACACCCTTCCAATTAGGAGAAGAAAATTAAATTTAAACCAGCTAAGGCGACAATAAAACTGGCAATCCTTTTTATATGAACTTGTGATAAACGATCAAACCAATGCATTCCTAAACGAGTTCCGGCAAGAACACTCACAAATCCTACGAGAAAATATAACAGAAACTCACTGCTAAAGTCACCGCTTACCCCATGCATCACCACGGTAACGATACTAGTAACAACAAACGTTGCCTGTAAGTTAGCAGAATACGCGTATTTGTCTCTACAGGCCACCATAAAATAAAAAACAAAAAATGGACCTCCTACCACGAATACTCCGCCGATCAACCCTCCTACAAACCCTAATATAATAGGAAAGATAACATTATCTTTCTCGACTGTCTCATCTTTTTGTTTTTGCATTAGTATGTATATCACCATTCCAATTAAAACGAAACCTAGTACTTTTTTTAAAATATCCATTTCTCCAAAATGATGAAGAATAAAAAAAGCACCTACCCGCCCTAGAGAGGCAGCGCTTAATAGAAAAAAAAGCTTACGATAATGAATATGCTTATATACCTTAATAAAAATACTTAGTGACGTTACTAACGCTAAAGATACAACTAGCAGTGTGCTGTCTTTCAAGGTGAACAAGAATGGAAGAAAACTCATAGCAAATAGTCCAAAACCAAAACCGCTTGCCCCTTGAAGAAAACTGCCAAGGAATAATACAATAAACACGATAAACATTTCAAAAACCATTATGGCATAGAACCTTTCTTCCGTTTAATTAATGCAGTAGCAATAATTCACATGAAATGATTCAGATCTAAACAAATGGCGGAAATCAATATAGAACCTTGGTATTTTTCAAGGTTCTTATTCATTTCCGCCAAATCCCTCCTTAGAAGATGTCAACAACGATGGCTACAGCGATTAAGAGCTGTAACAACAGCTGAATGTTTGCTGCTAGCTGAGTGTCTACTTTTTCTATAGTTACTTCTCGACTATTTTCTACTAAAATGTTCTGATACGTCAATTGTTTTATTTTAGCTGTTTGAATGAGCTCTTGTGTAAACCGATCTGCTTTTTCAGAATCCCCAATCGTAATCGTTACCAATATTAAAATAACAGCCTGCAAACCAGCCTGGAGGCTTAATGCCGCCTTTAATTCAGTCATTTCTACTGTGACGTCACATGAATCGATAATTTTAATATATTCTTCGGATAGTTGTAACGTTTTGTTACTTTGCTCTCCTGACTGTGTTCTTCTCCTTCTTCTAGTCGAATTACAATCCTCATGGTTTACCGAAGGATCTAAAGCATCCCAGCGTCTTTCTGAGCTTCTTTTTGCCATTTTTTAGGTCCCTCCCTTCTTTTGTATTCTATGCATAGAAGACTATCAAGAATAGACACTCTTCCTATTGGATTCGTTTAATTTTATTTTCCCGTGGCTTCATTATTTTCGATTTGTGTTGTTGTATATTGCTTCTTTAAAAAATTGTCTACATTTTCTTCAATCTCTTTAATCACTTCTCTTAACTGTTCTTTTTCCTCGTCTGACAAATCAACCGACTTATAATCAATACCATGTTTTTTGAGCAGTCTTCGTACTAACATCTGTGTTAATTTAGGGTTTTGCTTCATCATCTCACCCTCCTTATTGTCATTTCTATAAATTATATGGAAATGAAAGGAACCTAGTGTGGTGAAACGACTACTATTACTAGGCAAAATAGAAAATTGGTATAAACGTTTATTAACTGTATACGCCGATATCATTAATTTCTGCTTTTACATGAGGTTGAATATCAATGTTTGGATAAACCTCCTGCCAATCCAAACCGCTCCACTCCTTATAAGAAATGCTATTTCTAACTTTTTTTCCTAGCCCAAGGCTATCTACCTGTTTAGCTTGTAATGTTTCAATTACCTCTTTTGCTCTTTTTTCCACTGATTTCGCTAATTGTTTCTCAAGAGTTTTCAAATCCTTATTTTTCGTTATATCTAGAGGTCCATTATACTCTAAGAGTGCTCCTTTAATATGAATTTCCACATCTATCTTCATATCATCATTGGGGCCATTTGCCGTTACTACTACCTTCCGTTTATTTCGAATGGAATCAAATAATAATTGCGCACTCTCTTTCTTTTCTTTTTCTTCTAGGGTTAAGTGCACCGAACCTGCACTAAAACTTCCATGTAGAAAGAAAAATATTCTTGCGTCAACCGGATCTATTTTGTCTACATACTTATCATCATTAAATAGCGCAATGCCGTCTAAGGCTATTTTGTCGTCACCCATTTTAATAATCGGTGCTATAGGGTCGATTCCATCTTCAAACAGGTCTCTTGTAAATTGATGAAGCCTCGTTTCTGGCGTCATGTGCAGCTTCGATTCTTTTTCAATAAGAGCATCTAAGTATACGCTAACTTGGGGGTGCTGGGTATACGGTTCACTTAATAATTTGTATGCCTGGCCATTTACGATACTTACTTTAACCCTCGTTCCGAATATGGGATCACGGTTCATTGTTTTAATTTGTTCAGCTATACCGTTTTCTGCAGCTTCTTTTCCGAAAAGAACATTTCGCAGCTGGCCATTTTCAATTTCTCGGTTCGATTGCCGGGATAAACTTAACATCGCTTCTTTATCACTGTCCGAAACAGTAGTTAAAAACTCTCGTTCATTTTCAGCATCTGGTTCAATTTGCGGAACAATCGCAGATACTAAAAATTTATCCTCCTCTTCTTCTTTCATTTGATCCAAACCGAGTACTTGAACGAAACCAACGTCTTCAACAATATGCTGATCACTACATCCCATCATTAGTCCCATTATGAGAAAACTTAAATATTTCCTCATACCAGCACCTTCCTTTTTCTCCACAATAATAAAAGAAGCAATATTGGAAGGAAAAAGGCTATTGCCATTTCAGCCTTACCTGTAAAGGATATCACTTTCTCCATTTCCTGCCTGGTATTAAATGGTGCGGTCAAAAGAATAGACATAACGATTATACTAATATGCAAGTAAGAGGGCTTGTTCACTTTAATAATTTGCTGAATTGCTTCACTGCTCATCCAAAAAAAGAAAGTGACCGTTACTAATGCTTTTACTAAAAACAAGCTGTACACTAAATTTTCTACTCTAATTAAAAATGGAAATTCAATATAACTGAAAAAATGTAAGGTTGGATATAACACATGCTTTATTTGCTCAAAACTGTAAAAACCTAAACATAAGACAACGGTGTAAACATAAACAAATGTAGTTAAACCATTACCCCAATAAAAGGAACGGAACAAATGAGAATGTTTTGTAATGTAAGGGATTAAGAGAAGGCAAACTTCATATCCTAAAAAACCACTGTAAATATTTAACAATTCATTCCAATTCCAAGGATTATCCGCTTCCTTAAAGAAAAAAGTTGTCAGCCGTTCAAAGGAAAATTCAGGCCATACAAATACAGTTAATACAATGGTAATTCCCGCTAAAATAAAAAAAACGGAAGATACTCTAACCATTTTATAGACAGGGTGCAGCAGTAAAAGTAATGGAAGCAGCAAAAACATGCTTAATAAGTAATAAGATGGAGTTGTCGGGAAAGAAATGATTTGAATAATAAAAATGTATTGTTTAGCAATAACAACGGCAACAAGAGCCCAAACAATCGCTATCAATGCATATAGCGGATATTTAAAAAAAGTCGGCAAGCTCCGGTTTATAATGTCAAATACTGACTTTCCTTCTCCTTTTTTATAGACAAGCTGGATAAGAAATATATTGAACATCACCACACCGCCGAAAAGAAGAAGAAGAACCCATCCGTTTGTACCAATAATCTCTGCTACGTATCTTGGCATGCTGAATAAAATCACCGAAGATTGGAGCATATAGGTGAGAAAAATTAAATGAATCGGATGCAGTTTTTCTGTTTCATAGCTCTTCATACGTATCTTCTTCCTGACGTTTTATTATTTCTTTTGTTTCGAGTAAGTGCTTGTGTCGTCCTTTCGCTGTACTGCCAATACGGCAGACGAAGTACAGCACTCGCTAAATCTTTAGGGTGCAGCGGTACAAGCGGATTAAAATACGGTGTGGATATATTACTTAAAGTACTTAAATGAATAAGTAATAAAGTAATACCAAGAACGAGCCCGAAATTACCTAATACTCCGGCTAACAGAATGAATCCAAACCTGGCAATTCTTAAGGCAGCACTTAGCATGTAACTTGGCATAACGAAAGAAGAAATGGCTGATATCGCAACTGCAATAATTAATGTATTGCTTACTAACCCAGCCTGTACAGCAGCCTGCCCAATTACAATACCCCCAACAATACCAATAGTTTGACCTATTTTTGTAGGGAGTCTTGCCCCTGCTTCTCTTAATAATTCTATTGTCACTTCCATCATCAGCGCTTCAATTAAGGGCGAAAACGGCACCCGATTTCGCGACTCCGCCAAAGAAATCAACAGACTCTGTGGAATCATTTCATAATGAAAAGTTGTAACAGCAACATAAAAAGCAGTAAACGTCAGGGTGATAAAAAACGCAAGTAATCTCATTAACCTGGTAGCAGAACCAACCAGCCAGCGCTGGCTCATATCGTCTGGCGAATGAAAAAAATCAAAAAAATTCGTCGGAGAAATAAATGAAACCGGGCTGTTTTCTACAAATCCTGCAATCTTTCCTTGACTTAAATTGGATATTACAATATCAGGTCGTTCTGTAGTTAAAAATTGTGGAAAAAAAGAATATGGATGATCATCTATCAACTGCACAAACATAGGAGAATCAATAACTATATCTATTTCTACGTTTTTAATTTTGCCGACTAACTTTTGCAGCAAATCTTCATCGACTAACCCATCAATGTATAGCAAAGCAATTTCGCTGCGTGAAATCTCTCCAACCTCAAATAGCAAAACTTTTAATTTAGGCGTTTTTAACCTTCTTCGGACAAGGGAAAGATTAGTATAAAGCGATTCTATAAAAGCATCGTGATTACCGACAATGGTGGTTTCAGTTTCGGAAGGTCTAATAGAACGAACTTCAGGCCCGTACATATCGGTAACCCATGCTCTACCATTTCTATAAAATACCGCCACATACCCTTCCATAATTTTTTCAACGAGATTTTCACTTGTTTCAATATGTTCATATTGAGCATTTTTTAAGTAGGTCGTTACTTGCTCTGTAGATACTAATTCCAACCGTGCTAATATTTCTCGTTCTAACGCCTCTTCGTCAATTAAATGTTCAAAATATAAAAATTGAAGGTCCTTATTCATTAAACTGTATTGTTTTAGATCAGCACAATTATCTAACGTTTGAAGAGCTGATTGAAACAAGGTGTTTGACCATTTATTTCTACTGCGTGCGGATTTAGGAGATCGCTTTATTTGTTTTATTCTTCTCACAGTAAAGACCTCCCCGGTTTCTTCCAATAGTTTGCTGTAGAAGAATAATTTTATACGTTTTACGTTAGAAAATTTGGCATTACGATAAGATTTCGTGATTAAAAAGGGATAAGTTTTAATAAGAAGACAATTTGTAGAGGTTCCTTTTTTTTCTTGGATATGTGAAAGAATAATTCAAATCCTAAAAATGTCTTCATAAAAGAAAGGAGTGGGGAAATGAACCATGTAACAGCATTAATCATTAAGACAGCTCTTGTTTTATTTGTCCTTCTTGTTGTTTTGTCTTTAGCCAATGGATATCCAGCTTGGAATACAATAGGATTGTCCTTCATTGTGGTTGGTGCTGCTTATATTGTTGGGGATATGTTCATATTAAGAGCGACCAACAATTGGGTGTCTACCATTGCAGATATCGGTTTATGTACGCTGGTTATCTGGTTAATCGGTCCGCTGGTTTTAAACGAAGCTGTTCCATTTTTCTTAGCATTCTTATCTGCCCTTTTAATAGGTGCAGGAGAGTGGTTCTTCCATAAATACGTGGCCAATGCCATTTTGGAAAAAAACACAAAAGCTTATTCGTAAAAAGACAGGGAGGGGAAAATTATTTTTTACCATATAAAAGATCTTCAATACAACGCCAAACCAGACCATCCCGATCCTGTGTATGCTAAAAAGCTTCAAGAGGTGCTGGGCGGACAATTCGGGGAAATTACAGTAGCAATGCAATACCTTTTTCAAGGCTGGAATTGCCGGGGAAATGAAAAATACCGGGACATGCTGTTAGATATAGGTACAGAAGAATTGGCACATGTAGAAATGCTTGCTACGATGATTGCCCAATTACTGGACAACGCACCTGTGGAAAAACAAGAAAAAGCAGCCGAAGACCCCTTGCTAGGAGCAGTCATGGGCGGAATGAACCCGCAGCATGTAATTGTATCAGGCTTAGGAGCTCAGCCCAATGACAGTGCTGGTTACCCGTGGAATGCACGATACACGATTGCAAGCGGAAATTTATTGGCGGATTTCCGGGCTAACTTAAACGCTGAATCACAAGGACGTCTTCAAGTAACCCGTTTATACGAATCGACAACTGATCACGGGGTAAAAGATATGCTTTCCTTTTTAATTGCCCGGGATACGATGCATCAAAATCAGTGGATGGCTGCGATTGAAGAATTAGAACAGCAGCAAACCGCAGTCGTGCCTGCTACGTTCCCTAAAGAAAAAGAAAAGCAAGAAGTAGCGTATTCCTTTATGAATTTTTCAGAAGGCACACAAAGTCAATCCGGACGCTGGGCAGCTGGTAAAAGCATGGATAATATGGGAGCATTTGAATATGATTCTGATCCGCAGCCAATGGGTCAAATCCCTGCATTAAACCCAGCCCCCGCATATGTACACAATACGCCTCTAATGGGATTTACGAAAGAAAATCAACCGCCTGTTGTATAGGTCTTTGATAAACCTCGAAAAGCTGCAGGGCATGTTTTCTATTGTGCTCTGCAGCTATATAGTAAGGGTGGATGAAAGTCCGGTGATAAAAGAAATAAGGGACCCTGTGAATGAAAGGAACACATAATATATCAATGGTTTATATTTCCTTTTTTCAAGCAACTGAATAGTTTCCATACTAAAAGTGGAAAACGTCGTAAATGCCCCAAAAAATCCAATACCAAATAAAGCAAATAGCGGTTCTTCATAAGCTCCTAAAGGAATTTCTCCGTAAACAAGACCAAAAAACAAACCAAGACCTAAAGAGCCTGTAATATTTACGGTTAACATACCAATGGGAAAGGCTATTTTTGATTGAAAATTCGTCATAAACTTTCCTAGTAAATAGCGGCAAATGGCGCCAGCAGCTCCACCAATCGTTAAGTAAATGCTAATCATTACTGCTCCCCCATTCTTTTCTGCAGGACCTTTTTATGACCAGTTTTTTGACCTAAAGCAAAGCCTAGAAAAGCTAATAGAACTCCGCCAGTTATTGTTGTTATCACATATAAAAGCGACTGCCAATGATTTTGATCAAGAAACAACCATACCGTATCAGAAGCAAAAGTAGAAAAGGTAGTAAATCCTCCGCAAAGGCCGACTCCAAGTCCTGCTTTCACCCATTCCTTTGGTGTGATCGCTGCAAAATATCCTGACAATATTCCTAACAAAAGGCTTCCTGCCAAATTTTCTATTAAAGTGCCAACTGGGTATCCTACAAAAAGGGTTTGGAGGTTTAAAAAATAACGCAAATATGTACCTATGGCTGCTCCAATACCAATTGCTATAATATCTTTCACGATACTCACCCTTCAATATGATTCTTTCCCCGTTCATAATACTCCTGCATTTCTTTTTCAGGTACCATACTGCCTCCTGTTGCCCAAACAACATGAACAGCGTTTTTCATAGGAAAGCCTTTCTGATGGGAAAGCCTAAAGGGACCAGGCATTCCAGCGAGCGCTGATGGCTCAAGATAAATGTTTTCCGAATCAGCCAGACATGTCAGGAGCTTGAAAAGACGAACATCACTTACGGTATAAATGCCATCGATAAAAGGAGTCAGTAAATGGCCGACAAAAGCAGAAGGCCTTCCGACAGCCAGTCCATCCGCTGCTGTTTTATTATCTATTCCAAAATCTTGGACAGCAAGACGATCATGTTCCCCTGTCATCATGCCAATTAACATAGACGGAGAATGAGTTGGCTCAGCAAAAAAACAGTAAACATTATCCTGAAACAAGAGCTTCAAGCCAAAAGCCACTCCACCAGGTCCTCCTCCAACTCCGCAAGGTAAATAAACAAATAAGGGACGTTTTTCATTAATAACGATGTCGTTTTCATCTAACTGAGCTTTTAATCGTTTGGCTGCAGCAGCATAACCTAAAAACAAATCTAATGAATGTTCATCATCAATAAAATAACTAGAAGGATCTTTCTCTGCTTCTTTACGCCCCTCTGCCACGGCCAAACCATAATCTTTAGTATGCTCAATGACATCGGCACCTTTTTCTCTCAATAAATCCTTTTTCCATTGTCTTGCATCCGAAGACATATGGACGGTAACACGGAAGCCTAGTGCGGTTCCGATGATCCCAATACTAAGGCCTAAGTTTCCTGTCGAACCTACAACAATCGAGTAGTTATGAAAGACTTCTTTAAACTCACTATCAGCAAATACTCGGTAATTATCAGTTTTTGTAACAAGCCCATGCTTTATAGCAAGACATTCTGCATGCTTCAACACTTCATGAAATCCGCCCCTTGCTTTAATAGAACCAGCAGCAGCCAACTTATGATCACATTTTAAAAACAGCTCTCCTGTTAGATTCCTTCTATACCATGCTTCAAGCTTCCTTTTCATTGTGGGTATGCAGCGCAGGGGTGATTCAATAATCCCTTCCATTTGTACAGTTTCGGGAAACACTTCTTTTATGTAGGGAGCAAAACGTTGGAAACGCTCTTTTGCTTCGTTAATATTGTTTAAAGAAAGGGTTAATGTTTTGTTTCCTTGAGCAAATGAGAGCTTATGTTCGTTTTTCCAAAATACTTCTTTCGTTTCCATTAACCTTTCTAATAAAGGGTAAGCTTCCAGCCAGTCTTTTAATGGTTTGCCTGCTATCATTTGCTCCATAACTCTGCCTCCTAGCATTCAAAGGTGTCTCAACCCTTCTGTTAATCCATCTATTATATCTCGGATAAACCAAATCAAAAATAAAGTTATCAATAGAAAACCTGTTAATAAACGACTCACCCTTCTTTTATGAATTCCGAACCAACATAAAGCAACGCCGATAAACAAGACTATACTAATGAGGGTTTCCTCTAAAAGTGCTGCTGTAATAGCTGTCAGCTCCCATTCCGCTTTGAATACTCACGGACAGGAATTTCATCATTATTTGAACTCATGTCCGCGAGAGGAAATTTTTAAACCGAAAACAAATCACATGCCTGTTTTTCAGCACTTCTTCTGATTTTTCTATGAAATAATACGAGAAAATGTTTTTTTAAATATTTCTTCATCTTTTTCACTAAAAAGGACAAAGCGGATTTTTTCAAGAGACCTTAAGTGTTTGGTTTGCTTTACAACTTCTTCAACCGCTATTTTTGCAGCTTCTTCCAATGGATAGCCAAACGCACCTGTAGAAATAGATGGGAAAGCAATATTTTTTATTTTATTCTCTTCTGCTAAACGAATCGCATTTTGGTAGCATTGTCGAAGGAGAGAAGATTCAGGCTTATCTACTCCATAAACTGGTCCAAGACAATGGATAACATAGTCATTGGGCAGAGCAAACGCCTGGGTGATAACGGCTTGTCCTGGCTGAATTGGGGCCATCGGTTTACCGGCTTCTGCTAACTCCGGTCCTGCTGCCCTATGCAAGGCACCTGCAACTCCGCCGCCGCTTTTCAACGCAGCATTGGCAGCATTTACGACCGTTGACATATCAGTCTGGTTTGCTATGTCCCCTTTTACACACTCAATCTGAACTTCATTTACTCGCTTTTCCATGAACTCCCCCCTAAATAATCTTTTATTGCAAGTAAAAAACCTTAAGGTTAGAGTAACCTTAAGGATCATGATTTTCAATTGCTTCTTTCTTTTTTAGAAAGGTAAGAAATTATAAATAGTTGGCGTTTTACATGTCTAGCGTAAGCGCCTACTCGCTTGAGATTCCTTCGGTTCGTCAATGGAAAGCAAAGATCAACTTTCCATATGCCGCCCCTCCAGGACTTGTCGCTCGTGAGCAAGGTGCTTGCGCTTTTCTTATTTTTTACTAGATTGAATGAATTTGTACGTTATTTAGAGTTTCCTCGTTATGGTTCGATTTTCGCTTCAGGCGCACGCTTTTACCCTGGGGGCACATGCGTGACATCAACTCCAACTCCCTTTGTTCGTTATCGCAGTGTCTTCTTTGCTGCGGGTTTGGCTTCAGCAAATATGTTCAATGCTTTTCCACGATCATTGATATACCTTGCCCCACCCCTATACACATTGTAGCCAGACCTCGTTTGCTGCCTCGTTTGCGCATTTCATGTACTAAAGTGGTTAAAATTCTAGCACCACTCGCACCAAGGGGGTGTCCATATGCAATTGCTCCGCCATTAACGTTAACGAGATCTTGGTTCAAGTTCAACTCACGGATACAAGCTAAAGACTGAGCAGCGAACGCTTCATTAAGCTCAACTAAATCTATGTCTTCGATTGTCATGTTAGCCCGTTTCAACGCTTTTTGTGTTGATTGAATAGGACCAACACCCATAATTCTAGGTTCAACACCGGCTGCTGCTGAGGTTACATAGGTTGCTAACGGCTCCAATCCAAGTACTTCTGCTTTTTTGCGACTCATTAATAAGATCGCGGAAGCTCCGTCATTCACTCCCGACGCATTTCCAGCCGTAACACTTCCATTTTGGAACAGCGAAGGTAATGTATTTAGTTTTTCTAGGGTAGTATTAGGTCTTGGATGTTCGTCTTCTTTCACTTCATACGATCCATGTTTACGATCCTCTATTGTTACCGGAACAATCTCGTCTTGTAAACGACTGCTTTCCATCGCAGTCCTTGCTCTCATTTGGCTTTGATAAGCAAATTCATCTTGATCTTCACGTGAAATTTTATATGCTTCTGCTACATTTTGAGCAGTTTCTGGCATTGAATCGGTTCCGTACATTTCTTCCATCTGCGGATGGGTAAATCTCCATCCAATTGTCGTGTCTTGCAGCTGTTGATTGCCGCGTTGAAATGCCTGATCAGGTTTTCCCAATACATATGGTGCTCTTGTCATGCTTTCTGTTCCTCCAGCTATCATGACGTCACCTTGTCCTAAAGCAATTGCTCTAGCTGCGTAAGTCACTGCGTCCAAACCTGAACCACAAAGTCTATTAATAGTTGTCCCTGCAACCTCAACAGGAAATCCGGCCAAAAGTGTGGACATGCGTGCAACATTTCGGTTATCTTCGCCGGCACCGTTAGCGTTCCCGAAAACAACTTCTTCTACATCACTTACTGTTAGTTTAGGATTTCGGTCTCGTATCGCTCGAAGTACCACCGCTCCTAAATCATCTGGGCGAACATTTTTCAGAGCACCGTTATAACGTCCGATAGGAGTTCTTACGGCATCAATAATGACAACTTCTTCCACCATACTTCACTCCTTTCTTTACTGTTCATACTTATAAATACCATGATTGCTCTTTTTCCCAAGTCTTCCGGCCTTCACAAGCTGCTCCAGTAAAGGGGCTGGCCGGTACTTTTCACCTAATGTTTCATGTAAATATTTTAAATTATTTAAACGAGCATCTAATCCTACAAGATCAGCCAATTCCAAAGGTCCCATAGGATAATTCAAACCTAGCCGGACTGCTTTGTCTATATCTTCTGCTGACGCTACTCCTTCTTGAAGCATGTAGAGCGCTTCATTTCCCACTAGAGCACTAATCCGACTAGTAACAAATCCCGGAAATTCATTTACTTCAACCGTTTCTTTTCCCATTTTAATGGAAGCATCTTTTATAACAGATACCGTTTCATCACTTGTATTTAACCCTTTTACTATCTCTACTAACGGCATGCGGTGGACAGGATTAAAAAAGTGCATAACAGCTACTTGAGGGGAGCGCTTTGTATACGAAGCCAGCTCTGTCGGGCTTATTGTAGATGTATTTGAAGCAAATATAGTATGTTCCGGTGCGTGGTCATCCGCGGTTTCCATTACTGTTTTTTTTAAATCACGTTTCTCTGGCACTGCTTCTATAAACAAATCAGCTGTTTTTACTGTTGTCTCCAGTTCTGTAGAAGTATGCAGGTTTTGAAGCAATTCATCTGCTTGTACTGCCGTTAATTTTTCTCTTTTTATTCCTTTTTGGGTTGTTTCTTTAGCATATTCATACGCCGATTCCAACTGTTCTTCTGATATATCTACTAATGTCGTATGGAAACCGGCAAGGGCCGAGACATATGCGATGCCTCGCCCCATTACTCCAGCTCCCACGACCGTAACATTTTGTAAGGTCATGGCCGATCTTCCTTTCTTCTTATACTCCAAATGGATTTATTGGCTTTGGTCCATAGTAGGAAAGAACACTTTTATCTTCCATATACAGGTCTAGCGTTTCCACGCATAGTTCTCTGCCAAAACCGGACTGTTTGTATCCTCCAAATGGTGTTCCAGGGAATGCAGAGAACGGGCAGTTTACCATTACAATTCCTGCTTCAATTTGGTGAGCTACGCGGGTCGCAGTAGCTTGATTTGTTGTCCATACTGCTGAACCCAAACCGTATTCTGTATCATTAGCACGTTTAATAACGTCTTTTTCCTCTGTGAATTTCTCTACTACGACAACGGGGCCGAAAATTTCTTCTTGAACGGCTTTCATATCAGGTGTCACATTTGTAATCACAGTAGGTTCATACCAATGGCCATTTTCAAACCCTTCTATTGTTTTTTCCTTTCCGCCTGTTTCAATGGTAGCTCCTGCTTCTTTGGCAGATTGCACGTAGCTGTCAATAATCTCAAGTTGTTCACGGCTAATGATAGAACCTAGGTGCGTGCCTTTGTCGAACGGGTCACCTAATTGAAGCTTTTCTGTTTTTTCAATGAATTTCTCCATAAACTCATCGTAAATGGATTCATGAACAAACATACGTGAACGCGCTTCACAAGATTGACCGGTATTAAAGTAAATACCAAAGAGGGATCCCGCCACGGCTGCCTCAATGTCCGCGTCGTCAAAGATAATATTTGGAGATTTGCCTCCAAGCTCAAGTGTAAGCCGCTTTAGAGAATCAGAAGCTTTGCCCATAATATCTTTTCCAGTTGGAGTGGAACCTGTAAAAGCTACCTTATTAATATCTTTATGTTCTACAAGATAATCTCCGATAACTCTTCCTGAACCAGGTACAGTGTTTACCACACCTTCTGGCACCCCTGCTTCTTGACAAATTTCATTAAGAAGTATAGCGGTGATTGGCGTGAGACTTGCAGGCTTAATAATAACCGAACAGCCTGCTGCAATGGCTGGTGCTATTTTCCAAGCTGCCATCATCATTGGGTAGTTCCAAGGAATAATTTGAGCACACACACCTACTGGTTCTTTGTGAGTGTAATTAAAGAATCCGTTCGGCATGTTATTGACAGTACCTCTATGGCCAACTATCGCACCCGCATAAAATTCAAAGTCTTCAATAGATTGATTGATTTGTGCCTGAGCAGCTCCCACAGATTTACCGCTATTTAAAACTTCCATTTCTACAAGTTCTTTAAATCTTTCTCTCATAATTGAAGCAATATTATTTAATACACGTGCACGTTTTCCAACCGGATATTTGCGCCACTTTCCATGATCAAATGCTTGTCTTGCTGCTTGAACTGCTTTTTCTGCATCTTCTTGAGTAGCTTTTGCAATGGTTGCCAGTGTTTCCCCTTTAGCTGGGTTAAACGTTTTAAATGATTCCTTAGCACTGCTTTCAACACGCTCACCGTTAATAACCATGGCATAATGATCTCTTTTCATTGTTCCTGCTTCTGTTATTACTTCCTTTGTCATAGTATTATCCATTGATTCTCACTCCTTCATTAGTTTCCAATAAATATTGGTTTGCGTTTTGCTTTAAATGCTTGCAATCCTTCTTTATGGTCATGAGACAAACCAGCGATACGCTGAGCTTGTGCTTCTTTTTCAAGCGCTTCTTCGTATGACTGATGCATACTATCCATCATGCAACGTTTAATGAGAGAAATAGATTTTGTTGGCATGTTAGCAAGCATTTCAGCAAATTGGTTTACTTTCTCTTGCCATTCCTCTCTTTCAATCACTTCCGTTGCAAGTCCCAACTGATAAGCTTCATCCCCCGTAATCGGCTTTCCAAGAACAGCTGTTTCCATAGCTTTCGCGTACCCAATTAAACGGGGAAGATTGTACATAAAACCAGAATCCGGCACCAGTCCTACATTTACAAAAGCACTTATAAATTTGGTTTTAGGGTGTACAAGACGAAAATCAGCTGCTAAAGCTAAGCTCATTCCTGCCCCTGCAGCAGTTCCATTAACCGCTGCTACAATAGGTTTTGTCGTCTGTTTAATAGCTTTCATCATAGGATGATAGCGGTTACGAAGAAAATCAGCGTGATTCGTATCTTCATTTACTCCTGCGAGATCTTCTCCAGAGCAAAATGCTTTCCCTTCTCCTGTTATGACAATGCATCTTGTTTCATCATCTTTACTAGCTTGACGTAATGCATCAATCATTTCTTTGTTCATCTCAGGTGTAAAGGCGTTATAAGCTGACGGGCGATTCAAAACAATTGTTGCTATGTTCTTTTGTTGTTCTACTTTAATGGTCTGATACGCTTCTCCCATACTTACACTCCTTTAAAAGAAGGACGTCGTTTTTCTGCGAATGCTTTCATTCCTTCTTTTTGATCCTGTGAAGCAAAAGCCAAATAAAAGTTTTTACGTTCCAATGTTAGACCGTCCTGCAGTGGTGTATCTATTGCCTCTTGTACTGCTTCTTTAATGAAACGCATAGATATAGGAGCTTGTTCTGAAAGCTGACCAGCAAGTCGCAACGCTTCTTCTTTTACTAATTCAGGAGCAACCACTCGATTAATAACCCCATAGTGCATAGCTTCTTGCGCATCCATCGGCTTACCTAACCAAATCCACTCCAATGCTTTTGCCTTACCCATCGCCTTTGTTAAGAGCTGAGTGCCTCCAGCCCCTGGCATGACACCAAGGTTTATTTCGGGGAATCCGAATTTTGCATCTTCGGCAGCTACAATCAGATCACAATGAAGAGCAAGTTCAAAGCCCCCGCCTAAAGCGAAGCCGTTAACTGCCGCAATCATTGGCTTTTTAATGTACATCATCCGATCCCATACCGCAAAAGGGTTGGTAAATTCTAATGATAGCGGCGAATCTTTCATCATTTCTTCAATATCAGCGCCTGCAGCAAATGCTTTTGTATTTCCTTTTACTACTATAACTCGAATGGTTTCATCGCGGTCAAAAGCCTCCATTTGCTCCACAATTTCATCAACCATCCGCCGATTTAGTGCATTTGCTGCTTTTGGACGGTGAAGTTCAATAACTCCTGCACTTCCGTCTGTATCCACTTTAATATGTTCTTTATTCATGAACTTCCTCACCGATCATAAGTGATACGATGTCACCAGCAAATTCCATCACATCTTTTCCCGAAGCCTTGCCTTCATCCGTTTTCATGGCCGTTTGCAGGGCATCGTGATCATCATAGAACATTTCACACATCAAGTAATACTCGCTTTTTCCCATTGGTGAACCGACAATTTTAGTCACTTTCATATCCCTTAATCCAGGTATCTTTTTTGTAATCGGCGTATGCGTATTAAAATAATGTTCATCAAATGCCTCTTTATCTTTTGGTTGTTTGTACAAGGCAATTAGCTTAACCATTTTTAAACACTCCTTTATTAAAATTAAACGACAGAATAATCGATCACAGGTTTCATCGCTTCAAACGGATTTCTACAGCTTCGACAATACAATATACTGCGGCAGGCAGTCGGACCAAATACATTTTCCATCGATGTATAAAGAGATCCACAATACGGACAATCGACAGACCACTCTTCACCTGGCTGATAACTTTCAGGTGGTGGAGCAACACCGTGCTTTTTTAACTGCTTCTTCCCTTCAGCTGTAATCGCATTTGTAGACCACTTATGCCGAAATGAAAAAGTGACATCGCAGCTTTCTACCCAATCTACTTGTTCTATCGCTTCTTTGACGTTTTTCTCGATAATATCTAAAGCTGGGCAACCTGCGAAAGTCGGTATCATCGTGATAGAGACATGCTGGTTGTCTGTTTTCACCTCATGTACCATACCAAGGTCCACTACACTGACAGAAGGAAGTTCTGGATCGTCTACTTTTTTTAATACAGTCTCTAATTCTATTTGTTTGTGATCTTGTTCCATGTTTATATCTCCTTTTAAAAGACTTACCAGACTGCATTTTTATCTTGATCATAGACTTCACTAAGTGTCACTAAAGCTTGTGTTAGGTCTTGTGTGTGTTCAGTGTTTCTGCCGCTTCCTTTATTTTTTTGAAGCGGTTCAGCTGGAATCACCGCTAACGTTTCTTTTATCTCTTCAAGCCATTTCTTTTGAAGAACACTTTCTGCAACGATTAATTGATGTTTTTCCATGTCGTTCGCTTTTGGTCCAAGTTCTAAAACGTCCAAAAATTCCCCCCACGCTTCTTTCAACCGTGACTGAAGACGTGTTTTTGCTTCTTCGGTTGAATCTTGCAGCTGCCGAACCCACGTTTTCCAATGAGCAAGATGATAAGTCTGCTCCATTAAAACTTTTTGAGCTGCATCTGCTAGTGGGACATAAGAACTTTTAGTGAGAGCCTCTAATTTCACTTTTTTAAACGTTTCATATAAATATTGACGAATGACAGTCAACGCCCAATCGTAATAAGGTTCATCCAAATAAGAACCATCTCCATTTTGCTTTTCTAAATAAATAGCATTGCGGCGTTTTTCAGGAGGTCGCTCATGGGCCAATACATCAGCTTCCCCTTCCCCAAGCTCTTCTAGTAACTGATAATATAAAACGGCATGCCCCATCGTGTTTTGAGTAATAGAAGAAAAAGAAACGTCTTCTTCTATATGCGGAGCTAAACCAAGCCATTCTGATCCCCGAAACGAAACAATAAAATCATCATCAGCTAATTGATATAACAATTCAGTAAGTACTTCACGATATGAAGAGTCCTGCTTTGCTTGATCCGCTGATTCGATATTTGTCATCCTTTTTTCACCTCTTTCCAAGATAAAATTTCTTTTTCATCTAACATGTCTTGTTCTTTATCACGCCATTTTTTTCTTAAATAACCGTAACCTTTCGTTGTACGATAATCTTTGTTATCTAAACGCTTTGTCCATTGCTTACGCTCTTCGCTTGTCATCGATCTGATATTACTGCGGGGAACAACCCATACATCAACAACATTTTCTCTTCGCATAAAATTTTCTTGAGCTATACTAAGCGCCATATCCTCATTTGGAGCTAACAGGCTGAACTGGTGTTGAAGAGGAGCCTTGTCACTTTTTTTACTAAATACTTCATACTCTTGATAAAAACCTGAACCATCATGTTTTTCTCCCATTGCCTTTTCTCTCCTCTCTATTGATTTCATTTATGAGTAAGCTGGATAAGGAGCTAATGCCTGTCTCACCCACCGGTTGTTTTCATAAGCGATTTCTCTTAGACGCAAGCGTTCTTTTGAGCGCGGTCCATTGTTGCCAATAATTTGTTTAAATTCGTTCCAATCAGGCTGCTGGTACACCCAGCGCTTTTCTCCCTCGTTATAATAGAGCGTGTCATCCGGTACAGATAATCCTAAAGAGAAAACACGAGGTAAATATTTGTCGAGAAAAGCTTGACGCAGCTCTTCATTCGAACTTTTTCGAATTTTATACTTTGTTGTCACTTCTTGCTTAGAAGATCCGGTAGTAGAAGCTGACCCGGGACCAAAAAACATCAATAACGCCGGCCACCATCGATTGACAGCATCCTGCAGCATATTTCTTTGTTCTTCGGTTCCTTCAGCTAGCGCCATAATAATCGCTTCACCGTGCTGGGCATGGAAAACCTCCTCTGCACAAATACGTTGAAGAGCTCGTTGATATGGTCCATAAGATGCATCCAACATATTTGTTTGTGAAATAATTGCGGCTCCATCTACTAACCATCCCACCACTCCTGCATCAGCCCAGGTTTTTGTGGCCATATGAAACACATTATGAAATTTTAAATCTCCTTTTAATAAATCTTGCATTAAATCTTCTCTTTGTTTTCCATAAGGTTTCAATAGATCTTCCGATACTCGCAAAAGTAGTTGGCCATGCCCCATCTCATCTTGTACTTTAGCCATTATTCCAAGTTTTCTTTTTAATGTAGGAGCTTTTGGTGTCCATTCTTTTTCTGGGAGCGCTCCCATTATTTCGCTTATCCCATGCATGGAAATAAGTTTAATTAAAGTCTGACGATATTCTTCCGGCATCCAGTCATCTGCTTCAATTTTTTCTCCCGCTTCAATGCGGGCCATGAATTGCTCATATAGAATAGGATCTTCGTTGGCAGTATTTTCGGTCACTTTTCCACCGTGTTCCACAAAGTTATACATCGCGACACCTCTTTTTATTACGTTTATTTAACGTCATTATATATAAATGTTATATAAATATCAATCATAAAATTTTTATTTATTTTTCTCCCATTAACATCATTTCCTTACAAATCAGCAGTTACAGGAATTAAATTACATTCAAAAGATTTTTCATTCTATTGACAGCGTTTACAAATACCGTTATTTTGAATGTATTATCATCGTTTTTAATATTACAAAAAATTTATTTTTCGTTCTATTTTTATTATGAAAGGGGAATTTGAATGACTACTTTTGTTTCAGAAGAAACACTAGATCGTTCACAAATGAGAGACTTACAATGGAAACGTTTAAAACAAACAATTAAACGTGTTTATTCTAATGTTCCTTTTTACCAGGAGGAATTTAAAAAACAAGGGATTACGCCAGATGATATTCAAACCTGGAATGATGTAAGCCGCCTTCCCTTTACGAAAAAGCATAATCTGCGCGAAAATTATCCATATAACTTAATTGCCACTCCAATGGAAAATGTAGTTCGTTTGCATGGTTCTTCTGGCACTAGCGGTAAACCAACAGTAGTTGCTTACACTCAAAATGATATAGACAATTGGGCTGATATAGTGGCACGTGCCATTTATATGGCTGGGGGACGAAAGGGAGATATCCTGCATAATGCGTACGGATATGGTTTGTTTACTGGAGGACTCGGTATTCATCATGGCTCTGAACGGTTAGGGTGTGTCACAGTTCCCATTTCAGGAGGAAATACATCGAGGCAAATTACACTAATTCAAGATTTTGAACCCCGTATTATTTGTGGAACACCTTCTTATATACTAAATGTAGGTGAAACGATGAAAAATATGGGCATTGATCCAGCTTCCACTTCTATAGAATACGCTATCCTTGGAGCAGAACCATGGTCTGAAGAAATGAGAAGCACCATTGAGAAACTATTTAATATAAAAGCTATGGATATATATGGACTTAGTGAAGTAATGGGACCAGGTGTCGCAATGGAGTGTAAGGACTGTCAAGACGGCCTTCATATAGCTGAAGACCATTTCTATGTTGAAGTTATTGACCCTGAAACTTTAATGCCTGTGCCAGAAGGACAAGATGGCGAAATCGTCTTTACCAGCCTTACGAAAGAAGCTTTACCCATCATTCGTTACCGTACAGGAGATATTGCTTCTATTACTCGTGAACATTGTACTTGCGGACGAACAACAACCAAAATGAGCAGAATCAAAGGCCGAATTGATGATATGATAATTCTTCGCGGTGTCAATGTATTCCCTTCTGAAATAGAACGCTGTATATTACAAATGAAAGAAATAGGTACAAATTATCAAATCCACCTTTTGAAAAAAGGAGTTATGGATCACGCACAACTACATGTGGAAGTAAGTGAAGCATTTTTGAAAACATTGCCAGAAAAAGATTTGGAACACCAGTCTGCAAAAGATTTAATAAGAAAAATTCAAGGAGTTCTAAAAACAGAAGCTCTCGTGACCATGGAAGTTTGCTTGAAACAGCCTCAAGAGCTGCCGCGCTCGGAAGGAAAAGCAAAACGTATTATTGACAATCGCTCTTCCGCTTCATTGTCTGCTTCATCATAATACATTACTGAAAGCGAAGGACTACCAAATCCTTCGCTTTTTTATTTCTCTACATCAAAATGGTATGACGTTTTTTTGTTTTGTTGTAAAATATTCAACAAACAATATTAATGCTACAATATTCGAAAAGCGCAAGCGCCTTGCTCACGAGCGACAAGTCCTGGAGGGGCGGCATATGAGAAAGCTGATCTTTGCTTTCCATTGACGAACCGAAGGAACCTCGAGCGAGTAGGCGCTTAAGCTAGACGTCAAAAACGCCAAAATTTATACGTTCTTACCTATTTAGAAAAACTTGGCTTATCGCCGAGTCCTTACAACGGCGAATGAACTCACATCCTGGCGTATGCCGGCGTTTGCTAATATTGTTAACCAAGAACGTTCTATACTTTCATAACAGTATAAAAAAAGACTATAAAGGAATGGATAGACAATGGAGAAAACATTTAATACTCGTTCAATGATTTTTACCTTATACGGAGATTACATCCGCCACTACGGAAATGTAATATGGATTGGCAGTTTGATCCGTCTTCTACAAGAATTTGGCCACAACGAACAATCCGTGCGTGCTGCAATTTCTCGAATGAGCAAACAAGGGTGGCTCCAGTCAGAAAAAAAGGGAAATAAAAGTTATTATTCTTTAACAGAGCGTGGACGTAAACGAATGGATGAAGCTGCCGAACGAATTTATAAAATAGAATCTCCTTCTTGGGACGGGGAATGGCGGATTCTTGTTTATACGATTCCGGAAGAAAAACGCCATATACGGGATGAATTAAGAAAAGAGCTTGTATGGAGCGGTTTTGGATTACTCTCTAATAGCTGCTGGATTACTCCAAATCCTTTAGATGAGCAAATCAACAACTTAATTCAAAAATATGAAATTGAAGATTATGTTAATTATTTTCGGGCCTCTCACGAAGGAATGAAAGACCATCAAAATTTAGTGGAAAATTGCTGGGATTTAGATGAAATCAACGAATTATACTCTCAGTTCATTCAAGATTACAGCCAAAAATATATCATTGATAAAAGTAAAATTGAAAAAGGAGATATGACCGACGGCAGTTGTTTTGTTGAACGAACCATGCTCGTACACCAATATCGTAAATTTTTATTTGTGGACCCCGGGCTTCCCCAAGAATTACTGCCTAAAAACTGGCTGGGTGATTCGGCTGCTGCCCTATTCGCTGACTATTATAAAACACTGGCAAAACCTGCTAACCGTTTTTTCGAATCAGTTTTTGAACATGGCAATCCTGATGTTCAAAAAGACAATGGTTATGATTTTTTAAACCACCCTTTAATTCATAATCATACGAAAGATAACTCATAGACAGAGAGGTCACAGCATTTTTACTACCTGAATGAATTTCATCATTCATTTCTATATCATTAAAAACGAACATTATGTAAAATTCCCTCGCAACCGTTCGATTTTCGCTTCAAGCGGACGCTTTCACCCTCGGGGCACAAGTGCGAATTGATTCACCTGATAAACCTGCGCTTCTTTACTATTAAATTTTTAAAAGCAAAGAAGGTGCGCCAATAATAAGGTTGCACCTTCTTTTTATGTTTACCTATTTATTTGTTCTAACGTTTCTGTATGCTGAAATTTTTGTCCTTTTTTAACATACGTCTCAATGGTCTCCTCAATAAGAGCAAGATCTTTATCTGTTAGACTGCGTACCACTTTTCCCGGAGAACCGAGTACTAATGAGCGAGGCGGTATAACTTTTCCAGAGGGAACAAGAGCATTGGCTCCTATAATAGAATATTCACCTATTTCTGCACCGTCTAATACAGAAGCACCCATGCCTACCAGAACCCCCTTTTTTAATGTACACCCATGAACAATAGCACTATGCCCAATAGATACCTCATCTTCAAGAGTTAGAGGAAACTGGTCATATAAATGACATACCGTATTGTCTTGAATATTACACCGCTCTCCAATTTTAATTGGCGCTTCATCTCCGCGAAGCACAACGTTAAACCAGATGCTAGATTCTGCTCCAATCTCCACGTCCCCAATTACTCTGGCTCCATCCGCTACATAAACCGAATCGTGAATGATTGGTGAATGACCTTTATACCGATAAATCATTCATTCCCCTCCTTATCTTATCATGTTATACTTTTCAATATAACACATTTTAAACGGTGGTGCTTATATATGAATGATTTAACTAGAATGTTAGAGACTGAATTTCCGTTTTTGCAAGGCGGGATGGGAAATGTCAGCCATGTAGATCTTGCCGTTTCTGTTTCAGAAGCAGGAGGGCTTGGAACTTTAGGAGCTGGTACCCTCTCTCCTTCGGCTTTAGAAAAAATGGTCAAAGAAGTTCGTTTTCGAACAAATAAACCTTTTTCTATCAACGTTCCACTTTCAGTTCACCCAGATGTTCAGAAAATCTTATCCATTGCTGTACAACACCACGTGCCTGTCGTTTCTTTATCTGCTGGCAATCCCTCTCCTTACATTAAAATGCTAAAAAAAGAGAATATTACCGTCATGTGTGTCGTATCAAATCCTTCTCAAGCTTTAAAAGCTGAAAAAGCCGGTGCTGATGTAATCATCGCGGAAGGTTTTGAAGCCGCTGGCATAAATGCTAATGACGAATTAACAACGTTTACTTTAATTCCTCAAATAGCGTCAGCTGTTCAGGTCCCTGTAGTGGCTGCAGGCGGTATTGGAGACGGGCGAGGTTTTTTGGCTGCTTTAAGCTTAGGTGCTCAAGGGGTACAGTTAGGCACTCGTTTAGTTGCTACAGAAGATGCAAAGGTACATTCAAACTATAAGCAGGCTATTTGTGAGAGTGATGCGCATAGTACAGTCATTACAGGAAGGCCCTATAAAAAAATTCGACGCCTTCTAAAAACAGCCTACGCAAAACAATTACTCGAATGGGAAAATAATGAAATGTCCGCAGAGGAATATAATCAAAAAACAAATGAAAGCTATCACATCAAAGGTGCGATCGAAGGGAACCTAACAGAAGGTCACGTTAATGCAGGCCAAGTATCAAGTTTGATTGAAGACATCCCCACTGTTTCAGAATTATTTAAACGCATGATGAACGAAGCACGCACCGTTTCAAATCAGCTCTCTTTTTAGAGAAATACACAAACGTGGAGGATTACACTTCAATATATTCTAATAGCATACGTCACTTTCAGGCTGCTTTATAAAAAGCAGCTATTTTTTTCGTATAAAACTAAAATGATTGCGTTTTCATATTGACATCGGTTATTTATTTTCGTATCCTTTATATAACATAAATAAATATATCGTTTGTAAAACGTTATATTTAAAGGAGGTTTAATAGTGGCTGTATATACTATCGTAGATCAAGACACTTGTATTGCCTGCGGAGCTTGCGGAGCTGCTGCTCCTGAAGTATTTGATTATGATGATGAGGGGCTTTCTTTTTATATCGGAGATGACAATATAGGAAATAAACCAGTAGACGAGGAACTGCTAGATGATTTAGAAGATGCCATGGAGGGATGTCCAACAGACTCTATAAAGCAAGCAAACGAAGCTTTCGATGGAGACCCTTTGAAATTTGATTAAATCAGGAGTGTTTAAAAAATGAGTGAAGACAAAGTATTTGACATGACCATTATTGGTGCTGGACCAGTAGGTCTATTCACTGCATTTTATGCAGGGATGAGGCAAGCTTCTGTAAAATTGATTGACAGCATGCCAGAAGTTGGCGGCCAGTTATCTGCGTTATATCCTGATAAATATATTTACGATGTAGCTGGTTTTCCAAAAATAAAAGCGAAGGATTTAGTTAATAAGCTTCACGAGCAAGCCCAAGCTTTTGCCCCGGAAATATGTTTGAATGAATCAGTCGAAAACGTTATTCGTTTAGAAGACGGCATTTTTGAGCTCACTACACCTAGCGATAAGCATTATTCGCGCAGCATTATTATTACAGCAGGAGCAGGTGCCTTTCAACCACGCAAATTAAAAGTTGATAGAGCTGAACAGTTTGAAGAATGCTCCTTGCATTATTTTGTTAAAGACCTTGATAAATTTAAAGGACGCCGCGTTTTAGTATGCGGAGGAGGAGATTCTGCAGTAGATTGGTCTTTGGCCCTTGAACCAATTGCTAAAGAAGTAACCCTCATTCATCGACGTTCAGCCTTTCGTGCACACGAGCATAGTTTAGAGCTTTTAAAAGAATCTTCAGTACAGATGAAAACTCCTTATGAAGTTGGTCAAATTATTGGAGAAGATCATATTGAACAAGTCCTAATTAAAGAAGTAAAGGGAGACTCTACCTATCTAGTAGACGTTGACGACCTGATTGTGAACTTCGGATTTGTTACTTCTTTAGGCCCATTAAAAACATGGGGACTAGACATTAACAAAAATGCTATTTTTGTTAACCCTAAAATGGAAACCAATATACCAGGAATTTATGCAGCTGGTGATGTTTGTACCTATGAAGGAAAAGTAAAATTAATTGCTACTGGTTTTGGAGAAGCTCCCACAGCTGTAAATCATGCTAAAGCATTCATTGATCCTTCTGCGAAATTGCATCCCGGACATAGTACTAGTTTATTTGCTTCAAGCTCTTAAAGATCCGTTTTTAGGAGCTGTCCCATTAGTCAGTTCTCAGCCAATACAACTGGAATATACTCGCTTTTTTACCCTTAGGACACAAGGGCGACGGTTCAGCCGCCTCTGTGAGAAACCCTTCACAGCTGGGAGCTTCACGCTGCCCTGTTTTCCGCAGGAATCTCGTCTATTCCAGTTGCTGGCTGATATTCATCCCCTAACTAATTTTTAGGACAGCCTCTTAAAATAAATTTTCAAAAAATTATTATAAAAGGAGGACTTTTATTTTATGAAAAAAGAAAGGCAATATGGTGATATCCACCCCGGGATAAAATGGGGCCCCTTCACCATGAGATTACCAGGGGCCCATATTAACATCACACCCAGCCAGCATATTCAAGGCGGTCTGCTTCTTTTAGCCACCTGTGGGTCTGTCACTCCTTTAATGATGCAATTTTTCGAGGTATCTTTTGAAGTGGCATGGACTGTCAGTTTAGTCATGTTATTTTGGGTACTGGCTCAAACCTTTTTATTTGGTGATGTGTATGCCGCTGGAGCAATAACCTCGGGGCTTCCTTTAACAATCGTTTTTATGAATGCGTTTACACCGGGAGTAGAAGCTATTCACGCGATGTTTGCTGTTACTTTCATCGTAGCGATTCTTTTCTTTTTCTTTGGGATAACAAAACTGGGAGAAAAATTTAATCGTCTTGTTCCGAATTCATTAAAAGCAGGGGTTATTATGGGGGCAGCTATTGCAGCTTTTCAATCGGAACTGGATAGACTTCCTGAAATGCCTTTTTCACTGATCACCGCTTGGATCATAGTGCTTATCCTTATGTTTTCCATACCATTTTCCAAATTGCCTAGTAACAAAATGAAATTATCTGCTACCGCTAACGCTCTTCTCGTAGCATTAATCGGGGGAGGCATTGCAGGTTTCATAAGTGGAGAAGTACGTTTTGACCTATCCTGGGGCTTCTTTGTTCCGCCAATTGGCGAAACCTTGGCTTCTCTATCTGTATGGTCTATCGGCCTGCCTTCGTGGGATATTTTCATCGCTGCTATTCCTATTAGTTTAATGATTTATGTGTTGGCATTCGGTGATCTATTGGTTGCACATACTCTGCTCAAAGATGCAGACAGCGCTAGAAAAGACGAAAAGATTGATATTAACCCTACACGCAGTCACTATACACTTGCTCTTAGAAACATTGCTCAACTGCTGACGGCTGGGCCGCTTCTTTGGGTACACGGACCAATATGGACAGGGGTGCAAGTCTTTCTCATAGAACGTTACAAAAAAGGCAGACATGTCATGGATTCTATTTTTACGGGTCCTTTCAATTTTTATTTATTGGCCATTCCGTTAGGATTACTCCTTCCAATAATCGGTATTATTATGCCTTTATTCCCTGTCGCTCTCTCTGTTACGTTGTTACTCACGGGTTTTGCCTGTGCATACGTTGCGATGTCGATGGTGGAAAATAATACTTCTCGTGGTGTTGTATTAATTATTGGTATGTTAACCGCTTTTCAGGGTCCCGCGTGGGGTATGGGAATAGGAATTGTTTTATGTTTGATTCTGATCGGAAAGAAAGAAGAGAAAAACATTTCTGAAGCCAAAGCAGATGAAGCAGAGCTCGATAAGAAGACAGGCTGAAAAACAGTCTTTCAAAAACCCGCTGGAAAAATGAAATTTTTTCCAGCGGGTTTTTAGACCTAATATAAGAGTTTGAGCTTCCCGACTGTCACTGGGAAGCCTCCGTCAACATGCACGATTGTTCCATCTTGAACGTTCAATCCTTTTCCAATTATAATTTTGTACATTATCACCCATTAAACCAGAATTGAACCAACCGTAAGCATCCGGTTCAAGTTCAATATCTCCAATGAAATGAGCTGGTGCTATATAGGTGGCAGAATTTTTCGTAACTTTCATTCAACTTATACAACACGTGACTTTCTCCTCTTTTTTATTGTACTATATTGTAACTAAGCCAAGCAGAATACAAGCCGTTAATAGCAAAATACTAAGAAGCCACATAGGAAAAATAGAAAATTTAATATGGGCAGCTAAATCCGTTTTTGCTAAACCAATGGCTAGATAAGTTGCTGGAACAAGCGGACTTATATATCCAGAAATAGTTGCTCCGACCGCGGAAGCATAAGCGACAGATGTTGCAGGTACACCGTGTTCAGCACCAATTTCTACTAATAAAGATACAAAGGCAAAGAGATATGCATCAGGCGGTAAAACCATTAATAAAGGAACGGATATAACCCCTATAATAAGGTGTATAAAAGGCCCGATTGCTTCAGGGATGACAGAAATAAGCCCCGTAGTCATTTCTTCAACCATCCCACTTTCGGATACAATTCCTAAAAAAGCTCCTGCTGCAATTAATATAGTAACGAGAGTAAATGCTTCAAAAGCATGGGCACGCATCCGCTCCATTTGCAATTTTCCATTAGGGTAATTAATAACGAGAGCCAGCGCAAAAACAAACATAAATACCGCACTTATTTCGATTTCGGTGGTAATTAGTGTAGCAATAGTCGCAATAGTAAGAATAAGGTTAAACCACCAAAGTTTCGGTCTTTTTAAATTTGCATCCTCTGACACCTCTGCCTCCTGCTCTAGAGCCGATGCCAATTCTAATTTCACTTCCGATGCTTCTTCACTCGTGTGTTCCATTGATGAATTTGCAATTCTCTTTTTTTCTTTTTTTCCTAGATATACAGCTGTTAATAAGACAGCGGCTATACCAATGATTTGAACGGGAATCAGGGGTACCCACAAAGCACTCGGGTCGATTTCTAATACTACGGCAACTCGTGCTAATGGCCCGCCCCAGGGAATGAGGTTCATAACACCAGCACTCATAACGACTATTAAAAGTAATATCAGTGGATTCATCTGTAATTTTTTATAGACAGGCAAAAGTGCTGGAATGGTAACAAGAAGGGTCGATGCTCCTGTCCCATCCAAATGTGACACCATTGCAATAAAGACAGTTACAATTGCCACTAAAACGACATTGCTTCCAGCCATATCTTTTAACTTACCTGTTAAAGGATCAAACAAGCCAGCATCCGACATAATACCAAAGTACAACATCGCAAAAATAAAAAGTGTTCCCACGTCCATAACTTGTAATATGCCGTCTCCAATAAAACTTCCAATTTCTACAGGACTAACACCTATCATTAAAGCACCAAGAACTGGAACAACAATAAAAACCGGCACAGGAGAAACTTTAAAGACCAGCAGTAAAGTAATAATCAATATAAACGTAACAAAACCAACTAATGCTATCACCGGAAATCCCTTTCTTTTAAAAGTCATTATGTCTGTCTTATACTCTTATCTCATAAAATCAGCCCATCAGTAAACGTTTTCATTTTTAGTTTTACTAGATAACCTTCTAACACTTTTTAATGTGACTCATGCCAAGTAAACCAATCTTTGTACTTATTTAAGCTTACATTTTATAAATTTTTATTTAAAGTACCAATCTACCTGCCTCTAAAGAATGTGTCAGTTCATTCTTTAGAGGGTTTTTTTCAAAGTAATGTCACTTGATAATGAGAAGCATCTTAATTGACTTACAATTTAACTCTCAGAATAGTTTTTCTTTTTGAGAATCTCTTCATTATGCTGACCTAATTCCGGACCAACCCATTCAATACTTCCTGGTGTTTCTGAAAGTTTCGGCACTACTCCTGGTACCATTACTTCTGCTCCATCAGGCAATTGAGCCTTAACTAACATATCCCGAGCTTGATAATGTTCATCGTGTGCGATGTCTTCAATACTATAGATAGGCCCAACTGGGATTCTTGCTTCGTCCAGTGTTTTTTGGGCTTCTTTTAGTGGATATTTCTTGGTCCACTCCCCGATTACTTGATCCAAATACTCTACTTTTTCTGCTCGTCCCTGATTTGTAGCATATTGAGGGTCATCCGCAAGGTCTGGCCTTTCTATAGCACGCATAAGGCGTTTAAAAATACTATCCCCATTCCCTGCAATAACCAAATATTTACCATCCGCACACTCATACGTATTTGAAGGCGCAATTCCAGGTAAAATGGAACCTGTTCGTTCTCTCACCAATCCTTTAAGGTCATACTCCGGCAGCATTCCCTCCAGAAGTGAAAAGACAGATTCATGAAGGGCAACATCTACGTATTGTCCTTTTCTCATAGGATCTCTATCTCTACTTCTTAAGGCCATTAATGTTCCACTCACTGCATACAAAGCAGCTAGAGAATCACCTAGAGGGACCCCGACTCTTACTGGTGGTTGATCAGGTTCTCCAGTTAAGTACCGCAAACCGCCAATCGATTCCCCAACACTGCCAAAACCTGCTTTATCTCTATATGGTCCTGTTTGGCCATAGCCTGATATTCTGGTCATAATTATACTTGGATTAATCGCTTTTAACGCTTCATAACCAATGTTCCATCTTTCTAAGGTTCCTGGTCGAAAATTTTCTATGACGATATCTGTTTCTTTTACTAATTCTTTAATTTGCTCTTGCCCCTCTTCGGTACGAAGGTCAATAGTAACCGATTTTTTATTTCGTCCCTGGACACGCCACCACAACGATGTATTGTCATCGTGTAATACACGCCAGTTTCGTAAAGGATCTCCCTTTTTTGGATCTTCTACTTTAATAACTTCTCCACCAAATTCAGCAAAGATTTTGCCTGCAAATGGAGCAGCAACAAGTGTACCTAATTCTAGGATTCTAATTCCTTCTAATGGCTTAACCATAATAACAACTCCTTTTTAAATTTTCAGACATTGTATACATTTAACTCCAAACGTTTACAATTGTTTCATTATTTAATTGACTCGGCGGGATTTTTTCAACTAATAGCTTTAAATCCCACCTGTGAATTTCCATAAATTTTCATATTAATCTTCTTTCAAGAATTTCATAATAAAAACTGTTGATGATCGTCTTATCAACTTCACCAATATTCTCTTACCTTAATATTACTCCCGGGTCCTTACGTTAGTCTTTCATAATAACCTCCTCTATTTAAAATAAATTTTTCCTTCCATCATATTTTCCATTATCATTTTCTCCATATTTAGATATATAGAACTGATAATCGATTTCGATATGTTCCCTCATTTTTTTTTCAGCATCTTCCTCATCACCTTTTTGAATGGCTCTCCAAATATCTTGGTGTTCAATACTTCCTTTTTCTAACCTTTCAGTTATATCAACTATTTTATTTCGATAAAACATGAGTAGTGAATTCAATTGTTTCATCAATTTCTTTAAGTAAGGGTTTCCACTTCCTTCTAAAATTAATTCATGAAATCTGCTGCTTACTATTTTCAGCTGTTTATAATCTTCTTCCTCAAGTGCCCTAATGTTTTCATTAACTAATTTATTTAGCTCTGCTTTTTTCACCTCATTCATTCGTTTAGCAGCTAATGAAGCTGCTGTCGGTTCTAAACTTTTGCGGCATTCGTACAAATATTTAAAATCTGAGTGTAAGGCCTGATACACCCTCACTCCCCCTCTTGGATTTACGGAAACCAACCCCTCACTAGTTAACCTTCTTATGGCCTCACGAATCGGGCTTCGGCTGATCTCCGTTTCTTTAGCAATCTTTTCCTCGATTAACCGTGCGCCAGGCGGGAGTTCCCCGCTGACAATTTTATTAAACAAATAATCATAAGCTTGGTTTTGAAGGGTTTGGGACTGTATAATTTTTTTCAAATGTTTTATCCCTCTCTTTTATTTTTATAATTATCTGACAATGTATACAATTATAGTTCAAATGGAAATATTTATTCTGATTTGTATATTATCATAACAGAAGAGGGAATTACAAGTTATTTCCTTCACTATTTGCCTGAGGGGTGCTAATTAATTTAGCTTTCCAATAAATCTAATTGTTTTCTAATATAAGACTTGGGTAAAACAGCTTGCTTTACTTCTCCTTCGCCAATTATCCCCCGTTCATTTCTAAGTGTGACCCCAGTAACAATGGAACGCGGACGTACTTTTTTAACAGTTGCCGTTACAGTAATTGTCGAACCAAGCGGGGACGGAGACGGAGCAGAGTGTTTAACATGAACAGCAGCACCCATGGTTTCTTCATGCGACTCCAAATAAGGCAGAATTAATTTTCTAGATATTAGTTCCATATGATATACCATCGAAACGGTGGAATATGCAGAATGAATGATTTCCCCTTCAAATTGAGCAAACATATCTTCTGTTACAGTCACCTTAAAAAACTCTGTCTTTCCCGCTTCTAGACCATCCTTCATTTCTTATCAAATCTCCTTTATTCTAATAATTCCTTATGAACAGTTTCAGATAATAAAAATGTAATTTTGTTACTTAAAAAAATATACCCATAACGAAGATGTTAACAAATTTTTGTTAGTATAACACAAATTTTTGCAGGGTTTATTTTTTGTCATATTTTAATATGTAGTTGTTTTTTTAACAACCCGATTGATAACCTTTTTTTATTTTAAAATTAATTTTATATAACAATATTGAAACGACTGTTGTTTTTCTGTTATATTTATAATACGAAAATTTTTTCTATATTCTATTTGCTTAGACACTAGATAAATATGAGGAGGGGTTTGTTTGAAGTCAGCAGTTAACGAAGTGGAGCTGCATCATCAGTACAAAGAGGATATATTAAAAATAATGGAAAATGAACCTTACGCTCAGTATTTGGGAATAAAACTACTCGAAATTGGGGAAGGAACAGCTATTGCAGAATTAGATGTAACCGATAACATGATCAATTCACACGGAACAGTACACGGAGCTATCACATTTGCTATTGCTGATTACGTCTTTGCAGCAGCATGCAATTCTTATGGTAAAACAGCTGTTGGACTTTCTACTACCGTCAACTTTATGGCAGCGGGTCAAAAAAGCTCGCGTCTTCGAGCAACAGCGGTTGAAGAAAAGAAAAATCATAAAATGGGATGGTATAAAATCAATATCGAAAGTGATGGAGAATTAATCGCTACAATGGAAGCATTAGCATATCGCAAAAGTGAATATTTCGTTCCTATAGAAAAATAAATTTAGGAGGTTACATAATGAGTAACGTCTTGCTTGAAAAAAGCGGTCACCTTGCGACTATAACCATTAATCGTCCAGAGCAGTTGAATTGTTTTGATTACGATACGCTTGTTCAGCTTGAAGAAAAAGTTGAAGCGATTCAATTAGACAAAGATGTTCGGGCTGTCATTGTTACGGGTGCTGGAGAAAAAGCATTCAGCGCAGGTGCTGATTTAAAGGAAAGACGCACATTAAGTGAGAAAGAAGTTCGTCGTAATGTAAATAAAATCCGCCAGGTGTTCACATTGATTGAAGAAATTCCTCAGCCTACTATTGCAGCTATTAACGGATATGCCCTCGGAGGCGGTTTTGAGCTGGCTCTTGCTTGTGACTTTCGTTTTGCAGCAGAAACAGCTAAAATGGGGCTTCCCGAAGTAAGTATGGCTATTATTCCAGGCGCTGGGGGAACGCAGCGATTGACAAATCTGATCGGCCCTTCAAAAGCAAAAGAGCTTATTCTCACTGCACGTCGTATCGATGCATTAGAAGCGCAAGAACTTGGGATTGTTAATAAAGCCGTTCCATTAAATAGTTTAATGGATACCGCTATAAACTTAGCCAATGAAATTATGAAAAACGGGCCGCTGGCAGTTATTCAGGCAAAACATGCAATTCATCACGGCAGCAATGTTGACATTCATTCTGGTATGGCCATTGAATCGAAAGCCTATGAAGTAATCATCCCTACTGAAGACCGCCTGGAAGCATTAGAGGCTTTTAAAGAAAAAAGAAAGCCTAATTTTCAAGGAAAATAACTTACGTGCGGTAATAAAAACACAATTAAATAATTTAATTGTTGAGAAATAAATTCCTTACTGATAAAAATCTGACCTTAAACAAGGCCAGATTTTTTGTTACGTTAAATCAAAATTAAGTTAACCCTTAAAAACCTGACATGCCGCTCCATTCTTGAAAACGATATAAAAAATAAGAAAATCTCGACTCATCCTCATACGCTTCGAAGTCCGCTGTATACGTATAATTCTCATTAGTCCAAAGGGTCTCAAAGTACTCTTTTGCGTCTTCCATCACTTTTGTACTTGAAGCCCCTGTAATTTTGACGTTTGTTTCCAAATTAAGATCATGGAGGTTTCTTTTCGTGTAATTAGCAGATCCTCCTATTATTGTACTTTCTTCTTCACGTTCAAAAATCATCATTTTTGTATGATACTGTTCTCCATTCGTCCGATACCAGCGAACATCTATATTTTCATCTGTTTTAGTAACGAGTTCATTCGCCACAGGACGATTCGGTATACCGTTCTTTTCCCGTCCGAAAGCGTCCTTGTTTGCATCTAATAACAGCTTCACTTCTGCCCCTTTATCAGCCGCTCCTATCAAGGCGTTGATCACGTCACGATCAGACAAGTAAAAGGCCCCCATCGTTACGGTTTCTCCCTTTTTTGTATCAGCTATTTCTTGCAGAACATGCTGTTTTATTTTTCCTTCCGTCAACAATTGTACTTGGTAGTTCTCTTTATGGTCTGCATGTTCGGTTTCTGCTTCAAGAGATCGAAACAATTCCTCATCAGCACTGGACATTGTCGCTGCCGCTTTTTCCGTTTCAATCATCTCCTGCAGGATATTCCCTTCCAATACAAAAGCGACATTTGAATGATAGGCACTTGCATCATGCGGGTTAGCCGACATAACCATCCCTTTCTTTTCGGTTACTACGACTTTTCGGTGATTTGCTTTAAAATTAAGCAATTCTAAATAAGACCGCAGCGTGACATCTGGTGCATCTGGGCTGAAAGCATTGGGAAGCCACCCGTTTCCTGCTGTTCCAAACCATTGAAAAAAAGTCCTATAGATGCCGGAATATATGGGGTTAGAATCTCTTAATGGTTTTAAATTAGAGAAAAAAACATGGATTCCGTTATCTTTTAATTCATTTAATATATCAGAAGGATATGAACCGTAAAATGTGTTGATACGATCCGTCACCACAACCATTGTCATCTCAGGGCTGCTTTGTTTTTTTTCAATAAGTGTGTCTGCGACCTCTTGTGACAAAGATGGAAAATCCATTGAACGATCGTAGTCATCATTAAATAAAAACATGTCAACTAACACGAAATCGTCTGCTTCTTCTATTATTTTATGAAACTGATCAAAAATCACTTGATCGTGTTCAAGTCCTTCGCCTCCTTCATAAGTTAAATCATATAAAAATTCGACTTCTTCCGCACTGTGCATTTCTCCTTCGTAAGAAACACCATCAGGAAGCGGCTTAAATGCTCCATAAACGGATACCGCTGCCACAACAAGAAAAACAACACAAATCACTCCTAAAACAACTTGAACGCGCCGGAGTTTTAATTTATTTTTCATAATAAGACCGCCTTGTTTGTACCCTTTTCACTATTATATTGTTATCTTTATGCATAATTACTGTTCCGATTGCAGTATTAAACAGCTAAAAACAGCCTCAGCTTAGAAGCATTTTATGGAGCCTTATCTCATCGTACCATTGTTTTCCAATTATAAAAAAGAATGTTTAAGATCTTTATAAAGGATTGTTAAAAAAAGAAGAGAGCCGGGGTAAAACATGGAGGAATGTTGAGGAACCTTATTTAAATATGCAGGGATGTTTATTTATTCATTCCACATCATTTAAATCTAACCATGACAGCATTTCACGTACAACCGTGTTGATTTTTTCATCGACAACATCATCACCGAATTTTTTCTTAGCTTTCTCGATGTTTTCCATTACATCATCACCAAAACGAATTAATGGATCGTCATCTTCTAGTTCATTAAACAATTCAATCATGGCATTATTTCCTTCTTGAATTTTATCAATTGCTTCACTGTATTTGTGATGATCGTTTTCATTAGCTTTCATATGTATCACCCGTTATAGCTTTCCCTTTTTTATGATAATACAGACATTGGATTTAAAAGCAAAAAACGTATTACTTTGTCATCAAAGACACTTTTTCTGTTGGACTCTTTAAAAAGCGAATAAAAATCAAACAAAGGAAAAACATAAAGATATTCAAAACGAAGGAGGTTTCTTAGATGAACAAAAAAAATGACACCGGCTATCGAGGCGTGGAATATAAGACTGTGAAAGGGCATAAGGTTTCAGAAACAGAGTTTGAAGCTTCTTATGAATTTGCAAGTGGTAATGAAACTTCTAAAAAATCTAAACAAAATAATACCAATAATAAAAATTAAGTTTGGCAGGCTGCATCTCATTTTAATGAAAAAAAGCAGAAAAATAAATCCTGCCCCGCTCAGCCCCAATTTGGGGTATATAGTTTTAAAGTGGCGCCCTAGACAGGATTCGAACCTGTGACCTACAGCTTAGGAGGCTGCGGTAACAATTTTTTCAAAAATGGCATGGGTAGTAATGAAATTTCCTACTATGCTACTATGCGTTATTACTTGTCCATTTCGCACGGCAAATTTCAACCCTATACTTTGTATAACGTTTTCTCACGCAAAAAAATTAGGGGGGTGATCTAAAAAAATTCCCTCTACTTCTTAATATAGAAATTGCTTCGTAAAAAAGGGCATTTTTGCGTAAATTTATTCCAAAAATTTTTTCGGTTTTTATTTAAACAACCGCCGCAACAACCATCCGATAACTTTACCGGCTCCTCTTCTTGCGATCCTCTTAGTTTGGCCGCATTTACATCGCTAATATCCGAGAAATCTTCTACAATATTCGACGTATCTTGTTAATCGTCACGGTATCCCCTCCCGTTATTTTGTCCGTGTGACGGTCCCAGACGTGAACTTATCGGCGTTCAAGTACGTCCGGGCAAACTTCATCGGAGTATTTCGTACTACTTTTATATTTGTTCTTCTAGGTTCGCTTCAATTAACGCTAATAATTCCACGGCTTCGAACGTGTCGATATTTTCTATTAAGTCCCGGATTTCTTCGTTGTATTCCAATTCGATCGACGCATCTCCTATTTCGAAAGACGCTTGGTCAGGCGGAGCCCCTTTATCGCTGTACGTTAGAATTTGAACGCCTTTCATAATCGGATAATACCGTATTTCGATGTACTTATCATTTTCTACATGTAAATGTTTGATTTCTTCTGGAATTAAATTAGGTGCGGTACTCATTTTACATCAGCCTTTCCTTTTAAAATTGGATTACGAAACTTGTCGAGCACAGCCCAGATTTCCTCATCGTCTTCTCGTCTTGCGAAATCTGATAACGCAAATACGAGCATGGCCGCCTCCTCGTATTTCATGACGGTTTATCGGCAATTCCCGCGCGCTGCCGTCATATAATAACGCTCAATAGCCGCTCAACAAACGCTAATAAGCCCGTCCAACATAAGCGCCCCAATAGCTTGCGCCTAGTCTAGTCCAGTACGTACAGAACGGCAGTAGTATAGCGATAGTAACGGTATAAACGGATAGTACATCATTACGGTATATACGTATAGTCGTTATTGTCGTTAGTAACGGTATTCTATTCCACGTAATAATAAAAAAATATATAAACGCATATGTTGTATCATTTCGGCTCGTTTTTTCCAGTAAAATTGGAAATTCATTACCTATTCCGCTTCCAGCCCGGCAAGACCGTTAATCTCCGCCTCATATAGTCGGTCATACATTTGCGATAGTATCCCGTTGAAATAGCCCGGTATATTACGTATCCTACGCCTTTTCGTTGCCTGGAACGTAACAGCAAGCGCCCGTACTGCCGTTTCTAATAGATCCGCCTCTTCATATTTGTTTCGCTATGAACTACTTAAAACGGCTGTATGGACGGCTAGACAAATCGCAAGACGTATTATTTATAATATCTTTATTGGTATCAGCTTCACTAGGTACAGCTTCCCCGCCTGTTTCTGCTTGCTGATCTCTTGGTACATCGGTACTCTCTGCCTCTTTGCGATGGTTTAAGGCCGATGGTTCAGGCAACGGGTCAGAAGGGGTAGCCGCCTTTATAACGATGACATTATGACCGTATCCGCCCTTTAACTCGCCTTTGGTGCGCGTTGTCCGGTATACGTCAACAATGCCGCATTTCTGTTCTCATGGCACGCTTAACAGACGCATAAGATACGCTGCAAGCCTCGGCTATTTTGTCGTATTTCATGAACGCAACGCCTCTGTACTTGGCCGCGTGATTCTTAATTAACTTAAATACCGCAATAGTAGCTGAGCTTAATTCGTGGCTGTGGGCGTATAAATGTGACTGGACGGCCTTATTCAATTGATCGACGGTTTCAATCGGTGATAGCTTGCAGTATTCATCCGACGTGGCGTTGGTTAGCCCAGCAAAAAAACACCCCCTTCCGGGGACTTTTAAGTCACACAGAAGAGAGCGCGTTTGTCTCACATATTAACGTTATGTATTCCGGACATATCGAACATGTCACCGCAATACTTTACCGTCTGATTTATCGTCATATCAACGGTTCTTTAAAAGTGGCGCCCTAGACAGGATTCGAACCTGTGACCTACAGCTTAGGAGGCTGTTGCTCTTCCACTGAGCTACTAGGGCAAAAGCTCAACAATCACTAATTTAGCAGTACTTTTGGGAATTGTCAATCAATGTGTAAATATGAAATGCTGCTTAATTGCTTACAAGTTGTAAACATAAGGTTAGAAAGTAAAAAACATAGAAATTCTCCACCAAATACTATAGTCTATGCCTTACATTTTAATTTGTCACGTTATTCGTTTTTATTTTTTTAAAATAGATAAAAGAGATTTATCAGCTAAATCCTTTCGTAATACCGTTACACACTCATCTAATATATTATTACAAAATTTTCTTTTCCAATTTTCGTTATTTTCTCCATCAGTTGTAACAAAGACCTAATTATTCGTCGCTATCTCAATAATTGTTATGGCATATTACTGATGTACAAGTTGGGTGTCCAACGCTTCTTTTCTAAGGTTGATAAAACCTTCATCTAGTTCAAGCTTCTTTGCTTTGTGATATACTTCCAATAAAACAGAAGTTAATAACGCTGGAAATTAAATAAACCTTTTCTCCTATGTATTATTACCTAATAAATTTTAGACTATTATTGTGTTTTGAAACCAAAAATTGAAAATGTTTAAATGTTTACCACTATGTCAATTTTTCATAACAAATTAGTACGAAAACATACAACATTAACAATATTTAAGTTATGTAAAAAATGTAATAATTTGATTATCTTTTCAAGAATCGATGGTTCTTTTTAACGTACTAGTGTACATTAAATATGAGCAACGCCCCCTAAAGGCTTAATACGAAATACCCCTCAAAAAAAAGCAGGTTCCCCCTCCTGCTTTTTTGCATTTTTAAACAGAAGCAAATAGCCCCCGCTCTATTTTCATTTCATCACACCGCCGCTTCAATACCGTGGCTGCTTGCTCTCTGGTAATTAGCGACTCTTTTGATTTGGCCGCAGAAGAAACTGCAAAAGAAATTGTAAACGAGAGATCCCACACAAAACAACTTACGAAGTTCCATAACAACAGGAAATGTCATGTTTGCCAAAATGCGTATAGAAATAAGAAAAGCGCAAGCGCCTTGCTCACGAGCGACAAGTCCTGGAGGGTCGGCACATGGAAAGCTGATCTTTGCTTTCCATTGACGAACCGAAGGAATCTCGAGTGAGCAGGCGCTTGCGCTAGACATGTAAAACGCCAACTATTTATAATTTCTTAGCTTTCAAAATAAGCCTCCTAAAGCTATCTTATGAGCATAGGAGGCTTTTGCTCTTCCACTGAGCTACTAGGGCTTTGCGTAATGACAATGGTACGCCATCACAGAGAACCCAATTCAAACCATTCTCTTTTTAAATAAGAAGGCGCATTTATTCTGCTTACTGTGCCTTCCGTTTCGTTATACTTTAGAAGATTCAACTACTTTTTGATTTGCAGGTTGTTTTGCGACACCTGTCTCTATTGCTGCTTCCGCTACAGCACTTGATACTGCTTGAACAACCCTAGGATCTAATGGATTAGGTATAACATAATCAGGAGTCAGCTCATCTTCTGTAATTAAATTTGCAATAGCGTTAGCTGCTGCAATTTTCATCTCTTCATTGATTTCTGACGCCCGAACGTTGAGAGCACCGCGGAAAACGCCAGGAAAAGCAAGCACATTGTTAACTTGATTAGGGAAATCGGAGCGGCCCGTCCCAATAACCTTTACCCCGGCTTCCTTCGCTTCTTCAGGCATTATTTCCGGTATAGGATTAGCCATGGCAAAAATAATTGGATCTCTATTCATCGACTGAACCATCTCTTTTGTAATGCTGTCAGGGGCAGAAACTCCGATCACAACGTCTGCTCCTTTCATGACCTCCTCAAGTGTTCCTTTTACTTTTTCACGATTTGTGACGAGAGATAGTTCTGTTTTTATATCATTCATTCTTTCGGTTCGTCCTTCATAAATTGCTCCTTTAGAATCACATAACACTACATCTGTTGCTCCAAGAGATAGAAGCAGTTTTGTTACGGCTACGCCCGCTGCACCTGCTCCATTAATAACGATGCGGCTGTCTATTACTGTCTTATCAACTAATTTGAACGCATTTATTAAACCAGCAAGTGTTACGATAGCTGTTCCGTGCTGATCATCATGAAAAACGGGAATATTTAGCGCTTCACGTAAAGCACCTTCAATAATAAAGCAATCGGGGGCTTTTATGTCTTCCAAATTGATACCGCCAAAGGTAGGTTCCAATGCTTTTACCGTTTCTACAAATCCTTCTGTATCTTTCTTATTAATACTGAGAGGAAATGCATCGATCTCTGCAAATTCCTTAAATAAAATCGCTTTCCCTTCCATAACAGGCAGCGAAGCTTCTGGACCTATGTTGCCTAACCCTAACACTGCAGAACCATTGCTTACTACTGCCACCAGATTGCCTTTGCTCGTATAATCGTATACTCGATGGACATCTTCCTCGATCTCCTTACAAGGTTCAGCGACACCAGGAGAATAAGCCAATCCCAAGTCTTCTTTACTTTTCACCTCTACTGTTGAATACGTCCCGATTTTCCCGGGATTCTCCTTATGCATAGCCAATGCCTTCTCTCTCATAGACATAACCTTTCTCCCTCCACTTTTTTATTTCTAATTTTCTGAACTGAAGCTTAGAAATCATTCTAACATAATTCAGATAATTTTGTATATTTTTTGATTAGAAAGATTAAGTTTTTTGGTATAGTAAAGGTGTTTAGATTTATATTTAACCTTTCAATACAGATCCTTTCTCGGTAACAGCCCATCTTTTCCTGTCGTTCAACTAAAGCTATAAAAACGTGTTTGGTAAAAATACGACAATCTGCGGAAAAATTACTATTAATATAACAACCAAGTATAAAGCAATTAAATAAGGTACGACTCCTTTAATTAACTCAACAAATTCAATGTCACCAACTCTTTTTATAGCAAAAAGCACCATACCGACTGGAGGAGTGAGTTCTCCTATAATCAAAGTTAATACCATCACAATACCAAAATGAAGCGGGTCTCCGCCTACCTCAAGTACTAAAGGAACTACTACTGGAGTTGCAATGGAAATACTCACAATGGTTGATAAAAACATCGACATTAAACTTAAAAAAATAACAAGAAGTCCCATTACTATATAATAGTTTTCACTAATAGAAACAACCAAATCGGTAAAATAATTAGGAACTTGCTCTCGTATCAAAATCCACGCAAACACATTTGAAACTGCAATTAATATCATCACTACCGCACTGTCTCTCATTGAACTTTTAAAAATATTATACAGTTTACGAAACGAAATGGTTCGATAAACGACAGTAGCTAGAATAATAGCATATAGTGATCCAATCGCGGCTGCCTCAGTGGCTGTGAAAATCCCACTTAAAATGCCGCCTACTAATATAATTGGTGTCAATAAAGGAAGAATGGATTTTTTACCAGTAAGCAGTATCGTTTTTAATGTAGCCCTTTTTTCAGACGGGTAATTATTTTTCACTGCTTCATATGCTACGAATATGGCTAACATGATCCCCATTAATAACCCTGGCAGGATGCCTGCTATTAATAATTGGTTTAAAGATACATTTGCAAATATGGCATACATCACCAGTGCAACACTTGGCGGTATTATTGGACCAATAACAGCAGATGCCGCGGTAATACTGCAAGCAAACCTTGCCGGGTATTTAGCATCTTTCATCGCTTTAATTTCGACAGCTCCCAAGCCTGCTGCATCGGCTGTAGCAGAACCGCTCATTCCTGAAAAAATCATACTTGCAGCAACATTTACTTGTCCCAGACCTCCCCTGAAGTGACCTACTAAAGACGAGGCGAAATCAAATAGACGATTCGTAACTCCCGATTCATTCATGACTTTTCCCACTATAATAAATAGAGGCAATGCGAGTAAAACAAAGGAATCCATCCCAAAAATCGTGCGATTGACTACCATTAAATCTGGCACGTTAAAAAATCCTCGTTCAATTACAAAATATAAAAGAGTGGATAACCCTATGGAAAATGCTGCTGGAATACCTACCAAAAGACAAACAATTAACGTTATTATCATGATGATCATCGTCATTTTACCGTTCCCCCTGCATCTCTTTTTATTAATGCTTTAAGATGCTCTATTAATTGATGCAGAAAAAACCAGAACATAAAACTGGCTGCTATAAGCATTCCCAAAAATAACAATCCTTGCGGAAATGGAAGAACGTTCATACTAATGGTCCATTGCTCTTTCGTTGTTTCATAACCTCCTTTAATAAAGCTAATCACAACTAGCATACAAAGCAGTGTAGTAACGAAATAAAATACAACCTGGGCTTTATACGGCCATTTCTTTACTACTATATCGACTAGATCAACCCGTAAATTATCCCTTTCGCAAACGGCTACAGCTGTTCCGAATAATACAATCCAAATATTTAAATAACGCGCTGCTTCTTCCGTCCATGTCAAAGGAGAATTTAATACATAACGAAAAAATACTTGTAAAAGAACTGCTATAAATAAACCAATTAACATCCATGTCGAAAAATGTTCAATGGCCTTATTAGCGTTTGCGTACAAATGTTTATAATTTTTACGAACCACTTTATCACCCCTGTTTTTAATCTGTTTATGTAAGAAAAGCGCAAGCGCCTTGCTCACGAGCGACAAGTCCTGGAGGGGCGGCATATGGAAGCTGATCTTTGCTTTCCATTGACGAACCGAAGGAATCTCGAGCGAGTAGGCGCTGGAGCTAGACATGTAAAACGCGGAACTATTTATAATTTCTTACCTTTCAAGAAAAGCGAAAGCGCCCTGGTCAGCCGCGACAGGTTCTGGAGCTTTCGCGCAGGGTCGCCTGCGGCCCGGAGTCGA
>NZ_VTOK01000012.1 GCF_009765375.1 Alteribacillus sp. YIM 98480
CGATTATCAAAAAACGATAATCGGAATCTTTTTTACTATTTCGGGCTAGTTATGTCCCAGCCCCTTTTCAATTTATTCACACGATACTTCTAATGGATGGCTGAGTGCTTGTTCTATCTCTAGAAGGCGGTCGTTTTGTAAAGTCACTCGGATAGCACCTTGTGTATCCGTACGAAACGTTTCTATTCCAAATTTACCCAATGTTTCCAGTGTTTCTTTATGAGGATGACCAAATTGATTACACCTGCCAGCAGAAATAAATGCCATTTTGCTTTGTAATTGGTTAATAAAAGGTTCAGTTGTCGACGTATTACTGCCGTGATGTCCAATTTTAAGTATATCTGCTTGAAGGCGTGGATATTTTTTTAACAATACCTGCTCTCCATTCTCTTCTAAATCACCCGTAAACAACCAATTAACTCCTCCAATAACCGCCCTTAATACGATGGAACGTTCATTTCCTGTCTCTTCATTTCCTTCGGGCAACAGCACTTGAAACTGAGCTTTTCCCTCTTTCCAATAGTTTCCGTTTTTCACAAAATTTATAGGAATTCGCTTATGTTGCATAAATGTTAAAAAGTCTAATTCCTCTTGTTTAAAATCATTGCCTTTTCCATACAAAATCTGTCGTATTTTTAATTCTTCAGCTGCTGTAAAAGCTCCTCCATAATGATCGACGTGCCCGTGAGTTATAATCATTTTATCGATAGTACTAATACCTTTCGACTTTAAATAAGGAACAACTATACTTTCTCCAGGATCAAATGGTTTATTACTTTTTTCCCAATCATTTTTAGGAAATTGAAGCACACCGCCTGCATCAATTAAATAAACACCTTTTCTATAAGGCAGTTCAATTAAAATGCTATCACCTTGTCCAACATCCAAAATGGTCACATATCCATTTTTATTAACGTATGGGTAAAAGCATTGCATGCATAATACGATAATAACTACCGAAACCTGCCATAATACTTTCTTATGAAACCCTAACGTATCTAGCTTATAAAACATCCAGAATAAAGAAAGAGAAAGGCAGCTCAATATAAAGATTGAAGGTTTCCCAAAAATAATTTGTAATCCATTCCAAGAATTCACTGCTAATAGTAATTGGTGAGCCAAATGGACTGTAAATTCTAAAGGAAAAGATATAAAAGAGGTGTACGTTGGGAAAAAAATAGAGCTTGCAAAAATAAGGAAATTAGAAGGTAAAACAAAAAACGAAATGAAGGGGATAAAAAAGAAGTTTAACACAAAACTCAATAAAGAAAATTCATGAAAATGAAATAATATTACTGGTAATGCAGCCATTTGTGCCACAAAAGTTACAATCAAGCTCATAAAAAAAGTACTTGTTTTTTTAATAATAGATGCGGATAGAAGCAGAGCTCCACTTACTACAAAAGATAACTGAAATCCAATATGTAATAAATAGTACGGATTCAAAAAAATATAACCTAATACTAAATAAACAAGCAAATCGAGTGCTTTACCCTGCTGGTTGATTTTTTTTAATAGAATAAAGAGCACTACCATAGATGCTGCTCTTATTACAGAAGGAGAAGCGCCTGCTGCAATCATATAAACAGGGAGGAAAAAAAGTAAAAGAAATTCTGTCATTTGTTTAGATACGCCCATCCGAAGCAATCCATAATACAAAACACCTGAAATCAAACCGACGTGTAAACCTGACACTGCGAGCAAATGAATAAGGCCAAGCTTCTGATATGCTTGTTCTATGTTGGGGTCTAACATATGACGATCCCCAAAAATTAAGGCCCCTGCAATTCCTTTTAAATCCGAAGGAAAATAATCATTGATCCATTGAATCCCAGCATGACGCCACTTTTTCATTAAATAAATAGGATTGAAAACAGGTTTTCCACATGTTATATCGGATATAGTTGTTTCAAATAACCAGTGAATTCGCTTGGTTTTTAGATACTTAGAATAGTCAAAAGCTTGAAAATTAACAGAGGAGGTGGGAGAGACAAGTTTTCCTTTTACTGAGCAGTTTATTCCAGGAGAAATTGTACGAAGCAAACGAACTTCTGCATGCTGCTGAAGGGTTACACGGACAAGAAGTTTCTCTTTATTATTTACTTTCAATTGAAATTGAGCTCGATTTCCGTTGCGATGCGGCCCTTCTGTTACCATTCCATTTAAAACTATTTCATCACCTGTCAGCGTAGAGACATTTGAAAAAACAACGCTTTCCGTCCTTAGAAAAATAAATATACTTAACATCGCTAACATTGTTATCCATTTCATGCTTAACAGTCTTATGTATAATATCAATACAAAAACCGTAAAAACAAAAGCTCCTGCTGAGAATTCGGTTAAGGAGAGGCTTGCTGCAGCAAGTGGGCCTGCTAAAATCATTATTTTATTTTTTACCAAGGCATCACTTCCAACTAGATTCATTACAAAAGAGGACGGGAGAAGACAAAAATTTTCATCCCGTCATTTGAATGATTGTTGCTCATTATTTTTGACTGTTTTGAAGAGCCTGCTCAATGTCAGCAATTATATCATCTGCATGTTCAATACCAACAGAAAGCCGGATTAATTCAGGATAAACTCCTGCCGACGCTTGAGCCTCTTCTGTTAACTGCTGATGAGTTGTGCTTGCAGGATGTATCACTAAAGACTTTGCGTCTCCAACGTTTGCTACATGAGAATGTAAACGGCATGAATTAATAAAGGCTTTCCCTTCTTTTGTACCGCCTTTAATACCAAACGTCAATATAGCTCCTTTTCCATGAGGAAGATACTTTTGTGCTTTGTTATATGTTCGATGTGATGGAAGTCCCGGATAGTTGACCCAATCTACAAGTGGATGACTTTCTAAATACTCAGCTACCTTTACAGCATTTTCACAATGCCTTTCCATACGAAGATGAAGAGTTTCTAATCCTTGAAGTAACAAAAATGAATTCATCGGAGCGATCGCTGGCCCCAGATCTCTTAATAACTGAACTCTTGCTTTGATAATATAAGCAAGTTCACCGACAGCTTCGGTATAAACAACTCCATGGTAACTAGGATCAGGTTCTGTAAGCGAATGGAACTTTCCGTTATTCCAATTAAATTTACCGGCATCTACGATTACTCCGCCAATGGAAGTACCATGGCCGCCGATAAATTTAGTAGCTGAGTGTACAACAATATCTGCTCCATATTCAATAGGCCGGCACAATGCAGGGGTAACCAAGGTAGCGTCAACCATAAGTGGGAGATCATTTGTATGAGCTATGTTTGCGATTTCTTCAATATCGAAAACATCGCCATTTGGGTTTCCTATCATTTCTCCAAATATAAGTTTTGTTTTATTATTTATTTTTTCCTTAAAAGCTTCTGGATTTCTCCCATCCACTAAGTGCACCTTTATTCCTAATTTAGGAAACGTATGTACAAACAAATTGTAGGTGCCTCCGTATAAACCGCTTGAAGCTATAATTTCATCACCTGTTTCACAAATGTTTAATATTGCAAGATGAATAGCAGAGCTTCCGCTAGCCGTTGCTAAAGCACCGACCCCTCCATCTAGATCAGCCATTCGTTTTTCAAACACATCTTGCGTAGGGTTCATAATTCTTGTGTAAATATTTCCAAATTCGGACAATGAAAACAAATTCGCAGCGTGATCTGTATCTTTAAAACCATAAGAAGTTGTTTGATAAATCGGAACAGCTCTAGCTTGTGTTGCAGGATCTATCTCTTGGCCGCCGTGAACGGCTAATGTTTCTAATTTCCATTGATTTTCTGACATCTTTCTCTCCTCCTTCATTTACACTCTCCTCTTTACATTATCAAAAAATTCATATATTTAAAACTATTTTATATGTTAATTTATTTTATTCAATAGTTGCTACTTCCATTAATTGTTCCACTGATTTGTCTCCTATTCCAGATACTTTCGTTAAATCTTCTATCTCCTTAAATTCTCCATATTCTTCCCGGTAAGAAATAATCGCTTCTGCTTTGGCCGGGCCAATTCCTGGCAGGTACTCTAATTCACTAGCATCAGCATAGTTTATTCGAACCATATCATTTTTTTCCGCAGACTGTATATTTGTTGTGCTTGCTTCACCTTGCACCGGCACGTATATAACCATTTCGTCATATATACGTTCTGCAAAATTAACATTAGTCGAATCACCTTCTTCCGTTAACCCTCCGGCAGCATCAATAGCATCAATCACACGGCTATTTTCTCTCAATTCATAAACGCCTGGGTGATGAACCTGCCCTTTTACATCAACGAGAACAATTATTTCATCTAGAGTGCTTTTTTGATTGGCTTCTTTAGGATCAGTCTCCACGTCTTCTGCAAACTCTTGAAAAAAATCCTCATTCTCTGCACTGCTGTTCTCTATCCCTGTTTCTTGTTTTGGCACAGAGATATAAATGATAAACATTAATGATGATAAAACAATAAAACCTGTAAAAATAAGTGCTGGATTTTTCCAACTCATGATTCTTTCTCCTTTCATGATTTGTTAAATTGACATGATTTATTGGATTTTTGCATAAAGTGAATGGGGAGATCATTTTTTGAACGGAGAACCCAGGGAGGGAGCCAAATTTGAAAAACATAGGAATAGTTGGTATCGGAAATATGGGCGGGATGCTGACAGAGGTAATGATTGAACGTGGAGGTATATCAGAAAAAAATTTGTTTATTTTTAACCGATCGTTAGAAAAAAGCCTTCATTTTGAAAAAAGCTTTCCTGATCTAAATATAGCAAACGATTTACCAGAATTATTACAACACACAGATATTGTTTTCGTATGTGTAAGACCAGCTCAGTACAAAGACGTCCTTAGTGATTTAAAAAAACATTTAACGTATGACCACATCTTAGCTACTATTACAAGCCCCGTTCTGCTTGAAGACCTTGAATATCTTCCGGCTAGAAGAGTTGTGAGAACTGTACCAAGCATAGTAAATAAAACGGGTAAAGGACCGTTATTGTTAACTTTTGGAGAAAATTGGACGACAGCTGAGAAAAATTCTTTTCAAGAGTGGTTAAGTACATTTTCTCAGCCAATTTCAATCTCTGATGACATTTTACGGGTTTCAAGTGACATTGTAAGCTGCGGGCCTGCATTTATCAGCTTCTTAATCGAACGATTTATTTATTCTGCTGTTGCTGAAACAGAGATTACTCTAGACGACGCAGAAAAGCTCGCAGAAAAGATGATGATATCTTATGGATACTTGCTGCAGCAAGGGCATTACGATCTCAGAAGCCTAAGAGAAAAAGTAAACGTTCCAGGCGGGATTACAGGGGAAGGGTTAAAAGTTTTGGATAAGTACAGCGAAGGAATGTTCGAGGAAGTATTTCAACGAACACATCAAAAATTTAGAGAAGATAAACAAGAGATGCAGAAAACATTTAAAAATCTAAAATAAACCTTAGTTAAGAAAAGCGCAAACGCCCTGATCAGCCGCGACAGGTCTGGAGTTTTCGCGCAGGGTCGCCTGCGGCCCGGAGTCGAAAGGGAAGACATAAGACGTTTAGCTCATTTTAATGAACTTCTGCTAAGATCGCACACGTCGACGCATAGGATGTGCTATTGTCGCCAATGCCACAGGACGTGGCGTTTTTGGCGACGAGTGTGCGCCTGAGCGGCTGGGCGCCGAAGCTAGACATCAAAAACGCCAAATGTTTATAATTTCATAACTTTTATAAAAGACGGAATCACCGTCTTTTTCATTTTACTCTTTTATCTCGTTATTGTAAAACCTTTTTTGCTATAAAAAAAATTCTGTCGCTATTGTCTTGAGGTAGATCAAACGAAAAGTCTGGATGTATTCCTATTATTTCAAATTGCGCGTTTCTTAATAAATACTCATATTTTTTAATAGAAAATGTTCGCTGCAGGTGAAATTCATCATACCGTTCATATAACGAATCATTCCGCTCGATAAAAAAAGTAAGTTCATGCTCCACTTCTCCAATTTTATCGGTAGGAAAAGTATTCCATATAAAAGATACATCTTCAGAAGCATCGGCAAACGATACACCTTGTAGTACTTTTTCTATATAGTATAAAGAGTGAACATCAAAAATAAGAAGGCCATTATTATTTAAATGACGATAAAAAGATTGAAAAGCCGATTGGACGTCCGTTTCTTTCGTGAGGTAATTTAACGAATCACAAAGAACTAAAATAACATCAAAGCTCTCTGGTATATTTAAGTTTCTCATATCTTGACAAAACAGCATTGGATGAAATCCTTTACTATTTAATTTATATTTTGCTGCCGCGAGCATTTCTTCAGAAAGGTCAGTGCCGGATGCTAAATAGCCTTTTTTTAACAATCTGTTCAATATTGTGCCGGTACCGCAGCCAACATCCAATATTGCTGGTGAAGATGATGTTTCTTTATCTAATACTGTCTGGAGCCAATGTTCCCATTTTTCATAAGGTGTTTCTTCCATTAAGCAATCATAAACACTTGCAAAACTGCTGTAAGCTTTCATATTACGACAAAACTGTATCCAGTTCGACGTGAGAGGCATCGCCCCATAATTTTTCAAGATTATAGTAATGCCGTTCATCCTTATGGAAAATATGAACAATAACATCACCTAAGTCTATCAAAATCCATTTTGCTTCATCAAAACCTTCTAGCCGTTTTACTTCCTGTTCCTCTTCTTGAGCTTTCTTTTTTATTTCCCGGGCAATGGCCTGTACTTGTTTATAAGAATTCCCATGAGCTATTAAGAAATAATCAGCAATAAGTGAAATACCCCTCATGTCAAGAGCTGCTATGTGCTCCGCTTTTTTTTCATCTGCAGCTCTTGCTGCAAGCTCTAATAAAGCTTCTCCTTGCATTATTTTCATCATCCTCCTAAATTGGACTGATTTTTTATTTGTTCAACCATGTCATTATAAGCATAAAGAGTTTGAGGAAATACACGCTGGTTTTTTTTCATAAGAAATACTATCGTATTGCGAAGAGCCATAACAATAGCATGATCAATGTTTTTTTCCGCAGCTTCTCTTACTTCATCTACTCCAGGAAAAATTCGATTAGGTTCTATATAATCTGCCAAAAAAAGAATTTTTTCGAGTGTATTCATCTTTGCTTTCCCTGTAGTATGCCAAAAAATAGCGGATAATATCTCTTCATCTTCGATTCCAATTTCTTTATTTACTAAGTAAGCGCCTGCAGGAGCATGCAATAATTCGTCGCCATAGTTAATAAAATTCTCATCCCATTTTTGTTTGCGTATGATACTTCTCATTTCCTCTTTAGAACGAAATTTTGCATAGTCGTGGAAGATCGCAGCAAACTCCGCTTGTCCCCTCTCAATACCGGTTTTATCAGCAAGCTCTACTGCTTTTTCTGTTACACCTAATGTATGAATATAACGATGTTCTGTTAAATGTGGTTTTACCTTATCTAATGCTTTTTTTTTATCCATAGAGATTTCTCTCCTCAATATATTCCCAAACTTCCTCTGGTACATAATAGCGAATGCTTTTACCTTGGTAACGTCTTTCTCTAATTAACGTTGAAGAAATTTCCATTTGAGGTACTTTTATATGCATTATACTAGCATTTTCATTTTGCGGAGTCTCATAACCAGGGCGTTGTGCAACTACAAAGGTGACCATCCTCTTTAGTTCTTCGATTCTCTTCCAATTTTCTAGTTGTTCTGCCATATCACCGCCGATAATAAAATAAAACTCCGTATCTTCTGTCATTTCTTTTAAAGTTTTTACCGTTTCGACTGTATATGAAGGTCCTTTTCTTTCTAATTCAATGGCCGAAGCTTGAAAGCATTTATTGCCTTTAATTGCTTTATTCGTCATATCAAACCTTTCATAAGGATCAGCCATTTTTTCTCTTGTTTTATGCGGCGGAGTGTGTACTGGTATAAACCACACTTCATCCAGCCGCAATGCGGTAAGAGCTTCTTGAGCAATAATGAGATGAGCAGTATGAGGAGGATCAAATGTGCCGCCTAAGAGGCCTATTTTAGTCTTCATTTTACTACTCCTTCTATTATGGCAATTCTATTTTTTTATTTTCCACAGATTCTTTATATAAAACTATAGTGTTCCCAATAATTTGCACCACTTCAGCGTCAGCACCGCCAGAAAGTTCATTGGCTATAGAATCTTTGTCTTCTGCGCAATTTTGAAGGATATTTATTTTAATTAACTCTCTAGCCTCTAATACGTCCTCTGTTTGTTTAATTAAATTTTCATTTACTCCTGCTTTTCCTACTTGAAAAACCGGTTTCAATGAGTGTGCTTTGCTTCGTAAATAACGTTTCTGTTTTCCAGTTAACATTTTATTTCCTCCCAAGCTGTTCATATACAACCTCAGACATACGTTCTATATCGGGCCAAATACCAGTCCATAATTCAAATGCAACAGCTCCTTGACCAACAAACATGCCAACTCCGTTCAACGTATCAGCACCTTGTCCTTCCGCTTCTTTTAACCATGTTGTTTTTAATGGATTGTATATTAAGTCACTGCATAAACATCCCTGCTTTAAAGCATCTGTTTTCCAAGGAATGGTGGCTACATGTGGAGACATTCCCATTGAAGTTGTGTTGATAATTAGGTCATACTCTCCCGTTTTACTTTCTGCTTTTTCTTTATCTAGAATTTCGATTTCCTCACCTAGATTTTTGCGTATATTTTCTGCTTTTGAATTGGTTCTATTGGTTATAGCTAAACTTTTTACTCCATACTTGTAAAGAGAAGTTACAACTGCTCTGCTAGCTCCTCCTGCCCCAATAACGAGTATATTATAATCATGTAATGCTTTGCCTGTTTTAGCAAGAAGGGACTGAACGTAGCCTTTACCATCCGTATTATATCCTATCCATTTGCCGTTTTCATTGACAACAGTATTAACTGCTCCTATGATTCGGGCTTCTTCATCAATTTCATCTAAATAGGTCATTACTTCTACTTTATGAGGCACTGTTACATTAAAACCTGAGATACCAAGAGCTCTCATACCCTCTACCGCTTTCTTGAGATCTCCGCGTGCAACATCAAATGCATGATAAAAATAAGGAAGCCCCTGTTTTTCAAATTGATCGTTGTGCATTACCGGGGACATAGAATGTCCAACAGGGTGTCCTAACAATCCAAAAAGTTTTTCTGCTTTTAACTCGTTCCCCATTAAATAACCGCCTCTCTTAACGATACTCCAACTCCTTTAGGAGCATATACTTCTATTTCTGCTTTAGGTTCTGTGACAGTAATCCAGCCTAATCCTGATATAACTATATCTGTTTTCCCTTTTTTTACAGTAAATGAGTGTTTTACAAACGCAGGCATATCCTTTAATGATTCTTTTCCAGGAGGATTTAAAAATTCACCGGCATGCTCTCTATAAATTTGCTCCGCTTTTTCCTGTTTTGTCCGGTGAATAAGCAGATCATTTGCAAAATAAGCGACAAATGAATTTGGGCTTCCTTGTGAAAAATCTATTCTTGCTAAACCTGCAATAAATAAAGTCTGTTTTTCATTTAATTGATAAATCCGCGGTTTTATTTCTTTTGCAGGCATTAATTGCTTCAATTCTTTATTCGTTACATAATGAGCCATCTGTTTATTGTTTATGATTCCTGGTGTATCATATAGTCTGCTTCCATCATCTAATGGTAAATCGATCATATCTAAAGTCGTTCCTGGAAAATAGGAAGTGGTGATTAATTGTTCATCATCTCCGCCAAATTCTTTAATCAAGCTATTTATAAAGGTTGATTTTCCAACATTTGTAGAGCCTGTTATATAAACATCTTTGCCGTTACGCAATTCATCCATCAGCGAAGCTGCTTCTTTTATACCGCTGTTTTTTTCTGCACTAATAAATAGAGCCTCTTTTGCTCTTAGGCCATGTTCTTTCGCCGTTCTTTTGATCCAATCTTTTAACTTGTTTTTATTTATCGATTTTGGAAGTAAATCCGTTTTGTTAACGAGCAGCAATACATCATTTTTTCCGATATAACGTTGAAAACCTGGAATCCAACTGCCTTCAAAATCAAACACATCCACAATTTTCACAATAAGGGCATCTCTTTTCCCCAGTTCATGCAACTTGTTTGTAAAGTCCTTATTTTCAAGAGGAACATCTTCCACTTCATTGTAATGTTTTAACCGAAAACAACGTTGACATATAATGGTGTTTCGTTCAAGTGCAGATAATGGTACATAACCGGTCTTTGCAGGGTCTTCTGTTTGAATATCTGCTCCACAGCCTGCACATATTAGCGTATCTTCTTCGTTCAATTTGATTCCTCCCATTGTATAAGCCCTTTTTCTTTTAATCTTTTCAGCACTCTTCTTTCTACTTTTCGATTTATTTTAGTAAAAGCACCATCAGATTCAGCTACAGGTACAACGAGAATAGTATAAAATCCTGCGCGATTGCCTCCAAATACATCCGTCATCACTTGGTCTCCTATAACGACCACTTCGCTCTTTTTTAATCCCATTTGTTTACAGGCTTTTCTAAATGCCTTACCCATAGGTTTTTTGGCAGAATGGATAAATTTAATACCAGTTGGTTCTGAAAAAGTGCTCACTCTTGCCTTATTATTATTAGATACGATAGTTACTTGAAATCCTTGCTGCTTCACAAAGTACATCCAGTCGAGCAGTTCGGGAGTCGCTTCTGGTCGATCCCATTCAACTAAAGTATTATCTAAATCAGTAATAATTCCTTTTATTTTCCGTTTATGGAGATCTTCAAGGTTTAAGTCAAAAACAGAAGGTATATATTCATTCGGCATAAAATACTTCAGCACAATCGACACCCTTTATTTCTTTATTCCGTACAGATACTGCTAAACTGAAAGTATATCGTTAAAATCATATTTTTTCAAATGATGGAAGATTCTCTTTTTTATACAAGTGAATGGAATATAACTAAAACTTTTCGACATTTTCTTCCTTCTCAAAACCTGTGGATAACTTTCTCAACATTCGAAACCCTTAAGCGACTGCCTATAAAGATTAAAGCTTGAATCTTATAAACAGTTTATCCACCATCGATTGTGGACAAACGAACGGTTGTTCTCTCTCCTTTGAAATGATAAACTGAATTTACATTCAATTGGAAATGTTTGTTTATGGAATAAGAGATTTGGAAACGAAATACAAAGTTAACGTTATGTTCGGAAGCAGCAAATTGGTTAAGGAGGTGCTCAGTCTTTTTATGAGACAACTATCGGATGAGTTGTTAATTGAAGCTTATGAAAAAGCCATTGGTTTAGATTTAAATAAAGATTTTATTTCTCTAATAGAGGAAGAAATGAAAAGACGTTCCTTATTAGAACAAATAAAGCACCAAATATCTATTTCACAATAGATCGTTCATCCTTTTAGGTTAACTGACGTTTCCACTTATTATAGATACAAACCTTTAATATCACTTGTTTTCCTGTATTATGAAAACAAGCCTTTCCGACTTTTAACCGGAAAGGCTTTTTATTTTCACGTATTCTCTCGGTTCAAACACGTCTCTTTCAATTTCTTCATCATTAGATAATGGAAGAAGATCAGGTCTTGAATAGAATTTTTCAAGCCGTTTTTGTTCAACATAATCATTAGCAAGAGCACCTCCTGCTATAAACAAAATGAAAATAAATAAAAAAATGAATGTATTTCTTATTGTCATAACCTACGCTTCCTTTTTCGTTTTTGATGCTTAGTGTTGGTTTTCGACAAAATATTTATTCAACAAATTTTCTAAATTCGTTTTTCTTCCTATATATAATATCTTTGTATTGCCTGAAAAATCAGGTTTTTAAAGATGCATACCCTTTTAATATGAGTTATAATGTGAAAAGAATTTGTGCGAGAATACGACAAGGAGGTTCTATATGTTAACTGCATTACATTTTGCAATTATTGCTCCATTCATTGCGGCTGTATTCGTTCCATTTCTTTATAAAAAATTCTCTTATATACATACTGGTTGGTTTGTGTTAGCAGTACCTACACTGTTATTCCTTTATTTTCTTCAATATTTACCGATCACGGCAAACAAGCAAACAGTTACTGCCGTTCTAGATTGGGTTCCGTCACTAGGTATCCATTTTTCTGCTCACGTTGACGGCCTGGGACTGTTATTTGCTCTTTTAATTACGGGAATTGGAATGCTCGTTGTTTTATATTCCATCTATTACCTTTCTAAAGAAAAAGAAGCATTGTACAACTTCTATACTTTTTTATTAATGTTTATGGGGGCGATGTTAGGAGTTGTACTATCAGACAATTTGATTGTTCTTTACACCTTTTGGGAAATCACAAGCTTATCGTCCTTTTTACTTATCTCTTATTGGTATGAAAGAGAAAAATCACGGTATGGCGCTTTAAAATCTATGCTCATAACGGTAATGGGCGGTTTTGCTATGCTTGTTGGATTTGTTATGTTGTATAGTATGACAGGTACGTTCAGTATTCAGGAAATCATTGCTTCTGCTGACGATATCACCTCTCATAACTTATTTATTCCAGCAATGCTTGTAATATTGTTAGGAGCATTCACTAAATCGGCCCAGTTTCCTTTTCATATATGGCTTCCCGATGCAATGGAAGCACCTACACCTGTTAGTGCTTATTTGCACTCCGCTACGATGGTAAAAGCAGGGATTTATTTAGTTGCACGTCTAAGTCCAGTTTTTGCAATTAGTGGAGAATGGCTGTGGCTGGTAGCAGGATTTGGGTTGACGACCCTGTTTTGGGGCTCCTTTTCTGCTGTCAGACAAACCGATTTAAAAGGAATTCTCGCTTTTTCTACTGTTAGTCAGCTAGGAATGATTCTGTCTATGTTAGGGGTTGGTGCAGCAGCTATTCATTTCGACAGTATGGAAGATAACTTGTATGTCGGAGCGACGACTGCAGCTCTTTTTCATTTAATTAACCACGCCACTTTTAAAGGCAGTCTTTTTATGATGGTTGGTATTGTCGATCATGAAACTGGGACAAGAGACATACGACGCTTAGGCGGGCTTATGACAGTCATGCCGATTACATTTACTATTGCAGTAATCGGAAGCTTTTCCATGGCCGGACTCCCTCCGTTTAATGGCTTTTTGAGTAAAGAAATGTTTTTCACAGCTATGGTAGATATTACGTCTTTTCATTTATTCAACATTGATAATATAGGCATTGTATTTCCAGTTGTTGCCTGGATAGCAAGCATATTTACATTTATTTATAGTATGATGCTCGTTTTCAAAACATTCACTGGCAAGATGCAGCCGGAAAAACTTGATGTCAAGCCACATGAAGCACCTTTTGGGATGTTGTTATCCCCCATTGTGTTAATTTCTTTGGTGATTGTTTTCGGCTTTTTTCCAAACATTTTATCCTATTCCGTCATTGAACCTGCAATGGCGTCTATCCTTCCGTCCCTATTAGGAGAAGGAGAGCAGTTCTATGTAGACATATATTTCTGGCACGGCTGGACCATTGAATTGTTCATGACTATGGGGGTAATAGGCATTGGTACACTCCTTTATTTAAGCTTAAGAAAATGGGTAGCAATGTACCAAGTTTTTCCTGATACTCTTACATTAAATCATGTTTACGATCAAACAATTGTCGGTGTGGAAAGAATGTCCAGCCGTTTAACAGGTTCTTATATGACCGGTTTTATACGAGACTACTTACTGTACATTTTTTCATTCTTTGCTGCCGCGCTCATTTTCGTTTTGTTTAACAAAAACGCATTTTCAATAGAAGCAGATTTAGCTCCAATCAGCTTATATGAAGTAATATTAGCCATCGTGCTTGTAAGTACAGCTTTTGTTGTTATGTTTACGAAATCCCGTTTAAAAGCAATTATCGGTTTAGGGGTTTTAGGATATACAATTGCGCTGTTTTTCGTTATTTTCCGTGCGCCGGACCTTGCTTTAACTCAGCTGATCATCGAAACAGTATCAGTAGCATTGTTCTTGCTTTGTTTTTATCATCTGCCTCATATTTCAAAAGAATTGGAAAAAGTTCGATTTCGTCTAGGAAACCTGATCATCTCAATAGCTGTAGGGGTGACAGTCACACTAATCGGTATAACGGCCAATAGCAGCCGGTTGTTTGAATCGATTTCCGGCTTTTTTCCGGAAGCAAGTTATGATGAAGCAGGCGGGAAGAATATGGTTAATGTCATTCTTGTAGATTTTCGAGGGTTTGATACGCTGCTTGAAATTTTAGTACTTGGCATAGCAGCTTTCGGTATTTATACGATGATTAAATTACGATTAGCGGGGAGGAATGAGCTGTGAAATCTAACGACGTTATCTTACAAACAGCAACAAAAGTAGTGTTATTTATCATCCTCGCTTTTTCAGTGTTTATATTTTTTAATGGACACCATGAACCAGGCGGCGGCTTTATAGGCGGGTTGATGACTGCCTCTGCGATCGTTTTATTGATGCTGGCTTATGATTTGGAGATGGTTAAAAGAATACTTCCATTTGACTTCAAAGTCGTCACAGCAGCTGGCCTTCTTGTAGCTATTGGGACAGGTTTAGGATCGTTTTTATTCGGTGTTCCTTTTTTGTCCCAAACGTTTGACTATTTTACTTTCCCAGTGCTGGGGGAGCTTGAACTTGCTACCGCTCTATTATTTGATATTGGTGTCTACCTTGTAGTAGTTGGCGTAACCCTCACTATTATTCAAACAATAGGAGAGGATCAATAATGGAAATCTTAATGTCAATTCTAGCCGGCATTTTGTTTATGGCCGGTACATATATGGTATTGTCGAAAAACATGATCCGCATTATTATCGGAACAGCCATTATCAGTCATGGAGCGCATGTTCTCCTTTTAACAATGGCCGGTCTAAAAACAGGGGCGCCTCCTCTTCTAGGCCTCAAAGCTTCAACTTATACGGACCCGCTCCCTCAAGCATTGATTTTAACGGCCATTGTAATAAGCTTTGGTGTAACATCTTTTTTTATTGTTCTTGGTTACAGAGCTTATAAGGAAACAGGAACAGATGACACCAAAAAATTGAGAGGAACTGATTCGTATGACTAATTTAGTTATTTTGCCAATATTAATCCCTTTATTAACGGGAGTAATTCTTTTATTTATTCCAAAAAAAATACCATTTCAAAAAATATTGAGTCTTATCTCTGGATTTTTATTAATTGGCGTCAATATTTTCCTTATATTAAATATTTTAAATAACGGTATACAATCTCTTGAATTAGGCGGCTGGCAGCCTCCATTTGGCATTGTTTTAGTTGGAGACATGCTGGCTGTATTATTGGTTACTACCACCTCCATTGTAAGCTTGGCAGTGCTGCTTTTTTCTTTTTACTCTATTGGTGCCGAAAGGGAAAAGTTTTACTATTATCCCTTTTATCAATTTCTAATCACTGGTGTAATCGGCGCCTTCTTAACAGGCGACATATTTAACTTGTTTGTATTTTTTGAAGTTATGCTGATTGCATCTTATATTCTGATTGTACATGGTGGTACAAAAGTACAACTAAGAGAATCATTTAAATATGTACTTGTCAATATCATTTCATCGGCGCTATTTGTTATTGGAGTAGCTTATCTTTATGCAGTTACCGGCACCTTAAACATGGCTCATTTATCAGAAAGAATAGGGAGCCTTGAAACAGGAGCACCTATTCTCACTGTTATTGCCATATTATTTTTAATTGTGTTCGGTTTAAAAGGGGCCTTGTTCCCTTTATATTTTTGGCTTCCTGCTTCATATGCTGCACCCCCTTCAGCAATCGCTGCAATATTTGGTGCACTGCTGACAAAAGTAGGGATATACTCTATTTTTAGAACATATTCCATTGTTTTTATACATGACACAGGTTATACACACCAAATCCTTGCCGTATTAGCAGCTATAACTATGCTCGGTGGAGTAATAGGTGCCATTGCTCATCAAGATGTTAAAAAAATTCTTGTCTACAACGTCATTGTGGCGGTTGGATTTGTTTTATTTGGGGTAGCTACCCTAACCGAAGCAGGGTTCATGGGGGCGATTTATTATCTTATCCATGATATGGTTATTAAAGGGGCCTTATTTCTAATGATAGGTGCCATGGTCGTCGTTGCAGGGACAAGTCACCTCAAAGAAATGAGCGGGTTAATTAAACACCATCCAAAACTAGGTTGGATGTTTTTTACAGCTACGATGGCGCTAGTAGGTGTACCTCCGTTGAGCGGATTTATTGGAAAGCTGTTATTGGTGCAAGGCGGGATTGATTCAGGTCAGTATTGGATTGTAGCAGTAATGATGTTAACAAGCTTACTGGTTATGTACTCGATGATCCGTATATTTTTAAATGGATTTTATGGAAAGATTATATTAAAAGAAGCAGACCAATATGGTACTACAAAAGGTTTACTGTTTCCTTGTGCTATTCTAGTGGCTGTATCCGTCTTTCTTGGATTAGGGGCTCAGGCTTTATATCCTTTGGTTGCCACAGCAGCAGAGACTTTATTGCAGCCTGAAATTTATATTGATGCCGTGTTAAAGGAGTAATGAAAAATGTCATTTCAATTAATTATCAACCTTATTATAGCGGTTATCTGGATGTTCTTGAATAATGCGTGGACAGTGTCAGGATTGGTTAGCGGCTATGTGATCGGATTAGGTATACTATTTTTATTACGAAATTTCTTCCCGTCCAGATTTTATTTTATTGGAGTTATGGCGATCTTGAAATTGATAGTCATCTTTTTAAAAGAACTTATTCTTTCAAGTTTTGAAGTGATGGGACAAATTATGCAGCCGAAATTAAATATACAACCTGGGATTTTTGCAATGGATATTGAGCTTAAGCAAGAATGGGAAGTTACCGTGTTGTCATGTCTTATTACTTTAACGCCAGGAACACTCGTAGTCAATGTTTCTCCTGACAACAAAACTTTATATATTCACGCTATGCACTTACCCGATGTAGAAAAAGCCAAAAGGGATATTAAAAATACGTTTGAAAAAGCAATTCAGGGGGTGAGCCGGTAATGATGAATATATTGCTGCATATTTCTGCTGTTATTATCGCTGTTTCGATATTAATAGCATTGTACCGGGTCGCTAAAGGCCCTTCTATGCCTGATCGTGTTATTGCTCTGGATATGATAGGTATTAATTTAATAAGCTTAGTAGCCGTTGTCTCCCTTATTTTAGAAACGACAGCATTTTTCGAAGTTATGCTTCTGCTTGGTATTTTAGCATTTATTGGTACGGTTGCATTCTCAAAATTTATAGAAAAGGGTGTTGTCATTGAGCGTAAACGAGATTAGCGGCTTAATTGTTGGCGTTATCGTATTTTTGGGTTCAGTATTAAGCTTGATTAGTGCGATTGGCTTGGTGCGCCTCCCTGACATTTATACTAGGTCCCATGCTGCTACAAAATCTGCAACATTAAGTGTGTTATGTATCCTATTCGGTTTATTCCTTTTTTTCACAGTAATAAAAGGTTACGTTAGCGCTCGTATTTTACTTGGTATCGTATTTGTCTTTATTACTGCCCCTGTGGGAGGTCATTTAATATCACGGGCTGCTTATCATTCGGGAGTTTCATTATGGGAATCAAGTATACAAGATGAGTTAAATGGAAAGAAAGACAAGCACCACACTTCTTCCTGATTTCCACAGTCATTAGTGCTGATCGAGAAGGCTCATTTCATTGATTTAACCTACTTCTAGTTGTCGATTCAAGGCATCAAAATGGAGGATTTTGTAAAACACTTTCATATCAAGGGGTTTGAAATGTTTCATTTTTGGATAAAATAATGCCAAATCACCATCGATTTTGCCTAAATTCCCCGTCAATACTTGACATATCAAGGATTTCATGAGTAAATTTGTATTGTACAGGCTCTATATTATTAGGAATGAAAGGGAGTTTTTTTCATGAACAAAACAGATTTAATTAACGCTGTAGCAGAACAAGCAGACATTTCAAAAAAAGATGCTTCAAAAGCAGTTGATGCTGTATTCGACAGCATTACAGACACTTTGAAAAAAGGTGACAAAATTCAACTTGTCGGCTTTGGAAGCTTTGAAGTTCGTGAGCGTGCAGCTCGCAAAGGACGCAATCCGCAAACTGGAGAAGAAATTAAAATTCCTGCAACAAAAAATCCTGCCTTCCGTCCAGGAAAACAGCTTAAGGATGCTGTAAACTAATAAAACATTGAGCTTTTTGCTTTCCATTGTTAAAAAAGTAGAAAGTATTAACGAAGAAGCTTTTCCTCAATGATGGAAAAGCTTCTTTTTCATTTTATACTTTAGGAATGTTAACGTTGTTAAAGGATCAAAGCATAAGCAAATCTATTACTTCCGCCATATAGAATTGGCGGAAAGCCAAGTTTTTCTAATCTAATTATTAAAATTTCTAAAAGAAAGATGGTTTCCATCGGTTAAACCTTGTTTCTGCTGTTTATAAAACTCTTGAAATAATTTAAGGAGTGCTCTTTTCTCAATTCTAGAAACATAGCTTCGTGAGATACCTAGCTCTTTTGCTATTTCCCGCTGTGTTTTTTCTTTTTCTTTCTCTAGCCCAAATCGGTATATAATAACTTCTTTTTCGCGTTCATCTAATACATTCATAAAACCATAAACTTGCTTTTTCTCCATTTTCAGTTGAATAAGGTCAGCTATATCCGGACCATCCTCTTGAAGAACATCCAACAAAGAGATTTCATTTCCTTCTTTATCACTTCCAATCGGATCATACAGTGATATATCCTTCTTCACTTTCTTTAACGCTCTTAGATGCATAAGTATCTCATTTTCGACACACCTTGCAGCATATGTTGCAAGTTTGGTTCCTTTTTCAGGAGAGTAGCTCTCAATTCCTTTAATTAACCCTATGGTTCCTATAGAGATTAAATCTTCCGTATCCTCACGAGTGTTTTCAAATTTTTTAACAATGTGTGCGACTAATCTCAAATTATGTTCAATTAATAAATTTCTTGAGACTTGATCTCCTTGCTGCATTCGCTCAAGATGTTTTTTTTCTTCTTCTTTAGACAAAGGCTGCGGAAAAGCATTATTTTTTACATAGGAGACAAAAAGAGCAAGCTCTTTAATCAAATAAATGGCGGCAGTCAATATACCTGACACAACCAACCCGCCTCCTTCCACTGCACATTCTCTACTCATTATATGCGGAAGGTTAATTTATTTGTTTGTCCATTTTGAATTCTTAAAAAATTATCACTTGTTTTTCATATTTTCTTTCCATTGTTTCCTGACCATATCATCAACCAACTCTTTTTCTTTTGGTTTTAAAGGTCTTCCTAATTCTTTTTCAAATTTTTTTTTAAGGGATAAAAAATATGTAGTATTTTGTCCCAAATGGACCCCCTCCACTATTTCCTTTTATTTCTTTATTATATATATATTATCTTATCATATTTAATTTTACTTAAAAATGTTTCCATAAGCTTAACTATTATTTAATTTTTTGTGCTTTTATGTTGTTTCCTATATACTTTAACTATAGTGGAGTTATTTAATTTTTATTTAGGAGTGTAAACCATGAAAATTACTCTAACTCAACCAGCAGTAAAGTGGTTTCAAGAAGAAATGGAAGCCAAAAGCGGGGATTATATTCGATTTTTTGCAAGATATGGAGGATACTCTTCTATTCAGCCAGGTTTCTCATTAGGCGTTTCTAAATCTAATTTTGACCAAAAAGCAGCTGCTTTAGCTGAATATGATGGTATCGTGTTTTTTATTGACGAAAAAGATAATTGGTATTTTAAAGATCATCACTTACATGTAAAATACAGCAGAAAATATAACGAAATTGAATATGAGTATGTTAAAAATTAAAAAACTTTGCTTGCTTCCATGTCAAAACGGATAAAAGCTTCAGCAAAGTTAAACTTTCTTAACTTATAAAAAAGATTCGTCATTTGGCATACCTGAAGGTAAAGACAGAGCGCTTTATACTTTCTACAGAATGAACGTTTACATAAGAAAAGCGCAAGCGCCTTAAAAGAAGGAAGTTCGGCTACGAGCGTCACGTCCTGTGACAACGCCGAACTGACTCCCATCCTGGGAGCCCGCGACAGGTTCTGGAGCTTTCGCGCAGGGTCGCCTGCGGCCCGGAGTCGAAAGGGAAAACATAAGACGTTCAGCTCATTTTAATGAACTTCTACTAAGATCGCACACGTCGACGCATAGGATGTGCTAATGTCGCCAATGCCACAGGACGTGGTGTTTTTGGCGACGAGTTTGCAACGTAGAAGTCACCACATCGTGTGGAAGTACGTCCTGTGACAACGCTGAACTGGCTTGCACAGGAGGTGTTGAGTTTTGCGTTGCGACAGGACGTCGCGGTTTTAGCAAAAGTTCCTCTCTATCGTGTGCGCCTGAGCGGCTGGGCGCTGTAGCTAGACATGTAAAACCCAAAATATTTATAATTTCTTACCTTTTAAAAAAAGAGCTGCCTGCTTTATTTCGTTTACAGGCAGCTTCAAGTGGAGAGAGAGATGCCAACAAAGAAAATGTACAGTCGGCAAAGACTTCCTACAACATTAGTATATGTAATTCTAGTTATTATATCATTGATTTTGTTAGGTTATCTGACTTTAAAGTTTCAAGGGAATGAAACCGTTTGAGTTTTTTTCTTATTTTTACTATACTGATTTCACATATTCACCATCTATATTTCTACTAATTTTTATTTTATTCGCTATGGTAGCATGTATGAATAATTAAATAGAGCAATAATAAGGGTGCTAATTTTACTTAAAAGGGGGAATTGTTTTTGACCGTCAATAAACGACCAATTACAGCTGAGGATCTTAAAAAAATTAATATTGTCAAAGAACCGCAAATTGCCGCAGATGGGGAAAAATATGTTTTTGTTCAAACAATAGTCGGTGATGATTTGGAATACTATTCACATTTGTTTGTTCATAACCTTGCCGATGACCTGCCAGTTCAGTGGACTTTTGGAAAAGTGAGAGATCACTCTCCCCGTTGGTCTCCCGATGGTTCGGAACTAGCTTTTGTTTCAAACCGTTCAGGTGGAAACCAATTATGGATGATGTCTACAGCAGGAGGAGAACCTCGTCAAATTACTGAATTAAAAAACGGAGCTGCGGAACCTATTTGGTCGCCTGATGGACGATTTTTACTTTTCTCCACACCATTAGCAGCAAATGAAATGCTGTCTTCAGAAAGTGACGAAGAACATAACAATAACGAACAAAACAAACCAGTAAAAGTTGAAAAACTTAAATACAAATCAGATGAAAAAGGAATTCATAAAGAAAAGCGAACGCAGCTAGTGTTATATGATATAAAAAAAGAACATATGGAAGTACTGACAGATGGTGATTTTGACCACCACTCGGCTGACTGGTCACCAGACAGCCGTCAAATTGTATTCAGCGCTAACCGAGATGAAGACGAAGATCGTTCCAATACGTTGGATCTTTTTATTATTGACACGGAAACAAAAGACATCGTAAAACTTACTAATTCTACAGGCGTCTTTTCCATGGCAAAATGGTCCAAAAATGGCAAAAAAATTGCCTGTTTCGGTCATGAATTAGAGTACAAAGGTGCTACTCTAAATCAAGTGTGGATTATAGATCCTTTATCAAAAGAACGAACGTGTATGACGTTGAAATGGGATGTCCAAATTGGCGATGCCACTGTAGGAGATATTCGTTCAAGTAACTCTAATCCAGGACCAATGTGGTCGAGTGATGAAAGGCACATATTTTTCACAGCAAGTGACCATGGGAATACTGGCCTCTATCAAATGGATATGCAAGGGGAAATCACGTCAATACACGAAGAAGAGAACCATTTATTCGGATGTTCTTACCATGCTGACCTCGACTTGTTTGTTGCTGGAATTAGCGACCCCTCTAATCCTGGGGATTTATTCAAAATAACGCGTAAAGAAAAAGGCAAAGTTCGATTAACTGATGTCAACGCATCGTTTTTAAAAGAGGTTCATCTTTCCATACCTGAGCCTATTGTAGCAAAGGCCGAGGATGGCTGGGAAATACATGGCTGGATAATGAGACCTGCAAATTTTGAAGAAGGACAGCGTTATCCAATGATACTTGAAATTCATGGCGGACCGCATGCCATGTATGCAAATACATTTTTTCATGAGTTTCAGCTACTAGCAGCTAATGGATATGTTGTACTTTATACCAATCCCCGGGGAAGCCACGGTTATGGTCAAACTTTTGTAAACGCTTGCCGCCATGATTACGGCGGGAAAGATTACCATGATTTGATAAGCGCTGTAGATCATGTCCTCGAACACTATGACTTTATTGATGAAGATCGTCTAGGTGTTACAGGAGGCAGTTACGGCGGATTTATGACTAACTGGATTATCGGTCATACGAACCGTTTTAAAGCTGCTGTAACCCAAAGATCTATTTCTAATTGGACCAGTTTCTATGGTGTAAGTGATATTGGCTACTTTTTTACTGAATGGGAACTTGGCGCACATGTTTTTGACGATCCTGAAAAGCTATGGCATCATTCTCCGATTAAATATGCCCAAGATATAAACACGCCTTTACTTATCATGCACGGGGAAAAAGATTATCGTTGTCCAATAGAACAAGGTGAACAACTTTTTACAACGTTAAAATATCTTCAAAAACCTGTTGCGTTTTTATGGTTCCCTGAAGCTAATCATGAGTTAAGTCGCAGTGGTCCCCCATCTCTTCGTCTAGAACGTCTAAACCACATGGTTGAATGGTTCCAAGAACATCTTCATTCTTAAATACAGTTGTTGGGCTTACAACGGGCGATTATCATTTCTAGCAAAATAAGAAGCCAGAAGTCTACATGTCTGGCTTCTTATTTTGTCTCTTTTCTCTCGGTTGAGGATGAATCTTTCGTTTTTTCTTTTTTCTTCATTTCCTTTTCTTCTATTTTTAAGTCTTCTAATGGGACTGGGTCTTCATGGACGGTGGGCGGCATGTCCTTTGTCGTCTTAATTGATTTATTCTTATTTTGCCTTTTAGACTCAGGCATTAAAAATCCTCCTTCATTAGCTTCTTATTACTGTATATACCACAATGATAAAATGAACAAACGTAAGGCCATAATGATGAGTTAAACTGCATTCTCTGCTATCATAATAAGAAAAGAAGGAAAAGGGGAAATAATATAAGTGAATGTAAATAAAAAAACAATTCTAAAAAGATTTGCAAATAGGAAACAAGGAATTATTGATGAGTATGAAATGCGCCGCTATGCCGTATTAATACCTTTAATAGAGATAGAAGAAGAAATGCACTTATTATTTGAAGTGAGAGCTAAACATATGAACCGCCAACCTGGTGAAATATGCTTTCCAGGAGGGATGGTAGATTCTTCTGATCATACTCCTGGTGATGCTGCAGTTCGTGAGTTGTGCGAAGAAGTAGGCGTTAGGGAAGAATACGTTTCCTTAACGGGAAGCCTAGATAGGATGGTATCCCCTTTCAACCAAATCATCTATCCTTATGTAGGCTTTTTAAACCGTTCTGCTCCAATGTCACCCAATCAAGAAGAAGTAGATGAGCTTTTTACTGTACCTTTATCTTTTTTTCTCGATATGGAACCTGAACGCCATGATGTATATCTAAACGTAGAAGCAGGCTCTTCATTTCCTTATGAATACCTTCCAGGAGGCAAGAATTATCAGTGGAAAAAAGGAGTAATACCAGAATATTTTTATTTTTATAAGGATTATGTTATATGGGGGTTGACCGCTAGAATTATTAAACACTTTATTGAAGAATTGGACTTGAATGTTAAGTAAATAGCAGCATGCTTTAAAAACTTGGCTTAAATAAAGGAAACCACCAACAAAGGTACTTTTACTCATAAAGCACCCGTCAACTCACAGGATGTACTAATGTCGTCATTGTCACTGGACGTGACTTTTGACGACGGACGCACACGACGTGCTAGCTGCCGATAAAAGGCAATTTGCTAGCTGCCTTCAGTCATTTTAAGAGACTCAGCATCTATATTCATTTTTCATTCCTCTGTTTATACAGCTTGGCATGCATGTTGCCCTAACGTGTAAAAAACCACATTCTCAAAAAAGAGAATATGGTTCAAAACCGTATTACCTTATCTTTTATGATGAACCGATAAACCTGGCTTGCCGCCATGCAAGGAAAACACCTAACAGCAGGTTAATGACTTCTGTTAAGACGAAAACATCCTGTGCCTGTGTAGAACTCAACTCATCCTTTGTACGTAACGAAGTGTGTGGAAATACGTCTTGTTTGCAACGGGGTCTTTAATACGTCTTGTACGTTAAATGGCGTTGTTATTCTTGTACATTTACCAATAAATTTTCTAGTTTCCTAACAATGAAAAACACTCAATCAATCTATTCATCAACTTTTTCCTCTGCTCTTTTTCCTATAATATGGAGAAAAATGGAAACCATTAAAAGAACATTAATGATAATGAGAGCAGTCGTTTCCTGTTGTTTAGAAAAAGTATCTGGTAAAAAATACCCCAAACTGAGAAACGCAGCCAGCGTTAACAATATTCTGCTGAAAGCAGAGAAATCCCGAGCCAATTTTTGCTGTTCTTCTGTCTCCTTTTCCATCTTCTCTCCCCTCCCTATGCCTACTATTATAATTGATTATATCACAGGGGATGAGAGGGATAATTAGGAGACTTTAACCAAAAATAGAAGATGTTTAGTTGTTGTGTATATTTATATTTGCTTTTTTTTTAACTCGTCAATCATAGAAAGAACTAAATTTGCAGAATGAACGGATGCCTTTTTTAGAAATTGATCATATGATTGTTTAGCATCCTGTCCCGCTATATCACTTAGTGAACGAATAATTACAAATGGAACGTTAAATCGATAACAAACTTGAGCTATAGCCCCTGCTTCCATTTCAGCACACTGTGGTTCTACAAATGTATTTTTTAAAAAGGCCACTCTCGAATCATCACTCATAAAAGAATCACCGGAGACAACCAAACCTTCCAACGTCGTTAATTTTTCGTTTATAGCACATTTTTTTGCTATTTGAACTAGCGTATCATCTGCTTCATATTTTGCTGGCATTTGAGGTACCTGACCAAATTCATATCCAAATACAGTGGCGTCCACATCATTATAGCGAACCTCTTTAGAAATCACCAAATCTCCTACGTTCAAAGCTGGGTTAAACCCGCCAGCCGAACCTGTATTTATAACTGCATCAGGCTGGAATTTTTCCAGCAGGATCGATGTACTAATTGCTGCATTTACTTTACCTATCCCGGATTTAACTAGTATAATTTCGTGTCCTTGTATGTACCCACTATAAAAAAAACTTCCGCCAATTTCTTCCTCGATCCTATTTCCCAGATGATCTATTAACAATTCCACCTCTTCATCCATTGCTCCGATTACTGCTATTTTCATCCTAACAATCCCTTTCTTATTATCATTTCTTCACATGCTCATTTCCCTATATTATAATACTATCACGGTTAGTTAAAGGTTACATAAAGGAGGTGCCATTTTTGAGTATACAATTACAGCCAATAGGAGATAAAATAGAATTTTTTGAAGCGCCCTCTCTTCATCATTTAGAAGAAAAAATTAATAAACAAGTAGAACATAACGAAGCTATTCTATTGTATGTACATCATGTTCAGCATCACGTTCATTATGATCCGGCTACCTCTAGGCCTATTTATACTGCTGTCGTTCATTTTAAGGGAAAACAAAATTGATGAATTTTAGCAATTTCCCGGGTCTTGTAAAAATTGTAATTTACCTTTAAATGCAATCCTTTTTTTGGCCCGGGTATTTCTCTTATTATGTTTACGGCCCTTTAACATGAATGTATTAGCAAAACTCTGCTTGTTCGGCATGTAAAGGAAGCAGAGAGTTTCCAGAACATCGTGTGGAAGTACGTCTTCGGCAAAGGGGCATCTTAGTTCATCCTTGAATCAGTCATTTTGCTTATATTGTTTTCCTATAAACTTATACTTTCAGAACAGTAGGCCCTGCCTTCTTATTTTGTGTAATATAGTTAAATTGGAGGATGAGCCTCCTTTAAACGAGATTTATTTAGAAAAAGAGCCGTCCCTGGGTTTGAACTTGCTTTGGGACAGCTCTGCTCTTACCATACATTTAGTTATGAGGATTTGAATCTAATACTTTCACTTCAATCGGTTTCCAGCCTTCGTTTTCAATAAACTCCATCGTCACATGATAAGGATTGTTTTCATTATTTTTGTCACTAATTACTCCTACAACAGTGTGGCTGTCACCGCCGTTTTCAATTCTCCAATATCTTAAATCATCTTCATCGGTCTCATCGAGATTCGTTGCATACCTCAAAGCCATTTTCATTTCTTTCCAGTTTTGACTGCCTTTATTAAAATCATGGCTAAATGATCCAGACTGTTCTGTACCAATCGGTTCCCAATCCCCGTTTTCACCATCTCCCTCAGGAATTTGGGGGCCATCGAGCTCTTCTTCTGATTCTTCGGAGTTCTCTACTGTTTCATCCGGATTATCATTTTCTTTACTTTCTTCTGCTTCCGTTTCAGGAGCCTCTTCAGGAACGTTTTCCGATTCTTCTTCTGTTTCTTCTACAGGTTCCGTTTCCGCTTCTTTCGCTATATTATCTGTTTCGTTCTCTTCGACTGCTTGGTCATTCCCTGAAAAAAATAGTTGCACTGCAAAGAATATAATAAGAGCACCTACCGCAACAATCGAAGCGTTAAGGATACGATTCATTCGTTTTCTTTTCCGCATTTCATACCGAGTATCTTCTCCGAAACCACGGTTGTTATCATTATTCACCTTTCAACACCTGCCATTCCTTTCAGCACATAATAATAACTATCCTCTTCTTCATAATATAAGATTTTATAAGTTTAATCGAGAGGGTTTTACGTTTTTTTCAGTATTTTACACAAATCCATAGATTTTTTTATGCTTTATGTTTTGACAATAGAAATATTTAACTAGCGCCAGCCCTTTAGGTGAAGGTGGCTGCTAGTTGCACTTATACTGATTTCCTCAATATTTTGACGACGTCCATGATTCATTCTTGCTAAAATTTATATTCCCTCATGAAAGCAAACTTATCTAGCGTCCGAGAGTCCTTATAGTGAGTATCCAAGCAATGAAAAAGAAAAGCAGCGATAGTAACTCGCTGCTAATAAAATCAATTAATTTACTTCAATAATTTCTACTTCAATGTCTCCTCCTGGTGTACTCACTGTTACTTCTTCTCCTACTTTTCTTCCAAGTAAGCTTTTTGCCATAGGAGAATCATTTGAAATCTTGCCTTCTAACGGATCTGATTCTGCACTCCCTACGATTGTATATACTTCTTCTTCACCATTTGGGAGTTCTTTAAACTTCACTGATTTCCCAAGTGCCACTTCTGTATTATTGGAAGCATCTTCTTCAATAATCACAGCATTTTTCAGCATCTTTTCAATTTGGTTGATTCTGCCCTCAACAAATGCTTGTTCATCTTTAGCTGCATCATATTCGGAGTTTTCAGAGAGGTCTCCAAAACTTCTAGCTATTTTAATACGTTCAACAACTTCTTGTCGACGCTCTGTTTTGAGATAATTTAATTCTTCCTCTAATTTGTGCTTTCCTTCTTCTGTCATATAATGCTGTTTTTCTTCTGCCATTTTAATTAGTCACTCCTCTAACTGATAATTACCATATATTTAAATTGTTATACACACGAAATAAATATGAGAAAGGCTGTTCCACAGATTTTAAGGAACAGGCCTTCCTTTGGTTAAATATAACAAACAATTCTTTCTGCCATTATCATACGCATCGTTTAGAAAAAATACAAATAATTTTACTCTTTATTTTTCCTCATCATATCCCAAGGCTTTACTGGCTGATCAAGTTGAAAACAAACGACTTGGAGAGGGTGTCTGGCAGCATCCATTTTATTTCCTTTATCATCAAAAAGAATAGGAACGGTTTGTTTAAAACTATTACTGTTTGGTCCAAAAAATTCCACTTCATCCCCAGGTTTAAAATAATTTCTTTGTTGAAGGGTGACCATTTTTGTCTTCTTGTCATAATAAAGGACCATGCCAGCAAATTCATATGGGGCATTCTTTTTACTTTCTCCCCACAATTGTTCCTTATAAGTTGGTACATTTTCAAAAAAAGCCGGTGCAGTATCACGGTTGGCACATTTTCCTAACTCCTCTAACCATTCTCTTTTTATTTGAAAATGTTCAGGGTTGGTGTAATACTCATCAATTACTTTTCGGTATACAGATGCAACTGTTGCTACATAATGAATAGACTTCATTCTGCCTTCGACCTTTAAACTGTCAATCCCTGCATCCATTAATTTAGGTATAGATTGAATTAAATTCAAATCTTTTGGGCTCATCGTAAAAGGTTCATCATTTATAGAATGGAGAGGTTTTACTTCTTTTCCGTCTGATTCTAATAAATCATAGTTCCAGCGGCAAGATTGGCAGCAGCCGCCTCTGTTAGAATCTCTTGCTGTCATATGGTTGCTCAATACACATCTGCCTGAGTACGATATGCACATCGCTCCGTGTATAAATGTTTCGATTTCTATGTCAACGTGTTTCTTTATTTCAAGCATTTCCTCAAGGCTGACTTCTCTAGCCAGCACGACTCTTTCTAATCCTTGTTCCTTCCAAAATTTCACAGCCAGCCAATTAGTCAAAGATTGTTGAGTAGATAAATGAATTTCTAAAGAAGGTGCAGCTTTTTTGGCCGTTTCTATAATAAGCGGATCTGCAGCAATAATTCCCGCAACACCAGCTGCCTCAATTGATTCTAAATATTCAGCAAGCCCATCCATGTTTTCATTATGAGCAAATATATTCGTTGTCACATACACTTTTGCACTATATTTTTGTGCAAACGTTACACCTTCTTTCATTTGCTCAATTGAAAAATTTGCAGCATTCGATCGAAGTCCATACTCTTGCCCGCCTATATACACTGCGTCTGCCCCATAATGAACAGCGATTTTCAATTTTTCGAGGTTCCCAGCAGGTAACAGCAGTTCGGGCTTTTTTAATTCTTTGGTTGTTCTGTTGTCTTTCTTTTTTTGTACAGCTGCCTTCACATCTACCCCCCCTAATACACTGTTTCTTTAAAGAAAAAGCCTGTATCTATATCTCGTGTGCGAGGTTGAAGACTTTTTGCTTTATCTAACATGATTTCTCTTTTATTGTTATATAGTGATTGGTCTTGATAATACAAGTCTATCGCTTGTTTATAAAGAGCAGTCACTTCTGTAAGGTATGCTTTATCCTTTAAAATACCTTCTATTTTAAAGGCGTCTACTCCTACATCAAGCAGTTCGTCTAACTCATCAATAATGCACATATCTCTAGGGCTCATGATGTGGGTACCGTTTCTATCTTCAAAAACGGGGTATTTCACATCACGTTCTGAATCATATAAATGCAGACTGCGTTCTTTATCTCTGCGCTCTATTTGTAAATTGCGCCCTTGGTATTCCATATAATTTCCAACTAATTTTCGTTTAGATTGAAACATACACGCCATACCGTGAACTTGAATTTCGATATCTACCGTTGCATTTTCCTTTATCTCCGTAATAGCATCCATATTTAATTCACGGGCTAGAACAGCTCGCTCGGCTCCTTGTTTCCCCCAATAATTGACGGTTTGCCAATTCGTTGCTGTCGTTTCTGTATTCCAATGAAGGGGAATAGATGGAGCAGTCTCTTTGGCTATTAAAAGAACAGCAGGATCTCCATAAACGATCGCATCTACTCCTATACGATTTAAGAACCGAATATATTCCTTAAGGTTTTTTAATTGATTATTATGAAATATAGCATTTACTGCTGCATAAACATTGGCTCCCGTTTTATGGGCTAATTCGACAGCTTTTTCCATTTCTTCTCTATCAAAATTCCCCGCAAGCCTTAAACCAAAAGCTTCTTCACCAACTAAAAATGCATCAGCTCCTGCAGAAATCAGATCAGGAATGTCATTTGCTTGATGAGGAGTGACAAGCAATTCGGGTTTGTCAGTCATGCATCTCACCTGCTTTTTTTACATTTTTTGACTTACAGCCAGCCCATCACCAACAGAAAGAAACTTTGTAGAAAAACAGGGATGATCTGCCAGCCATTTATTATACGAATGAATTTTTCTTACCATCGATCGAATACGTTTAGGAGCGTCCTCGGGCTTAGCAACTAGACCTTTGAAAAGGACGTTGTCTGTTATGACAAGGCCTTTATGCTTCAAGAAAGGGGTGTACTTTATAAAAAATTCTTCATATTTTCCTTTCGAAGCATCAATAAATAATACATCAAATGGTGAGCTTTCTTCAAGAGAAAAAGTCTCATCAAGTGCGTCCACGTGAATAAACGTAGTTTGAGACTTTAATTTACTTTTGTTTCTAAAGTTAAGAGCTGTTTCATAACGTCCTTTATCTTTTTCGAGAGAAATCACTTTTCTCTCTGGTACATCATTTGCTATTCGAAGCGCTGAGTATCCTATTGCAGTTCCAATCTCAAGGATACGTTTGCTATTATGTATTTGTAATATTTGCAGCATAACCTCTAACGCTTCTGCTTCTATGATGGGGACATTGTTATTTTGTGCGAAATTCTCCATTTCAAGAAATAATTGATTAGGCTCATTGTTTAGATCACGTATATATTTTATCATTTCTGGCTGCATACATTGTGTCTCTCCTGTACATTAATAAATGTTTTTCTTTTTTCATAGATGTATCTTTAAAAGGCGGCTTCCCATAACTTAGGAAAGCCGCTCGAGCTTTTTCTAAATGTATAGACCAAAAATTATCCTAAATTACTTTTATTTATTCCATTTCTTCCGCATCTTCCCACTCACTTCTATATGTTTCTTGTGTATTTCTATGTTCTTCGTAATTATCATTATAAATGACCTCACCATTCGGCCTTGCGTAGAAATAAAGATACTCACTGTCTTCTGGCAGCATAACTGCTCTTATGGAATTAGCTCCAGGACTGGCTATTGGTCCTGGTGGTAATCCGGCATAACGATAGGTGTTATATGGTGAGTCAGTTTCTGTATCCTCTAAAGAAGTCATATAACGATGTTCGCCTATCGCATAAGCAACTGTAGGATCTACCTCAAGTCTCATGCCTTTTTCTAATCGATTAAAAAGCACTCCGGCAATGATTGGCCGATCTTCCTCATGCTGAGCTTCCCTTTCGACAATAGAAGCTAATGTTAATAGTTCATGTATCGAATAATCACTTGCTTCTAGTTGTTCTGAAAATTCTACCACATTCTCCTCCATACGTTCAATCATCTGTTCTATTATGTAAGTAAGCTCAGGTTTTTCTTCCATAAAGTCATATCTTGCCGGGAACAAATAGCCTTCTAGCGTATAACGAATATCTGCCTCAAGTACTTCTTCGTCTAAAATAGAAAAGCGTTCTATTAAATCTTTTACATACTCTTCATCTTCAAGTTGTGCCTCAATTTCTTCTTCTTCATAAGGTACTGCATCTGCAATTTGGGATATAATATCCTCATACCAAGTACCTTCTGGTATCGTAAATGTCAATTCTGGTTCTTTTATGACTGTTCCGTCTTTTAAAGAATGAATAATTTCATCTATATCCATTGAAGGAGATAGTTCATACGTTCCAGCTTGAAAACCCTTTTCATTTTTGTACGTAACATAGTACCGGAATATCGTTCCATTTTTAATAACGTCTTTTTCTTCTAGTATTTGTCCTATGGACGAACTACTTGAGCCAATGGGTATCTCTATTTCTACTGTTTCTTCGCTTTTTTCATCTAATGGTTTTAAAGCTGATGTTATGTATATATACCCGCCTAAACTGACTCCAATAATGACAAGCAATATGACAGCAATCACAATTAACACAATCCGTCTCACAATTTTGGCTTGTCCAGCTAGTTCTGTAAATTGATCTTTTGAATGTTTCTCACTCATAAAGCCTCCCCCTTTTCCAACGCTTTCATTATACAACATTTGTCAATATTCGACTTTCACAAAATCATAATGCTGATAGTAACAAAGCGGTTACAGCTGGTTTTTAAGGAAGGCATTTATTCATTAATTATCGTAACCGTAGAGTTTTTCTTGTGGTCTACTAGATAAATCTTAAGAAAAAAAAGCAATTGCTTGTCGTCTAAACTACACTTTCCCAACCGTGTAATAAAAACTGCCTTATAAAGAGAAATTTCACTCTTTTAAGGCAGCTTATTTTATCATTCATTTAAATATTTCTTTACTCCATCTCACCAGCACTGAATGTTTCTACCATTTCCTCTACGATATCCCATTCCTCGTCTGTTTCAATTGGAAATAACGAGATATCTGAGTCTTTTTCTCCCTCATCCTCAAAACGGAACGCAAACACTTCCACTTCTTCTTCCGTTTCATTTTCTCCAGCATCCGTTAATACCATATAAGATTTTCCTGTATCATCTACATCAAATGTAAACAATACATCAAAAAGATGTTCATTACCTTCATCGTCAGGGATTACAATGCGTTCGTTTTCCTCTTGTGCCATTCGCTACACCTCCGCTGTCATTCTATTGATTTTGATCAAGATATCCTTGTAGTATCATCACGGCTGCCATTTTATCAACGACTTTTTTTCTTTTCTTTCTGCTCATATCAGCTTCAATTAATGTACGTTCTGCAGCCTGTGTTGTTAAACGTTCATCATACATATAGACTGGAACTTGTAATTCTTTCTCTAGGTGCCTGGCAAATTCTTGGCATTGTTCCCCACGTGGACCTATTGTCCCATTCATATTTTTAGGAAGACCAACCACTACTTCAGAAGCTTCATGTTCATTCATTAATTCCGATATTCTTCCAAATGCTTCTTGTGGATTATCCCCTTTAACATGAATAGTTTCAAGCCCTTGGGCTGTCCATCTCAAAGCATCAGAAACAGCAACCCCTATCCTTTTCATGCCAACATCTAAGGCTAGTACTTTCATTCCTTCTCCTTCCCGTGTTCATGTAAATAAGACCTCACTAATTCTTCGATCAGCTCATCTCTTTCAATCTTCCGGATGAGAGTACGGGCATCTTTGTACCTAGGAATGTATGCAGGATCACCGGACAACAAATAACCTACAATTTGATTAATTGGATTATATCCTTTTTCTTCAAGAGCCTGGTAAACCGTAAACAATACTTCACTGGCATCTACGTCTATGGAATCATCCTGGACATTAAATTTCATGGTGTTGTCGTTTGAACCCATCCCATACACCTCCTCAATAAGTACTGCATTTATTTAAAGGGACAATTATTATATATAACAGTCCAATGCTTTCAACATCTTGCCCTTATTGTACACCAATTATTCCCTTTTAGGAAATGGATTTCACAATTTCAGTGACTGCATCCAATGCCTCTGAAAGTTTATCTGGATTTTTTCCGCCAGCCTGGGCCATATCCGGACGGCCTCCTCCGCCGCCTCCACATATAGAAGCTGTTTCCTTAACAATATTTCCTGCTTTATATCCCTTTTCGGTTAAATCTTTTGTCACCCCAGCGACAAGATTTACTTTACCATTATTTACTGCACCTAATACTACAATACCAGACTCTATTTTTTGTTTTAATTCGTCCACTGTGTTGCGCAGGCCATCCATATCTGCAGTTGATACTTCTTGTGCGATAACATTAACACCGTTTACTTCTTTTACATTATCAAGCAGATTTCCTGCCTCCATGTTTCCAATTTTCGCATTCAGAGATTCATTTTCTCGTTGCAAATCACGAATTTGCTGTTGAAGTACCTCAGCCCGCTGCGGAACATCTTGCAGGGATCTCGCTTTAAGCTTATCACGTGCATCTTTTAAAATGTTCAATTGGTCGTTCATAAACTCGTATGCTTTTTGTCCGGTTACTGCTTCAATTCTTCGCACTCCTGCTCCGATACCTGCTTCTGAAACAATCTTAAACATTCCTACCTCAGCTGTATTATTTACATGACAGCCGCCGCATAATTCAATACTATAATCTCCTACTTGAACTACTCTTACTTCGTCACCATATTTTTCTCCGAATAAAGCCATAGCTCCCATTTCTTTAGCTTCTTCAAGTTTTTTCTGTTCGATAATGACAGGAATAGCTTTCCACACTTTTCCATTTACAATTTCTTCAATTTGATCTAACTCGTGTTGTTTCACTTGACCAAAATGGGAAAAATCAAAACGTAGGCGATCTTCAGAAACCAAAGAACCAGCTTGGTTCACATGATCGCCCAGTACATCTTTTAACGCCTGATGAAGCAAATGTGTCGCCGTATGGTTTTTCACAACCTCCACTCGTTCTCTTTCTTCTACGACAGCTTTAACGTCAGCGCCTGTTCTAAGCGAACCGCTTACTATTTCAACCGTGTGTAAATGCTGGCCATTGGGTGCTTTTTGAACATCAACAACGTTTGCTTTCATTTTTTCGTTAACGATTATTCCTTTATCGGCGACCTGACCACCGCTTTCAGCATAGAAAGGTGTTTGATCAAGAATGAGCTGAGCTGTCTTATTAGCAGAAACGGTATCAACTTTCTCTTTTTCGTGAACGATTACTTGTACCACTGCCTCGGCTTGAAGAACGTCGTAACCAATAAATTGGCTGTTTTCTTTTATATCAGCTAATACCGCATCTTGTGATCGCATAGAAGCGTCTTCTTTGCGAGCTGCTCTTGCCCTCTCGCGCTGCGCTCGCATCTCTTTTTCAAACCCTTCTAAGTCAATAGCAAAACCTTTTTCTGTAACATACTCCTCTGTGAGATCGACAGGAAAACCATACGTATCGTATAAACGAAAGACATCTTCTCCAGATATAACAGAAGTATCAGCTTGTTCTGCTTTTTTCATTATATCTGATAAAATAGCAAGCCCTTCACTTAACGTTTCATGGAAACGTTCCTCTTCATTTTTTATCACTTTTTGAATGAACGCTTCTTTCTTCTTTACTTCAGGATAGTAATCTTCCATAATTTCACCGACTACAGGTACTAGTTCATACATAAAAGGCCGTTCAATGCCAATAAGCTTAGCATAACGCACCGCTCTTCTTAACAATCGTCTTAAAACATATCCTCTTCCTTCATTAGAAGGCAAAGCTCCATCACCAACAGCAAAGCTTACTGTACGAATATGGTCAGCAATTACTTTAAAGGCTACATCATTTTCATCAGAAGAACCATAGATAAGGTCAGTAATGCTTTCTACTGTCCTCATAATCGGTAGAAACAAATCGGTGTCATAATTCGTTTTAGCATCTTGTATAACAGATACGATTCTTTCCAACCCCATACCTGTATCAATATTTTTCTTTGGCAGCGGGGTGTACGTATCATCTGGGTTGTGATTGAATTGTGAAAATACCAAATTCCAGATTTCTAAGTACCGTTCGTTTTCGCCTCCTGGGTAAAGTTCTGGGTCAGTTGGATCATTCCCGTACTCAGGCCCGCGGTCGTAAAATATTTCTGTATTTGGTCCGCTCGGTCCCTCTCCGATGTCCCAGAAATTTTCTTCTAAACGAATAATCCGTTCTTCAGGCAGACCTATATCTTTTTTCCAATAATTATAAGCTTCATCATCTTCTGGATGAACCGTCACTGATAGTCTTTCTTTTTCAAACCCTATCCACTTTTCACTCGTTAAAAATTCCCACGCCCATTCAATAGCTTCTTTTTTAAAATAGTCTCCAATGGAAAAGTTCCCAAGCATTTCAAAAAATGTATGGTGTCTGGCTGTTTTTCCGACATTTTCAATATCATTTGTACGTATTGATTTTTGGGCGTTGACAATACGTGGATTTTCCGGGACAACTCTGCCGTCAAAGTACTTTTTTAAAGTTGCAACACCGCTGTTAATCCATAAAAGAGTTGGATCTTCATGCGGGACTAATGAAGCACTAGGCTCTATGGAATGTCCTTTTTCTTTAAAAAAATCTAAAAATCTCTGTCTTACTTCCGCAGCAGTATAAGCTTTCATTTTTTACTCCTCCTAGTTGTAATGATATTTTCATTATGCTCTCATTGCCATTACATTTGTTTTTATCAAAACATCCCCTCTTAACAAGGGGCATTTTTTATGAAGACGCAGATCCAATAATATGGAAATAGTTAACCACAATAGAAAATATAATTCTCTTGACAGTAAAAAAACTCCGCCCCCATGGTCAGGGACGAAGTTTGTTTCGCGGTACCACCCTGTTTACAGACTAAAGTCTGTCAACTTATACCATTAACGCAGGTTCACGTCAGCAATTAACTGCACTCCGGGACAGCTTTCTGCTACTCTTCTCTGCCGTTTTATTCCAGCCAAGTAAAACGGTCTCTGTGCAGAGGGCTTTAGCATACTTTCCCCATCTTCATGTTATCACTATGTTTTCTGAATTTTTATTGAGAAAAAATTCGCTTTTCGCCAAGTCTTAAATGAAAAATTTTATGCTTTCTTAACAGTATAAAAAATGAAGTAATCTGTCAAATCCCATATTTTTCAGCTAAGGAAGAAAAAGATGAATAATTTAAATACAGACCGAACAGAAATTGATTTTTTAATCCATTTTCAAATTCATAGATATAATTATAATACACTTGCAGTAAACAAATAAACAAAAAAGCTGTTATAAACCTCCTCAAAATAGTTTTATGATCGAATGAAATTTCTCCCTAAAAGAAAACCTTTCTGATTTTCTAAAATGTGCATATGCTTTTATAAATTTACGCTTCTTTTATGTTTTTGCGAAAAAATTTAATAGGAAAGGAAGATATGTATTGAAAAATATTTACCGGAATTTCTTCCTGTTTCTTTCACAAAATCAAACATTAAATAAAAGTGCTAAACGGTGGGGGTTGAAATTAGGAGCTTCAAGAGTAGTTGCTGGAGAAGATATTGATAGTGCAATGCAGGCTGTACACCAATTAAACGAGGATGGGATTATGTGTACGGTCGATCACCTTGGTGAATTTGTCACCGATGAAAAGGAAGCATTGAAGTCAGCAGAGTACTGTATAAAAACGTTGGATGCTATAGTTAGTGAAAACGTAGATTGCAATCTTTCTTTAAAACTTACTCAGTTAGGTCTTGATATTGACCAAAACATCTGCATGTATAACATGGAAAAGATTCTTTCTGCCGCCAAAAAAAACGGAATATTTGTAAGAATTGATATGGAAGATTTCAGCCGCTATCCTATGACCATTGACATTTTAAAAAAACTGCGAATGAAGTATGACAATACAGGCACCGTCATTCAAGCATATTTGCACCGGGCTTCTGCAGATGTAGAAGCATTAAAAGGCATCCCTTTGCGGCTTGTTAAAGGAGCTTATAAGGAACCGTCTGAAGTCGCTTTACAGAAGAAGTCCGACATTGATAACAATTTCATCAATATAATTAAACAGCACCTTAGCAATGGCAGTTACACAGCGATAGCGACTCATGATCATCATATCATTGAAAAAGTAAAAAGGTTCGTGCAAGAAAATAACATTCCAAGAGACTTGTTTGAATTTCAAATGCTTTATGGATTTCGTGTGGAAATGCAAAAAGCCTTAGTAGACGAAGGATACCGTTTCCGAACCTACGTACCCTTTGGAAAAGATTGGTATGGGTATTTTATGAGACGGTTAGCAGAAAGGCCGCAAAATGTAGCTTTTGCTTTTAAAGGGTTTTTCTCAAAGTGACCTTTTGCTTTTTAAACGTATGAAAAATATTATTTACGACTACAAATATCGGCACAGCGATCAAAAGACCAAGAAAACCAGCTACTTCAAACCCTAATAAAAGAGCAAACACAATGACTAAAGGATGCAGATGAACATTTCGTCCAACGACGTAAGGAGACAAAAAGTTCCCCTCAATTTGCTGAATAAGAAATAACAGAATAATTGTTATAATTAGTTTACTCGTAGAAATCGAAGCCGCTGCCATTAACGCAGGAGCAGCTCCTAAAATTGGGCCAAAATATGGTATTATATCAGTGATGGCGATAAAGAGCCCAAGTATTATAGCGTTTGGTATGTTTATTAGCCATAATCCAAAAACTGCCAGAAGCCCGACTGCACCTGCCACCATGAACTGCCCTCTAATATAGTCGCCAAGCGCTTCATCTACAGCACCTGCAAGCAGTTCTCCTTCATCTCGCCATTTATTGGGAACAAAACGTTTTATCGTTCTTTCTATCGCCTTTAGATCTTTTAAAAGGTAAAAAACTAAAAATGGCAGCAATAGAAGAAGGATAATAATATCTACTATATTTCTCCATTGATGAATTAGCCCGTTCAAGCTCTCTTTTACCTTTAATTCTGTTTGTTCAAAAGCTGATTCAATACTATCATGAATTGCTGGCGGCAGTGTATCAATGCGATGATGTAGATTAGAAAAAATGGTATATAATTGCTCAAAATATTCCGGAAGATAGCGTGTGAACTTTTCAACCTGGATGTACATTACTGGACTAAAATACCATATCGTCCATGCTCCTCCTCCAAAAAAAACAACATACACAATTAAGATAGAAATAGATCTAGGTAAATGGCGTTTTTGTAAGAAATCAATAATAGGATGAAGTAAATAAGCAATAAATGCAGCAATAATAAAAGGAAGCAGTACTTTCCCAGCAGTATTAAATAAGAAAGACCATATCGGTTTCAGCAAACTTAATAAAAAGATAATCAATAGAGATACAGCTAATAGTAAAAGACGCTGAAGCCAGATCCATTCCTTTTCCTTAAACATAATGATACCCCTCCTCCTCATTATAGGATGGGGTTTATAATAATTATTTATGAAAAGAAAACATGCAAATTTACATTGCGCCTACAACAAAATGTATGATTTCTTTCCTATTAATAAAAAGCTGCACTTATAAGATCACTTATAAATGCAGCTTTTTATTATTTTCTTCCCCAGGTTTTCGCCCAGTGCTGGGTTTGATCCCAGATGTTTTCAGCTGAAAAATTAGCACGGCCACGGCGTCTTGTCATTCCTACTGCTGCTGATGTAATACCAGCTACAGCAAGAGAAGTCCAAATATTTCTTCTCTTTGTCATTTTGCCATCATCCTCCGTGTTCAGTGTACCAATTTTTCCCAAACAAATCATCCAAACAACAAAGCGTTCCGTCTTCTTCGACTTGATATAGAGTATATTCTCCGTTTTCAATTGTCCATTCTACAAAACATTCCCAGCAATAATAATGTTCTGTACCTATTTTACCTGTATTTTTTGCTTTGCAATAGGGACATTCCATATAGATAACCTTCCCTTTTTTCGTAAATTGTTTCGTATACACGAAAATTTGTTATCCATTATGTCCCAACTTTCTGAAGAATATACCTTTTTACGGATCTGCTTTTTTGTCTGGATAATAATAATATTGCCTTTTTAAGCTTTATTCATGAAATGAAACATTATCCTTACCAAGTAGTTTTTCTTTCAACGTTGTATATCTTTTCTCTCTATGTTTATTGTCAACTGCAAATTCAACAGCACTGTTTTCTCCACATAAAATCAAATAATCTCTAGCTCTTGTAATTGCTGTATACAGCAAATTCCGCTGCAACATTCTTTTATAAGCCATAAGCATGGGAACTACTACAATTGGAAATTCACTTCCTTGGGCTTTATGAATGGTAGTACAGTATGCAAGAGTTATTTGGTTAAGGTCTTGTCTTGTATACGTGACCTCTTTTCCTTCAAAAGACAGAACGATCTGCATCTGCTTTTCAGCCGTTTCATTTGCCTCAAAAATAGCTTCTACTACGCCGCGGTCACCATTAAATACTCCTTCCTCAGGATTGTTAATGAGTTGAAGGATAACATCGCCCTTGGAATACGTCGTTTCTCCAAATAAGACTTTCCGTTTCTTATCTTCATGAGGGTTATAAAGCCGTTGAAGTGTTTTATTTAACACATCTACTCCTGCCGGACCTTTATACATAGGGGCGAGCACTTGTATGTCTAAAGGTGAATAGCCTTTTTTAATAGCTCCTTCACAGACTTTTTCAATAACATCGGCTGTTTGAATTTTATTACATGAAAAAAAGCGGCGGTCTTTACAAGGACTCATTAAATCATGGGGGAGCACGCCTTTTTTTATCGAGTGAGCAAGATTAATAATAGATGAGCCTTCTGCTTGTCTATACACAACAGACAAGGAAACAATGGGAACAATGTTTGTTTCAATTAGATCCCCTAACACTTGTCCTGGACCAACGGAAGGAAGCTGATCTTCGTCACCTACTAAAATTACTTGCATGTCTTCAGGTACAGATCGAAATAATTGGTTGGCAAGCCACATGTCTACCATGGATACTTCATCAATAATTAGAAGTTTTCCTTCTAGAGGTTCTTCTTCATCTTTTTCAAAAGCTTCATCACCATCCACTCCATTATATCCTAATAATTTATGGATAGTGCTTGCTTTTAGACCTGTAGACTCCTTCATACGCTTTGCAGCACGTCCGGTTGGAGCTGCCAGCAGCACTGGAAATGGTTCTTCTTTTTTATAAGCTGAACGGTCGAGCGAAAACCCATGCAGCTTGGAGAATATTTCTACAATGGCCCGTATGACAGTGGTTTTCCCAGTTCCAGGGCCCCCTGTCAGTATCATTAAAGGGGAGTGAACCGCTTTTTGAATGGCTTCTTTTTGATGGTCGGCGTACTCAATACCAAATTGCTCCTCTGTTTCACCAAGCGCTTTTAAAAATTCCGCTTCAGAAAAAGCCGCATCTTCTTCTCGCTCAAGCAATTTTTTAACTTTAGTAACAAACCCTTTTTCTGCAAAATAAAGAGACGCCATATAAACCCTATCGTCTTCTTGAATTAATTTATCTTCTTCGGCAAGTTCAATCAGTGCTAATTCTAATAATTCATTACTTATTTTATTTTGAGAATCGTTTAATAAGTACTTTGATTCTTGGGTGAGAAGAGACCACGGTACATACACATGTCCGTCCTGCATTGTTTTTTCATACAAAATATATAACATTCCAGCTTTAACACGTTCGGGATCATTGCGTTTAATGCCAAGACTTTTTCCTAATTTGTCTGCTTTGTAAAATCCCACTCCTTCTATATCCCAAACTAACTGATATGGTGTATCCTGTATGACATCAAAGGTACGCTCTCGGTACGCATTATATATTTTTACAGCCAGCTCCATTCCAAATCCATATTGGGTCAGCATTGTCATCGCTTGTTCCATTCCCTGGTTCTCAAGCATGGCCTGGTAAATATTCTGCCTTCTTTTTTGATTTAATCCAGATAATTTTTTGAGTTTATCCGGATCATCAAGAATTTTTCCGATCACGTTTTCCCCGAATTTTTCAACTAGTAGAGAGGCCGTTTTTTCACCTATCCCTGGAAAGCGCTCACTTGAAAGATATGCAACAAGTGCTTCTTTTTCAGTCGGTATTTCTTTTTTATATGATTGAACGTGATATTGTTTTCCAAAACGCGGATGCTCTTTAAAGACTCCTTCAAAATAATACCGTTCATCCGTTTCCACTGATGGGAAGTAACCAACAACAGTTACTTTTTTCTCGTCTGCCTTGGGATAAGATTTTCTCACTTTTACAATGAGAACGGTATACCCATTTTCTTCATTTCTAAAAATGACATGGACGACTGTGCCGCTTATAAACGATTCGGAAGGTGAATCGTTTTCGTAAGGAACACTTGACATAAGAAACCTCCGGATTATTTATCCAGCAGCTTTTTTGCTTGTTCTTTCCCATTCTGGGCTAACAAATGGTCAGGCTGCTGTTCAATTGCTTGATCAAAATAAAAAATAGCTTCTTTTAATTCGTCTTGATACATGCTGGCAACACCTAAATTATAATAAGCATCCGCGTGTGTTTGATCTTCTTTGATTACTCTTTTAAAATGGGGAACAGCTTCATCAATTTGGTGAGATTGAGCTAAACATAGTCCATAGTAAAATCGTGCATCCGTGTCACTTGGGTTACACTCCAATGCTCTTTGTAACGAGGCTAGTGCATGAGGAAGTCTTCCAGATTGCATATAAGACATTCCCATCATGTAATGTAAACTGTCGTCGTCTAACCCTGCCTTGTGGGCTTGCTGGTACATCGTAACAGCTTCTGCGTATTTTTCTGCGTTGTATAAAACATTCCCTGCCCCGTAGTAAGCAGCAGCTGCCTCATTATTTAATTCTAATGCTTTTTGAAAAAAGTTAAGTGCTTTGTCGCTCTCTCCCATTTCAGCGAGAAGGTTTCCAAAATTGATATAGGCCAACGGATCTTCGGGTTCTTCTTCAATAGCCTTATTTAATAACTCCAGTGCTTTTTCCAACTCGCCATTTTGTATAGCTTTCATCGCTTGTTCGTTGGAACTCATATCTTCATCACTCTCCACTTGAATCCTGATGTTTGAAGAATTTTCCATATGTATGAAAGGGAAGACGTCTTACGCCCCTACGCCTTCCCTTATTTTTATTGCTTGTTCAATTGTTCCGCCTCCAAGACAGATGTCTCCATCATATAACACGACAGACTGACCAGGAGTGATTGCCCGTTGTGAAGTTTTAAACATGATTTTTCTTGTACCTTTTTCACTTGGATAAACAACGACCTCTTGATCGGATTGACGATAGCGGAATTTTGCAGTACAAGAAAAAGGTTCGTTTCTTTCTTTACCATTTATCCAGTTCATATCAGACGCATAAAGTCCTTCTGAATAAAGACCAGGATGATGAAAACCTTGTCCTACAATGAGTGTATTATCTTCTAAATTTTTATCTATAACAAACCACGGTTCCCCGGAGCCGCCAATGCCTAACCCTTGTCTTTGACCTAGTGTGTAATACATAAGGCCCTCATGTGTTCCCTTTTCTTCTCCATCCGGTGTAACCATGCTGCCTGGCTGTGCTGGCAAATATGATTTCAAAAAATCTTTAAAATTACGTTCACCAATAAAACAAATACCAGTGCTGTCCTTTTTGCCAGCTGTAGCAAGCCCTTTTTCTTCAGCGATCGCCCTGACTTCTTTTTTTGTTAAGTGTCCGAGCGGAAACATTACTTTTTGAAGCTGATCTTGATTTAATTGGTTCAAAAAGTACGTTTGATCTTTGTTGTTATCTATTCCGCGCAGCATAGAAACCGTGCCGTTTTCTTCTCTTTGCACTCTTGCATAGTGACCAGTAGCAAGATAATCAGCCCCCAGAGACATAGCATGGTCAAGAAAGGCTTTAAACTTAATTTCTTTGTTGCACATCACATCGGGGTTTGGCGTTCTTCCCGCTTTATATTCGTCTAGAAAATAGGTGAACACATGGTCCCAATACTTCTGCTCAAAGTTCACTGCATAATAAGGGATTTCAAGCTGATTGCATACTTTTATAACGTCATCATAATCTTCAGTAGCCGTGCAGACACCGTTTTCGTCCGTATCATCCCAATTCTTCATAAAAATACCGATTACTTCATATCCTTCATCTTTTAAAAGAGCGGCTGTTACCGAAGAATCCACACCGCCTGACATTCCTACAATTACTCTTGTATCTTCTGGTTTTTTTTGTGAATTAGACATATCAGTTTCCTCCTTTCTTAAATAGATTTGATTCGATCTAATATTTTTCGTATCTCAGCAGCTATATATTCCATGTCGTCGGCTGTATTTCCCTTTCCAAAGCTGAACCTTACAGAGGAAGACGCCCTATTTTTATCATCAAACATTGCGCTTAATACGTGAGATGGTTCTACGGAACCAGCCGTGCAAGCAGAACCGCTTGATGCTGCAACTCCTGCAAGATCTAACTGCACGAGAAAAGACTCCAATTGTATATTTGGAAAATAAATATTTGTAATATGAGGGAGCTTACCTTTATCCGGCCCGTTCATTTCAAATGGTATTTTTTCAGCCTGCAATGCTTTTAAAAACTGATCGCTTAATGTTTTGTAAGTGTCAAATCTCTTTTGTCGTTCTTGCATTGCAATCTCTGCTGCTTTTGCAAACCCTGCAGCTGCAGCTAAATTTTCCGTACCTGCTCTACGTTTTTTCTCCTGTTCTCCACCAGTTAAAAAAGGGGTCAGCTTTGTACCTTTTTTAACATACAAAAATCCGGCTCCTTTTGGGCCGTTGATTTTATGTGAAGAAACAGTCATCATCGTTAGAGGTATATCATTTATATCGATATCTGCCAGTCCATAAGATTGTACGGCATCACTATGAAAAGCAATATTACATGTAGATGCTAATTCTGCAATTTGTGAAATGGGCTGCAGCGTACCTACTTCATTATTGCCATGCATTATAGTTATTAAAATTGTACGATCTGTTATTGCCTCATTTAGCTTGTCTAGTTGGACAAAACCTTCATTGTCTACAGGAAGATAAGTGATCTCAAACCCATACTTTTCAAGTTTCTCACAAGTATGAAGCACTGCATGATGTTCTATTTTTGTCGTAATAATGTGATTGCCCCGGTCTTTATTTGCTTGTGCATAACCAATAATAGCAATATTATCAGCTTCTGTTCCTCCGCTCGTTAAAACAATTTCATCAGGGGAAGCTCCAACTGTTTGAGCTAACTGATCTCGGGCTTTATCTAACTCTTGTCTAGCCTTTCGTCCATAGCTATGGATACTAGAAGGATTTCCAAAACTCTCTTGCATTACTTCCATCATTACTTTTGCTGCCTTTGAATCAATTGGAGTAGTTGCAGCGTGGTCTGCATAAATATTTTTCACGTTTTCACCGTCCTACAGTGCTTACAATCAAATATAAAACATATAATATTCGTGATCATCTTTTCCTTCATAGGAAGCAAGATCTTCTAATGTTGTGCTGTCAAGAACATCTTTAACCGCATCCCTTATTTTTATCCACAAATCCCGCTTGGCGGGTTCTTCATCATCTAAAACTTCTACAGGGCTGATTGGTCCTTCAAGTACACGAATAATATCTCCGGCAGTTATCTCTGACGGGGCTTTTGAAAGCATATAACCTCCATATGCGCCGCGGACACTTTTTACTAAAATCGCGTTTCTTAAAGGAGCAATCAATTGCTCAAGGTAATGTTCGGATAAAGAATGTTCTTTTGCAATTGATTTTAAAGATACAGGACCTTCACCGTATTTTTTTGCTAAAGCCATCATTATAGTTAGTCCGTATCGTCCCTTGGTTGATATTTTCACATTTCACACCTCTTTCAATAAGTCGATGAACAAGTATTCTGCATTGCGGTAAGGCAAAACCAACGACATGGCCTATACCGACACAAAATAAAATAGTCCCTATAAATACAGGGCCTCCTAAAAACCATCCTGCCGATAAAACGGTTATTTCCATTATCCCCCGAACTCTGGATACTTTCCAGCCTGTTTTTTCTTGAAGTGCAATCATAAGGCTGTCTCTTGGACCAGCACCGCATTCTGGGGCAATATAAATTCCTATTCCATATCCAATAATCAAGATTCCTAATAAAAGCATCAAAAGCTTAAACAAAAATGCATCAGGTGTCGTTAATAAAAACAAAAAAATATCTATAAAAACGCCAACTAAAACCATGTTGACTATGCCGCCAGCCTGCGGCCATTCTTTTTGCAAAAGGGAGGTAAACCCAATAATAAAAATACCCATTATAATGCTCCATGTACCAACCGTCAATCCCAGCTGTTTTTGAAGCCCAATGTGCAGGACATCCCACGGGGCGCTTCCTAAATCTGCTGTAATCATCATGGCAATTCCAAATGACATAATGATTAATCCTGTCATAAAAATAAGCCACCTTGATAAGAGGCGTTCCCCTTTTACGAATGTTCTCTCCATTTTTTCCCTTCTCTCTATTTTAGCAAAATCTAATGATTTATTAGAAAAACTGGCTTGTCACTTTATAAAGAAACCCCCAATTAGTGAGCCTGATAGGCGGTGACAGAAGCATAGTTACCCTTTTACTATTTTCCAAATAGTTTTATGCACATTCTATAGCATAATAATGCCAGTCTTGTGGCGATGACTGCGTTCGTACGTCTTATGCATTGAATACCCTAGCGTTTTCTTATACTGTTAACCAATAAAATGACATGTTCCTATAAGTGTAAAAATACAAATTTATTTACAATCAAGTGCCATTATAGCATGAATGTAAATGTTTTTACATGACGCATGCTTACAGGAAGCTGACATGTTTCTCAGCAGTTCATATTATCTAAAAAATAATTAATTATTTTTATTTAATTGCCGGAGCTGTTCTTCTTTTAATTTTTCATATACTTTTTTGAATTTTTCTTCTTGTCCTGCTTCGCCAGGGTTATAAAATCCAATATTTTCCATCCCGCTTGGAAGATACTGCTGTGCCACCCAGCCGCCGAATTTACCTATCGGATAGTGGTGTGGATATTTATACTCAATGCCATGCCCCAATTTTTCAGCACCCTTGTAATGAGCGTCTTTTAAATGATCTGGAATCGTTATTTTTTTTCCTTCCTGAACATAAGACATGGCCTCATTTATAGCCATATAAGCACGGTTTGATTTTGGAGAAAGGCATAGTTCAATAACAATATTGGCAAGTGGTATTCTTGCTTCTGGAAAACCTAATCGTTCAGCAGCTTGAATTGCCGCTAATGCCCGTTCTCCCATTTCAGGTTTTGCTAATCCTACATCTTCATAAGCAGCACATAATATTCTTCTAGAAATGCCTACCAAATCTCCTGCCTCTATTAAGAGAGCAAGCATTAAACATGCTGCGTCCGCATCTCCTCCTCTAATAGATTTATGAAAGCCACTTAAAACATCATAATGTCCATCCCCTGATTTATCTATATTAAGATCGTTTTTTTGCACAGAATTTTTCACTGTTTCCACAGTAATAGAGATACGGTTTTTACTATCAACTTCACTGCTCAAAAAGGAAATTTCAAGTTTATTAAATGCAGCCCTCAAGTCACCGCCGCTGATGTCTGCTATCACTTGCAGCGTATTTTCTTCCACATCTACCCCGTATTGTCCAAGCCCTTTTTCTTCATCCTCAACCGCTCTTTTTAAACCTTCAACAATTTCACTTCTCGTTAACGGTTGCAGCTCAAAAATTAAACACCTAGATCTTATGGCTAGATTTATATTATGGTATGGATTTTCACTTGTTAATCCTATTAATATTAGTATTCCCTTCTCTATATGTGGGAGCAAGAACTCAATTTGTGTCTTAGAAAAACGATGAATTTCATCCACACAAAGTACGATTGTCTCGTTATACATTTTCGCTTCATTTACCACAATCTCCAAGTCTTTTTTGTTACTTGATGTGGCGTTAAGTTTTCGAAATCGAAGGCCGGTAGAACCAGCAAAAGCATTGGCAATAGATGTCTTGCCTACTCCGGGTCTGCCGTAAAGGATCATAGAGGATAATTGTTCTTTTTTAATCATTTGAAACAAAGGTTTTTCTTCAGAAAGCAAATGTTTTTGTCCAATAACTTCTTCTATTACATTCGGTCTCATTTTATATGCTAGAGGTTCATGTTTCATACTTTTCACTCCAAGTTATAGACATTAAAGGCACTAAAAGATATCTTCTCTTTGCTTCTTTCATTATAAAAGTAACAATACATACTACACATTACCAAATGTTAATCGATCTTTTCTATCTTTTTGCTTCACATATAGTAGAGTTGGTAAATGCTGTTCCTAATCGTTTCACTACCCAGAATTTGATAAATTTTCATTAAATCTATGTAATAGATGATGCTTAAACTATAAGCCACACCAGTATTTTCATAAATTCTTATTCCTCACATTACCACGTATAAAAAATTATTTTAGCGTCTAGACTGATTAACGGTAAATCTAGTTTTTGCTTTAAAGACAGGATTCCCTTATGACCTTATGACTTGAAGTAAAGATACGCAAATGAATTAAAGGAGAGAATAATTATGAATTTGAGACAGGATGCATGGTCAGAAAAAGACGACCGCCTTTTGGCCAATACTGTTTTAAAACATATTCGTGAAGGTAGCACACAACTAAAAGCGTTTGATGAAACAGGGGATATGTTGGAAAGAACCTCAGCTGCCTGCGGATTCCGCTGGAATGCAATTGTTCGCCAAAAATTTGAGCACAAAGTGAAAGAAGCAAAACGAGAACGCAAAATGAGAATGCGTGCTACTGCAAATCAAGCTGCAAACCAAATTAACCCTTCACGTCATAGCAGTTCACTTACAATAGACCATATTATCACTCATCTAGATGGAGTAGCAAATGAATTAGATCAACATGGTCCTGCTCCACTAGAAGATATTGAAAAAGAGATTACATCTCTAGAACACGCAAAAAAGACATTACAGCAAGAAATTAATGAAATGAAAAATGAGTATAATACAATGAAACGTGATTATGATACTATTGTTCATATGATGAATCGAGCAAGAGAAATGGCTATGACAGAAGAAAGTCTTCCTGCCTCTAATGTTTTTCGAATGGACCGTAACGGCAATTTAGAAAAGCTTTCCATCTAATTGCATTCAAAAAAGTGTTAATTTAAACTGTCTCCGTGTAATCAGAGACAGTTTTTTTGTTACTGATGCATTCGTTGAATGTCGATTCCTTGTAGCAGATTATTAATCACATGACCTGCTGCTATTAGTCCAGCAACTGAGGGTACGAATGCATTAGAAGAAGGCGGCATTTTTGACTTACGTATGTTACTCTTTTCAGCTGTATCTGGAACAATTCGATTTCGTACATCCTCTTTTATTTTGATTGGTGTTTCATCTGAAAACACTACGTCTATCCCTTCATATATACCGCTTTTTCTTAGTTCTCTTCGCATCACTCTGGCCATTGGGTCATTTTCTGTTTCAAACAAATCTACAATGGATAATCGGGAAGGGTCCATTTTATTTGCTGCTCCCATACTTGAAATTACTGGAATCCCCCGCTCGTGGCACTCTTTAATTAAGTGGATCTTGTAAGAAATTGTATCTGAGGCGTCTATGATGTAATCGGGTTTGTATGCAAAAAATTCTTCACATGTTTCTTCTGTATAAAACATTTTTACATCTTCAATCTCACACTCAGGATTAATATCCAAAAGTCTTTCTTTCATCACATCTACTTTAGGTTTTCCAACTGTAGACATGAGAGCATGCAACTGTCTGTTAACATTTGTAATGTCAATATCATCTTTGTCAACAAGGATAACACGTCCAACTCCAGATCGAACAAGCGCTTCAGCAGAAAAAGAACCAACTCCTCCAACACCGAGAACAGCCACTGATTTACTTTTCAGCTGCTCCAATCCTGCTTGCCCTATGGCTAATTCATTTCGAGAAAACTGATGAAGCAAGATAATCTCTCCTTTATATTGTCGTTTCACATAAAAAACCCCGGGGATAATTCCCCAGGGGGTTGTTTTTTCAAAGTTGGAAGAGTCCCGATGTGCCGTCAAACGAACTTAGTTTTGAAGCCTGCTCTTGGCAGGTGGGTGCCCTGTTCAATCCTTCAAACGTCCACATCATTAGAGGCTTGTTATCCAGATTGAAACTGCAGGCTCCCAATGTGAAAATGTTGGCTCAAAACGATGAGTGTCCCACGTACACCTCAGGACTCTTCAAATTGATTTGATTATATAATAGCACGGAGAGGCAATCAGGTCAAGGTGTTTCCAAGTGCTTGTTGCCTTTGTTATAACAAAATAGGATAAATTTCCTGATTCTTGTTAAATTTCCCTTAAATGTTTGGACTTGATGTAATCTGGGTATAGTAAGTGTTCGTTAACATTGTATAACATGCATACACAATAAAACAAACTTCTGTTGATTCCCAACCCCCACGTTTTTTGCCATACAATTAGATTCTAGGAGATGATTTAACATGGCAGAAGAAGACCTTGCTGCTGATCAACCACTTGCAAGCCAAGAAATAATTGTTATCGAACAAAAAATTGAATGGCTGCAAAAAACACAATCAGAATACCGAGACTTTATTCACCTTTATTCTCATTTGATCAAAGCAGGCGAGCACACCTATTCTCTAAAGGAAGTGTTTGATATATCTTATAGGTGGTCGCCTGGACAAATTGGTTTTTTGTACCTTCATACTACGGGAGGGGTAAGAACATTTCACATTCAGTCAGACCCTTCCTATTTTGTTCAACAGTTTAGAGGAACGGAACATTTATAGATCTGTTCCCTATTCTTCTTCTTCAAACGCCACTATTTCTAAATTCAATTCATCAAGCTGACTGCTGCTTACTTCCCCAGGTGCCTTAGTTAACAGGCAGCTTGCACTGGCCGTTTTTGGAAAAGCAATCGTATCCCGAAGATTATTGCGGCCAGCAAGCAGCATTATTAATCTATCAAGTCCTAGAGCAATCCCGCCGTGAGGAGGTGTTCCATACTCAAATGCATCTAATAAAAATCCAAACTGCTCATGAGCTTCTTCCTCACTGAAACCAAGAGCGTTAAACATTTTTTCTTGAAGCTCTCTTTCATAAATACGTTGAGAACCTCCTCCCAATTCGTAGCCGTTTAACACAAGGTCATATGCTTCTGCACGAACTTCTTCTGGATTTTCCTCTAACTTAGGAATATCTTCTCGAATTGGACTTGTAAACGGATGATGCATTGCTGTATAGCGCTCAGCGTCTTCATCATATTCCATAAGCGGGAATTCTGTTACCCACAAGAAGTTAAATTTGCTGTGATCAATTAAGCCAAGATCTTTTCCAAATTTCAGACGAAGTGCTCCCATTGCATCAAAAACAATTTGCTTTTTGTCTGCGCCAAAGAACAATAAGTCACCTGCTTGTGCATCAAGTGCTTTTCGAATGTCTGCTGTTTCTTCTTCGCTGAAGAATTTTGCAATCGGTCCTTTCAGGCTTTCTTCTTCCACTTTTAACCATGCAAGTCCTTTAGCTCCGTACACCGCAACAAAATCAGCCAAGTCATCAATTTCTTTTCTTGACATCTTATCGGCTACGCCCTTAACATTCAGGCCTTTTACAATACCGCCGTTTTTAACTGCATTAGTAAATACTTTAAAATCACTGTCTTTTACAATGTCTGAAAGTTCTACTAGTTCCATGCCAAAGCGAGTATCCGGCTTATCTGAACCGTATCGGTTCATCGCCTCTTCATACGTAAGACGAGGAAACGGCGCAGGTATATCAAGACCATGAACTTCTTTCATAATCTTTTTCATCATCTCTTCCATCATAGACAGAAAATCTTCCTTATCCATAAAGGAGGCTTCGATATCTACCTGTGTAAATTCTGGCTGCCGATCGGCTCTTAAATCCTCATCACGGAAGCAGCGCACAATCTGAAAATATCTTTCAAAACCAGATACCATTAATAGTTGTTTGAATAGCTGCGGCGATTGGGGAAGCGCATAAAATTCACCACGATGCACACGGCTTGGTACTAAATAGTCTCTAGCCCCTTCTGGTGTACTCTTTGTGAGCATAGGAGTTTCTATATCCAAAAAGTCATTCTCGTCAAGAAAATCGCGAATTAATTTTGTCGTTTTATGACGAAGTTTAAATGTTTCCCTCATTTCAGGACGACGTAAATCAAGATAACGGTATCTCAAACGAACATCTTCTGATACATCTGTTTCTCCATCCACTTGAAATGGAAGCGGTTTTGAATTGTTTAATATCGTCATTTCATCAACTTGAACTTCAACGGTTCCGGTTGGAATTTTTTCATTATATGTTTCCTCATCTCTTTTAACGACCGTACCTTTCACATCAAGTACATATTCACTTCTAACGGTATCCATTTTTTCCAACGCTTCCGCTGAAATTTCGGGATTGGCTACAATTTGTACAATGCCAGTTCGGTCTCTTAAATCGACAAAAATAACTTGTCCTAAGTCCCTTCTCGTTTGAGCCCAGCCTTTTAATTCTACTCTTTTTCCGATTAGCTTTTCTGAAATCTCTCCACAATAATGAGTACGTCCAATCATTACTTTTCTTCCTCCGTTTTCTTTCTAATGTAATGTGTAAATTCTTTAAGCGGGACTTCTGTTTGTTCTCCAGTTGCCATCGATTTAACATTAATAATTTCTTTTTGCAGCTCGTCTTCTCCTAATACAGCTGTATAAGAAGCTTGCATGCGGTCTGCCGCCTTAAACTGCCCTTTAATTTTTTTATTTACATAATCTTTGTCAGCAGAAATACCAGACCTTCGCAATTCAGTTAATAAAACTGCTGCTTCTTCTGATGGCTGTTCTCCTATAGCAACAAGATAACAGTCCAATCCCTTATTGACGGGAAGCTCCACATTTTGTGCTTCTAAGGCCATTAATAACCTCTCAATACTTAATGCAAATCCAATGCCTGGAGATTCCGGTCCTCCCATTTCTTCAACAAGACCGTTATAGCGGCCGCCGCCCATTAACGTTGTAATTGCCCCAAAACCTTCACCTTCAATCATAATTTCAAAAGCGGTATTGTTGTAATAATCTAAACCACGAACAAGGCCAGGGTCTACTTCATAGGGAATATTCATGTCATCTAGTAAACGCTGTACAGCAGCAAAATACTGACGGGATTCCTCATTTAAATAATCTAAAATAGACGGAGCATTATCCATCAATGGGTGGTTTCTGTCTTTTTTGCAATCAAGAATGCGAAGCGGGTTTTTTTCAAGTCTGTCTTGACAATCACTGCAAAACTCATGAATATGAGGTTTGAAATGAGCGATTAACGCATCTCTATGAGCTTTTCTGCTGTCTTGATCACCCAGACTGTTAAGTACAAGTTTTAATCCTTTTAAACCTAATTCTTTATAAAATTCCATAGCCATAGCAATGACTTCTGCATCAATAGCCGGATCATCACTTCCAATAGCCTCTACACCAAACTGAAAAAACTGACGCATTCTGCCTGATTGCGGCCTTTCATAACGAAACATCGGACCAATATAGTACAACTTCTCAGGCTGAATCGCACTTCCATAAAGTTTATTTTCAACATAGGAACGGACAACAGATGCCGTACCCTCTGGTCTCAACGTTAAGCTTCGGCCGCCTCTATCTGTAAATGTATACATTTCCTTTTGCACAATATCTGTTGTATCTCCTACACCACGCTGAAATAATTCTGTTTGTTCAAAAATCGGAGTTCGAATTTCAGCATAGTTGAATCTTCGGCAAATATCATGAACTTTGCCTTCAATCCATTGCCATTTTTCAGAGGTTCCCGGTAAAATATCCTGCGTTCCTCTAGGTATGCGAATGTCCATATGTAATGCTCCTTTCTAGGCTCCTTTTAGCTTCAATAGAAAACGTCTTATTACCAGCATTTTATGGAAAGGTTCTAAACAAAAAAGATGTACAAAAAAACTGAAAACCCCTGCTCTCATAACTTCTACATTTTTTAATAACACACAAAAAACTCGTCTCTCGTAAACAACGAGGGACGAGTTTTCACCCGTGGTACCACCCTGGTTGAAGCAGCATTTTGTGCTTCCACTTGCTACAGTTAACGCCTGGTTTACGTCTGTTCCTACTAACTATTGCTTTCGAAACAGAGCCTAAAGAGTGTCTTTCAGCAGGAAGTATATAGAACTGTTTTCAGCCCTTGCAGTTCCTCTCTGTCTATACTTGTCTCCTGCCTACTTTCTCCTTCATCAGCATAACTTTTATCAACTGATATCTATCATACGAATGTAGGTGATTGTTGTCAACCTGCTATTTTTTTGGAGGGCTTTCTAAAATAAGAGTGACAGGACCATCATTTGTCAAGCTGATATTCATCATTGCTCCAAATTTTCCAGTTTCTACTTCAACACCTTTTTCTTTAAGAATTTCATTAAATTGATTATATAGTGCTTCTGCCTTTTCAGGCTTTGCAGCTTCCATAAAATTAGGACGTCTTCCCTTTTTGCAATCACCATATAGAGTGAATTGAGAAATCGATAGTATTTTACCATTCGTATCGATAAGTCCTTTATTCATTTTGCCCGTTTCATCTTCAAAAATTCTTAAGTGAATGAGTTTTTCTGCCATCCATTTTAGATCTTGTTCCGTATCGTTGTGAGTGAACCCAACTAATACCACAATTCCGTGATTAATAGATCCTGTGATTTCTCCTTCTACCACACACTCCCCATTCTGTGAACGCTGAACAACTACTTTCATACGTACAACTTATCCTTTCTGATGCTATCTTTATATATTTTAATGAATTACTCTTCGAACAGAATAAATATCAGGTAATTTTTTTATTTTCTCTACTACTCGGTGCAAGTGATCAATATTGTGGATCGAGATGGTAATATCGATAACAGCCATTTTATTTTTATCAGAACGGCCGCTGACAGCACTAATGTTAGTCCGTGATTCCGTAACAGACTGCAGCACTTCATTTAATAATCCGCGCCGATCATACCCTGTGATTTCAATATCAACACTGTAATTTTTTCGTTTTTCATTAGAACCTTCCCACTCTACTGGGAGTAATCGTTTTTTAGCTTCTTCATTATTTACATTTGGGCAATCTACACGGTGAATGGAAACCCCCCGGCCTTTAGTAATAAAACCTATAATCTCATCCCCGGGTACAGGGTTGCAGCACTTAGAAAGGCGTATGAGAAGGTTATCTACCCCTTTTACTTTAACTCCCGTATTCGTCTTTTTAGATATAGTTTGTGTAGAAACATCTTTTACTGCTTCTGCAACAGATTTATCTTCTTCTTCTCTTTCTTGCTGCTGACGCAGCTTCTCTGTAAGGCGGGTAACAATTTGTTTTGGGCTGACTCCGTTGTATCCTACAGCCGCAAACATATCTTCTTCCCCGTTAAAACTGAATTTATCAGCTGCTTCTTGTATATTTTCCTCTGTTAAAATGTTTTTTGCCTCGAAGTCTTGAGACTTTAACTCTTTTTCAATCATTTCTTTGCCTTTTTGAATATTCTCTTCACGGCGTTCTTTTTTGAAAAATTGTTTGATTTTATTTTTGGCATGAGAACTTTGTGTTAACTTTAACCAATCTTTACTTGGTCCATACGAATGCTTAGATGTTAACATTTCAACAATGTCCCCTGTGTGTAAGCGATGATCAAGGGGAACCATCTTACCATTTACTTTTGCTCCTATAGTCCGGTTTCCTATTTCTGTATGAATGCGGTAAGCAAAATCAAGGGGAACGGAACCCCTTGGCAGCTCGATAACATCTCCTTTTGGAGTAAATACAAAAACCATATCGGAGAAGAGATCGATTTTAAGGGATTCCATGAATTCCTGTGCATCTGATGCGTCATTTTGCCATTCGATAATCTCACGAAACCATGTTAATTTATCTTCTAACGATTTTTTTCCTGATACATTTTTGCCTTCTTTATAGGCCCAATGCGCAGCTACCCCAAATTCAGCAACACGGTGCATCTCTTCTGAACGAATTTGTACTTCAAGCGGTTCCCCTTTTGGTCCGATAACTGTTGTGTGCAGAGATTGATACATATTGGCTTTGGGCATAGCGATATAATCTTTAAAACGTCCCGGCATAGGCTTCCAGCAAGTGTGTATAATGCCGAGAACAGCATAACAGTCTTTAATGCTTTTTACTATAATGCGAACTGCCAACAGATCATAAATCTCATTAAATTGTTTTTTTTGTTTGACCATCTTTCTGTAAATGCTGTAAATGTGTTTAGGACGGCCGTAAATCTCAATTGGGTCTACATTAATATCTCCCATACTATCTTTTATATTATCAATAACTTCTTCAATGTATTGTTCCCGTTCTGCTCTTTTTTGCTTCATTAAGTTGACAATACGATAATATTGCTGAGGATCTAGATATCTTAATGCAGTATCTTCAAGCTCCCATTTTATAGTCGAGATCCCTAAACGATGAGCTAAAGGAGCAAAAATTTCTAATGTTTCGTTTGAAATACGACGCTGCTTTTCCGGCGGCAGATGTTTTAAAGTACGCATATTGTGAAGACGGTCAGCCAGCTTAATTAAAATAACTCTAATATCCTTGGCCATTGCTACTACCATTTTGCGGTGGTTTTCTGCTTGTTGCTCTTCTTTTGATTTATATTTAATTTTTTTCAGCTTCGTTACGCCGTCAACAAGCATTGCGACCTCTTCATTAAAAGCCTCTTGCAGCTCCTCAACAGTTACTTCAGTATCTTCTACGACATCATGCAAAAATGCTCCAGCTATCGTATCAGTATCCATTTCAAGTTCGATAAGTATACCTGCCACTTGAATAGGATGCAGTATATAAGGCTCACCTGACTTACGATACTGTTCTCTATGAGATTGTTCTGCATATTTATATGCACGTTCCAGAAAAGAAACGTCTTCATTCGACAAATAATTTCGAGCTTTTTCCAACACTTCATCGATGGTCATGGAATCACCCTGCATGCCTTTCTAAAATCATTTATTTCCTTATATTATCATTAAGTTTCATCATTCTGTAAAGTATTATGAAGCTTGACGCGCTTAAGAAAAGCATAGCTTTCCGTCGATTTTCTATGACGAATACCGTCGTTTTATTTTATACCATTGATCAGCCCTATTCCTTAACAGCAGAAGAACAAATCCCCGCCCGCAATATAAATAATTTCAGTTGATGGTAAGGACTGCTCCTATCTTCGAAAATAACATAAGCTGACGCCGTCGATCAGCAGAACGGAAGTTATTTTAAAAGATCATATATACCTTCTAACATTTCAAACGTTTCTATTAACAGTTAGAAAAGGCCAATATACCTGCTGCTAAAATAATAAGCGCTGTAGAAGATACCGGTCTTTTATAAGAAAAGCGCAAGCGCCTTGCTCACGAGCGACAAGTCCTGGAGGGTCGGCATATGGAAAGCTGATCTTTGCTTTCCATTGACGAACCGAAGGAATCTCGAGCGAGTAGGCGCTGGAGCTAGACATGTAAAACGCCAAATATTTATAATTTCTTACCTTTTTAGAAAAACTCGCCGAATGGCGAGCTTAATCAAACTAAGGGTGAATAACTCTTTCCATTCGAAAGAATTACTGTTTTTTTGGGGACTATTATAATTAAGCTTACTAAACAGTATAGCAAACAGCATCCCTACAGAGTACAATTCCCTTAATCAAATTCAACAAGAGAGTATATATCATACTGGGCAAGATTTTTTCGGCCGTTTAAGTATTTTAATTCTATCATAAATGCCAGGCCAGCAACTTTACCGCCTAGTTCTTCAACTAACTTTACTGTAGCATTTACCGTACCGCCTGTCGCAAGAAGGTCATCTGTAATCAAAATATTCTGCCCGGGAAGGATAGCGTCTTTGTGGATTGAAAGACTATCTTTTCCATATTCAAGTCCATAATCCACATCAACTGTTTCTCTAGGAAGTTTTCCTTTTTTACGAACAGGAACAAAGCCTTTACCAAGAGAGTATGCAATCGGGCAGCCTACTACAAATCCTCTGGCTTCCGGTCCCACAACGACATCTATATTTTGATTGGAAGCAAAAGCGGTCATATCGTTTATTGCTTTTTTATATACTTTTCCATTTTGCATTAAAGTTGTTATGTCTTTAAATCTAATACCCTCTTTAGGGTAATTTTCTACTACAGTGATATAATCTTTAAAATCCATTGCCAACCTTCTCCTTCGATTCATTTTTCAATGAGCCATCTGAAATATACGGCTCCAATTTCTCTTTCAATTCATTATAGCTAGAATATAACAATTCTTGTTCAGCTTGTTTTTTTTGAATATGTTTTTGATAATATAAAGAATTGGTAAGGTCTTTTTTAGATGGCGTTTTATTAATAGTGACAACACCATTGTTCATTGTAACAAAATCAAGTTCAAAAAACACTTCTGTCATGAAAGTAACCGATTCGGAAAGCCATCCTTTTCTTCTTGCTAATTCATCCCCGTGCTTTTGCACATCAAATGTTTCCCGTTTTTTTAAAAATGCATAATACCATTTAAAATCATCACGTGTTGGAGTAGGTTGAAAATAAAGTTCATTTTTTTCTTCAAAGAAAGCGTAAAGCCGTTTTACATTATTAACACATACTAAGTGATCAGCTAATTCAGACATACACGAAGGCATGTCAGCAATCACCACGTTAGCTGCTGAAAGTTTCTCTTCTTTTTCCTTAGTATTGTATAGTACCTGCTTATTTTGCAAAACTGGCAATAATGTGGAATATGTACTATCTTGGAAGATTAATACAGCTGTTTCATCATCTGGCAATAGGTTTATGTGCTCTTCTAGACTTTTTCTATTTTTTCTTTTATCAAATAACTGCCAACTGTCTACAGCCACATCCTTTAAAAACAATTGAGGTTTTCGAAAGCCATTCCATTCATTAATAGACAACTCTCCAACAGCAGAAGCTGTCGCTTTTTCTGTTAATTCATCTTCTAAATGTCCTAGTCGAAAACCTATACAATCCAAACGAATAGTTTCCGAGCCAAGTTCCAGTTTCAAATGGTTTTTTTCACTTCCTATTTTTCGTTTAGAAGTAATTTCAACATCTTTGATAATAAAAATTGGTTTAGGATTGCCTACCCCAAATGGTGCAAGTTTGCTCATTTCTTCTAAAGATGAAACAGATACTTCTTGTAAAGATATCGGCAGATCTATTTTGGTCATTGGAATAAAAGCACTTTCCTCTACATCCTCTTCTGCTTGCTTACATAACCTGCTTCTTAATTCTTCTATATCGTGCATGCTCATCGTAAGGCCTGCTGCCATTGGATGACCTCCAAAATGCGGCAGCAGTTCTCGGTTTTTAGATAATTGTTTAAACATATCAAAACCTTCAATACTGCGGGCAGACCCTTTTGCCTCTCCTGTTTCTTCATCGATTGCTAACACAATGACCGGGCGATAAAACCTTTCTGTTAACCTTGAAGCGGTAATGCCAATAACCCCCGGACTCCATCCTTTTTTCCCAACAACAATTACTTTATTTTCGTCAAGTGGAAAATTTGTTTCTACTTCTTCTATCGCTTCTTTTGTCATTTCATTAACTATCTGTTGGCGTTCTTTGTTTAACTCATCTATCACATGAGCCCACTCCTGGGCTTCTTCTAGGTTTTGAGCAGTAAGTAAATGAACGGCTGGATCTGCAGCTTCCATTCTTCCTGCTGCATTTATTCGCGGGCCCATTGCAAATCCAACATGGTCTTCTTGAATGTCTTCCCCGTCAATACCACAAATATTTTTTAATGCTTGTATTCCCGGCTTTTGAGAAAGAGTAAGTTCTTTTAAACCGGTTTTTACCATTGCTCTGTTTTCATCTAGTAAAGGTACTAGATCACTGATGGTGCCTAAAGTAAAGATATCAAGCATATGTTTTGGGAAATAACCCAATACAGCATGTGCTACCTTTAAAGCAATTCCTGCTCCTGCAAGTTCTTTAAATGGATATTGACATCCCGGTTTTTTAGGATTGACAATGCAATATGCTTTAGGCAGTTCTGGCGGCGGTTCGTGATGGTCCGTGACAATTACTTCAAGTCCCATTTCAGCCGCTGCTTCTATTTCTGACACAGCTGCTATTCCAGTGTCTACGGTTATAACTAGTGAAGCTCCCTCTTCACTTGCTGTTTTCAATGCTGGAATGTTCGGTCCATATCCTTCTGTAAATCTATTTGGTATGTACCAGCCAAAATCAGCTTTTAATTCTTTTAACAACATGATCATAATGGTCGTGCTTGAAACACCATCTGCATCATAGTCACCGAATACAAGGATTTTCTCTTCGTTTTGTACAGCCTGTCTTATTCTATCAACAGCTTGCTGCATTCCATCCATTAAAAACGGGTCATGCGTTTGAGATATATCTGTATTTAAAAACTGTTTTGCTTCAACTATACTTTTATATCCTCTTGTCCATAAAATTTTTGAAGTTAAAGAAGATAGATTCATTTCTTGTTGTAATTCTTCATTTCCGTTTAATTCCTCTTTTGTCCATTCCCATCTCGTTTTAGGTCTCAACATAAAACCACCCCTGACCCACCCATTATACTAAAGGGGGTCAGGGGTTACAATCAGTCACATACCTTTCACATAAACTTCTTATTTTGGTTTGGAAACAGCACCTTTTTTCATGGAGTCGGAATTTTCTTCACCTGATCCTCTAATATTTTCCTGCGCCCCTGAAGAATGTCCTGCTCTTTTCTTCCAGAGTTTTAATTCCTGCTGCAATCGATATACTCGAATCATACCTAGAGAACCAACTATAACAGCCCCCATCACTACAGAACCAAGTATCACTAATATTAAGGGCCATTCAGCGGAACCAAACAAATAATTTACTTCTACACCATCGACATTAATTACTGCAAAAACAGCGATAACCAGAGCAGCAATAAATCCCAATATCAACGCAGATTGTCCCCTCATTTTTTCTTCCCCCTTTCCGAAGACTTAGCCTTCATATGGATTTATGTGAATAAAAACATCTTTTATGTGTTCATTTTGTAATAGTTTTTCTTTCACTTTTTTTCCGATAGCGTGTCCTTCTTCCACAGTGATACCCGGATCCACCGCAATTTTTATATCTACTATGACATAGTGACCATGTTCTCTTGCAAAAAATTCATCAATTTGTATTACACCATTTATTTGTTCCGCTTGTTCTCGCATTTTAACAGTATCTTCTGGGTGTAATACATGATCAAGTGCATTGTGAATAGATTCTTTTCCTAATTTCCAGGCCATTTTCATAATTAGTACAGCTACAAATAATCCAGCTGCCAAATCTCCGTATAATAACCAAGAAATTTCTAGTTGATCCCCTATAATAGAGGCGCCAATACCTAACAGTGCAGCTAATGATGAAAACACATCTGAGCGGTGGTGCCATGCATCTGTTAAAAGAGCTTCACTTCTATATTTTTTTCCCAAGAAATGCTTGTAACGAAACATTATTTCTTTTAATAGAATAGAAAAAACTACAGCATACAATGCTGCCGGTTTTGGTATAACAATAGCATTACCTGCATCCTTTACCGCATCTAAACCAATTTCGAATCCAACAATAAAAAGTAACACAGCAACAATAATAGCTGTTACGGTTTCTGCTTTCCCATGTCCATATGGATGATCTTTATCGGGCGGGAGTTTAGCTGCACGTACTCCTATTAACACAGCAACTGAACCTACTACATCTGAAGCAGAATGAACGGCGTCTGCAATTAATGCCCGGCTTTCTGCTGCCCATCCAACGATTCCCTTTAGTAATGCTAGGAAAATGTTACCGAAAATACCGATCAGGGCTCCGACTCTTACCATTTTATAACGATGTTCCTCATAGTTTTCCATTTTCCCACCACCAGTTGAGACGTACCTGCGCGAAAGATGTCTTTTAAATTATACCAATTAAAAAGCCATGGTATGTACCATGACCTTTTAAAAGATTATACTTCAGGCTCTAAATCCTCTGGATCTTCTTTCTTTGGCTTGTTCTTCTCACGTTCCAAACTTTTCCATTTCCAAACGAGCCATAACTGGGATGCTAAAAACAACGAAGAATAGGTACCTGCTATCAATCCTATAACTAAAGCAAAAGAAAAGGATCGAATAGCTTCACCGCCAAGAAGAAATATACAAACAGCTGCAAACACAACGGTTAACACCGTGTTGATAGACCTTGTTAATGTTTGATTCAAACTCACATCTACGACTTCGGCCAAATCATCAAAGGTTCTTATTTCTTCTTTTTCGTTCATATTTTCTCTAATGCGGTCAAACGTAACAATTGTATCATTGATAGAATAACCTACAATCGTTAACACCGCTGCAATAAATGGGACGTTCACTTCAAACTGCACAATCGAAAACACGACAATGATAAAAAAGGCGTCATGCAGTAAAGCAACGATTGACGCTACGCCATATAAAAATTGGAAACGAATACTCACATAAATAATGATCCCTATTGAAGCTATAAGCACAGATATGAGAGCATTTTTAGCTAATTCTTGACCAACCTGCGGAGAAACCGTACTCACACTTGGTTCGTTGTCATATTGATCAACAAAATAATTTTGAATTTCCGCTATTTCCGCTTGATCTAACGTTCCAATAAAACTTGCATAAGCCATTTCATTATTGTCTCCTGCAAGCGTTACATCATCCGGCTCATATCCACTTCCAGCTTCAGCAAACTGTTCATATACTTCTTCCTCTGTTAATGTTTCATTTGCCAATACCTCTACTTTTGAGCCGCTCTCAAAATCAATACCGAGATTTAATCCTGCTGTTGATAATAAAATAATTCCAGCCAGCGTAAAGACGAGAGAAAACAAAAAGAACTTTTTACGGTGTTTAACAAAACGAACACGTTTATTTGTCTTAAAGTTCATTGATTTCACTCTCCTTTACTCCAAAAACACGCGGCTTCTTGTTAAATATTCTGCTTTTCACCCATAATCCCAACAGCAGCCTCGATCCATAAACAGCCGTTAGAAAACTTGTTAATATACTAACGATAAGCATAACCGCAAAACCTTGTACAGAACTGGTTCCGTAATAGAACAGGACTCCTGCGGCAAGAATCGTTGTAATGTTAGCATCTAGAATAGTTGAAAGCGACCTTCTAGAACCTGATTTAAATGCTGACATAATAGACCTTCCAGACCTGATCTCTTCTTTTATTCTTTCATATGTAATGATATTAGCATCCACTGCCATACCTACCCCTAAAATGAGAGCAGCAATACCAGGGAGCGTCAGCACGCCTTCCATCCAATTAAATATCGTCAGGACAATATAAATATAAGCACTAAGGGTGATTGCTGCAACCACTCCCATAAAACGATAGTATACCATCATATATGCCAATATAAGGCCTATACCAATAAAACCAGCAAATATTGTTTTTTCCATCGCATCTTCCCCAAGAGAAGCACCAACAGCATTAGAGTAAATTTCTTCAAGCTCTACTGGAAGAGAACCGGAATTAAGGACTTCTGCTAAAAACTCTGCTTCTTCTAATTCAAAATTACCTTCTATTTGTATATTTTTATGATAAAGAGGCTGATTCACAGTCGGGGCTGATAAGTATTTAGGTTCCTCTTGTTGGGATTCTTCTACAAAAGAGTCTCCTTTTTCATAATCCAGCCAAATGACAAGACGGTTGTTAGGCGGACTATAATCATTAATAATGTCTTCCGTTACTTCCCCAAAAGCATTGCCATCTCTTAACGTTACCGTTACCACCGGTTGATTAGATTGATCAAAGCCTACACTTGCTCCATTCTCTTCAAGATCTTCACCAGAAAGACGTTCATTGTCATCTACATCCCTAAAGCTTAAGTCAGCTTCTGTAGCCAGAAGTTCACGAGCTGTCTGCTGATCTTCTACACCGGCAAGCTGTACTCTAATCCGGTCTTCTCCCTCAATGGAAATATTCGGTTCTGAAACTCCGAGCACGTTAACTCTTTGATTTAAGGCGCTTACTGTTGACTGTAACGTTTCTTCTGTAATTTCTGCTCCATCTTCCGCTGGATTCACCTCATATAAAATCTCAAAACCACCTTGTAAATCCAGTCCTAAATTAATTCCTTTTGCGGTGTTCATGACTGTTTGTGAAATGATTCCACCCAAAAGGGCAATAATCACAAAAAAAGCCACAATTCTCGATTTTTTCACCATTAATGCTTTCATCCTCCTTCGGCCAGTTCCCTGATGCTGTTTAAAAACAGGGAAAAGGCTGACTAAAACCGGGTGTGTTACAACTAAATTAGACCACCTATAAAAAGCACAAACACCCTGGGAATAGGGAAGTTCAGTTAAAACCAAAGAACTCCTGCTGCATTTGCAAACGTCCTGTCCGCCCACAGCACCCACTTCACCTGCAGACATAAGCCTTGTGGCAACACTAAACGACCCCATCTCGTGTGGGGCCGAGCGGCTGGGCATTTCTGTTCTTTATAAACTTCTTTTTATTAAAAAAACTATGTAAAAGATTGCCTATGAAGCAGCATTTTAATTATACTGATGCCTGGTTTTTCATGTCAAATGACGTTTATTTGAAGTATGGTTTTCAATTTCATCCATTACGTTATTTAAATTTGAGGTGCGGCTCTCCTTATATGCAGAAATTGTTAATCTGTTCATGTATTCACTAAGTCTTAACGTTAATATTGCATTGATTAGTACATGAAAGCGCACGTAATCTTTTTTCTTTTTCAATTTTTCAATAACACACTTCCACACTTCCTCTTTATCTGCATGATTATATCCCATTAGTTGAAACTCCTCAACTTTACTTCTTAACGCCGGTTCAGCGTCTGACTTCCAAACTTCAAATTGCTGCTCACACATAATAGTTCCTCCCAAGTTTTTCTTCATTAAAAAAATGTCATGCCTGTCCGGACTTTTTGCATATACATTTCTAGAAGCAGAGGTTAATGACCATAGATCACAATTTCCACGATGAGCATTTTCCATAGTACAGGCCCGCAAATACGATAAGTGGATTGATAACATCCCTCTTAATTATGGTTTGAAATGTAATAGAGGTACTGGCTTCGGTGCTTCTTTACTTACAGATACAGTAGCCTTAAGAAAGGTTGCACTGTGAAAAAAGACGGGGGCGAAAGGATGAAACAAACCTTTATTCAAGGAACGATAATATTAATTATTGCTGGTTTAGTTACTCGCATTCTTGGCTTTTTAAATAGAATTATTACTGCTAAGATATTAGGCGCTGAAGGTGTAGGCCTGTATATGATGGCTTTTCCGTCTCTTTTACTTATTATTACCTTAACACAATTAGGCCTTCCTGTTGCGATATCTAAACTAATTGCCGAAGCAGAAATTCAAAATGACACCCGGAAAATGAAAAAAGTACTTGTAGTGTCGCTTTGTGTTACAGGGACGTTAAGTGTTCTCTTCACTATTGCTTTACTAACAGCAGCGCCTTTCTTTGCAAAATATTTTTTAACAGACGATCGTGCCCTTTATCCTTTAATTGCTATTACTCCTATCATCCCGATTGTAGCTGTTTCTGCAGTATTGAGAGGATACTTTCAAGGAAGACAGAATATGAAACCAACAGCCATTTCACAAGTATTAGAACAAACGGTGCGTATTTCCCTGGTAGCCGTATGTACAAAAGCATTACTCCCCTATGGACTGGAATATGCTGCAGCTGGCGCAATGCTTTCTGTTGTGGCAGGAGAACTTGTTTCGTTACTGTATATGATGAAATGTTTTAAAAGCAATAAACCATTAAAAGTAAGAAATCAATTTCTAGAGGCAGTTAAAGAAAGCAAGACTACTTTTCAAAATTTAATGGCTATTGCTTTGCCAGCTACTGGAAGCCGTATGATTGGTTCTATATCATTGTTTTTCGAACCGATTATCATTGCTCAAAGCCTTGCCCTCGCCGGGGTAGCTACAGCTGCAGCGACAGCTCAATACGGTGAACTAAGCGGGTTTGTGATACCTCTTTTGTTTTTACCTACATTTATTACCTATTCTTTTTCTGTCACATTAGTCCCTGCTGTCAGCGAAGCTGCAGCTAATAAAAATTACGCAGTTATTCAAAATAGACTCCGCCAAACGCTTAGGACTGCGTTATTAGCTGGGGTGTTTTCATCTCTCTTTTTATATGTCTTTGCAGAATTAGTAATGACAGTCATGTATGATGCCCCGCATACAGCATATTATATTAAGATCCTGGCTCCATTCAGTATTTTTCTATACTTGCAAGGCCCTCTACAAGCTGTATTACAAGGGCTTAACCTTGCAAGATCTGCGATGATAAATACGTTTGTCGGTGCTGTTATTAAAATGGCTGCTCTCTTTGTTCTTACATCACAGCCTGAACTGGGCATTAAGGGTGCTGCTTTAGCTGTTGCTATCAATATGATGCTCGTTACACTGCTTCATCTTTATGTGGTCTCTAAAACTGTAGGATTTATTTTTGAAGCTGGATATTGTTTTTTGGTTATTCTAACAGCTCTTTCATCTGTAATCGGTACACAAATAATTGTTAACCATTTTTTAGAAGAACAAACGGCTTTTATACAAACCGCAGCTGCAGGATCGCTGTCTGCAGGTCTGTATTTTATTCTTTTAATCTCAGCCGGAATAATAAAATGGAACCAGCTTAAAAAGCTCGTTCCTAAACTGTAGGCGGTTGATCTACTCTTCTTTTAAATCTATATATAATATCCCATTTTCCTGCAATACGCAGTAAGAGACAGCCTTTAAATTGTCAATTCCAGCCTTTCGTAATTCTCTGCGAAGCCATAATTCGTCTTTATTTGCCATTCCCAGCTGCTCAATTTGAATTTCACCGTCAATGACTAAGGGGATCGGATAGGAGTATTCCTGTTCATCCTCTTCGTTTGGTTTTTCAAACACAGACAAATCACCAGAAGGCTCTAGTATAGCAAATTCTACGTCTGACACATCTTTAATATCTTTTTCTCTAATTTGCATGAGCAAATCATCAAAATTGTATCGTTGCTTTTTCATTTCTTTTTCATTTATTTTTCCGTCTTTAATTAAAACGGCAGGTTTTCCATCAATAAGGTGCCGCAGTTTTGGACTTTTTAAAGATAAATACGCCAATACTATTTGAATGATAGAGAGCACAATAATTGGAGTAAACGCTTCAAAAACTGGGATAGTGACATTATCTATTGATACGACAGCTAGTTCAGCAATCATAATAGATACCACAAAATCTAAAACAGACAGCTCCCCGATTTCTCTTTTCCCCATCACTCGCAAAATGATCAATAAGAACAAATATACGAGGATGGTACGCAGCACAATAGTCAAGACCTCCACATTCTACACCTTCTTGTCTCAATTCGTCTCCGTTATTGTTACCTATCATCCTGATATACATGTATTGTTTAGTAAAGCAATAGATAACGTAAATAAACGTAAAGGGTGGAAACAATCAGTGAAACAAGAGCAGTAGGTGCGCCGATCTTAAAGAAATCAAGGTAACTGAAACCCTTTCCTTGTTTGGAAGCCAAACCTGCAACAATAACATTAGCCGTTGCCCCAATGAGAGTAGCATTCCCTCCAAGGCACGCTCCAAGCGCTAATGCCCACCACACTGGCTCAAGATCTCCCATTCCATAACCTTCTAATTCCTGTATTACAGGTATCATTGCTGCTACAAACGGAATATTATCTACAAAACCAGATACGATTCCAGAAATCCATAACAATGATAAAGATGTCTTTGTCATATTTCCTTCTGTCATAAATATTATGCCTCTAGCCAATTCTTCTAATAAACCAGTTTCTTCAAGACCTCCTACGAGCATAAACAGCCCTGCAAAAAAGAAAATGGTCGTCCATTCTATTTGTTTAAAGATAGCTTCAGGGTTTGCTTCTTTTTGTGTTAAAAACATTAAAAAGAGGGCTCCTCCCATCGCTATCGCTGTTAATTCCACTTTAAGCAAAGGCTGAAGCAAAAAAGCTGATATCGTCAAAAACAGTACCCATACTGATTTTTTTAAGAGCGATTTGCTCGTAATAAAATCGGCTGCTATAAGATCCATTAAATTCTGTCTTGCTTCCTGACTGTTTTTTCGTTTCAACACATTTTTGTAATATAGGGCAAGTCCTGTCATAGCAAGTACAAAAATGATGACCGAAGGAGGTCCTAGATGCACTAGAAAATCATTAAATGATAAATCTTTCGCTGCCTGTCCAATCATTAAATTTGGCGGGTCTCCAATTAATGTAGCCGTTCCGCCTATGTTTGATGAAATAATAATAGCCATAAGAAAAGGAAGTGTTTTTAAACGCAGCATGTTCGTTAATGTGAATACCACAGGTGTAATAAGCAGGACGGTTGTAACATTATTAAGAAATGCAGAGCCCACTGCTGTTAGGAAAGATAGTAATACAAGGAGCGGCAAAGGCCTTCCTTTTACTAGTTGAGCTGTCCTTATAGCCGCAAATTGAAACAATCCACTCTGACTGCTTATAGATACAATGATCATCATAGATAACAATAAGGCAATCGTATGCCAATCTATGTACCGAAAGAAAACATGAGCTAGATCAAGCACTCCGGAAATAACCATAAGCAAACCGCCTGCACAAGCTACTAAAGCACGGTCGCCTCTTTCGGTAATAAGAAAAAAATAACTAATCATGAATATGAAAAGAGCAAGTGCTACTTCTTCCACTTAAGCTACCACCTTTTTACGGGTTTGTACTAGCTTATGTATAGAGAGCACTCTTTTGAACTGATAATTTGTTTTTATGAAAAACTTGGTTTGACTCCTTTGTAAAGTATAAAGGAAACACTGCAATGTCTTATACGTTGAGATGCCGTCGTTTGCTTATACACTTTACCACTTTTTCTTACGATGTATGAAAAAATGGCTGCTGCCAAAACAAACTTCTTCTATTTTCGTCTCCTTGTCCATATATCTTAATTAACAGGAAATAAAGGGGGAGAATTATGGAGCGTTCTAGCCGTTTTAATGCAATAGGGGCAGGTATGGTTGTCATTATCGGACTGCTCATTGGCTGCAGCATTATCTTTTCTGTAATGCTTCGATTCACAGCTATATCTGAAGGATCCATCCAATGGTTATTATTTATATTGGCTCTCATTAGTTTTGGAATAGGGGGATTTATTTCAGGTCTAAGGGCAAAGGAAAAGGGAATGTTCACTGGTATGTTAACAGCTGCGGGAGTCCTATGTATTGTCATATTATTTCAATATCTTGGGTATGACAGTTCCTTATCAGGTATGCAAGCCGTTTTTTTCTCTAGTTTTCTCGCTTCATCCGCAATCGGAGGGGCAATTGGAGTAAACGCTGTTTCCCTTTAATAATTATGTAGTGAAGAGGCTGTCCCAAAAGTCAGTTTCTCGGCACGCGCAACTGGAATATATTCACTATCTGCGAGCCGCAAATAACTGCGAGATCTTTACACTTCCCTATTTCCCGCAGAGTAGTATCACATATTCCAGTTGCTAGATAACATACCCTAAACTAACCTTTTGAGACAGTCCTATTGAAGCTAATCTTTTCATTTCTGAGACATTGTCAAAAAGAGACTTGTTTGCACCTTACTTATGTAAATGAAGACCTATTAGTCCTCATTAACGACATCGCGTACAGAATTGCGGTCAAAAGTCAGCTTTTGATTATTCTCTACAAGAAGAACAATTTTGTTTTCATCTAACGCATCAATCGTCCCATGCAAACCGCCGATGGTGACAATGCGGTCTCCCTTTTGCAAGTTGGAATGCATTTCCCGAACCTGTTTTTGTCGTTTTTGCTGCGGACGGATCAGCAAGAAATAAAAAATAGCAAACATGAGCACCAGCATAATAATTGCTTCCATTATTTTCCCTCCCTTCATAGCCTTCCATTAGTGAAGCTGAAATACAGCGCTTCTTCCTTTAAAAATTTTTAGCATTCTGGCTGTAAAATCCGTATTGTTCAAAAAACTCCTCTTTAAAATCAAGCAGCCTGTCATTTTCAATAGCTTCACGTACCTGTTGCATTAATTTTAACAGGAAATAAAGATTATGGTAAGAAGTAAGTCTGAAACCAAATGTTTCATTGCACTTAACTAGATGTCTAATATAAGCTCGCGAATAATTTTTACATGTATAACAATCACACTGCTCATCAAGCGGACGAAAATCCCGTGTATATTTTGCATTACGTACTACAAGCCGTCCTCTGCTAGTCATGCATGTACCATTTCTAGCAATTCGAGTTGGCAAGACGCAATCAAACATGTCTATTCCTCTAATTGCCCCATCAATTAGAGAATCTGCTGAACCTACCCCCATTAAGTACCGGGGCTTGTTTACTGGTAAAAGCGGAGTAGTAAAGTCCAATACTTCATTCATGACATCTTTAGGTTCCCCTACAGATAATCCGCCTACAGCATAACCCGGAAAGTCTAAAGAAATCAAATCATTTGCAGATTGTTTCCTTAAATCTTCATATTCTCCACCTTGAACAATACCAAATAAAGCTTGATCATTTGGTCTTTGATGAGCTTCTAAACAACGTTTTGCCCACCTTGTAGTACGTTCAACAGAAGCTTTCATATAATCCCTATCAGCAGGATATGGCGGACATTCATCAAATGCCATCATAATATCAGGCCCAAGCGCATTTTGAATGTTCATTGCTTTCTCAGGAGATAGAAATAGTTTTTCGCCGCTAATATGATTTCTAAAATGTACCCCTTCTTCTTTAATATCTCGAAGTTTACTTAAGCTGAAAACCTGATAACCGCCTGAGTCTGTAAGTATTGGCTTATCCCAATTCATAAAAGAATGAAGGCCGCCGGCTTCAGCAATGATATCTTCTCCAGGACGAAGCCATAAGTGATATGTATTACTTAAAATAATCTGTGCTGCCATATCATCTAATTCTTCGGGACTTAACGTCTTAACCGTAGCCAATGTACCTACGGGCATGAAGATAGGAGTGTCAATTGCACCGTGAGGAGTGTGGATTTTCCCTAATCTTGCTCCTGATTGTTTACATGTTTTAATCAGTTCGTATGTCACTGCCGCCATGTTTTGTGACTTCCTTTCATAATAAGCATAGCATCGCCAAAACTAAAGAACCGATAACGTTCTTTAACTGCTTCTTCATATGAAGATAATAAAAACTCTCTTCCTGCCATAGCGCTAACAAGCATTACAAGTGTAGACTTTGGCAGGTGGAAATTGGTAAGAAGCGCATCTATTCCTTGAAAGCAGTAGCCAGGATAAATAAAAATATCTGTCCAGCCTGAATCTTTTTTAAATCTTCCCTGTTCCTTTTGGGCAACTGTCTCTAATGTTCGCGCAGAAGTTGTGCCGACTGCTATAATGTTATTTCCATTGTCTTTTGTTTCATTTAATAGCTTAGCTGTACCTTCACTTATTTGATAAAACTCTGCATGCATATGATGATCTTCTATAGTTTCAGCAGCCACCGGACGAAACGTACCTAATCCGACATGGAGTGTTACTGTAGTAACGTGAACGCCCATTTTTTTTATACGATGCAATAGATCTTCTGTAAAATGCAAGCCGGCCGTAGGAGCCGCAGCAGAGCCATCATGTTTTGCATAAACCGTCTGATATCTATCATTATCAGAAAGCTTTTCCTTTATGTAAGGAGGAAGCGGCATCTCCCCCAATTCATCGAGTATTTCTAAAAATACACCTTCATATTCAAACCGGAGCGTTCTTCCGCCATGTTCTAAAGCCCCTGTACACTCTGCTGTTAATTTACCATTTCCAAAGGAAAGTTTCGTACCAGGTTTCACTCGCTTAGCTGGTTTGATTAACGTTTCCCATTCATCTTCTTGCTCTTGATTTAAGAGGAGTACTTCTACTTGTCCGCCTGTTTCTTTTTCTCCGAACAAACGGGCAGGGAGGACTCTTGTATCATTAAGAACAAGACAATCCCCTTCTTTAAGATAATTTAATAAATCAGGAAACATTTCATGTTTATAATTGGCCGTTTCCGGGTCTAGTACCATTAACCGGGAGGCATCTCTTTTTTTTAGGGGGGTTTGAGCTATTAATTCTTCTGGCAGCGCGAAATTAAAATCTTCCACATTCATTTATTTTCAACCTCTTTCTCCTGTTTCCTCTCTAATACCTGAGATTAAGGAAACAAACCTGCATCTGTGTAATAGAATAACTTGGTTTGCCCGAGCCCAAACAAAAGATGACTTAGACTTTTTTACCAATATAACTTACCTTCCTAACAGTACAAAAAAAACGAAACGATGGCAAGCAGTTAACGGAAGCGGCCTATAATATAAAATACAAGAGAAAGTACGATGCTAATAACGATGGACGTAACGATCGGAAAATAAAACGTAGAGTTTTCCTTCTTTATAATGATATCACCTGGCAATTTACCAAGGGATATAAATTTTCCTCCTGCCTGCCAAATGAGGCCAAACAGGATGAGAGCAATACCAAGACCGATCAACATTTTTGGTATATCAGCCACGATCTGGCACCTCCATTTGCAAATACTCGTAGACTTGTGCTGTTACCATGCGGCCTCGAGGTGTTCTTACCAAAAAACCTATCTGCATTAAGTACGGTTCATAAACGTCTTCTAATGTGTTTGCTTCTTCCCCAATCGTTGCCGCAAGTGCTTCTACACCGACAGGGCCTCCTCTAAATTTTTCTATAATGCTGACAAGCAGTTTATGATCAACCTCATCTAACCCAAGTCGATCAACTTGTAATCTTTCAAGGGCTGTGCCAGCAAGCGTTAAAGAGACTTTGCTGCTTCCTTTTACTTGAGCAAAATCCCTGACTCTTCTTAATAAACGGTTCGCAATTCTTGGTGTACCTCTTGACCGCCTTGCCAGTTCTAGAGCTGCATCTTCTTCTATTTGAACACCCAATAATTCACCACTGCGATTAACTATTTTTGCAAGTTCTGTTTCGTTGTAATATTCGAGTCTAGAATGCACCCCAAAACGGTCTCTTAAAGGGGAAGACAGCATACCGGCCCGCGTCGTCGCTCCTACAAGCGTAAAAGGAGGAAGGTCTAAGCGAACAGATCTTGCTGTTGATTCTTTCCCAATAATTATGTCTATACAAAAATCTTCCATGGCTGGATATAATACTTCTTCAACAGAACGAGGCAAACGGTGGATTTCATCTATAAATAGGACATCGCCCGGTTCTAGTGCAGTTAACACGGCGGCTAAATCACCAGGACGTTCTACAGCAGGGCCTGAGGTTGTCCTAATGTTTACTCCCATTTCATTTGCAATAATCATTGCAAGGGTTGTTTTCCCAAGTCCCGGGGGGCCATACAAAAGGACATGATCAAGGCACTCTTCACGAATTTTTGCCGCTTCTATGAAGACTTCAAGATTTTCTTTTACTTTTTCCTGACCGATGTATTGAGAAAAATCTATCGGCCTAATGCTGCTTTCTGCGATATCTTCTTCTCCATGAGCTTCCTGTGAAACCACGCGTTCTTCCATATTAACACCACCTGCTGCTTGCTTTAACTCATCAAACTAATATGTTATGCCAAGCCTTCTTAATGAGCACTTCTTAAAAATGGCAAACATTCTCAACTAATTTTCAAAAAACAAACCGGTTTTTCCACATAAATGTGTTGAAAATTATTTTAAGCAAGCATCCATTGTAATGCTTTTCTTACATATTCATCCGCACTCAAATTTTCCTTTTTTAATTTAGGTTTTACTTTTGCAATTTCTTTTTCTCCATAGCCTAAGGCTCTTAGTGCTTCTAAAGCTTCTTCTAATTCATCATCTTCTTCGATGGAGTGTATTGGCTCATCCTTTAAATCTAAAGTGGAACCAGCAGAGTTTCCAATGATATCCTGAAGCTTTCCTTTTAAGTCGAGTATCATTTGTCTAGCTGTTTTTTTACCGACTCCGGGAAACTTGACCAGAAATTTATCATTTTCTTCTTCAATTGCCTGCATCACTTGAGCTGGTGCTCCCGCTGCAAGAATTGCAAGCGCTCCTTTAGGTCCAATTCCTGATACTTGTAATAGAAGTTCAAATAATCCTCTTTCTTTTCTAGATGCAAACCCGTACAATCGCAAAACATCTTCTCGAACATATTGATATGTATAAATGATGATCTCTTGGTCTTTTTTATCAAAAACAAACGGGTTTGCACAATAAATAAGATACCCAATGTTATTTACTTCTAATGTTAATGTTTCTCTTTCTGTGTGAACAACCGATCCTCTAAGAAATTCATACAAAACAAGTTACTTCCTTTCCTCATAAACGCGAACATGCTTTCTTTAATAATAGCAAACTGCAGTCATAATGAAAATCATATTAATGCTTTTCATATGGTTTTCTTAAAATTATTTGATCTTGTTTTTGATCGATTAATTCCCAATTTTGATACTTACTCCAGAAATCTTCCACTGCCCATACCGTCTCGTATTTTTTTTCTGTTACGACCAAACCATTTGATGTTTCTTTTTCTAATATCACTTCATAGATTGCAGGATAACGAGCGTGATAATTATCCGTTTCAGCTCCTGCTTGAGATGATAAAAGGATTGTTCCAGTCAAAAGTATCGTTATAATATATCGAGTTACTGAAATTAACATATACTATCTCCTTTTTCTTTTCTTTCTATTGAAGGATAAAAATTATTGATGGACAGTGATGTCATAAAAGTTTTCTTAAGAAAAGCGCAAGCGCCCTGGTCAGCCGCGACAGGTTCTGGAGCTTTCGCGCAGGGTCGCCTGCAGCCCGGAGTCGAAAGGGAAGACATAAGACGTTCAGCTCATTTTAATAAACTTCTCCTAAGATCGCACACGTCGACGCATAGGATGTGCTAATGTCGCCAATGCCACAGGACGTGGCGTTTTTGGCGACGAGTGTGCAACGTAGAAGTCACCACATCGTGTGGAAGTACGTCCAGTGACAACGCTGAACTGGCTTGTACAAGAGGTGTTGACTTTTGCGTTGCGACAGGACGTTCGCGGTCTAGCAAAAGTTCCTCTTTATCGTGTGCGCCTGAGCGGCTGGGCGCTGAAGCTAGACATCAAAAACGCCAAATGTTTATAATTTCTTACCTTTTTAGAAAAACCTTTTTTATGGAAAGGATCCCCCATAAAAAAGGTTTTTATGCCGCCATTATTCATAAGCCACTCTAGAAAGCTGTTCTTCATTTATTTCAAAATTATGATACACGCTTTGCACATCATCGTTATCTTCTAATGCATCAATCATTTTTAACATTTTTTCTGCATGTTCATCAGTAACTTCAGCGTAGGTCTGCGGTATCATTGTTACTTCTGCTTTTGAAAAACGAAAGTTATTTTCTTCTAATTTTTGTTTTACGTTTTCAAATTCTTCTGGAGCTGTTTGAATGAAGAAATTTTCTTTGTCTGATTCAAACTCTTCGGCTCCTGCCTCAATCGCTTCAAGCATAAGTTCATCTTCATCAATATCTTCTGTACGACTAATAAATAATTGGCCCTTTTTATCAAAAAGAAAGGAAACACAGCCATTTTCACCCAAGTTCCCTCCATGCTTTGTAAATGCATGACGAATATCTGCCGCTGAGCGGTTTTTGTTATCGGTAAGAGCTTGAACCATGACTGCAGCCCCTCCTGGACCGTAGCCTTCATATGTTATCTCTTCGTATTGCACACTGCCTGATTCGCCTGCTGCTTTTTTTATCGTTCTTTCAATATTATCATTTGGAATATTTTCCGCTTTCGCTTTTGTCAAAGCCATGCGCAGCCTTAAATTTGTATTTGGATCCGTTCCACTTTCTCTAACTGCAGCAAAAATTTCTTTTGAAAGCTTAGTAAAAATTTTGGCGCGTTTAGCATCCTGACTCTCTTTTCTTCTCTTAATATTATGCCACTTGGAATGTCCCGCCATTGTTCATTCCTCCTCCAATTATTAAATATAGCACATAAATCCAGAACAATGAAAGGTTTCCAAAATTATAAAGGATTAAATAAAAGCGTTTCACAGAGGGGTTTCCTGCTGTGAAACGCTTTTTCTTGTTAACTGTCCTCAAAAGGTCTCTGTGCTGCGTTACTTAAATCTTCAATCATAGCGTTAATGGTATCTCCTGCTTCATCTAAGCCCATACCATTTTGCAAGTTATCATCGATCTCTTGAATGTTTCCATATTGTTCTTCATCGGTAGTAACATAAACATTTTTATTTTCATCTAAATCTTCTTCAACTTCAGCTTTAATTTTTTCAGCTAATTTATCTGCTTTTTCTTCATCTTCATAGGTGTCAATACCAATAAGAACATCCTGGTCACGCACGATGACTCGGGCATCATCTACACCATTTAATTCTTCTACTTCACTAGAAATTTCTTCAGCTGTTTGTTGGTTATTGCCTTGACCTCCAGCTTGGCCTCCACCTTGACCATTGTTTATATTTCTAGTGTTTAGATTTCCGCGGTCACCAATCATTCCACCTCTATCACCTATTTGACCACGGCCATCTCCTACGCCTCGATAATTACCACCTTGCTGGCGATCATCTACTGTCATCATGTCAGTAACTGGTCCTTCACCGCGATAATTATCACGTCTGAAATTCCCGCCAGTGTTTCGACCATCCATGTTATTATCATATCCACTATAGCGTGCGGGAGATGCTCCCATTTCATTATCGTCAGCAGCTCCACAACCTGTTAATCCACTTGCAATAATTGTAAATGCTGTCATCGTTAATGCAGCTTTCTTCATTAAAAAACCTCCTTTCATCATTTAGCTTGACTCAAGGAGGCTTTTTTTAAGCTGTTAGTTGAAGGTAATAAAGGTAAATGTATTTATTTTTTATTCTTCGTCTCTGTTATAATTATTCATCCATGGAGAATACATACCACCGAAATCATTGCCATTATTATCGTTACTGTAATTATTGTTATAATTATTGTTGCTGTTATAATTATTGTCGTTATTATAGTTATTATTATAATTACTGTAACCTCCATAATTACCATTGTAATTGTGATATGGATTCATCATGTGGCTTGGTGAATATTGATTATAGCCATTCATACTCTCAGAAATGTACGGCATAGGCGCATGCTGCATCATGTTTCCATCACAAGGTCCTCCACTCATAGGAGAGTGCATCGGCTGCATCGGCGGGTGCATAGGCATCATAGGAGAAGGACCGCAAGGAGAACAACATGGCATCATTGGCGGCATTGGAGCGCAAGGACTATGTCCTGGTCCTGGCATCATATAAGGCATTGTATGATGCATAGGGGATTGATGCATTGGCATAGTTTGCATTTTTGGTGTTTTTGGCATTTTAGGCATTTTAGGCATTTTAGGCATTTTTTGTTGTTCCATTGGCTTAACCATTGGTTTTTCATCTTTTTTCTTAGGTGCATATTTTTCTTTTACAGGCTGCTGCTTGGGCTTTTCTTTTTTAGGTGCTTCGGTTGGCGGCTTTGACGGGTATGGTTTGTATAAATTAACATTCATATTAAAATGCTGTTCTTGTGACGGACTGACTACTGGTGGTTTTGGAGGCATTTTAGGTTTAGGTGCTTGAGGCTGTTTTGGTGCTGGTTTTTTCTGAATTGGTTGTTTAGGTTCAGGCTTTTTTGGTACTTGCTGCTCTTTTTTTTGTTCTTTAGGTTTATACTGTTGATTAACGTTTGGTTTTTGTTGTTCTTTTTTTACCGGCACACTTTTGGTCGGGATTTTTATCTTCATACCTGGCATTATTTTATCCGGATCTGACAGATGAGTATTCGCCTTTTTTACTGATTCAAAATCAACATTATACTGCTGGGCAAGTTTCCATAATGTATCTCCTTTTTGAACAATATGAATTTGCATTATATTTCCTCCTCCTAGAAATGATCGAAGCCGGTTTGAAGAAGTTATAAACGGCTTACTTCTTCCGTTCCGTTCCCATCGTCTATGGCAAGCATATGCTAGAGGAAATATATATATGACTTCCCTTCAAAACGCTAAGAGCCTATACTATGCGTAAAAATCAGGATCTTGTAAGATTAAACTAATCATTATTTTTGTATTGGAGGGTTTTACATTGGTAAAACAATCAGATAAAATGCCGGGAAAAAAACGAAGAGAATTGATTTTAGACTGGCTCTCAGAAAGTGATGATCCCATTACAGGAAGTGAACTTGCTATAAAAACAAATGTAAGCAGACAAGTTATTGTTCAAGACATTTCTTTACTTAAAGCAAAAAACCACCCAATTATTGCAACGTCTCAAGGTTATTTACTTATTGCTAATGAAGAAAGTACATCCGTAAGAAAGCAGATAGCGTGTTTTCATTCTTCTGATCGAGCTGTAACGGAAGAGGAATTAAATTTAATGGTAGATCATGGGGCCAAAGTGGTGGATGTTACGATCGAACACCCTTTATATGGTGATTTAACAGCTTCTCTAATGGTTTCAAGCCGAAAAGACGTGCAGCAATTTATTAAAGAGTTAGATAAGACGAATGCGCCTCTTCTCTCTGAACTGACTGATGGTACTCATTTACATACAATCGAAGCCTCTTCTGAAAAAATTATTCAGGACGTAGAAGAAGCACTAAAAAATAAAGGTTTTCTTTTGAATTCATTTACAAAAGAATAGTGTCATTTAGTATGTAAGTATTTTTCTTATTATGCGTTTTTCATTCTTATTTTATAATAAATTAAGCCTTCCCCTTATTCGAGGATAGGCTTAACTTCTAAACTGTGAGAGAGAAAACAGGGATAGCTCCCAAGAATACGTACTCCGCATCCAAGTGCTTCTAATTCTGCAATAACACCTGGAATTAGCACATCATCCATATCTTGGTCCACATCAATTATAAAGAAATAATTGCCGATACCTGTCTTCATGGGCCTTGATTCAATTTTTGTTAAATTTAATTTACGCCAGGCGAAAGCTGAAAGTACTTGATGTAATGCGCCTGAATAATCTGAAGGAAGGGTAATCATTAAAGTAGTTTTTCCGCTTTGATTTTCTTTACTTTCGAAAGAGTCCTTATTGTCTTTATTAGAAAGTAATACAAACCGAGTATGGTTGTTATCATAATCATGAATATTTTGTTTTACTATTTTTAAACCATATTTTTCTGCAGCTAAATAATTTGCAATAGCAGCTCCATTAAATCCCGGGTGCTCAGAAATATCTTTTGCTGCGGAACTCGTGGAATTGGTGTAATGAATTTTTGCATTTGGCAAGTTATTATTTATAAAGTCATCACATTGAGCAATCGCTTGCGGATGAGAATAAATATTACTTATATCCTCCCAGTCCTTTTCTCTAGCTGGATGTACCATGAGATGCTGTTCAATCGGAACGGTGATCTCTCCGATAATTGGAAGGTCATGTTTATGGATTAAGTAATCGAGGGTCATATTAACCGAACCTTCAATGGCATTTTCCAATGGTACAACAGCAATATCAATGTCACTTTTAGCTGCAGCAGCCATGCAAGAAGGTATCGTAGAATAAGGATAGCGATCATTACCTGGCAATACAGCTTTTGCAGCCGCTTCTGTAAATGATCCTTCTGGCCCTAAGTACCCGACTTTTTTTGTCATTTACTCCACTCCTTTTCATTTAAACCGTCATGGATATCAACTATTTATCTAAAGGGAACCTGAACCAACAATTTCTGCTTTATCCACTGCTTCCATTGCTTGAATCCTTTTTACCAACTCCATTACTTCAACTTTTAAAGCAGAAGTATCCACAGTCAAAGTTACATTTGCGTGTCCTTGTAAAGGAATGGATTGATTAATGGTTAAGACATTCGAGTTCGCCTTGGCTACTTCCTTTAATAATGCAGATAATGAACCTGACTTATCAGCGAGTTGTATAGATAAAGTGATAATTTGTTCTTGAATCATTTGATGAAACGGGAAAACAGCGTCCCTGTATTTATAAAAAGCGCTTCTGCTCAAATCTACTGTTTGTACAGCTTCTGCTACTTTATGAACTTTACCGCTTTCTAAAAGTGCTTTAGCATCTAATGTTTTTTGCATGGCTTCTGTTAACATATCCTGTCTCACCAAATAAAAGTTATCGATTTTTTCTGCCATATTTACACCACCGCCGGTACTGGTTGTGTCCAGTGATTGTACCGCACTGATTACTTATTATAAAGTTGCAAAAACTTTTTGACAACGTTCCTGAATGAATTTCATAATTCATTTCTATATCATTATAAACGAACGTTAAATAAAATTCCCTCATTATTGTTCGATTTTCGCTTCAGACGGACTCATTCACCCTCGGGGCACAAGTGCGACATCTACTCCAACTCCCTTTGTTCGTTCTCGTAGTGTCTTCTTTGCCGCGGGCTTGGCTTCAGCCTCCTCGGCAGCAAGCTGCCTGGGGTCGTCAGCTCAAGCTTATCCCGCAGGAATCGCCGCCTTCCGCTACAATCGATATAATGTTCGTTTTTGATAATCAAAATAGTACTTATGAAATTGATTCTCCTATAATAATTATTAAAAAACGTACTTTGACATACTCATACCGTCTATCCCGGTGAGCATTTATTTAATCAGTATATTTTCAACCGTATACTGAGCATCGCTTGAAAGTACTTGGAATGGCAACTCAGCGTCTTAGAATGGAGCATTCTCAATTAATCACGAAAACGCTGAATATTTTTAGATCCCCAAATTTTTTGTTATACCCATTATTCAATAAACTCGAATTCAAAATCAAGCAGCCTAACCGTATCACCATTTTGGGCTCCTTTTTTCCTTAATGCCTCATCAATACCCATATGACGCATTTTCCTAGAAAAGCGCCTTACAGACTCATCACGTGTCATATCAGTCATTTTAAATGCTTTTTCAATTTCTGGTCCAGAAAGGACAAATGCCCCATCACCATCACGGGAAATAGAAAATGGGTCTTCTTTTTTCTCAAATCGATAAACTACTCTTTCTTTGTTTTCCTCTTCATCATATAACGGAAATTCAGAAGTATTGTCTACGAGGTCAGCCACTTCTCGAATCATTTCTTTTAAGCCTTTTTTGGTCAAAGTAGATACAGGAAAGACTTTATAATTATCCGGCACTTTTTCTTTAAATTGCTCTAAGTTTTTTTCTGCATCAGGCATATCCATTTTATTAGCCATTATTACTTGGGGACGTTCAAGCAGCCTTAAATTATATTGTTTCAGTTCATCGTTAATTTTCTCGAAATCTTCTAAAGGATCCCGGCCTTCTAAACCTGACATATCAATAACATGTATAATCACTTTTGTACGTTCAATGTGTCTTAAAAATTGATGTCCTAAACCGACGCCTTCATGGGCCCCTTCTATTAAGCCAGGTAAATCCGCTAACACAAAACTGCGGCCGTCTTCTACTGCTACCACTCCAAGATTGGGATTTAATGTCGTAAAATGATAATCGGCAATTTTAGGTTTAGCTGCAGAAACAACGGATAACAAGGTTGATTTACCCACACTTGGAAATCCAACTAACCCAACATCCGCTAATACTTTTAATTCAAGATTAATGTATCGTTCTTCTGCCGGTTCTCCCTTTTCGCTTAATTCAGGAGCGGGGTTTGCCGGAGTCGCAAAACGTGTATTGCCTCTTCCACCTCTACCTCCTTTTGCAACAATGGCGCGTTCTCCATGTTCTGTGAGATCTGCAATGACTTCTTTCGTATCATCATCTGTAATCGTCGTGCCGGGAGGGACTTTTATAACAAGGTCTTCGGCATTTTTACCGTGCTGATTTTTAGGACGGCCATTTTCTCCGGCTTTTGCTTTAAAATGCTTTTGATATCGAAAATCCATTAAAGTGCGAAGTCCTTCATCCACTTCAAGAATTATATCCGCACCTTTCCCACCATCTCCGCCTGCCGGACCGCCTTCGGGAACAAATTTTTCACGCCTGAAAGCGACCATTCCATTACCGCCGTCACCAGCCTTTATATAAACTTTTACTTTATCCACAAACAATGTTTTCACCTCATTTATTATTCCATGCTGTAAAAAATATTTCTTTTTCATTACAAACAACATTCGTTACGAAGCAATGATTAGAAGAAGAGGAGAAAGTGTAAAACCAATTACTTATTTCTTCTAGCTTTTCAATTTCTCCTAGAAAATCAAACTCTAGAAAAGGTTTCTCCAAAGCATCAATCGTAATAAGTAACTTATTGTCAGCCCCTGGAATGAGTGATTGATCTAGAATATGAAGGAAGTTCGTTATTAAATCATACCATTCATTATCATAAACAGAGCAGCTTGTTGCATTATCTGTGACTTCTATATCTAAATTAAACATGCGGGAATACCAATTAAATGTTAGTAAATATGCCGCTGTTTTAGGTATTTCCAAACGTGTTAATCTGCTTTCGTGCTCTTTTTTCTGTATCGTTTTCTCCACTATTTCTTCTACTTTTCCATATCGTTCTAAAGTGATATTTCCCTTTATTATTTGTAAAACATTCATCCAATCATGCCTAGAATGATTTAATAATTCTAATTCCTTTTTTGCATCCACTGCTTAGCACTCCTCATTATTTTGGCGTTTGAGGATAAACCATATTGTACCATAACCAAAAAAACGGGCATAGACGTAATACATTTCTTATCCATTGCCAAGCTTTTTACGGTTTGTGCATATTATTTTGCACAACGGAAACGATAAATACCGTTAAACTCTACACCATTAAAATGGAGGGTTATTATGCCACAACAAAATCAGCAAGTCCAACAAGCTCAGCAAGCTATTCAACAAGCTCAACAAAACATGCAAAATGCAGCTAATGATCCACAAAAACTTCAACAATCACAACAACAGCTTCAGCAAGCACAACAGCAGCTTCAACAAGCTCAGCAGCAGGTACAGCAGCAAGGCAACACACAAAACCAGCAGCAAATTCAACAAGCCCAGCAAGAATTGCAACAAGCACAACAACAACTTCAGCAAGCACAGCAGCAGGGTTAATCGACGTAAACAGTCAATACAAGTGATTAGGGTTCCCCAATTAAGCGGGGGACCCTTTTTATGGTAAGCTACCAGTTTTTAAAGAAAGGAGGTTGACATCAACCCTGCTGCCACATATACTAACAACATAAAACCTACTAAGTTTATATGAATTATAGAATCGGGCGGTGAAGACCCAATGGCTGATGTCATTATAGATAATGTAGAAAAAACATTTTTCGATAAAGAAAACAAGTCATCATTTTCAGTTTTTAAGGATATTACAACTGAAATTAAATCAGGAGAATTTGTCTCCTTGTTAGGACCTTCAGGGTGCGGCAAGTCTACTCTTTTAAACATTATTGCCGGACTGGAACAACCGACAAACGGAAAAGTTAATGTAGGTACTAAAAAAGTAACAGAACCCGGACCTGATCGCGGGGTTGTTTTTCAAGAATCTGCCCTAATGCCATGGCTGACGGTTTTAGATAACGTAATGTTTGGTCTCCGAAAGAAAATGAAAAAAGAAGAAGCAAAAGAAAGAGCCAAATACTTCTTAAAATTAGTTCATTTAAGTAAATTCATTGACTCTTACCCCCACGAACTTTCAGGTGGCATGAAACAACGCGTATCCATCGCAAGAACGCTTGCCTTGGATCCTGACATTCTTCTTATGGATGAACCTTTTGGAGCTTTAGATGAACAAACCCGTTCAATGCTTCATAAAGAAGTACAATACATCTGGGAGGAAACGCAGAAAACGGTAGTGTTCGTCACTCATAACATTCGCGAATCTATCCTCCTTTCTGATCGAATTGTATTAATGGGAACCCGCCCGGGCAGGATTGTTGAAATATTTGATGTACCACTAGATAGACCAAGAAAACCGTCATCTAAACAATTTGGTGAGCTAGAAGAAAGAATTCAGCAAAAACTAGCAGGAGAAATTGAGAAAGTGATGAGAGAGGAGATGGGTGATGATTACAACAGTAAGAAGGGTGCTCTTCTTTATCATTCTGATCGCAACATGGGAAATAATATATAGGATTAATTTATCGCTTCAATTTTTTCCAGGTACAGGATTTCCATCACCCTTTAATTCAGTAAACGAACTTTACATTGGCTTTTTCGAGACAGGTATATTAACAGAAGCACTTACCACAAGCATTCAAAGATTAATAATCGGATTTATCATTGCGGTTATTATAGGCACAGCTCTTGGTCTTTTGTTAGCTCGGTCCAAAATTGCTGATGAAACGCTTGGTTCCCTTGTGATTGCTCTTCAATCCATTCCTAGTATTGTTTGGCTGCCAATCATGTTAATGTTATTTGGTACCGGTACGCTTTCTATTGTCATGATCGTCACTTTAGGAGGAACATGGGTTATGACCTCTAATATGAGGCTTGGCATTAAATCCGTTCAGCCTATTTTGATTAGAGCTGCCAGAACATTAGGATATAAAGGATCTGAACTTGTGTGGCGTGTTATGATTCCAGCAGCTGTTCCATCTTTTTTATCAGGAACGAGACTAGCTTGGGCTTTTGCTTGGAGAGCATTGATGGCAGCCGAATTGATAGGAACAGGCGGTTTAGGGCGCACCTTAATGGACGCTAGAGATTTCTATAATATGGATTTAGTTATCGCTATTATGATTATCATCGCAACAATCGGTCTCATTATGGAGTATGTTATTTTTGATCGTATAGAAAGAAAAGTATTTTCACGCTGGGGATTGTCTTCTTAAAACATAATTATTAAAAGGGAGAGGTTAACATGAAAAAATGGGTTCTTACTACCCTCATATCCATAGCCGTGTTAGGACTAACTGCTTGCGGCGGCGGGGATTCTGTTTCAGGTGACGGAGAAAACAATGGCGGGGAGATTAATATAGGTTACTTTCCTAACTTGGACCATGCTGCAGGTATCATTGGAAAACAAGAAGGTATTTTCGAAGAAGAACTAGAAGGAACAGACGTAGAATTTACTAACTTTCCAAATGGCAACGATTTTATTGAAGCTCTTGACGCTGGTGATTTAGATATTGGTTATGTTGGTCCGGGACCTGCTATTAATTATCATTTAAGCGGTGGAGATATCAAAATACTAAGCGGTGCCGCAAACGGCGCTACTCTGATTGTTTCAAGTGAGGAATCTGGAATTGAGTCCTTAGATGATTTTGATGGAAAGTCTTTTTGCACCCCCGGAAACGGCTGTACCCATAACGTCCAGTTAGAAATTATGCTTCAAGAACTTGGTATGGAATCAAATCGAGTAGGCGGAACAGTCGAACACCAATCACGTGTGGATCCAGCTTCTATGATGGTTCGCTTTGAACAAGGGGAAGTCGATGCTGCTGCTGCTCCTGAACCATGGGGAACCTATCTTGTCGAGGAATTAAATGCAAATGTTGTTACAGAGTGGAATGAAGTGTTTCTTGGAGAAACGCTACCAAGCGTTGTCCTAGTAACATCTGAAGAATTTATGGAAGAAAATCCTGAGAAAGTTAGAAGTGTTCTAGCTGCTCATGAAAAAGCGGTGGCTTTTACAGGAGATAACGAAGAAGAAACGCTCGATTCTGTTAACGATCTTGTATATGAACTTTCCCAAACTCAATTTTCAGACGATGTACTGCAAAACGCATGGGAGCGTATGAATATTACCACAGAAGTTTCTGCAGATGCTCTTCAATCTTGGGCCGATGCATCTTATGACCTTGGCTTTATTGAAGAAGAACCAGACTTAGAGGGACTTGTTGATACTTCATTATTAGAAGAAGTAGAAGAGGAAGAATAAAAGAATCGAATAAGAAAAGCGTAAGCGCCTTGCTCACGAGCGACAAGTCCTGGAGGGTCGGCATATGGAAAGCTGATCTTTGCTTTCCATTGACGAACCGAAGGAATCTCAAGCGAGTAGGCGCTTGCGCTAGACATGTAAAACGCCTAATATTTATAATTTCTTACCTTTTTAAAAAAACCACCTACCCTGCTTCAAAAGCAGGGTTGGGTGGTTTTATTTTTCATTTATGGATGTTAACAAGTGATGGATAACATCTTCTCCCTGGTTGATACAATCCGGTAAGCCAACACCTTCATAGGCTGCTCCAGCAACAAACACACCAGGGTATGAAGATTGAATTGTTTTTTTTATTTTATCCATTCGGTTTGCATGGTCTACTTCATATTGAGGCATTGAATTGCGCCAGCGTGTAATCTTGTAATATTCAGGGCGTCCGCTCACTTCCATTACTTTATTTAAATCTTTTAGTACGGCTTCAATGATACGCTCATCATCTTCTTCCACAATACTTTCTCCTCCTGGTTTCCCTACGTAACAGCGAAGAAGAGCTTTCCCATTTGGCGCAGTATGCTCCCATTTTAAATGAGTCCATGTACAAGCAGTTATCGTATAATTACTTTTTTTAGATACAACAAATCCTGTTCCATTAAAACCCTCTGGAATTTGGTTCTCGTCAAAAGCCATTGCTACAGTAGCCACTGATGTAGAAGGAATCGAAGAAAATAAATGCTGGATGTCCTTATCATTAAAGAGCTTCGCATTGACATAAGGCGGGGTTGCCAAAATTACTCTATCGTAAATTTTTGAACGACCGTCTTTAAATAACAGTTTATATCGACTCTCTTCTGGTACAATTTGCTCCAATGTTTTGTTTTTATAAACAGCATCTTCGTCTAAATGGTTTTCTAGCCCATCCACCAGCGATTGAAGACCATTCCTTAATGTTTGAAATGCTCCTGTCTTCTTTTCTTGCGGATTTTCCAGAGGCCTGGATGCCTTCATCCCGAGAATTAAGCTGCGATGTTTTTGCTCGACTTGGTGAAACTGAGGAAAGGTTGATTGCAAGCTTAAACGGTCAATATCCCCGGCATAAATACCTGAGAGAAGCGGCTCAATGAGATTATCGACAACTTCACTGCCCAGACGGCGTCGAAAAAAACTGCCCAAAGATTGATCAATATTAGTACTGCTTTTTGGCAAAAAGAGGTCTAAGGCTGCTCTTGTCTTACCAGCAGGCGAAAAAAGACTTGTTGTCAAAAATGGACCAAGCTTTGTCGGAATTCCCATTATAGCTCCACCAGGAATAGGATGGAGCGTTTGGCCTTTCAACACATACGCTTTCCCTGCATTATTATAGATGAGTTCATGCTCAAGTCCTACTTCTTTAGCTAATTTTGCAGCGCTCTCTTTTCTTGCTAAAAAAGAATCTGGTCCTTGCTCAATGATAAAACCATTATGATAATCTGTTTTTATTTTTCCGCCAAGTTTACTAGAACTTTCATATAAATGATACTCTATATTGATGTTTTGACTCATCGTTTCTTTTTGTAAATAATAAGCAGCGGTCAGCCCAGTTATCCCACCGCCAATGATTGCTACTTTCATAATATATTCCCCGTTTGCTTAAACAGTCTTTTCATTCATCTTTTTTGTAATAACATCAGCAAGAGCTTCAATAAAATCAGGATGTGCATTTGGCATGTCAGGTCGGTAATAAGAAGCCCCTACTTCATCACAAGCCTCTTTGCATTCCACGTCATTATCAAACAATACTTCCAAGTGATCTGCCACAAATCCTACAGGACAGTAGACAAAAGAAGTGTATCCATATTTACTATGAAGTTCTTTTGTTAAATCTTGTACATCAGGTCCAAGCCATGGATCTGGTGTATTCCCTTCACTTTGCCAGCCAATGGCATAATGTGGCACATGAGCTTTTTCAGCAATCCATTTAGCTGTATTTTCTAACTGTTCAGGGTAAGGGTCCCCCGCCTGAATAATTTTCTCTGGCAGGCTGTGTGCTGAAAAAATCACACATGATTTTTCCTCGTTTTCTGTTTTTTCCATTGTATCTTTCAACTGCTTTACCCAAAAGTCAATAAACTTTGGTTCATCATACCAGCTTTCTACAGAATGAATAACAGGTCCGTTTATTTTTTTCGTCTCTTCTTTAGCTCGTCCATTATAAGATTTAATGCTGAACGTAGAGAAATGCGGGGCTAGTACAATGCTGTATGCTTCTTCAATACCGTCTTCTTTCATTTTTTGGACTGCGTCCTCAATAAATGGATCAATATGCTTTAAACCTAAATACCAATGAAACTCTAGATCATCGTAACGTTCATTCAAACGGTCTTTTAAGCTTTCTCCTTGATTGTTAGTTATTTTAGCTAGAGGAGAAATTCCTCCTATAGCTTCATACCGAGAAATTAAATCCTGTAATGCTTCTTCAGACGGCTTTCTTCCTCTTCTTATATGTGTATAGTAAGGCTCCACTTCATCTAAATTTCTGGGAGTACCGTAAGCCATTACTAGTAATCCTATTTTTTTCACGTTTTTACCTCCCAATTTTATTAGTGTACTCATGAACAAATGCAGTTAGCCGCTTCAATGTATCTGGATCTACTTCTGGGAAGACGCCGTGACCGAGGTTAAAAACAAAACCCTTTTCTTGCATGCCTGCATCAAGGATAGGCTTCACTTTATTTTCTATAACATCCCAAGGTGCCAATAGAATCGATGGATCTAAATTCCCTTGTAAAGATTTTGTAACTCCGATCTGTCTAGCTTCAGAAATAGAAGTTCGCCAATCCAGGCCGATAATTTGTAATGAAAAATCGTTCCAATCCTGCAGAAGGTGACCAGCCCCAACTCCAAACATACTTAATGGAACTTCTTCTTTTTGTATTGTTTCAAAGATTCGCTTCATAACCGGCTTTACATAAAACCGATAATCTTCCGCATTTAAAGCCCCTACCCATGAGTCAAATATTTGAATAGCTTGAGCTCCTGCTTTTATTTGAGAGGAGACGTAGCGAATCGTCATATCTCCTAATTTATCCATAAGAGCAAACCAGGCATTGGGTTTTGAATACATAAAAGCTTTGGTTTTATGATAATTTTTAGAAGGCCCGCCTTCAATCATATAGCTTGCCAATGTGAATGGTGCTCCGCTAAAACTAATTAATGGTACATTCAGTTGTTCTCTCAACAGTTTAATTGTATCTAGTACGTAGGGCACTTCTTTTTCAGGATCAATATTTCCCAGCTTTTCAACATCTTTTGGTTGTGTTATTGGATTATTAATAACTGGCCCGACGCCCGGTTTTATATCTACATCTACTCCAATAGACGGAAGTGGCGTCATGATGTCTTTGTACAGAATCGCAGCATCATTATCATATTGATCCACTGGTAGTTTTGTCACATAAGCACAAAGTTCAGGATCATGGGTAATGTCAAATAAAGAATATTTCTCTTTTAGTTTTCTATATTCAGGCTGAGAACGACCTGCTTGTCTCATATACCACACAGGAATGTGATCTGTATTTTGTCCATAAGCAGCCCTCAAAAAATTATCGTTAAATGCTTCTTCACCCATAGCCAAGCACTCCTTTAATCTAATACGCTTGCAAACGTTATATAAATTATATCTTTATTATTTCCATACCCTTTTTACCATACTCTTCTCTTATTGTCATGTACAGTACTCACAGACTTTGTTCATAAAATAGAAAGAAAAAAAGGACTGTGCCTTAACACAGCCCCATTCATCTTATGAACCAGCTCCAAATAAAGAACCTACACTTACTTCTGCAACGTTTGATGGCTCACCTTCTTGTTCTGTTTGTGGATTAAAAGGCACGACCATATAATCTTGTAAATTAAAAACATTGACTCCTTCAATCGTAAACTCGCTTTCTCCTTCAACTTCTTCAATAACCTCACCTTCTCCATCGTTCACTTCATACACTCGATATATTACGCGTTCATCTGCGGCCGCAGACCATTTTAAGTGAACATTGAAAAGCCCGCCTCCTTTTAAGCTGAGTGAAGCAGACAAATCGTTCACCCGGGCCATTTCTATAGGTTCTTCTAAGTCTTTCACATCTTCTGGTTGTTGAAATGCAGTTTGCACACTATCATCAGCAGGAACGTCGTTAAGAATTTCTTTAAATAAACGTGTTGGATACGAGCTGCCTGCTTGAAGATGCTGATCTTCTGTAGTTTTGTCATATCCCATCCAAAGAGCGCCGGTCCATTGTGGAGTGAACCCGGCAAACCATGCATCCCGCGTTCCTCCTTCTATTTCTAAAAAAGATGTTGTCCCCGTTTTTCCCGCCAAAGGATAAACCGTGTCTCCGGCAGTTCCAGTGCCTTCTTGCACTACATTTTCCAGAAGTCTTGTCATATACCATGCATTTTGAGGACTCATTACTTCTTTTGTTTCGGGCTCTGCTTTTCCAATTTCCTCCCCATTTCTATCGGTTATCTCTTCGATAAAATAAGGTTTAACTTTTGTTCCTTGATTCGAAAATGCAGTATACGCAGATGCCAGTTCCATTGGAGAAAGTCCTTCAGTAAGTCCTCCAAGTGCTACAGCCAAGCCGTTATCCTCTATTTGAAGTCCTAACTCTTCCATCCATGTACTGCTTTCTTTTCCTCCTATCTGATCATACAACCAAACTGCAGCCGTATTGGTAGATTCAGTGATTGCATCAGCCATCGATATTTCACCACGATACTCGCCATTATAATTTTTAGGAGAGTAACCATCAAAGTCCATCTGTTCGTCTTTTAGTAACGAATATGGATGGTATTTTCCCGATTCTAAGGCCGGAGCATACACAGCAAGTGGTTTCATTACAGACCCTGGCTGTCGTTTCACTTTTACTCTGTTTAAACCTCTGCGAACATACTCTCTGCCGCCTTGCACAGCTGCAACTCCGCCGCTATGGTGATCCATCATGAAAAAAGCCCCTTCGGCATCCTTTGCTTGTTCAGGGAAGTAGGCTTCTTCTTGAAATAAGTCATAGGAGGCTTGCTGCATCTCTTTGTTCATTGGCACAACAATATCGTATCCGCCTCGATATATTTCTTCTGGGGTAAGGTGGTACTTGTTTTCAGCTTCTTCTAACATCATATCGATATATGTGTAAAAAGCTGTCGATTCTTTTGATCGGTTAAGTGACTCCGGTACTGTTTTTCCTTGATATGTTGTTGCTTCCTCTGCTGTAATAAATCCGTGCCGTTCCATAAGAGCTAAAACAGTGTTTCGTCTTTCTTTCGCACGTTCAGAATCTTCAACAGGCGAGTAATTCCCCGGCGCTTTAGGTATACCTGCAAGTAAAGCCGCTTCTTCTGTTGTCAAATCTTCGACTGCTTTGTCAAAATAAAGTTCTGCCGCTGACTTTATTCCATAAGCACCATGACCAAAATATACCTGATTTAAATAATAACCTAATATTTCATTTTTACTGAATTTGCGTTCAAGTCCCATGGCGATGAGTACTTCTTTTGTTTTACGAAGCAAAGTTTTATCACTCGATAGAAAAGCATTTTTTGCTAATTGCTGGGTAATCGTACTTCCGCCTTCTACTTTAGACCCTGCTAAAATATCACGATATAAGGCTCTAAGTATGGCGCGAGGATCAATTCCCTGGTGATCATAAAATCGAATATCTTCTATAGCCACAAAAGGCTGTTTAACATGGTCAGGTATGTCTTCTATATTAATCAAGTCTCTGTCCTCGATATAGAGTTCCGCCAATTTTTCTCCATTATTATCAATGATTTCAGTAGTTTCGTTCATTACTAATTTTTTCTCATCTATCGCAGCCGCACCAATCACGACAGAAGAAAGATAAATCCCGGTGCTCAATATAATAAAAGCAAAAATCGCAAGCCCCCAGATTATCCATTTATTCCTCATGCTATTACTCCTTCATTATACGTGCATATTTAAGCGCCAGACTCAATAGGTATTTGGCTCGAATCTATTATAAATCAGTTTGCACTGTTTCGATATATTTTTACATATCCTTTTATATTATCTGTTATTTTTTAATATTTATTTGAAAAATTACGGAAAGACCGATTGAAAAATTTAAACACTCTTATTTTACTAATCCATGTCGATGAGCATAAACCGCAATTTGTGTTCTGTCATCTACCTCTAACTTAGATAATATATGACTCACATGGGTTTTCACGGTTTTAATTCCAATATACAAATCATCTGCAATTTCTTGATTGGTTTTCCCTTCTCCAATTAAAGCCAGCACTTCTAGCTCTCTTGTTGTTAACGTTTCATGCAGCATTTGATCAGGGTACCGCATTTTTTTCATCATCTTCTTCGTAACTTCTGCTTCTACTTTAGATTCCCCGTTCATCGCTGCACGTATTGCTTCTGCAATCGTATGGGCTTTTGACGTTTTTAATAAATAACTGAAAGCCCCAGCTTCAATTGCAGGATAAACCTGTTCATCATCATAAAAGCTAGTAAGCACAATGACTTTTGTATTCGGAAACTCAGATGTAATCAATCGCGTTGCTTCAATACCATCCATTTCATCCATAATAAGATCCATTAAAACGACATCAGGTTTATGTTCTCGTACTAAATTTACGCCTTCTTTTCCATCGGCAGCTTCTCCCGCAATATCTATATCTTCTTCCGTTGATAAGTAAGCTGATACTCCCATACGTACCATTTCATGATCATCAATCAACACTACTTTTATCAATCGGCTTCTCCTCCTCTTTATCATTCACCATTGGAACATTTACTTCGATCTGTGTCCCTTTTTTTGGATAAGATAAAATATGAATAACTCCCCCAAGTTCGTTTACTCTTTCTTTCATCATAGAAAGCCCATAAGAAGATTGTTTTTGGTCTCTTTCTAAGTGAAACCCGACTCCGTCGTCGATAATTTTCATTCGCAGCTGACCAGAATAGCACTTAAGTTGAAAATCTACTTGAGCAGCTTGAGCGTGTCTTAATACATTCGAAAGTGCTTCTTGTGCAATTCGGAAAAGATGGTTTTCAATCCCCTTCCCTGTGTCTGGAACTTCTTGAATATTCCACTTTATTTTCAATTTTGTCTTCTCTGAAAGCTCTTGCAGCAGATTTTTCAAACCATCCTCTAGTAATTTACCTTCTAAACTTGCCGGTCGTAAATGCATAAGCAATGCTCTCATTTCCCCTTGCGCATTTCCTGCCATTTTTTCAATAAGAGATACTTGTTTTATTCCTTTTTCAATATCGTTAGGTATCGTTTTCTGCAGCGCTGCCGTCGTCATCGATATAGCAAATAACTGTTGACTTACCGCGTCATGCAGCTCTCTGGCCAGCCTTTGTCTTTCAGCAGCTGCTGCAGATTGTTTAATGGAGGCCTGCCATTCAGCTCGTTCTGCCGAAAGTTTTTGAACAGACCTTGCTTGTTCTTCCATCCTGCTTGCCACAGCATTCAAGTGATTTCCCATTACTGCAAACTCATCTTCTCCGTCTATGTGTATATTTTTTGAAAAATCTCCTTTTTCCAATGCCAATGTTCCAGCTAATAATTTGTTTATACGCAGTTTTTGCCTTTTTCCGCCTCGCCATCCTATCAATAAGGCTAAAAGAAAGGACACGACACCCCATATTAGAAATGTAGGTAAACCAAACCAACTTTTAAAAGTGAGTAATAATAATAAATCTTCCGTGCTAGATAACAAAATCAAAAATAACAGCACAGCTGTAATACATGCTGTTCCAAAAGCATATCGGATATAGTCCCATTGGATGTTTACCATTTTTCGCATTACACATACCTCACGTCAATATCACCGATAATCACTGATATAATAACCTTTATTTTTCGATCAGCTTCTTTATAATAATCGGTATTAATAGAAATCTGCTTATTAAACCCTTCTTCACGCTGACCTAAAATATTCATATCCCCAATGGTTGCACTCGCTTGAACCGATAAATCCAATTCATAAGGAACATATAAATCTACATCTCCAATTCCTCCATGTAAAACAATTACCGTTTCTCCTTCATCAATAATGGCTTTTGAAAAATCAATCGAAATATCACCAATTCCGTATTTCACATTCATATCCTGCAGAGCAAACCTTCTTTTCATTAATTTATAATCACCGATAAACATATTTTTGTAAGAAGGTGTTACAATCGGTTCCTTTCTTTTATCTGCTTGAGAGACTTTTGTTTTGTTCGCATGACCGCTTTTCAGAAACTCTTCTGCTTCTGCGGTGGATTTATATTTTTGTTCTTCTCTGTTAGTAATCGACTGCGCTAAGTCTGGAGTTTGATCAACAGTATATTGGGAGGATGTGTGTGAATTCTCCCCTTCATCTATAGACGGCAAATCCTTATCAATATCAATTTCTTTTGCAGTATCATTTCGCTTTATAAGTTTTAGCCCTAAATATAGAAAAACAGCTGCAATAATAAAACCTGTTAAATCAAAATGAAAAATTTCATTACTAATTGAAATAACAGCTAGAGCTGTAAATAACAACATCAACCATTTTCGACCTTTCTTATAAAAATGGTATGCTAATGAAAAAGCTATAATGGGCCAAATGAGTGAACCTAAGTCTATATTGATATACAACTGATCAAATAAAATGTTTAGTCCTAATATAATAATTATTAATCCTAATACTATATTGCCTGAGCTACGCATGAGCGCATCTATCCTTCCTTGATGCTAAAATATTTGGAATATTAACCCGTATAAATTTGGTATATATTTAGTGTAATATGAAATTTCTTATCATGCGACCAGCCAGAGTTTATTTTTTTATCCGTCTATAGACGGATGCTTTTGAAAAACTCGGCTTGCCGCTGAGTCCTGTGGCGGAAGGCGTAGTTTTACTTATACTTTTATCTTTTATCAAAGTTAAACTTCCTAAAGTACAAGTTAACGTTTGTCAGTTCACGCAATTTTCATATTTCCAGTGTATAATAAATACGGCTTGTGTATATAAAATGAAAGAATAGCAATAGGAGGTAACTCTTTTGAATGAAGTAAGCATATGGCTCGCGTTCGGCGCGGGAATAGTTTCTTTTCTTTCTCCCTGTATTTTTCCGCTTGTGCCAGCTTATTTAGCTCAATTAACCGGTACAACAGTTTCTAACAATCAAGTTAATGCCCAAAGGCGTTTAATTTTAACACGAAGTATTGGATTCATTCTTGGTTTTACGATCATCTTCATGCTGTTAGGTGCTTCGTCAACCTATTTAGGACAGCAATTTGCAAGGTGGAATAACCTCATAGAACAACTTGGAGGTATTATAATCGTCATTTTCGGACTCCAAATGGCTGGTATTATTTCTATCCGCTCTCTATTAACTGATAAAAAAGTTCATTATGAACCTAAAAAATCAACTAGTTTTACAAGTTCCGTTCTGCTTGGATTATTGTTTGCAGCCGGCTGGTCTCCTTGTATAGGACTAGTGCTTGGAGCTATACTTACACTAGCAAGTCAGGCCGAGACAATGTATTCAGGAATATTTATGCTGTTCATTTATTCCATTGGCTTGGGCATCCCTTTTCTGTTAGTAGCATTGATTTACTCTAAATCACTAAATAAATTAAAAAAATTAAACAAATGGGTCCCTATCATTCAAAAGACTAGCGGCTGTATTATGATCGTGCTTGGTATTATGCTATTTACTGGGTACTTTCAAATGCTTTCAAGCTATCTAGCCCGATTCGTTCCTTTTGGACTTTAATATTACTGCCTAGCCCCAACAAAGTCGTAGTTTTTTATACTTTATTTTTTCAGCAAAGTTAAACCTTTCTAAAGTACAATAAAAGGAATTCAGCTATAAAAAATAGAAAACCATCATTAAATTAGAGGGGGGTTGTTTTTTGGAAACGAAACTTTATGATTTACTAGATCGTTTTTATAATGAAATGGTTGAAATCAGGAGATATCTCCATCAGTACCCAGAGCTTTCCTTTAAAGAAGAACATACACCGGCATATATTGCGGACTTTCATAAAAAGCTAGGTCATAATGTGAAAACAAATGTTGGAGGAAGAGGCGTTACTGCCGTCTTGCAAGGTGGTAGACCCGGTCCTGTCATCGCCTTAAGAGCTGACTTTGATGCACTTCCTATTCACGAACAAACAGATCTTCCTTTTCGATCAAGAGTAGATGGAGTGATGCACGCATGCGGTCATGACGGCCATACAGCAACTTTACTCATTTTGGCAAAAGCAATAAATGCTTTAAAAGAGAAATGGAGAGGTACGATTGTTTTTATTCACCAGCATGCAGAAGAATATGCGCCAGGTGGAGCTATTGATATGATTAAAGATGGCTGTCTCGATGGAGTTGATGTCATATTTGGCACCCATTTATGGGCTACCGTTCCATACGGAAAAATTCAATATAAACATGGACCGATGATGGCAGCAGTTGACCGATTTGAGATAGAGATCATTGGTCAAGGAGGGCACGGTGCCATGCCCCATCTTACCAAAGACGCTGTCGTTATTGGTTCACAGCTTGTTACAAATATGCAGCAGCTCGTCAGCCGCCGGGTTGATCCACTAGATCCTGCGGTTGTTTCGGTCGGTTCATTTGTGGCACAAAACGCTTTTAATGTTATTGCAGACCGAGCAAAACTTACAGGTACGGTAAGAACTTTTAGTGAGGACGTACGCAGTTTATTAGAAAAAGAATTGGAAACCATTACACATGCCACATGTCAAAGTGCGAACGCAGAAGCTGATTTTACTTTTTCACGTGGATATCCTGCTGTTGTTAATCATGAAGGAGAAACAGCTTTTCTTGCAGATTGTGCCTATCAGGTACCTGGCGTTTCAGAAACGGAAGAAATGAAACCGCAAATGGGCGGAGAAGATTTTGCTTATTATTTAAAACATGCGAAAGGGACTTTCTTCTTTACCGGCGCCCAACATCCAAACTGGGAAAAAACCTATCCACACCACCATCCAAAATTTGATATTGATGAACGTTCGATGCTTCTAGCTGCTAAAGTAATGGGAAAAGCAGCCCTAGAGTATGACAATTAAAAAAGTAAAAGTCCGGACGTCCCAGACTTTGTTTATGAAAAAATCCCCTGTTTTTAAAATTAATTCTTTAGAAACAGGGGGCCTTTGATTTTTTTCCTTTTTCAGTTCCTCGGATAATCCCGCATTTTTTCTTATTCTTTTGATTGAAACCATTTTAATCGATAACCTTCTTTTGCAGCTTCCCCAAGCTGCCCAAGCAGCCGATAATTTGCAGCCGCGCCGACAACTGCTCCAAAACCAGGCATGAGTTGAAGTAATTTGACTAAATCAATATGATCTCTATATTGCTGCTGAAAAGACGTCCAATCCCATTCCGTTGCCATCGATATTTTTCTTGGTTTGTCACTAATATATTCTTCCCAATTTTCCAGCCTATCTGCTGTTTCATACTTTTTTTCTGGGCTTGAAAATGCTGCTTGGAAAAGATGAAGCATATACAATCTGTCTCTAAAATCGTGTACATCTAATCCGTATATTTGTGCAGCAGAGAATAAAAATCGCATTTTAAAACCGAGAAGAAGCGGAAAATCAGCCGCTCCTAAAAAGATGCCGCCAGCGCCAGTGCCTGCTCCTTCCGCTGCGGCCCCTTTTTGAAAAACAGGAATAAGTTCTTGAAGCTTCTCATCGGCTTCTCTTAGAGTTTGTGCTTTCTCATAGTCTCCTTTTGGTAAATACTCGGAGCCATTTATTACACCTTCTACCATCTGTTTAACAGCCTGCCCCATTAAATGATGAAACTTTTTAGGAACTAAATTATTCATTCTGCTTTGGATGTTTTTTGTAAAAGTTTGCGTCATACTGGATGGTTTTTTTAGCTTTCTAAGCCACACTTGAACATCTTCATAAGCCTGTTGTTCATACGTATCCATTAATCCCCCTCCTAATTCGTTTGGAGTACGCTCCTTTTTCCTTTATACACTGGGTACGTTAGACTGAATGTGAATCCTGCCGCTAAAATCAAGAGGCCAGGTAACACACTCACACTTACAATCCAGTAAACAACGGTCAGCAATATAGTCTGGAATATTAATAATTTTTTCATTAACTGTTTGAAAGCCGATTCTTTTTCATGATAAGAAACAGGATACAAATCAGGCCACATGATAGTATCCAAATGATGCCATAGTGTCTTTAACTGAACACTCGTCATATATAAAAACAACAAAGCAGCTCCCAATCGAACCCATTCAGACGGAAAAGCATACATTACTAAAGCACTTGTTAACAAAAGCCTTACATACATTCCGAAATATTCCCCCGAACGTATGAATGCTTTTCCAAACAATACCGAGTATATAGAGCCTGAATTCCATAAGTAACGGTCTGCAGCTGCTGATAACCATCGTCTGCGCCTCACCGCCATTTTTATATGAGGCACATCTGTAAAGGACTGCACAAATCGATAGAATGCTGATAAACGTTTTTCCTCTAGACGAAGCAGCAATTCCCATTTTAATGGATGATTTCTTAAAAGTTTTATATGATAAAAACCGTAAAGAAATACCATGATCAGTAAAACAGTCAATACAAACCACAACGGTGCTGCCACGAATAGAAAATAACAATAAATCGCATTAATCAGCGCTCTTCCCCCGATGTGTGCTTTTCGTTTATCATCATCTTGTATTCGAATTTCTGCCCAGCGCACAGCATAATTCCATATATTTCCTGCCAGCAGGAGAAATAACACGATATAAAGATAGCTGGTATTTGATGATACTCTATCTTGAAATAGGGGCCCAGTCAGCAGTAATAAAATAGCTAACGGAACAGATTGCATCACAATAGAATAGATAACAGACTTACGAAAATAAGATTTTAATTGTTGTTCTAAAGGCAATAAAAAAACTAAATCCCCTTCTTTAAGAAATGTACGAAGAGGGCAGACAGTTAGTAAATAGGTGAATAACGCCGTAAGCACGAAAGGAACTGGAAAAGTTTCAGGAAGCCATTCGATAAATGAAGGATAAAAATAGCCGCCTGCTAAGAACAAGGCATATAAACTGAACATAAAACCGCTGTTTCCTAACAGACGAAGGTAACGGATCGCCTCATTCCAAAAACGTTTTGATCGTTCTTCCCATAAATCAGTAACATCCATTATATTTCTCCTTTAGTTACTTCTATGTATAAATCATCCAAGTTAGCATCTGCCATACCAGCCTGCTCCCTCAATTCTTTCAACGTCCCGCTTAGACGGATTTGACCCTCGTGCAAAAGAATAAATCGATCACAATAACGTTCGGCAGTAGACAGGATATGAGTAGACATTAAAATGCCTGCTCCTTCTTCTTTCATTTGTACCATCATATCAAGCAGTGATTTTATAGCTACAGGATCTAGTCCTACAAATGGTTCATCCACTATATATAATTCAGGTTTGACTAAGAATGCACACATAATCATTACTTTTTGGCGCATCCCTTTAGAAAAATGACTTGGAAACCAATCTTTCATTTTTTCCATTCTATATTCTTCTAAAAGTGCAGTTACTCTTTCTTTAAAAACCTTACCTTCTAATCCATATGCCATAGCAGTTAATTTTAAGTGTTCCCATAACGTTAGTTCATCATATAATACTGGAGTTTCGGGGATATATGTAAACGTTTTTCGATATGTTTCAGGTTGTTCTTGAAAACGTTGTCCATTTATTCGGATTTCACCTTGGACTGGTTCCATTAATCCCAGCACATGTTTTATGGTCGTACTTTTGCCGGCACCATTTAAACCTATTAAACCCACCATTTCTCCTTTATTTAAACTGAAATTAAGTTCGTGTAATACAGGCTTATGAATATTGTAGCCTCCACTAACGTTATCTAATTCTAACAAATCTGTCATATCTTTACTCCTTTAATTAGCTTTTTACCTGTTTGCAACGGCACAATCTTTATTTTACCCTCTCGGAATGCAGAGGAAAAGAAGCTGTTAAAAAACCTTCGAAACGGAAAATACTCCATTTTCAAAGGTTTTTTCTATTTCATACTTGCGGCTTTGGCGTCGGAGTAGGTTCCATATCACTGTCATTATAAGTTTCATCAATGGTTTCTCGTATTTCTCTATCTGAATAGCCTTTATTTTTCATTTCCACAGCTGCTGCAGCTATCTCAAGGCACACACCGCATTTCATGCCATGATTGTTCCATACAACAGTATTATCTTCATTTACATGATCTATAAAACAGTCAAATGCATGTTCATGACCAGCAGACTCTCCGCATCCGCAATAACATGGAATGTGTGTTAAAAGTTCTTGATGGTCGGCAGTTTCTTCATAAATGGATGGAATAGAGCCGTTGGCGTGTTCTAAAAATTGCGGACTCTCTTCAGCGGAAGCTGTCGTTTCCAATATATCATATCCTTTTTCTTCTTGTTCTCCTACAGCCGGTCCGGCATTTTCAGGTTCAGAACATGCAGCAAGAGTAACAGCTATACCAAGAAGTAAAACTACATTTTTAACTTTTTTCATACCTTCACCTTTTCATATTTTTTTCATTATTTATTGTATCATAGTCTCTGATCTGTATTTCCTGACAATTATATGGCATAACGGTCCTTCTGACTTTAAAAAGTTCGGTCCAAATATATTAGAAAAACTTTGCTTACCGTCAAATCCAAATAGCAATATGCTTTGATTTTTTAGCAAAGTGAAACTTCCTAAAGCGCAAGCGCCTTGCTCACGAGCGAAAAGTCCTGGAGGGGCGGCATATGGAAAACTGATCTTTGCTTTTCATTGACGAACTGAAGGAATCTCGAGCGAGTAGGCGCTGAAGCTAGACATGTAAAATGCCAAATATTTATGATTTTTTACCTTTTAAAAAAAGAGAGAACACTCCCCTAACGCGAAGCATTCTCCCTTGGTTACTTTTCTTGACGCACTAATTAACTTTTCGTTCTTTTTCACCCCAAAACTCTTTACGAAGCTGTACTTTCTGAATTTTGCCGGACGCAGTTTTGGGGAGAGCATCAATAAATGATATGCTTTTTGGTGCTTTAAAATGAGCCATTTTATTTCTAGCGAAGCTTATTAGCTCTTGAACCGAAACGTTAGACCCTTCTCTTTTAACGACAACGGCATGAGGAACTTCTCCCCATTTTTCATGAGGAATAGCAACCACTGCTGCTTCTACTACATCTGGGTGATCATATAAATGCCCTTCTACTTCGATCGAAGAAATATTTTCTCCACCGCTTATGATGACATCTTTCTTTCTGTCTACAATTTCAATGTAACCATTTGTATCGACTACTGCCATGTCTCCGGTATGCAGCCAGCCGTTTTTTATCGTGTCTGATGTTGCTTCCGGATTTTTTAAATACCCTTCCATCGCATTATTTGAACGAACAATTACTTCCCCTATTGTAATGCCATTTGCTGGCACCTGGTTACCTTCATCATCTGCCACTCTTACTTCTGAACCTATCATAGCGTATCCCGTTTTGGCTTTCGTATAATGTTTTTCTTCTACAGACAAATGAGAATGCTGTGGACGAATTTGTGAAATAGTGACGAGCGGAGAAATCTCGGTCATTCCATAAACTTGTATAAATTCCCAGCCAAGATCTTTTTCTACTTTTGTTACAAAAGCAGGAGGCGGTGCAGAACCAGCAATTACAATGCGCATGTCTTGGTGTGTATTTAATTGTTCTTTATTTAAACCGTAATATTCTAACAATATATTTAAGACTGTTGGGGCCATATGAGCTACTGTCGCTTTATGTTTTTGTATATTCTCGAAAATGGAAGCAGGTTCTATCTTCCTTTGCATAACCTGCGTAGCTCCATTTGCAGTATAATAAAAAGGAGAGCCCCACCCATTTACATGAAACATTGGCAAAACGTGTAAAAGCGTGTCTTGATCGGAAACACGAAGGTGATGCATTGCTGACATAGCGTGCAAGTAATTGCTGCGATGTGTCAGCAATACTCCTTTAGGGTTGCCCGTAGTGCCGCTTGTATAAAGCAGACTTGCAATGTCATGTTCATCGAGTTCAACCCGTTCAAAAGTATCCTTAGAAAATTGTTCACGCCAAATGTCATAACTTTTATATTCTTCCGTATTCGACTCAGCTCCGTGAACAATAATCGTTTCTACCGTCTCAAGTTTCGGAATAATCGGCTGGATCAATGGAAATAATTCGTTTTCTACAAACAAAACTTTACTTTCACTATGGTTTAAAATAAATTGATAGTCATCTGGTTTCAACCTAGTGTTAAGGGGTGTCATAACAGCTCCCAGCTGGAACACACCATAAAACCCTTCTAGCATTTCAAGTGTGTTAGGAGCAAGATAAGCGACTTTATCGCCTTTTTTTATATTAAGCGCTTTCAAACCGTGCGATAATTTATTTACCCTATCGTTTAATTCCGAATACGTTACTTTTTTGTTTTCATCAATAACTGCAATTTTTTCACCATATAGATCAACTGCTCGGTCAAGAAACTGTGTTAGTACAAGAGGGACATACATTATAATTCCTCCTTTGCCTTCATGACTAGTAAGATAATAGTATTATATCATTCTCCATATTTAATTGTAAGAATTTTATTAATTATTCAGTTGTACTACAGATATGCTCTTATTGTTTTCACTTACATTGGCTGATAAGATAATGGAAAATAATACTTTCACCAGAAAGGAGAGAAAAAGATGAAAAGAGACGAAAATTGTATTTTTTGTAAAATAGTTGCCGGCGACATTCCTGCTTCTATTGTATATGAAGACGAGAATGTTATAGCTTTTGCAGATATTGGACAAGTTACAAAAGGTCATACGTTGTTAATACCTAAAGATCATCAGTCAAATGTATATGAATTGCAAGAAGACACGGCTTCTCAATTATTCAGAGTTGTCCCTAAGATCGCTAGCGCCATCAAAAAAGAATTCAATCCTGCGGGATTAAATCTTGTTAACAATAACGGCGAAGCTGCTTCTCAATCTGTTTTTCATTATCACCTGCACTTTATCCCCCGCTATGGAACAGAAGATGGTTTTCAGCCGACTTGGCAGGATAACAGCAGTAAATATTCAGCAGAAGACCTTCAGCAAATTGCACAAGGGATTAACCAGCACCTTTAAACAATGATATAAATATTATTTCCTGTTGGATGATCCAGCAGGTTTTTTTACTAAACGACAAAGAACAATAAAATTTCTACTTTTCTGCTACCTTTTCAAAAAAATATTAGCACTTCTAAGGCAGTTTTGTTAGGATATTCACAAAAGCAATTTATTAATTTTGTTAGTTATTAAAGGAGTGGAAAATATGGCCAGAGCCCATAATTTTAATGCAGGTCCTGCAGCTCTTCCTGTCGAGGTCCTGGAAGAAGCGCAAAAAGAACTCGTAAATTTTAATAATACTGGGATGTCTGTAATGGAATTAAGTCATCGCAGCAAAGATTATGAAGCAGTACATAATGAAGCAATCTCTTTAGTAAAAGATCTGCTAAACGTACCAGATGATTATGAAGTCCTGTTAATACAGGGCGGAGCCAGTCTTCAATTTTCAATGATCCCAATGAATTTTCTTACCAATGGAAAAACAGCAAACTATATACTTACAGGGTCCTGGTCTGAAAAAGCTTTAAAAGAGGCAAAAGCGTTAGGAGAAACAAAAATAGGCGCAGCATCTAAAGACAGTAACTATACGTATATTCCCGATAGAAACAGCATAGAAACAAGCAGTAATGATGCCTATGTTCATATTACATCTAATAATACGATTTTTGGAACGCAGTACCATGATTTCGATTTAAACACGACCGCCCCCCTCTTTGCAGATATGTCAAGTGATATCTTAAGCAAACCAATTCCTGTAGACCGTTTCTCCTTCATCTACGCGGGTGCGCAAAAAAACCTCGGGCCTTCAGGAGTTACGTTAGTAATAATGAAAAAAGAACTTCTTGAACAATCAAAAGAAAATATCCCTACATTATTAAAATACAACACACATGTTGAAAAAAATTCTTTGTATCATACCCCGCCGACATTTGCCATTTATATGCTTAATAAAGTACTGCATTGGATCAAGGATAACGGCGGTGCAGCTGGTATGCAAATACGTAATAAAGAAAAAGCAGAACTGCTTTACGACGTAATTGACAACAGCGGCGGCTTTTATAATGGACATGCTCAAGAAGAGAGCCGTTCCTATATGAATGTAACCTTTAACCTTGAAAATGAAGATTTAAACCAAAAATTTCTTATGGAAGCAAAACAGGCAGGTTTTGTTGGCTTAAACGGCCACCGGTCTGTTGGAGGATGCAGAGCTTCTATATATAATGCTGTTTCTGTCGAATCCTGTAAAGCCTTAAAAGATTTTATGATCGATTTTCAACAAAAAAATCAATAACTTTTAACGTATACCGATTTCATTTCTTGCTGTTTTCAGATGATAAATCTGTGGACAGCTTTTTTCTTTTCATTTTCCCTTTTTAACGCTAAATACCCTAGAATGCTTTTCATTGTCAAAATTTTTCTCTATACTGTTATAAAAGAATAATATTTTAATAAATATTGTTAGAGAAACCTCGGCTTGTTGACAAACCTTAATACGAATGCCGTAGTTTTCTTATACTTTCCTAACAGGGTAAAAAGAGAGAAAGGATAGGTGGTAGAGTGGATTCGAAATCATTATTTACTGGCATGTTTACCGGTTTTGTTATTGGAGGGCTTTCTGCCTTGCTTACTGCTCCCGCTTCTGGAGACAAGACTAGAGATTCTTTTAAGAACTTTAATTGGAGATCTCTTAACCAAAGAGCTGCAAGCAAAGGAAGAGGTGCAGTTCAAGATTGGCGCTATGCGGCTACTGAAGGTTTCGAAGCTGTTGATGGCTTAACACAAGAGATGAAAAGAACATACAGCCGCTATAAAGAGGAAGTAGAACCAGAAGTAGAAGCCATCCAACATCAAGTGAAAGAAATTTCAGATGCAATTGCTGAATTAAACGAACAAATTCGTAAAGAGTCTGAATAATTGTCGTTTGGCCTCTTTAATTTTCGGAAAAATAAATTAATTATTCTTTTTATTACAATAATACCAGAGAGAGGAGGGAGAAGATGGACCAGTCTTCTTTTTCTACAAAACAGTCTATACTGTTCAGCCATAAATTTGCCCAGATTACAAAAGCATTATGGAAATCTATTGAAAAAGATTGGCAGCAATGGATTAAACCATATAATTTAAACATTAATGAACACCAAATTTTATGGATTGCATATCATATGGAGGGAGCTTCCATTTCTGATATAGCAAAATTTGGCGTAATGCATGTTTCCACAGCATTCAACTTCTCAAAAAAACTTGAGGAAAGAGAATTGCTGACATTTTCTAAAAAAACAAATGACAAAAGAAACACGTATGTTGAATTAACTCCAGAAGGAGATAAGCTATTATTAGCAACAATTGAAGCATATAATCCAGATACGTATAGTGTATATAACGGCGCATTGCCAATTAAAGAACTGTACGGGAAATTCCCTGATTTTTCAGAGCTTACAACTATTCTTCGTCACATTTACGGCGAGGATTTCATGGAGATATTCGAAAAGTCCTTGTTTACGTTTAATGAAGAGTTTACAGAAGAAAATGGCACCCTCACCCCTGTAAAACCTTCCGAGTAAACATAATATTTTTATACGTTTTTTATTGTCTGGTTCCGTTTGCGAATCAGACATTTATTTATACTTTAAAGTTTTACTAAGAATCAAAGTATATTGCCATTTGGACCATAAGCCAATTTTTTTCCATTGGGAACCCCTCTCTTGTCCAGAATTGTCGAAAAGGTTTTTCTTTTGACTATTTTTCATTATTCTATTGATTTTTGACGCTTTAGGCTTTAAATTATTCAATTAGGTAGTAGAGAGAGGGGGAATCCTCATGAATTGTTGGAAATCCATAAACTTAAGAAAAGAATACAACCCTTCAAGACTAAAGCTCATCTCATTAACTTTTATTATTATAACTTTTATATTCAGTTTTTTAGTGTTTAGTCTTTATTATAATGAAGTAACCTATGCAGAGTTAAGCATGCTAAAAACATTTGGCTTCTTAATGTTATTGTATCCAGTGCACACGCTGCTTCATTTCATTCCATTATGGTTTGTAGGTGTACGAATCAAAACAGACTTCAAATTTAACAGAAAACAAAAGTTCCCTACTATTATGATGAAATTTACAAAACCGGTGGGACGGAACTTTTATGTAGCTGCCATGTTGTTTCCAACCTTGTTTATTAACTTTGCTTCCTTTTTAGGGGCTATTACATTTCCACCATATATGTATTACTTTTTATTGGTATTTTCATTTAATACAGGCCTTGCCGTCTATGATTTTATTTATCTTAAGCAACTGTATGGCGCTCCTCGAGAATGTTTTATTGAACAAAACAAAAATGGTATAGATATATTACTAAAGCAGCCGATTTGACGGCTGCTTTTATATACCGGTTCATTTTCCAACTTTTATTGTTATAGCATCTTGCTCTAAGTCGAAGGTTTCGGCTCTTAAGTAATATTGATCAGCTATCTCTATTTCATTCAACTTGACCACAATTTGATTATTACCAGGCTGTACTTCCACATAATCTGGTACATCAGCTTGTGAGCTTAATATAGATAAAACCTCTGAACCTGGTAAGGATAGTCCTCCTATATTGAAAGACTGTTGGTGCAAAACAATGTTTCCATTTTCTAAAACTGCTGGTTCAAAATCCATGCTTGCGTTAATTGTTCTCCCCAATATGGATACAGAAGAAGAAATTCTAGCCTTCTTGTCAATGATTTCTGCGCTTACTTTTTCCTCTTCTAGTTGTTCTTGCAGCAAATGATTGAGCTGTGATTGGGTTAAATGCACCGAAAAGTATTCGGTATATTCATCAGATGAGAAATCATCATGTGGTTCAGATTCGGGCTTGGGATTAGTTGTAACCAATAAAAATACGCTGAACACAAATAAAACATTAAGGGTCAGCAATAAAAAGAATAACCATTTCCAACTGTTTTTTTTGTTTCGGCTCATTGTTAACACCTGCTTTCTACAATTAAACTATTACTATTATGCTTGTCCATTTCCATTCCAGCCACCTAAAAAACTATCATTTGGTAAAAAGTTTTGTTAAAGTAAAGTAGATATAAGGTATTGGGGGTAAAATTATGCTCGTTGTATTTTTCTTATTATTTTCTTTAGTTTATTTATTTGTTATTAATTCCATGACAAATGCCCTCTGTGTCCAAAAAGAGATTCCAGCAGAACGTCAGCCTAAAATTTTTCGAACCATTAATATTTTACTAACCATTTTACTCACATCTACGTTTGTAGAATTATGGTTTGTATAGATATTTAGGTATATCAGGAGACTAAGTCTTACGGTATTTACATTTTTCTAAGCCGTCGGATTGTCTTTGAATTATCCAATAAAATTTTTAACCAACGGAGTATTTAAACTTTCCTGAAGGACTTTTCCTTCAGGAAAGTTTTTACATTAATACATCCATGCTGCCCCAATTATAATAAGCAAAATAAACAGCACGACAATCAGAGCAAAATTGGAGTTGTAATCATATCCCATTTTTCTCCCTCCCTTATTCACGGCGTTATATTTAACACCAAGCCGCACCTACAATAACAAGCAGTATGAAAAGGACTACAATTAAGGCAAATCCACCGTAATAACCTTTAGACATATTCACACCTCCTATTTCTCTTGCTGAATTATGATATGTAAAAAGAGACGTCTTGGTTTAGGTTATTGCCTAAATTTTTTTCTTTTTTTGGGAGAGTGTGATATGATATAGTTTGTCTGATAAATGTTAAGGGGATGGAAGTTTTATGAAAAAATATTATTTCTTGGCAGCTGTTTTAAGCGGAACGCTTTTATTAACAGCCTGCAGCAATGACCAAGGATCCGGAGAAGAGAAAACAATTGTAGAGGTTAATGATACTTCTCTTACAGAAGAAGAATTTGTGGGAGAATTAAAAAATAATGTTGGCGAACAAGTTTTAAATGAAATGGTACAAAATATTATTATTCAAGATAAAGCCGAACAGCTAAATATTGATAGCGAACAAGTGGATGCAGAGCTCGAACAATTTAAAGAGGATTACGGTGTGGAAAAAGATGAGGAACTTTTGACCATGCTTCAAACTCAATTTCAGCTACCTATTGACTCAATGGACGACTTCAAAAATGATTTTTTAAAACCACAGCTCGTTTTAGAAGAGCTTGCTGCAGCTGATGTAGAGATTACCGAAGAAGAAAAAGAAACATATTTTGAAGAAAACAAAGAAGACTTAGTAAGCATTTCTGCTCGTCATATTTTAGTAGAGGATGAAGATCAAGCAAATGAAATTCGTGAAGAACTCGAAAATGGCGCAGATTTTGCAGAACTGGCTGAAGAACATTCAACCGATCCTGGATCTGCTTCTGAAGGTGGAGACCTAAATACCTTTACTAGAGGAGAAATGGTTGAAGCATTTGATGAAGCAGCCTTTTCAATGGAACCTGGAGAAATCAGTGAACCTATTGAAAGTGAATTTGGTTATCATATTATCGAAGTGCTCAACAAAAATGAATCATATGAAGAACTTGAAGAAGAAATCGAAGAAAAAGTACGAGAAAAACAGTCAAAATCTCCAGAAGAAGTGATGCAGGAATTAATGGAAGAAGCAAACATTGATGTAAAAGAATCTTCTTATGAAGATTGGATTCAGTCATAACTTACTTTTTCATATAATCAGCCTGGCCGGGTTTAAACCTCAGCCAGGCTGATTGTTACAGCAGCTTAGGAAGAAGCCCGTCTTTTTTCTCTTTCTTCCTCCATCCTGCGTATAAAAATACGACCTTCTTGTTCAATCCACCGTTCATCCTCTTTTTTTTCCGTCCTACTTGTCTGCCAATACATATATCCGCTAAATATAACCCCTAACCCTGTTAACAGCACCCATGATGGAACTTGAACTGGACCTGATTGTGCAAAACGCTGCCATACTACCAGAACGAAAAACAGTACGATAAGCGTCATTAAGAATTTTTTTGAGCGGTTATTCATAAGCCCCTCCTTTGTAAAACCTTGTCCTTGCTTCCATCATATGCGCCTATGAAAAAGATATTCTATTCTCCAGCAGAATCTTACTTCTTCGGCAAGGTAATCTTAAACGTGACCCCATCGTCTTCATTGACCACTTCGTGATGCCCTTGATGCAGCTCCGCAATTCTTTTAACAATAGCTAGCCCAAGACCAAATTGACCTTTGTTGCCTTTGCGAAAAGGAGCAAACAAATGAGGAATGTCTTCTTTGTTAATTTGTGCACCATTATTTTTAACAAGGATTTCGACTGTATCTTTTTTCTGTTCTGCTTTCATCCATATTGTATCTTCTGCATACCTCAACGCATTTTCTACTAAATTTTCTAATAATACCTGCATATGCTCAGGGTCCGCGTTTATTCTCACATCAGCCCCCTGAATAATGAACTTCAAATCTTCACGCTGCATACGAAATCTTTCTTCAATTTGAAAAGCTAAGTTCCCAAACATGATTTCTTCTACATTAATGGTGTCTTTTTTCAATGCATCTAATTTAGTAAAATAGAGCATATCTTTTACCCTTTTATCCATGCGGTCTGCTTCATCTAATATGACATCCATTGTCTGCTCGATATTATCTTTTGGAAGAATTCCATCTTTAACCGATTGAGCATATGTTTTTACTACCATAATAGGTGTTTTTAGTTCATGGGAAGCATGCTGAATAAACGTCTTTTGCGAACGATCATAACGTATAAGATTTTGTCTCATGCTTTCAAATTGGTCAGAAAGCTTCTGAAAATCATCGTCTCCTTCCCATCGAAAAGGCTCTTTCCAATTTCGTTTTGCTATTTGTTCAAAATGGTTCCCTAACACTCTTAACGGCTGGCGTAGATAGCGTTTTAACCATATTGCCGGCAGCAAACTAAGAGCACTTGTAATCAATAGCAAGTATATAAGTCTTTCCCACAACCTATTTACCATAAGATCCCTGTAAGTGTCCCACATATATGAAATTTGGAATGCTTCCTCCCCATCGGATTCAATCCTTGTGATTACATAAAATAAAGTAGCATCATTATACGTTAATTCATACCGTTCTCGTTCGTTATCTTGATTAACTGCGTTTGAAACCATTTCTTTTAAAACATTATCGGGCGGCACCGGCTCACCACGTAATGTTCCTAAATCATTGAATAAAAACAGATGACCGACAGAACGTTCTGCTTCCCTTCTTTCAATAAAGTCAAGTTCTGACTGTGGAGGTGTAAAATAATCACTAAATGGATTAGCCATTCTTGCCTGTTCTTGTTCAATAATACGGTACGTTTCATCTGTCAAAGTTCCTTTGATGGATATCGGATAAACGATTATCATCGTTAAACCAACCAATACAACTAAAGCAATAAATGATAACCAGATCCGCTGTGTTAAATTAACTTTCATCATGACGACAATACACGGTACCCATAACCATATAACGTTTCCAGATGAATACGCGGCATTTTTTTACGAACTCGTCGTACGACATCATCTACTGCCCGTTCGGAACCAAAATAATTTTCTCCCCATACCTTCTCAATAATCTCTTCACGTGAAAGAGCTTTTCCAATATCTTCAGTCAACAGCAATATTAGATCCATTTCTTTTGTTGTCAGTTCAACATGCTGGTTACTATTTTCTTGATCTGTAACCGTTCTTGCTTCTGGATCAATAACATATTCATTTAATTCGACCTTTTTATGTTCATTAGTCTGTTCACCGTATACGCGTGATAACAGCTTTTTCGCTCTGATAATGAGTTCTTGAGGTAAAAACGGCTTAGCTAAATAATCGTCGCTTCCCATTTCAAGACCCAGCACCCGATCTAAATCCTGATCTCTTGCTGATATAAAAATAACAGGAACATCCCCTTCATTTTCTCGAATTCCTTTTAAAATTTGATAGCCGTCGGTACCAGGGAGCATAATATCAAGCACCCATAAATGAGGAGGTTCTTTTACTGCAGCAAGGGCATCATCCCCATTGTCAAACACGTTGACTGTCCAGCCTTCTTTTTCCATATATGCTTTTAATACTTCTGATAAGTTATTTTCATCTTCGACGAGATAAATTTTATACGTACTCATATTCTATTATCCTTTCTGAGCCTGAATATTATAGTGGTTCAAGGTTTATCGTAGCAGGCTTTTAATTATAGTTCCACCTTCCTTATGATCAACTGCTAGAAAGCTTTGTTACAGCACACTCGGATATGACACTGCTAGATGGTATTTGGCAGGTAAAATAAATGACTTGTCTATTGGCAGCAGCTTTATGTAATAATGAAAAAGCTGATTGCTGCCGGACTTGATCAAAATTCACAAAAGGGTCATCCATAATAAGCGGAAAAACTTCTGCTTGACTATACGCCTCTGCAAGGGCAAAACGCAAACAGAGATATAACTGCTCAGCTGTTCCGCGACTTAATTCCTCGGGTGAAAATCTTAATCCCGATGAATCTTCTACGATGAATTTTTCTTGCCCAGCCGGTGCATACAGTCGTTCATATTTTTCTCTTGTGATATAAGAAAAATATGATGATGCTTTTTGTATCACTTGAGGCTGTCTTTCCTTTTCGTACACAGCTTTTGCTTGTTCAATTAATTGTTTAGATGTTTTTAAGACAAGCCATTTATGAATTTTCTTCTGTAAACTTTCTTTTTCTTCTCCAAATTGTTGTAATTTTTCTTCGTAAGTTCCCCCTTCTTCTATTCTTTTTATATCTTGTGTCACTTCTGCAATCGTTTGAAAAAGGTCTTGTTCTCTTTGCTCTAAGCTGACTAAATCATCATTAAGCAGCTCTTTTTTTTCTTCTGGCTGAGTAAAAGGGGAATGCAGTTCTTTTACCCAATTCTCTATTGTTTCTTCTGGCAAGAGTTGACCAGCTATTTGCTGTTCAAGCCATTGTTTTTGCTTTTTCCATTCTACATACTGCTTCTTTTGGCTGATAGCATGAAAAAATGCATCTTGGTTGTCAGCCTCAGCTGTTTTATAGATTTTATCGATAAATATTACAGCATTTGTTCTCATTGTGATCCAAAACTGTTTCTGTTGAAACGCTGCATCTATTTTTTCTGCTTCTTTTAAATATATATTATTTTCTTGTTCTTCTCTTTTATATCGTTCCCATAGTCCCATTACAATGTGTTCTAAAGTATTATCTAATGGAAAATCGATCGGCTTAGCAATATCGTTTACTTCTGTTTTTATTTCTTCTAATTCTTTACTAATCACTTTTTGTTCTTTCTTCATTGCTGATATTTCTTCGTTTAAGTCTTTCCATTCTCTCACAGCTTGAAAAAAACTTTCAGCAATATGAATGCTATTAATAAAAGGAAACTGATAACGGCTGCACCATTTTTGTAATTCATTTTCTAGTCCATTCCACTTAACAGCTGCCTCTTTTAAACGATCCACAAAGGATTGGTACATGTTTTCTTCTCTGTCAAACTGCCATTTCATTTCTCTTACAGCAGCTTCTGTCCTTTGATCTTGTTCAAGCAGCCGCTTGTGCTCTGAATAATTTAGATTATCAAATGCTTCAAAAGAGTTTTTTTGGCTTTGTTTTCGGTAAAATAAGAAAACAAAAGCAGCTGTTCCTATTGCGAACACAGCCCCTCCCAAAAACAAGCTGCCGGTTAGTATTTCCCAACATCCCAAGGTTAAAAAAATAACTGCTGCGATTTGAAGGATAACTTCGGTCGTATTTCCTGCACGGCGAAAGCCTTTTTCCAAAAATTCTTGGTCACACACTATTCTCTCACTATTTTTGCACTCAGAGACAGGTCTTCGTTGTTGTTCAAGTTCGGAGAGATCCGTTTTTAATAAATCGAGTTTTCGTTGCTGCTCTATATGCTGTTCCTCAAGCAGTCGTTGTCTTTCTTTTAACTCTTTGCCTTTTTCTATAATTTGATGAAGCTCTTTCTCAGCCAAAATGGTTGTTACGCTTGAATCCAATTGTCCTGCATCTAATATTCCTAAACGTTCTAATCGATCTGCTGCTTTTTCTTTTTTTTTCTGAATAGATAAACCCAGACTTTCTTTGTCCTTCACATATTTTTTATAAAGTGGGACTTTTTCTTTTAACGCATGAATTTTATCTATTGCTTTAATAATAGTCCAATCAACGAAAGCTCCAGTATGTTTAGAAGAAAGCTGTTGAATACGTATTTTGCTTTCTTCTATTCCTTTCTCCGCTTCCGTTCTCTCATTACTATAATGTTTCCATTGTTCCTCTGCTTCTAGAGCTACCTTATCAAATGGCTCCAATACTTTCATTTTTCGGTCTAATTCTATTTTTTCCTGCACGGAATGAAGTAAGGTCTCTTTTCGCTGCAGGTTTTCTTTTTCATTCATTAACTGTTTTTTTTCTGCTTGAAGTGCATCCAGTTCTTGTTTAAACTGCTTTTTTTGTTTTAGAAGCATACTATACCGATCAAATTCTCTTTCCCATTTTCTCAGCTCCATTAACTGACTGTTTAGATCTTTAATACTTTTATTAATTACTGGCTTTTTCCCTTTTGGCTTAAAAAGAGCGCTCAACTCACTTTCTATTTCTTTGTCCATTTGAAAAACTCGTTTTGTTCCTGTCATGCCAGCTTCATAAATATATCTGTTTAAGGCATCTCCTTTTAATTGGTCGATTTCACTTAGGCCTTCTAAACCAAAACAAAAAATCCCTTGGAAAACCGTTCGATCCATGTTCCCTAAAAAGGAAAGCAGCCACTCTTCTCCTAATACTTCCCCATTTTCTAAGTACACCGCAACATCACCAGCTGCTTTGGTCCTCATTACACGTTCAATGATAATTACTTTTTCACTTTGTAACCGCAGAGTTAAGCTCCCTCCATAAGCACTGCTTTTTTTTGGTTCATATCGAAGCCTTTTTTCTTTTTTAGAAGGGAATCCAAAGAGAACAGCTGCAATAAAAGCACGAAGAGTAGATTTCCCTGCTTCATTTTCTCCCTGTATAATATGAAAAGTGTGTTGAATATTAATGGAGCAATCTATAAATTTTCCAAAACCATAAATATGTATTTTTTCAATGTTCAACTGGACTCCCCCTTTCCCCACTTATTCCATACTAACCGCTCTGCTTCTTCTATAATAAAATCGATTTCCGGTTTTGAGATAAACTTTTTCACAGATGGATGGCCAAGCAGTTCCTCCCATTCCTTTTCAAGAATGTTTGGAGATGTTTTGTAATAAATCGCTGCTTGCTCCACATCGCCAAGAAAATGATCACCTTCGTTGATTTGTTTTGATATAGAAAGTGGAAGTGTTTTATTGATTATTTCATAAATATAAAAAAAAGGCCTTTCTGAGGAACCAATTTCATTCAAAGTTTCTTTCCATTCTTCAATGTTTGTTTCACCTTGAATATATTCACTTAAATCTCCATTCCCGGTTAACTCTACTTCAAGCCATAAACCAGCTGCACTATTCTGTGACATTTCTTTAATTTGACTTAACAGCGTGTTTGATAAACTATCAAATGTTTCGTGCCCATCTATCATCACGTCAACTTTCTCAAACACCACTGTGGAAACGGCTTGAAAAGAAACATCAATAGTTTCCTTTTCCAATTCCACTAACAAATAGCCTTTCTCTCCTTGTTCCTTGCGATGTCTTGCTTGAATATTCCCTGGATAACAAATATGAGGTCTTAAATATTGTCTTGTATGAATATGTCCAAGTGCCCAATAATCCATATTTTTTTCCTCAAGATCCTTCAAGGAAAAAGGAGCATAATGAGCGGATCCTGTCATATTTTTTTCTTGGCCGTGAACAACACCTATGTGAAATGGAACTCCTTCTTTTTTCTCGTACGTCTTAGCAATGTTCGTTTTAAGTGATCGTTCACTATAGCTGCACCCATAGAGATGGGCTGCTGGTCTATTGTTTTTAAAATAAGTTTTTGTCTCCGGCTCTGTTGAAAAAACTTCAACGTGATCTGGCCATCCAATCGGTGCATATTTTTTGTCCATCGGATCATGGTTGCCAAATAGAATGTAAACGGTAATATCATATGGTTGTAACAACTCTAACTTTTGTTTGAGAAAAAGCTGGCTTTTTATACTTCTGTTTTCTTGATCGAATAAATCGCCTGCTAAAATAACAAAATCCACTTGTAATTGAATAGCATCTTCAACCATTTTATGTACAGCAGTATATATACTATCTTCCAATTGATTTTTCAATAAGGAAGAAGCTCCAGCAGCGGACGGCATGGGAGAACCCAAATGCAGATCAGCAGCATGAATAAATCGCAATGCTTCCATATAAAGCCAACCTTTCTTATTTGTTATTATTTCATTATATCAAAATCATGTGAACATATGCTCGTATGAATTCCTGGTTGTTTTATTAGAAGAATATAAAATTCGGCTTGTCTCTTTTTAGAACATTCGCGGTTTTAGAATAACGTCCTCTAAAACTGTTAGGTTAGGTACCAAAAGCTAGACAATAATAAGAATACGTTACTAGACATTTAAAAACCCCCTCTTCAAAGAGGGAGTTGAATGTTTAATAATATGGAAGTGCAGATAATGCAACGAGCGCCGCTAATGGCAAAATTAACCTTCTGTAACGAGGGAAATATGGGAAATAGTAAGGGTAATAGTAAGCAGGATATCCGCCAAATCCGTAAAATTGCCGGTTACCTCTATTATTGCAGCCGCATTTTTTTTGTTTCGATGGAGAAGTGTAAGGCATCACATTTTCCATATGGTTATTGTTCATATGTTGTGGCATCATATGCTGCATATTGTTATTGTTCATATGCTGCGGCATCATGTGCTGCATATCGTTTCCATTCATATGCTGCGGCATCATGTGCTGCATATCGTTTCCGTTCATATGCTGAGGCATTATGTGCTGCATATCGTTTCCGTTCATGTGCTGCGGCATTACCTCATGCATATTATTTCCATTCATGTTTTGGTACACATGATTGTTATTATTGTTATCATAATCTGGAATCATCATATAAACATTGTTTTCGTCTACGTCTTCAACATAACCATTAAAATATTCATTGTTTTTTGTTTGAACCATCACAAATTGACCGAGATGCTGCTGGCACAAATTATACATATGCATATCATTGTTCATATAAACGCCCGCCTCCTTTTCCATCCTATCCTATTCAAGCCACGGGCGTTTGTGCATGATCCTTTACATCTAAGTTGTTGATTCCTGTTCTTTCATTTGTTTTCTTTGGTGCGCAAATAGGAGAGATTGAAAGACCATAAATATTCCTCATGCAAACCAATATAAAGAGAGCGCAGACGGCAATGCGATCCCTGCTATCACCATCATAACTGGCATAATATACAAGAGCGGCTTCATCTGAGCAGTGGAAGTATCTGTGATATTCATTTTTGTCTGTAAAAACATAACAATACCAGCTGCTAAAGGGGTAATATACCATGGATCCGGCTCTCATTATTGCCTGTTGATATCTCTGCATCTGTTCTTGTTTTTTTAAATCAAACTTATTTTTCAAAGCTTCCATTTCAGGCTGCAGCTGTTTGATTGCTAAAGTGCTTTTTTGCTGTTTTAAAAACAGAGGCAGCAGGAGCAAGCGAATAATTATGGTCACCATCACGATCGCTAACCCGTAACTGCCCTGAAAAAGGTCTGCGAAAAAAATCAGCACCAACGAAAACGGATAGACAAAATAGTGGTTCCATGTGCCCTTACTTTCTGAAGTAATCGGGACTTGCCCCATTTCGCATCCTGAAATAAAAATTACTGCAGCTGCTAAAAATAATTTCCATTTTTTAACCAAAGTCTCATCATTCCTCCCGTTTGTTTTTTTAACATTTTTGGAGAAATGATTACTAGCTTCTTCTTCATCCTTTTGATCCTCGACTGCTGGAACTTTTCTTTTAATAAAAGTGAACGAAAAATATTTTGGGATAAACAGAGGCTCAACGTTTCCTCTCTCTAATTGAAGACGGTGTACTATTTGGTAACGGCAGTTCCAACATCCAGAAGATGATTCTAATACAGACTATCCAGCAATATAAAGCAAAGAAATGACGAACAACATTTCGATTAAATTTACATCTATTATGAATTCAATCAATAGTCATCCTCTCCTTTGCTTATAATTAAGCACTAATTATGTAAATCATATTCTTTATTTTTCACTGCCACATAATGTTTTTCATATTCTTTTGCATAATTTAACACTTCTTCTACGTACCAATCAGCTTGATTGTATTGGAATATTGCTTTCTTTTCCTTTCCATCTGCTGCTCCATTTGCGGCCAGGTAATTTGCTGTAGAATAAACCGCATCTTCTATGTCATAAGGATCTGCTCTGCCATTTCCATCCCCGTCCACTCCGTAACCCCCATATTTATTAATAACAGACATATCTGTTAAAGTAGATTTTGGTATATCCAAATTTCCTTTTTCTTCGTCATCACATCCTGGATATCCCCAACCGATAAAAGTACATGGCATAAATTGAGTGTGACCGATTGCACCGGCTGGACTCTCTAGTTCATCCATCGTTGAAAACACTGTTTCTACTCTATGAACGGCTGCAAGTAATTCCCATGACACTTCGTATTCTTCTGCTGCCTCTTTATATATAGGAATCAAAGATTCTGGTATTTCTTCTTTTGAAAAAGAATGGGATGACTTTTCTTTATCTGTTTCTTCGTTATTCACCGCTTTTAAAAATAACGCTCCAATAAATAAAAACAAGGAGAAAAAAGCGATAGCAGTTCGTACTGGCTTTTTCTTTTCTTTCTTTGCCAATGCTGCACCTCCCCTCTACCATGTTACCAAAAAAACAAATAAATCTATGGACGAAATAGTGACAAAATTTATCAATAAAGTGACTTGTTTGATATTCTATTTCGACGTAAAATAAAGATATTAAACGAATATTCAGTCAAATTAAAGGAGGGGGAATTTCAATTGCAATACTTTCTTACGGTTTTTGATAAAGATGGTTCCTTATTACTAAATGAGACATTCGAATATGAAAAAGATACATTAGCTATTGACCACGGAAAGCAGCGGCTTGAAGAAGAAAACTTTCAAGATGTGACTCACCGGATGACCCGAAACGGGAAATTATTATTATTTCACAGATAAACAAATTACACATAAAGCTGTTCCAGGGTTATTCCGGAACAGCTTTATGATCTATATGATGTTTAAACAATTGATCCAATGAATCAATTTTTTTATTTGTGTATTCTTCAAACCGATTATTATAGGATACCGGATCTTTTGGATTGGCAAACCTGCCTATTTTTTTAGTAACAGGATCTACCCATTTACTTGCAGCTCCACAGCCAATACCAATAATTGTTTGAACTTCCTCCATAATAATAATATTATATAAACTTTCTTTTCCTTCTAATGAATATCCTACGTTCTCTAAATTTCCTAATATGTTTTTCTGCCGGTACAGATAATAAGGGCAATAATGATGAGAATTCATCCAGGCCGCTGTCAGCTCCATCATTTTTTCAATCTCATCTTTTTCCGCTACTTTATATTTTTCTTTTTGCTTTGTCATCGTAGAAGCTCTTTTAAAAGATAACGTGTGAACGGTTACGGATTCAGGAGACAACTTTTCTGTTTCTTCTAGACTTTTTTCCATTTCCTTTGTCCCTTCCCCAGGAAGGCCGATTATTAAATCCATATTTATGTTTTTCATACCCATTTTACGAGACAATTCGTACTTTTCCTTTGTTTCTTCAACGGAGTGATGCCGGCCGATTGCTTTTAACGTTTGATTATCAAAAGACTGTGGATTAATACTTATACGATCTATATTCCATTTTGAAAGGACATTAAGTTTTTCAGGAGTGATGGTATCAGGCCTGCCAGCCTCGACTGTTATTTCGCGTACATCATGTATTCCTGGAATAACTTCATACATCTTTGCATACAACGCATCCATTTCTGCTGCACTAATGCTCGTTGGCGTACCTCCTCCAAAATATATAGTTGTTACCGGCACTCCAGATTGTTCAAGCCATTCTCCAATTTGTTCCATTTCATAATGCAGTCCATTAAGAAATGCTTCAACAGACCCATTCTTTCCGTTTATTGCATAAGCCGGAAATGTACAATAAGCACATTTTGTCGGGCAAAACGGTATGCCTATGTAAATGCTTACGCCATTATGTAATTCATATAAGTCTGGCAGCACTTTTTGCTGGCGGCGGCCAATATTTTCTATAAGGGAAGCTTTATTTTCTGACACTAGATAGTCATTTTGCAAATGTTCTTTTATTTCTGCTGGTTCAAATCCATCCTGAAAAAGAGAATGCCATAATTTAGTAGGACGAATACCAGTTAACGTTCCCCAGGGCTGAATGGTGCTTGTCCATTTGTTTAAAAGCTTTACAAATAGATGAGCTCTTGCTTGTTTTGATTTCTTATAAATATCTTTTACACTTAATATTAGAGGAGCGTACTTTTGGAATGTTTCTTTTAAACTAACCCCATTAGTATGTAAAAATGTCGCTGTCGAAGCGATATACTCACCGTTTCTCGTCTCTTCAAAAGTAACTGCCGCATCTGCATTTGTTTCAGTTGTCATACTTATTTCTGCATCTATATCGTACATGTCAGCAATGTGCTGAAGAGGGCGCAGTTCTTTGTCCCCTGCCCCTTTTATTTGAATAATCATTTGATTGATTCATTCCTTCCTGCTTGCTTGAAATCAGCTTAAGTGTACATAATGTATTTCTTGAGGTCAATATAAATTCGGCATGCCGCCGAATCGTTATGTTTTACTGGATCCTTTAACAAACTCTTATACTTTCCTCAGGTATTAAAAAAGGACCGGTATTTATACCGGCCCGCTGTTTTATTGGTTTTATACTTCTACTCTCATTTGCTTTCGGAATACTTCTTTAATCATATATGCTACTCCGTCTTGCTCATTTGAACGTGTAACCCAGTCTGCTTTTTCTTTCAACTCATCAGATGCCTGCCCCATAGCTACCCCAATTCCAGCCATTTCCAGGGCTGGCGCATCAGCGGTTCCTGAACCAACAAAAATTGTTTCTTCTCTCTTTATACCAAGTTCAGACATAAGATAAGATAATGCATATTCCTTCGTTGCCTGCTCTTTTTTTATTGTTAAATGCTTACCTGTTTGCTCTATTATAATACCCGGTATAGCTTCTAATAACTGCTCCCTGCACTTTTCAGCTTGCTGCTCTTCTTCAAACTCTCCGAACAATCGCAAAGCACTTAGCTGTTGTTCATAAACAGAAGCAGATACTTTTTCTGTGTATGTTTTGGGTTGAAATAATCCTTCTCCGAGACTGAATTGTATCTTACCGAGCACCTTTCTAGTATGCTGATGTTTATTTTCCCATTCATAGTCTTGACTTTCAAGTTGTATACGGCATGGAAAACGTTCTAAATATTCAGCAGCATCAAATACCATCTCTGTAGGCATCCTGGCCTCTAAGATCGGCATACCCGATATTCCTGCTAATAAGGCGCCGCCGTGAGAAATCATCTCATGCTCCATTTTTAATTGTTTTGCTATTTTTTTCGCTGCTGAAAAACTTCGGTTCGTTACAAGTACAGAATATACTCCTTTTTTTCTTACAAAATCAACAGCTTCTTTTGTTTCCCGGCTAATCCGATCATTATTTTTCAAAAGTACACCGTCTATACTCATCGCCAATAATCGGTACTTCATGTTGTTTCCCCCTCCTCGGCGCTAAGCCTTTTCTATTTTACCCTATGTTGTCCGGGCATTCTTTAGAACGGAAACAAATCATGAAACAAATGACTTTTAAATATAAGAAAAGCGCAAGCGCCTTGCTCACGAGCGAAAGTCCTGGAGGGTTGGCATATGGAAAGCTGATCTTTGCTTTCCATTGACGAACCGTCTCGAGCGAGTAGGCGCTGAAGCTAGACATCAAAAATGCCAAATATTTATAATTTCTTACCTTTTAAAAAAACCTGCAGAAACATTTCTGCAGGGAAAACTTTTTCTAACCTTGCTGCTCTTCAGGAGACCCATAAAGATCTTCAAGGGGTTCGGTAATAATTTTATTTAAATCACTAATAATAGTGCTCATTCGTTGTTCTTCTTCCATCAATTTGGAGATAACGTCGTGCTGCTGAACCATTTCAAATTGTTTTTGTGCTTGTGTAATCTCTTCTTCTGATGGCTGCTGGCCTTGCATTTGTTTTTGTTGAAGGTCCAATTGTATTTGGCGGAAATTATCAAGCATTCTTTTTGCTACTTCATCATTTTCCACTTCTTCATGCAAATTTTTTAAGTTTTGAAATTCATCACTGTTTCTTAAAGTGTTAGATAATTCTCGTGCACTATCATAAATATTGGACATTATTGGTCCTCCTTTTTTAAATCTTTACCGAGCATAACATGAAAAGCTTCCATAAATCATCCTTATCCTCAACTTTTAAAGAAAAAGGATAACAAATACGCCTTGAAACAGTCCAACTAACCCACCTAGAAGCGCACCCAGGTAAGTTATCATTTTAAATTCACGTCTTGAAATAGATAGTACCATTGTTTCTAGCCGATCAACCGAAAATGTGTCTACTCTTTCTCTTACAACATTTTCCAACTCCAATTGTTCAAATAAATTACTCAGTCTGTCCGCTAAAAAACTTTGTATCTGTTCGATAATCCCGGGTATCCATTGTTTTGTAATTTTTTCTTCAAATGCTGGCGCCCACTCATGTAACGGGCTGTCTAAATAGTTGAAAAGGGGCAATTCTTTATTTAATAAATCAGCCGTCTTTTTAGCTAATTTATCCGTATCAATCTGAGAGGCTGCTGTAGAAAAGGGTTTATGTTGTATTTTTAACCATTCCTTTTTTATTATATCCCTAATGAATGCTTCTGAGGCTGGATCTTCAAAAAAACGAACAATTTCCGGCTGAAGTTTTTCAATGATTTTATCATTACCAAACATAGAACCTAAAAAATTCAACATAGAGCCTTTCCCTTGGAGAAATTTCTCCAAAAGAACATATAGCTGTTTTCGTCCTTCTTCCCCTCTAAAATACTCTGCTCCTTTTTTTGTAACTTTTCGAGCAAGAATAGGAACTAATTCATCACCTTTTTCAATCACACCTATAGGGAGAAGTTCTTTTATTTCTTTATGCTCATTTTCTATGATAAAACGATCTAATTTTTCTTTTATAAAATATTCTGTTTTCTCTTGCAGCGTAATTCTAATGTTATTGACATTCCAGGTTTCTTGAAAAAAATCAGTCGGAGCTGCAGAACTATAAAGTGATTTAGTGATTTCGTCTGTTATCCATTTTGTCATCTTTACTCGAAAAGACTTTTTTATTATTTTTTTCTGAATTCCCTCTGGTGTCAATAAATGATTGACCACCATCTTACCCATTTGTTCTGCCATTTCCCCTCTTCGTTTTGGAATAAGCCCAGGCGTAAAAGGAACTCTCCATTTCCCCACATAAACTGGCTTATACGGTCTAAACAACATTTTTATAGCTAACGAGTTTGTCAGTCCGCCTATAACAGCTCCAACTGCTATCATTATTATTATCAGCCATAATCCATCCATTTTTAAACTCCTTTTAATTTAGCACCTTGGTTTACCATTATCACTTTACCAACTGGATAAATTTTCGGCAAGCATGACAGTAACAACTTTTTGATTGTTTTTTGATATGATAAGATGCAAAGAATACTTACTATCCTAAAAATGGGGGATATAGAAAATGATTTCGCATTTTCAATGGTATGAAAAAAAGAATAATTGGCTGCGAAAAGAGTGGGGATTCTCCTTTTATTTTAAGGGATCATACTATAATGGCGTGTATTTTAAAGATGGTTCGATTATATGGGAAGGAGTGCAGCCTCCATCTAATGAAATAGAAAATATAACAACTCAAGTCCATGATTTAGTTTTGTACCATATTTTTGAGGATCATACTCCGCCTGTATAAATTCCCAAAATATGTCCCGTATGCCGCTTCTATGCGGGGACATGCTAAAAATATGGGAGGGGTAGGCATGGATAAATTGCAAAAAGGACAAACGGATAAAACAAATTACAGCATGGATGTAGACCGAATGATCAGCGAAGGTATGGCAGGGGGTACTGTAAATCCAAAATATGAAAATTGTCAAATTGATGGAGCTAGAAAGTTAGATGAAGAAGAACCTCCATCTCACAATTAAACAGACGTCAGCCTGGTTTGCAAAACGCAAAGCCAGGCTGTATTTAAGCTATTTTTTCTTTTCTTACAACAAATAGGAGACTGTCAAGGTGGCATCACGCCACCCCTATTGACAGTCTCTCTAGCCACGTTATTTAATTATTGCTGCTGACCACTCATTTGCTGCTCAGCCATTTGAACCAGACGCTTTGTGATTTCTCCTCCTACAGAACCGTTAGAACGGGAAGTAGAGTCAGCGCCAAGTTGTACTCCAAATTCTTGAGCAATTTCAAATTTCATTTGATCTAGAGCTTGAGAAACTCCAGGTACTACTAATTGGTTAGAGTTACCGCTGTTGTTGTTTGCCATAGTTTTTCACCTCCTCTTTGTACCTTTAGTTTGTATCGAATTTCAAACACTATGCTACAAAAAGAATAGTAATTTAAGGAAAAAAAGAGAAGGGAGTTAGTATGACCATACGTTCATCTACTTCATCAATACATATTTCTATTACACTGCTGTTATACAGGATAAACTGCATGTTTTCTTTTAGAAAACGTTTGATATTTGCTCCTATAGCCCTCAAATCGCTCGGTTAATTCCATCCTTAAATCATCTGGTTCTACAATACCGTCTATAACCATTTCTGAAGCGAGTCTATATATATCAATATTTTCTTTATATTCCTGACGTTTTTCTTCAATAAAAGCTGGTCTCTCTTTTTCAGGCAGTTCTGCAATTTTATTTGCATATACTGCATTCACAGCAGCTTCCGGACCCATTACTGCAATTTGTGCACTAGGAAGTGCTAAGCAGCAATCAGGCTCAAAAGCTGGTCCTGCCATTGCATACAATCCTGCTCCATATGCTTTTCGAACAATAACAGATATTTTGGGAACGGTTGCTTCTGACATAGCAGCAATCATTTTGGCCCCGTGACGAATAATTCCTGCTTTTTCTACACTCGTTCCAATCATGAATCCCGGTATATCAGCGAAAAATAATAAGGGAAGATGGTATGCATCACAAAGGGTAATAAACCGGGCAGCTTTGTCTGCAGAATCGTGGAATAACACTCCTCCTTTGACTTTGGGCTGATTGGCAATAATTCCGATGGCTTCTCCATTTAAACGAGCAAATCCAGTAATAATTTCAGGTGCGAACTCTTTTTTCATTTCAAAAAAACGATCTGCGTCTATGATATGACTAATAAGCTGATACATATCAAATGGAGCGTTCTGATTCGCAGGAATAATATCTTTCAAAGGTTTTTCAGGAGGGGCCACTGGTTCTGGTGTATTTAATGACGTCTTACCTTCAAAATTAGCTGGGAAATAAGATAAATATTGACGAGCATGTTCGATAGCCTCTGCTTCATCTTTAGCAAGTATGTCTCCGCATCCAGATACAGAGCAATGCATTTTTGCTCCTCCCATTTCTTCTAAAGAGACTTTTTCTCCAATAACCATCTCAGCCATTCGAGGAGAACCAAGATACATAGAAGCATTTCCTTCGACCATTATAACTGTGTCACAAAAAGCTGGTATATAAGCTCCACCTGCTGCTGATGGACCGAAAAGGATACAAACCTGTGGAATTTGTCCAGAAAGCTTCACCTGGTTATAAAAAATCCGTCCAGCTCCTCGTCGTCCTGGGAACATTTCTACTTGGTCGGTGATTCTTGCTCCTGCAGAATCAACCAAATAGAGCATAGGTACACTCAGCTTTTCAGCTGTCTCCTGAATTCTAATAATTTTTTCTACGGTTCTTGCCCCCCAAGAACCTGCTTTTATAGTAGAATCATTTGCCATAAAACAAACGAACTGCCCATTAATTTTTCCAGTGCCAGTTATAACCCCGTCTGCAGCAAGCCCCTCCACTTGGCTGTTTGCAAATTTTCCGTCTTCATATGTTAATCCATCATCCAACAATAAATTTAGACGATCACGGACAAAGTATTTGCCTTTTTCTTTATTTTTTTTATGATATTTTTCTTCCCCGCCTTTTTCGATGCGGTTAACTAATTGTTGGTGAAAGTCTTCGTTTACCATAACGTGGACCTCCTATTTACCGGAATATACTGGCTTACGCTTTTCTTTAAAAGCTCTTAGCCCTTCTAGTCTGTCTTCTGTAGTTATCGTGGCTTCATAGGATTTTTCTTCAATTACAAGACCAGTCGTTAAATCTGTATTTATCCCTCCATTAATAGCAGTTTTAGCAGCTGATACTGCAACCGGTCCATTTTTTGTTATTTCTAATGCAAGTTCTACCGCTTTATGAAGTACTTGTTCGCTGTCTACTGCATACTGTGCTATTCCTAAATCGGCCGCTTCTATACCAGAAATTTTCCGGGCCGTATATATTAATTCTTTTGCTTTGGCCTTTCCGATAAGCCGTGGTAAAAGCTGAGTTCCACCTCCTCCTGGTATAATAGCTAGAGAAGTTTCAGGTAATCCGTATTTTCCAGTGGCACTTGCAATACGTAAATCACAAGCTAGTGCTAATTCCAGTCCACCCCCAAGAGCACTTCCATTCATTGCAGCAATGACCGCTTTCGGAAAATTTTCAATTTGATTTATAGTTTCTTTGATAAAAGAGACGGTTTTTCTAACCTCGATATGATCCATACCGGCTCTTTCTTTTAGATCTGCCCCGGCGCAAAATATCTTTTCTCCTTCTCCACGAATAATTAAAACGCGGCAGGCAGTGTCATACGCAAGATTTTTTAAAGTCTTTTGCAATTCGTCTAAAAGGGAAGTTGATAAAGCATTTGCTGCGGAAGGCCTATTCAAACTTATTACCGTTATTCCTTCATGCGAATTATCAACGCGAATGTAATGAGTCATCTTTTATCTCCCTTCTTAGCTAGAACTGCTTTTTTTCCTTTATGTGCTTGCAGTGCTTTACTTGGTAAAGATTTTCCAATATGATTTTCCATAAACATAGCGTTTTTGACCATTTTTTCTTCTGAAACACCTGTTTTGATGCCCATTTTGTGAAGCATATAAAGAAGATCTTCTGTTGCTGTATTTCCAGCAGCCCCTGGTGCGTATGGGCAGCCTCCCAATCCTCCGCAAGAACTGTCAAAAGTCTGTATCCCCATTTCGAGTGCTTTTAGTGTATTAGAAAGCGCGGTTCCTCTCGTATCGTGAAAATGCATTGCTAATTTCTTTGTAGGAATCCCTTTTAATAAATGCTTCAATGTGTCTTCTACTTGGACTGGAGAAGCCGTACCAACTGTATCGCCAATAGACAACTCATAAGCCCCTATTTCTAAAAGGTATTCACTTATTCTTCGTACATTTTCAGAGTTAGTTCGCCCTTCATAAGGACAAAAAAATGCTGTAGACACATAGGCACGAACTGGTATATTTGCTTTGACCGCTTCTTGTGCTGTTTGTCGCAAAACCGGCAGCGTTTGATCTATACTTTTGTTTATATTCTTTTTGTTGTGGGTTTCTGTAGCGGACATAAAAACTGCAATTTCATCAACGTTAGTCTCTAATGCAGCTTCAAGCCCTTTTTGATTTGGAACTAATGCGGTATACACTACTCCTTCCTTCCGCTGAATCAATTTAGCAACATCTTTTGCATCCGCCAAAGCAGGGACCCACTTTGGGTGGACAAAAGACGTAATTTCAATATGGCGCAATCCACTCTGCGATAATTTATTAATCCAGTCCGTTTTTACTTTAGTCGAGATTAATTTTTTTTCATTCTGAAGACCATCACGAGGTCCTACTTCTTTTATCGTTACATTTATTGGCCAGCTCATCCTGCTCCCCCTATCTACTCTAATTCAAACAATTCATCCCCTTCATTCACAAACTCCCCTTCTTCTTTTAACACTGATTTTATTTTGCCGTTTGCTTCTGCTGTAATCGGTATCTCCATCTTCATGGATTCTAAAATAGCTACTTCCTGGCCTTCCTTTATTTCTTCACCGGAACCTACTAACAATTTCCATAATTTGCCGGCCATGTAAGCTGTTATGACATTCATTTTTCTGCCTCCTTGCTTATACATTTGTAGAACGTAGAATATCCGTTACAAAAGCCGTAGTTGTCTGTCCTTGTTTATAATCTTGATGGTTAAGTACTTCTAAAATCATTGGGATATTCGTTTTTATCCCCTCAACGTGATAATTTTTTAGAGCACTGATCATTTGGTTAATGGATTCGTGTCTGTCTTTACCAGTAATAATAATTTTTGCAATCATCGGATCATAATGAGGAGTGACGATGGTCCCTTCTCTTACCCCGCATTCGTGACGTATGTGTTCTCCTCTTGGCAGCGTTAAGGCTGTAATTTTTCCAGGAGAAGGAAAAAAATTACTTGGATCTTCAGCATAAATTCTTGCTTCTAAAGCGTGACCATTTTGCACAATACTATCTTGTCTTATATGAAGTATTTCTCCTGAAGCTATGCGCAGCTGCCATTGGACTATATCAAGTTTTGTTACTTCTTCGGTGACAGGGTGCTCTACTTGAAGTCTTGTATTCATTTCCAAAAAATAAAATTGTTGCTGTTCATCTACTAAAAATTCAATCGTTCCTGCATTCCTGTATCCGATATATTCTGCTGCTTTTATTGCTGCTTCTCCCATTTTTTTACGAGTGACAGCGTGTATAAAAGGAGATGGACTTTCTTCTAGCACTTTTTGGTTACGGCGTTGTATCGAACAATCTCGCTCTCCAAGCTGAATCACATTGCCATGCTGATCAGCGAGAATTTGTATTTCAACATGTCTTGCATTTTCAATAATTTTTTCAATATAAAGAGTTCCATTACCAAAAAAGTCGCTGGCCCGCTTTTTATTGCTTTCAAATGCTTTTCTTAATTCTTTTTCATTGTTAACTTTCTGCATGCCAATTCCGCCCCCGCCTGCAGAGGCTTTTAACATGACGGGATATCCTATTTTTTCAGCGTCTACTAAAGCAGCCTCTACGCTGTCCACCCTTTCATTTATACCTGGAATAACCGGTATTCCTGCATTTTTCATTGCTTTTCTAGCTGATATTTTATCTCCCATTAATTCCATGCTTTCTGGAGAAGGTCCTATAAACGTAATATCCTCTCTTTCGCATTTTTTTGCAAAATCAGCGTTTTCTGATAATAATCCATATCCGGGATGCAGCCCATCAGCTCCTGCATCTTTAGCCGCCTGCAGGATGGAATGAATATTGAGATAGCTTTCTTTAACTGGTGCAGGACCGATAAAATAAGCTTCATCAGCCATCTTTACATGCTCAGCCTGGTGGTCTGCTTCTGAATAAACTACTGCAGATTTAATACCTAATTCCTCACATGCCCGCACAATTCTGCAAGCAATCTCTCCCCTATTAGCAATTAACACTTTACGAAACAAATTTTTCACCTCGCTCATCATTTAATAGAAAATTGGCTTTTCGATAATTCACGAAGTTTAAATTTTTGGTTTTACCTGAAGCAGTCATAGGATACTCATCTACAAAAGTAATGTAGGCAGGAATTTTATGACGTGAAATTTTCCCTTTGCAGTACAAACGTATTTCGTCAGCAGTACATACTTCTCCTTCTTTTAACCGAATCCAGGCAGAGACTTCTTCTCCATAATTTATCATTAGGTACACCGTCTGTTTGCACATCAAGAAGTTTTGGATGTTGATACTTTCCAAGAATGATTAATAAATACAATTAGCAGCCAAGCTCTCGAGCAATAACCATTCTTTGTATTTCAGAAGTTCCTTCCCCAATTTCCATCAGTTTAGTGTCGCGCAGCATTCTCTCTATTTCATATTCTCGCATGTATCCGTAACCCCCGTGGATTTGCAATGCTTGATTGCATGTTCTGGTAGCCATTTCTGAAGCAAACAGTTTTGCATATGAAGCCTCTTTTTTAAAAGGTTTGCCTCGGTCTTTTAACCATGCTGCCTTTAATACCATATTTTGAGCGATTTCTATTTCCATTGCCATATCTGCTAATTTAAATTGAATTCCTTGAAAAGAAGAAATAGTTTGACCAAATTGCCTGCGCTCCTTTGCATAAGCAAGTGCTTTTTCAAATGCTCCACGTGCAATTCCTACTGCCAGCGCTGCAATAGAGATTCTTCCTCCATCAAGGGTATAAAGAAATTGATTGAAACCTTTTGCTGGATCTCCAAGCAAATTTTCTTTTGGTACTTTTACGTCCTCAAGCACAAGCTCAGAAGTATTAGATCCGCGAACTCCCATCTTTTCATAAGGACTTGTAATGGTAAATCCTTCTGTATCAGCGGGCACAATAAAAGCTGAGATAATATTTTTCCCCTGATCATTTTTAGCTGTAACCGCTGTTACAATTACTGTTTTTGCATATTGAGCATTTGTAATCCAGCACTTTTCTCCATTTATAACGTACTCTTCACCAATTAATTCTGCTTTTGTTCTCGTTCCTCCTGCATCAGAACCGGCATTTGGCTCGGTTAATCCGAAGGAACCTAAAGCTTTACCGGATGCAAGCGGCACTAAATAATCTTGTTTTTGTTGTTCTGTTCCAAAATAATAAAGAGGACTCGCTCCTAAAGAAACAGCAGCAGCGTAACTCAGCCCTGTACTTCCACAGGCTTTCCCCACTTCTTCTACAGCAAGCGCATAAGCTATCGTGTCTCCGCCGGAACCCCCATATTTTTCTGGAAACGGAATTCCTAAAAGACCAAGTTCCCCCATCTTTTTAAACGTTTCTTCAGGAAATCTTGCTTCTTTATCGACTTTTTGTGCTTTAGGAGCAATCTCCTGTTCTGCAAACTCTCGAACCATATCCCTCGTCATTCGCTGCTCACTTGTTAGTTCAAAATTCATTCCCTCTCCTCCATCCCTGTAGTACCAACATTTTAAAACTGAGCAATTGTTCAGAATCCGACCAAAAGGAATCCCTGATTTAAATTTTGTAAGCGTTTTCAATATATTAATTCAATTATAAGGAAAAATTCGGAAAGTCGTCAATTATTTCTTTTGAAATCTTTTTCTGCATTTTCTCATTAAATTTGTAGAACATGTCCTCATAAGTGTGTATTTCTTGATGTTTTGACATTTTTGTCACCTCTTTCGTTAATATGTGTTCCTTTGGTTATATTACAATTAAGGGGTGAAAAAAGTGGATAAAAAAAATGAACACAAGAATGAAAAAATAAATGTGAAACTTGGCGGAATGGGGCTATACTCGAACACTTCCAATACAGAAATTGGTGGATACAAGGCTTCTGGTGACATTGAAAATGCCGGTCAGTTAGATAAAGGCTTTCAAAAGGTGGAAGAGGAAGATACTGCCCCAAGTGCATCAATTAAAGAAGGAGATCAGAAGGATTATTAGTAAACGCCTTTTGTAGACTTTCTTTTGGAACTTATAATCAGGAGGGCTTTTCCGATGGCTGGACAAGCCCTCCTGGATAATAAATCGTACATCCAAGTAGACATCATCTGAAAAAAGCGATGATGACAGCGGTCCATTATGGAACCATTATATGTTGCTTATTTTCTCAACTGAACACCAGTTGATGTTTTTTCATACGACCATGTTTGGATACATCCAGTTGGTCCTTCTATTGGAAATAAAATACTAACGTGTAGGTAATGAGGACCTTTATCAAATGGATTGGTACCATTCGAACTTGCTTTTGTGCTATTCAGGTTACCCATTACTTTTTGTTCATCTCACACCACTCTGCTTCGCTTACTGCTGAGTACCATGCTGTTTTCCACTCTATATCGGGTCACGGATAGATATATTTCAAAGATTCGTTGTTCCTTCCGACCCTCTATTTAAAATGGGAATCCGCGTATTATAACCAATTCCAATAAAACAATGATAGAAAGCAGATAAACGTGCTATACTGTTTGTAGATGATTCCAGTTATAATGGTTTTATGTACATTTGGTAATTAAGCCGTAAAGGAGGTTCCATCGATTTGACCTTTTTTGGCGCTGTACTAGGAATAGCAATCATTATTGCTTTAGTCAGCTGGATCGTGGGGTATAATGCTCTGATCAAATATCTTAATTGGGTGGAAGATGCATGGGCACAAATTGACACACTATTAAACCACCGAGTTGATTTAATACCTCGTTTAGTTGATGTCGTTCAGCAGCATGTTAAATATGAACAGCATACTTTAGAAAAAATTGTGGAGTTAAGGAGTCAGTTAGCTTCCCCAAACAACAACAGGAACCACCAAATGAATATAAATGAGGAGCTCTCTGAAACATTATTTCAAGTTTTCGCCTTAGAAGAAGTTTCGGAATTAAGGCAAGATGAAGAATTTACTTATGTAGAGAAACATTTAAAAGAAACAGACCTAAAAATAAAAAAAGCAGCAAAGATTTATAACAATACTGTAGTGAAATATAATACTAAAATTCAGTCTCCTCCAACCAGTTTTGTAGCCAACATTCACAATTTCCATGAAAGAGAGACCATTACCCTTTTAGACAACCAAAATTCTAATATAAAAATGTCTTCATAGGAAAATCGCCTTTTTTGTAAAGAAGGCGATTTTTTTATGAAAATTCGTTTAAATTTTTAAGCTTTGCAGCAGATTTTCTGCATTATCTTCTATAACTATATTTTTTTGGATAGTATGTGATAAAAAACCTTCCTTTACCATGTGCTCTAAAAAATGATGCAAAGGAGCGTAATAGTCATGCACATTCAATAGAGCACATCTTTTTTGATGGTGGCCAATAGCCCCCCACGTCAGCACTTCCATAAATTCTTCGAGCGTGCCAATCCCGCCTGGCATTGCAACAAAAGCTTCCCCTTTTTCATACATTAACGCTTTTCTTTCGTGCATGCTGTTTACAGTTATAAGATTGGTTACATGCTGATGTGCTATTTCTTTTGGTTTAAGATCTTCTGGTATTATACCAGTGACCTTTCCTCCTTGACTGAGAGCCCCATCAGCAACTGCTCCCATTAAGCCTGAACTGGATCCGCCATAAACAATTTCTATATCATTTTTAGCAGCTGACTTTCCTAAATTCTCTGCCTCATTTATATATATTGAATTATTTCCTTTTCGAGAGCCGCAAAACACTGTTAACGATCTCATTTGTACCCTCCTATTAAATTTTATGGATAAAACAGTATAAAGACTTTATATAATAAGTGTATTACATGTTTTCAAAAACATCCTTAAATTGCAGGATCCGTATATATGTTACAATACTTGCTAGATAAATGTAGTATGATTTTTCAAATTTTTTATATTCCCAATGAAAAAGGAGAATTCTAATGGAGAATTTTGAAAGAAGATTGGAAAATTACGCTGAACTTGCAATAAAAAAAGGGGTCAACATTCAACCAAATCAACCTCTCTTTATTAATGCTCCGATAACTTCAGCAGCTTTTGTTCGTCTATTAGCAAAAAAAGCATATGATGCGGGAGCTAAAAACGTTCATGTAGACTGGGCAGATGAAGAACTTTCTCGTATTAAATATGAAAAAGCTCCAGATGAAGCTTTTAAAGAATTCCCTAGCTGGATTGCCAAAGGAAGAGAAGAATTAGCTGAAAACGGAGCAGCATTTATAACAGTAAAATCGACTGATCCCGATCTTTTAAAAGGAATAGATCAAGGCCGAATAGCAAATGCAAATAAAACGGCCGGCGAAGCAATGGATACATTTCGTTCTTATATCCAATCAGATATGGTAAGCTGGCTTGTTATCGCAACCCCTTCTACTGGCTGGGCTAAAAAAGTTTTTCCTGATGCATCCGAAGAAGAAGCAGAAAAAAATTTGTGGGATGAAATTTTTAAAGCCGTTCGAGCAGATCAGGAAAATCCAGTTGAAAAATGGGACGAACATAATAAAAAATTACAAGAAAAAGCTGCATTTTTAAATGAAAAAGCGTTCAAGCAGCTCCACTACAAAGCGCCAGGTACAGATTTAACGATTGATCTTCCTGACGGCCATATATGGGCTGGCGGCGGCAGTGTAAACAAAGATGGTGTTCATTTCATTGCAAATATGCCTACTGAAGAAGTGTTTACTGTTCCTCATAAAACAGGAGTCAACGGTTATGTAAGAAACACCAAACCTCTTAATTACAGTGGAAATGTCATTGATGATTTTACTATTCATTTTAAAGATGGAAAAATTACAGAATTTGAAGCAAAAGAAGGGGAAGAAACGTTAAAAAATTTAATAGATACTGACGAAGGCTCCCATTATTTAGGAGAGGTTGCCCTTGTCCCCCACAGTTCTCCCATTTCCCAATCCGGCACATTGTTTTATAACACTCTTTTTGACGAAAATGCTTCTAACCACCTCGCTATAGGCAGTGCCTATGCCTTTTGTATTAAAAATGGCACAGAGATGTCGAAAGAAGAAAAAGAAGCAAATGGCTTAAACACAAGTATTACGCATGTTGATTTCATGGTAGGCAGTGGAGTAATGGATATTGACGGAAGACTTTCAAATGGAGAAACAGAACCGTTGATGAAAAATGGAGAATGGGTTATTTAATGTTTTACATCTTCTACAAAGAATGTTTGTGACTAAACATTTGTGGAATATGAATTATACGAAAATCTTTGATATTAAAGCGAGGCGAACCTTCATGTCTTTAAAAAAAGTCCTTACTATTGCTGGGTCTGATACTAGCGGAGGTGCTGGAATTCAAGCTGATTTAAAAACTTTTCAAGAACTCGGGGTTTATGGCATGACTTCTTTGACCACCATTGTTGCACAGGATCCCCATCAAGGTTGGCATCATGCTGTCTATCCCCAAGAGCATTCTGTTATTGAAGCACAACTAGAAACCGTTTTAGCTGGTGTCGGAGTGGATGCTGCTAAAACCGGTATGCTTGGATCAATAGAAACAATAGAATTGGTAGCTAATAAGGTAGATCAATATCATATCGAAAAACTAGTTGTGGATCCTGTAATGGTCTGCAAAGGAGCTGATGAAGCCCTTAACCCTGAAGTGGATCAGCATTTACGAGAAGTCCTGGTTCCAAAAGCTTTAGTAGTAACTCCAAACCTTTTTGAAGCTTCTCAGATTGCTAACATGGATGCTATCCAAAGTGTAGAAGAAATGAAAAAAGCTGCAGTAACCATTTATGAGCAAGGGCCTTCTTTTGTTATTATAAAAGGGGGAGGCGAAACGGGCGAGGATCAATCCATCGATGTTTCATATGACGGAAAAAGTTTTGAGTATATTGAGGCACCAAAAATTCATACAGAGTATACTCATGGCGCAGGTTGCACCTATTCGGCTGCGATTACTGCAGAATTGGCTCATGGAAAACCAGTAAGAGAAGCCATTGAAACCGCTAAGCAGTTTATCACTGCTGCTATTACAGATTCCTTCCCTCTTAATCAATATATTGGCCCTGTCAACCATACAGCTTACCGTTACCAATCGGCGAAAAAAGAACACTAATATAAACTGAAGCCCCTGAAGACTTGAACTCCAGGGGCTGGTTAATTATAATACTTTACTTAAAAAAGATTGGGTTCTCGGGTTTTGCGGGTTATCAAATAGCTGTGACGGCGGTCCTTCTTCCATAAATACGCCTTCATCAATGAAGAATACACGATCACCTACTTCTTTAGCGAACCCCATTTCATGCGTAACTACTACCATTGTCATTCCTTCTTCAGCTAAATCCTTCATAACAGCCAGTACATCTCCAACTAACTCCGGATCCAAAGCCGAAGTGGGCTCATCAAACAGCATCACTTTAGGATTCATTGCTAGTGCTCTAGCAATAGCCACTCGCTGTTTTTGTCCTCCAGATAAGCTGTTAGGATAAACATGAGCCTTATCTTTTAAACCAACTTTATCTAATAATGGTAAAGCAGTTTCTTCTGCTTCAGCTTTTGTAACCTTTTTTACTTTTAATGGCGCTAAAATAATATTTTCTAATACAGTTAAATGAGGAAATAAGTTAAAGTGCTGAAAAACCATACCTACCTCAGAACGTACCTTATTGATATCAGTAGCTGGGTCCGTTAAATCATTGCCATCAATTACAACATGTCCGTCTGTAATTTCTTCTAACATATTTAAACAACGTAAAAAAGTACTCTTCCCAGACCCAGAAGGACCAATAACACATACCACTTCTTTTTCTTTGATTTCTGTAGTTAAACCTTTTAGTACTTCTGTCTCTCCAAAAGACTTATGCAGATCTTTTACTTGTATCATTCTCTTTCAAACCTCCGTTCGTACTGACGCAAAATGAGCATAGAAGGTATGGTAATTACTAAATAAAAAATAGCTACCATTATGTAAGACTCAAAATCAGCAAATGTAGAACTGGCATATTGGCGTCCCTCATACATTAAATCTGTAACTGCAATTGCTGAAAATAAAGAAGTATCTTTAAGGCTAATAATAAATTGATTTCCAAGCGGCGGAATCATTCGTCTTAATGCTTGCGGCCAAATAATATAAAGCATAGTTTGGCGTGATGATAATCCAAGTGATCGACCTGCTTCTGTTTGACCTTTATCTACGGATTGAACAGCTCCTCGGACAATTTCAGCTATATAAGCTCCAGCATTAGCAGCAATTGCTATAATAGAAGCCGTTAATTTATCAAGGTTTATGTTCATAAAATCTGAAAGCCCAAAATATATAAAAAATATTTGAACTAAAAGCGGTGTGCCCCGTACTAGTTCAACGTAAATCGTCGCAATTCCATAAACTATTTTAATTTTGGAGAGCCTCATTAAACCAAATATGGCTCCAAGAACAAAACCTATGGCTACACCGGTGATCGTTATCAAAAGGGTAAACAGGAATCCGGACCATAAATTTGGCAAAATTTCTATATAATGATTAGTTGTAAACACATACATTTGTTTCCTCTCCCCCTGCAATAAACATTAGAAAAACGCTAAAAACGTACAGTTGAACCATAGGATAGGTTTATATCGCCAATGCCACAAAGCGCGGCTTTTTGGTGACAGGATCTAAGGAACTTGTGTTAAGTTCACAAATAATTGTGCCAGACACAGTAGTCGACACTATCCAATGTAATTCTAACAATCTTGTGGCGGCAGCAGCACATGGTACGTCCTGTACGTTGAAGCTGTAGTTTTCTTATACTCTTTACCGGTAATCTTGGCCCTTTGTCAAATGGTGTGGAACAATTCTCCTAATAAAGGACTGTCCCAAAAATGTATCAGTCATTGCTTTTGTGGCATGGGTAGTGCAGCATGGGGCTGACATTTGTTCATGTAATATAGAAGGTTTGGCGGACATGTATTCCCTATCACATGACTAAGCGGTGGATATTGTTCGATTTGCAGTATATAGCCGATGCAATGTCCGCCCCCTATTTTGCAGTAATTTCACCATACGTCCACGCGCCCCGTTTTCTCTGATTTCAAAGGAGACACCACAACATTTACTATAAAGCCTGGACATTCTCCTAACAGTGCAAAGTAAAAGCGTGACAATATCAAAATGTCACGCTTTTTTTCAAATTTTTATTCTTCCTCACTATCTTCAGGAGCTTCTCCAAACCACTCTGTGTAAATTTCGTCAAATTCTCCGCTTTCCTTTAACGAGTCTATAGCTTCGTCTACTTCATCGCGAAGTTCAGAGTCTTTCGGGAAGGCTATGCCATATTGTTCACCTTGTAATAGATCACCAACCGTAACAAGCTCTCCTCCTGCTTCTGTCTCTGCATAATACTCAACATTAGGTTTATCATACAACACTGCATCTGTCCGTTCGGTAAGTACACTTCGATATGCTTCTGTAATTTCAGGGAACGCTTCAACATTTGCTTCAGTATTTTCTTGGAGATAATCTTCACTGGTAGAGCCAACACGTGTTGCGACTGTCATTCCGTCCACATCGTCTATCGAAGAAATCTCCTCATTACCATCTAATACGGCTAAAATTAAGCCAGCGTCATAGTAAGGCTGAGAAAAATCAATATTCTCTTCACGCTCTTCTGTAATAGTCATTCCAGCAATTCCTATATCAAAACGTCCGGAAGGAATAGCAGATACAATTCCAGAAAACTCCATTTGTTCAATTTCTATATCAAATCCTGCTTCATCGGCGATTGCATTAATTAAATCAATATCAAATCCAATTAGTTCGTCGGTTTCTTGATCAATAAACTCAAAAGGTACATAGTTATTATCCGTTGCTACAGAATATGTAGGCTTCTCCCCATCCTCTGCGGCTTCTTCAGCATCTTCTTCATTTTCAGCCCCGTTTTCTGTCTCTTCGGCAGCATCCTCTTCTCCAGTTGTCTCCTCCTCCGGATCATCTCCAGATCCACAAGCTGCTATGAAAAACAACAACATAGCAAGGAGAGAAAACATAAAAAATTTTTTCATGACAAAATCCCCCTTATATTATACAGAACCCGGCATTCACGAATAATGCCGGGTATTGGCAAAAGTATAACACAAAAATTTCTAAATTGAAAATATTGAGATATTAATGAAAATCACTCTATATTTTCTACTATTTAACTCACAATGTCTTACGATGAACTTTACTGCCATTGTAGCTGAATTTTACTTTTTTCCCGTCCACTACAGTTTCTAGATGGACATTTCTTCCCCAAAGCCGGTACAGATAAGGAAGGGTCTTTTCCAAGTACTTTATATCTAATTCTTCTTCTTCGAAATGATGTGTAATATAAAGCTCTCCAGCTTTTGCATAGTCGCCGTCTGTAACTGTTAAATAAGGAAATCCTCCATTCACTCTGGAACGAATAATTTGATCCCGGACATTTTGCCATTCTTTATCTACAATGGTATAATCTCTGCCTTGTTTCTGAAATAAATACATATCCTCTTTCTGAACTAACTCTTTAGTTACGTAATTCCTAATGAAAGACGTGTCAGACTCCAGCTCTCGAACTTCAAATAATTTTTCTCTGCCGCTGCCAGGTTCCACACCAAGTTCTTGGAGCCTTTCACCTGGATGATTGTATCGTTCTTCAATATCTTCAAATATTTTAAGCCCTAAATGGTAAGGATTTATTGTCGTTTTAGAAGGTTGTATGACGCTGGCATTTAACTTTGCAAATTCTACACTTTCTTCCGTACTCAGATCCATTTCTCTCAATATTCTCGCGTGCCAATAAGACGCCCATCCCTCATTCATAATTTTAGTTTCTAACTGCGGCCAAAAATATAACATCTCTTCACGCATCATAGTCAAAATATCCCTCTGCCAGCTTTCCAAGTCTCTGCTGTATTCTTCAATAAACAATAGTAAGTCTTTTTCCGGCCGTGGCGGAAAAGCTTTCTTTTTTCTTTTTTTCGGGGTTGCTTTTTCCTTTTCATCTAACCTCCATAAATCTTCATACGGACCCGGCTTCTCGTTGAATGATGGCTCTTCTTCCTCTTCTGTTTCAATGGTCCAATCGAGCTTTGGACGGACAAGACTAGGATCAATGTGTTCTTGTACAGCAAGAACGGCATCTAAAAACTGCTCTACTTCATCTTTTCCATGGACCATTTCATAGTGTGATATTCTTTCTGCTGCTGCTGCCATACTTTCTACCATATCTTTTCTTGTGTTTGAAAACCGGACATTATTTTTAAAAAAGTCACAATGGGCAAGCACGTGCGCCACAATTAATTTGTTTTGAATTAATGAGTTACTCTCTAATAAAAACGCATAACATGGGTTCGAATTAATTACTAATTCATATATCTTGCTTAAACCTAAGTCGTAATGCAGCTTCATTTTGTGGAACTGTTTTCCAAAGCTCCAGTGAGAATAACGAGTTGGCATACCATATGCTCCAAATGTATAAATAATATCAGCTGGACAAATTTCATAGCGCATGGGATAAAAATCTAAACCAAAGCCTTCTGCTATTTCAGTTATTTCTTCAATCGACCTTTTTAACTCCTTTTCTTCATGAGTATTCACAATATTCCCTCCTCCACTCTTCTTACCTTTACTATATGAAAACAGAAGGCAACAATGAACATTTAGTACATTCCTTTTGATAGAGATAGACTCTTAGTTTGTTGTATATTTAAAGAAGGAATAAACTGCAGTGGAGGTGGATAAAGAATGATTAAACAACATATTGTTGTACATGGAAAAGTTCAAGGTGTCGGCTTTAGAAATTTCACCCAAGCCGAAGCGCTAAAATTAGGAATTAAAGGGTGGGTAAGAAATAAAGCAAATGGTACAGTGGAGATAGAAGCTGAGGGGAATGAAAAAAAAATGGCACATTTCTTGGATGCTATAGCTGAGGGCAGCAAATTTTCGAAAGTCCAAAACTTAGACATAAGCGAAATAGATACTGTCCAACATAAAGGAACCTTTGAAGTGAAATATTAAAAACACTTTATTATAAAAACTTCGCTTGCCGCCTAGGCGGACTTGCTTTGCCGTCATGTGCCTATAAACGGAAAATCCTGAAACGGCGGCATTCAAACGTTCTGAACGTTGAACGCCGCCGATTTGCTTATAACCATTTATTCTTAACAGTATAACAAAATGCTTCCTTGCGTATTATGGGTTCTCAGAAAATATATCTACATCTTTATCTGAGAGAATATCAAGCGCTTCTGTCACAGGCAGCTTAGGCATCTTAAATTCATCCATCAATACTTGTTGAAGGGCATTTCGATTCGGAAGTATTTTAGTTAATACTCCCCCGTTACCATTACGTATCGTAAATTTTCTATTAACAAGCGAAAGACCTCTTCTTTTTTCTGGCTGCCACAGCTGACAGCGCAAAACATTCATGAACAAAGCTTCTTTTCGAAACGTTAATGTTACCCAAGGTTCAAAATCTTCCAGCTTCATTTTATCAAAAACAGAGAACGTCCATTTTTTATCCGTGATTTGATCTCCTCTAACTCTTATGTAAGTATATTCTCCATATTCTTCACCAGGTAAAAATAACAGTTTCTCCCCTGCAAATGGCGGAATAGAATGCTTTCTTCCATGAAACGGTATCGGATCAAATAATGGTGCAGTCGTTCCTACATCTACATATAAAAGCCTCCCATTGATTTCAGGATCGTGAAGAATAATAGCCATGTGTTCTTCTCCTGGTCTAATGAGATGTCCTTTAAAACCAAGAGACTTTAATAAGTCAAATAAACATGAATTTAAGGCAAAACAGGTACCTCCTGTATGATAATTCCTATGATCTTCTAAAAACTTTTCAATGGAAGGTAAAGGAGCAGAACCTTTATATTGCTGATACAGCAAAAGTTTACTAACATTTTCGAATGGAAATGTCCGAACATGCGCTCGTATAATTTTTTTTAAGTACTTTCGTGAAGGAGTTTCTTGTTTAAGTTTTAGCGTCTGCAAGTAGTCGCTTATCCAGGTGTTCATATTCAAACCCCTTTAAATAAAAAATCTTATCATTACTCTAAAGAATATTAACGCTCCGGACGAAAAGTTCTCCGGAGCGCATCCCATATTTTTAAATATACTGGTTCACTTTTGCCATTACGTCCATTTTTAATTGAAGTAGTTGCTCTTCAGCATTCTCCATATTCTTTTCTGTTACCCCAAAATAAAATTTTACTTTAGGCTCTGTTCCTGATGGGCGGATGCAAAACCAAGCTCCATCTTCTCTAATGTATTTTAACACGTTGGACACTGGTAATTCGATCTTTTCTTTTTTACCCCCTTTTATAAATGAACGCTCAGACGTTTGGTAATCTTCAATTATTTTAATGGATTTGCCACTTATTGAAGCCGGGGGATTAAGGCGAAAGTCTTTTAGCAGACCATCAATTTTTTCGGCACCTTCTTTTCCTTTTAACGTTAAAGAATCTAAATCTTCAAGAAAGTATCCGTATTTTTCATAGATATCCATTAGTCCGTCATAAAGTGTTTTACCCTGTTCTTTGAACCATAGTGTCATTTCTGCGGCTAATAATGCTGCTTGTACAGCATCTTTATCGCGTACAAAATCGCCAATTAAATATCCATAGGATTCTTCATATCCAAACTGAAAATCATATGTTCCATCTTCTTCAAATTGTTTAATTTTTTCTCCAATAAATTTGAATCCAGTCAGAGTATCCATAACTTTCAAACCATAATTTTCTGCAATAACACGGCCGATATCCGAAGTCACAATTGTTTTCAACATCACTCCATTATCCGGAATAAAACCCTGCTTTTTACGTTCAGAAAGTAAGTATTCTAACAACAAAGCACCTGTTTGATTCCCGGTAAGCAGCTGATAATGAGTATCTGCACCTTTTACTGCAACCCCAACCCGGTCTGCATCTGGGTCTGTTGCGATTAACACATCCGCATCTTGTTTGATTCCTTCTTTAATAGCTAGTTCAAACGCAGCTTTCTCTTCTGGGTTAGGACTTTTAATGGTGGAAAATTCAGGGTCAGGAAGCGCTTGTTCCTTCACAACATGAACATTTGTAAAGCCGCTTGTTTCTAACACTCTAGTTACAGGAATGTTGGCCGTACCGTGAAGAGGAGTAAAAACAATAGAAACTTGGTCTCCTTTTTCTTGGATCAGTTCAGGATTAACACTTATGGTTTGCAGTTCATCATTATAAGCCTCATCTATTTCTTCCCCGACTACTTGAAGAAGTCTTGACGCCTTCATTTCATTTTCTTCAGCAGCTTCTACTAACAGCTCATCTTCAACTTGCTCTACTTTCTCTATAATCGCTTTTGCAGGTTTAGGCGGGAATTGACCGCCATCATCGCCGTAAATTTTAAAACCGTTATATTCAGGGGGATTATGGCTCGCAGTTATTACAACACCTGCAAACGCCTTTAATTTACGTACTGCATAAGAAAGTTCAGGTGTTGGGCGCAGTTCTTGAAATATGTATGTTTGTATCTTATGGGCCCCAAGGGTTAGAGCTGTTTCTAAAGCAAACTCTTTGGAATGATACCTTGAATCAAATGCAATAACCACCCCACGAGATTTTGCTTGTTCTCCATGATCTTCTATATACCTTGCGAGTCCTTCTGCTGCTCTTCTAATCGTAAATTTATTCATACGGTTAGTACCTGGTCCAATTTCCCCGCGCATTCCACCTGTACCAAATTCTAAATATTTATAAAAGCAGTCCTCAAGCTGTTTTTCATCCGCACTTATCTGTTCGAGCTGCTTTTTTAATTGTTGATCAATCCAAATATTCGTTTTCCAACGTTCCCAGTGTTTTCTCCATTCCATCAGCACCACTCCTTTAATCGTTTTCCTCACCCGTGTCTTACCGAATAGAAAAACAAGCTTCTTAGCCGTTTCCTATTTGGTATCAAGTATAATAAAATATTAGGAGTTCTGCCACGCCTTTTCCGTTTATCAAAAGAAAGCATTTACTTTCCATTTTTCAGACGCCTTCTACTGAACATGCATCATAAAAGGACTTTCACTCTATTAGAGGTCTTGTCAATTTTTCCCACAATAATTTCCCATAACTTTAAATTACAATTTTTTCTTCTTCTACGTCTAACTTTTGCAATCTTAATTGTTCTTTGTAAACTAGTTGTCCATAAATTAGGTTTTAAGATTTTAGCATAAAAATTAGTTCAATTAATTTCCATTATTTTTTTAAAAATTGAAGGGTTTCTTTTTTCTTTGGAGAAATTTATCACTGTCAACAAATATACTATCTTATTTATTTCTTTTTTTGGGGGCGGATAATGGAAATTTACCAATTTTTTGAAGATGATATTTATTTATTTCACCAAGGCACGCTGTTTCATAGTCATCATCTTCTTGGAGCTCATCCATTCAAGCTGGACGGGAAGTATGGCTACCGTTTTACAGTGTGGGCTCCACATGCTCAAAAAGTGAGTGTTGCAGGGGAATTCAATTGCTGGAATGGATCTGAACATCCTTTAAAAAAAGTAAATCAGGAAGGATTATGGGCAGGTTTTATTCCTGACATAAAAAATGGAACTGCTTACAAATATGAAATTTTAACAGCTGAAGGATCAAAAATTCTTAAATCAGATCCTTATGGCTTTCAAGCAGAAGTCCGTCCTGCTACCGCATCTATTACTTACAGCCATAACGATTTTCAATGGACAGATGATAAATGGCAGAAAAACCAAAAGCATTATAATGCTTATCATTCTCCTCTTCTTATTTATGAACTTCATGCAGGCACTTGGAAAAAAAAGAAAGACGGCAGCTTTTATTCCTACAAAGAGTTAGCCGATCTTTTGGTGCCATATGTAAAAGAACTTGGTTATACCCATATTGAACTTCTCCCGCTTTCTGAGCATCCTTTTGATGGGTCTTGGGGTTATCAAATCACAGGCTATTTTTCTATCACCAGCAGGTATGGCAATCCAGACGATTTTAAATATTTCGTCAATACTTGCCACGAAAATAACATAGGAGTAATTATGGATTGGGTACCCGGACATTTTTGCAAAGATGACCATGGACTAAGGTTATTTGATGGAAAACCTTTGTACGAATACCATGATCAGCGAAAAGCAGAAAAAACCTCATGGGGAACATTGACATTTGATTTCGGCCGTCCAGAAGTCCAAAGTTTTTTAATTTCCAACGCGATCTTCTGGTTTGAAGAATTTCATGTGGACGGACTGCGTATAGATGCTGTAGCCAGTATGCTGTATTTAAATTTTGATAAGCACAATGGTGAAGAACCCGTCTTTAATTCTTACGGCGGTGAGGAAAACCTTGAAGCAATTGCATTGTTTAAAAAGTTAAATGAAACTGTTTTTTATTACTACCCTCACGCTCTCATGATGGCAGAAGAAAGTTCAGAATGGCCGCTTGTGAGCGCACCAGTCCACGATGGCGGTTTAGGGTTTAATTTTAAATGGAACATGGGGTGGATGAACGATATCCTCAAATACATGGAAATGGATCCAATTAACCGCAAGCATCACCACGAATTACTTACCTTTTCATTAATGTATACTTACTCAGAAAATTATCTTCTCCCTTTTTCTCATGATGAGGTTGTACATGGGAAAAAGTCTCTTTTACAGAAAATGCCCGGAGACCAATGGCAGCAGTTTGCACAGCTGCGTTTATTATTAGGATACATGATGACACACCCTGGAAAAAAACTTATGTTTATGGGCAGCGAAATAGCTCAGTATGACGAATGGAAGGACAAAGAAGAACTTGATTGGGTGCTTCTTCAATTCCCCCTTCACGAGCAAATGCAGTACTATGTAAAAGTATTAAATCATTTTTATAAAGAATATCCTTGTTTATATAAAAAAGATTATGACCCTGAAGGTTTTACTTGGATTGATGCTGACAACAGCAGCCAAAGTATACTCGCTTTTATGCGTCAAGGGATGACAAAGGAAGATTTCCTTATTGTAGTATGCAATTTCACCCCTGTCGTTCGTTATGATTTTAAGGTTGGGGTAACCAAACCCGGTTCCTATGTGGAAATTTTCAACTCGGACGACAGTAAATTTGGAGGGTCTGGACAGCTAAATGAGGAGGTAATGTTTTCTACACCAATCCCATGGCATAATCAAGCCCAATCAATACAACTAAAAATTCCACCTTTTGCTATTAGTATTTTAAGAAAAGTGAAAAAAGAATGAAATAAGAGGAGGCGCATACATGAAAAAAGAATGTGTTGGCATGCTTTTAGCCGGTGGAGAAGGAAAAAGACTTGGTCTATTGACAAAAGATATGGCAAAGCCTGGAGTCTATTTTGGCGGCAAATACCGGATTATTGATTTCACCTTAAGCAATTGTGCGAATTCTGGAATTGATACAGTGGGCGTCTTAACGCAGTATGCCCCTCTTGCTCTTAATAGGCATCTGGGTATAGGACAGCCATGGGATATGGATCGAAGCGATGGGGGTACTAGTATTTTACCGCCTTACCGAGTAAAGGATGGCGGGGACTGGTATTGTGGTACCGCAGATGCTATATTTCAAAATTTACATTTCCTAGATCAGTATAATCCAGAATTTGTACTCGTTATTTCAGGTGATCACATATATAAAATGAACTATTCAGCTATGCTTGATTTTCACAAAGAAACAGGAGCCGAAGCTTCTATTTCAGTTATTGAAGTACCATGGGAAGAAACTTCACGTTTTGGTATTATGAACACGAATAATCATTTAGCAATTACGGATTTCGAAGAAAAACCAGCCATTGCCAAAAACAACTTAGCTTCGATGGGAATATATATCTTTAACTGGTCTGTTCTAAGACAATACTTAATCCAGGACGCATCTAACCCTGCTTCAAGTCATGATTTTGGAAAGGATATTATCCCTGCAATGCTCGAGGATAATCGTAAACTTTTCGCTTTTCCATACCGCGGCTATTGGAAAGATGTCGGTACCATTCAAAGCTATTGGGAAGCTAATATGGATTTGTTAGACGATGACTCTTGCCTTCGCCTTGATGATCCTCATTGGCGCATATACACGGTAAATCCAAATCAACCCCCTCATTATATTGGTCCTGAAGCAACCGTAAGAGGTTCTCTCATTAATGAAGGATGCCAAGTGTTCGGGAATATTAAGCGTTCTATTTTATTTTACGGTGTGGAAACAAAAATGGGATCATGCATAACCGATTCTGTTATTATGCCAAAAGTGAAAGTAGGTAAGGATGTTATATTAGAGCGAGCGATTGTAAAAGAAGATACCATCTTACCGGATGGATGTGTAATAAAGCCAGAAGCGGATGAAAAATTAATAGTAATAGATAAGGAAACTTCCTTTGAAAATTTTACTTATGTTAAACAGCTTTAATTTAGGAAGGGGACAAATATGACTGGAATGATGGGAGTAGTCAATCTTGATGCCGAATATGATTTTTTACAAGAATTAACTTATTTCAGGTGCGGTGCCGCTGTACCTTTTGCAGGACGCTACCGATTAATTGACTTTACACTTTCTAACATGTCCAATGCAGGCATTCAAGAAATAGCTGTGTTTACAAGAAACAAATACCGATCGCTTATGGACCACTTGGGGACTGGAGCGGAATGGGACCTTGATCGAAAAAGAGGCGGATTATTTATTTTACCCCCAGACTGGAACGATCCTAGTGATGTATCTAAAGGAGATCTTCAACATTATCATAACAATCGGGATTTCTTTTCACGTGGCAACCCTCAGTATATTTGCATAAGCGGAAGCCAATTTATAAGTAATATTTCCGTTCGTGAAGCTTTTCGCCATCATTTGCAAACAGAAGCAGATGTGACTTTAATTACAAAAACATTTCCTGTGTTAGAAAATGAACATAACCACTGTTTAAAAGTTGAACATGATGAACAAGGCTGGGTGAGTGCTTTTACAAATGACAAAATCAACCCTGCCGTATTTTCAGGTATGTATATAATTGGAAAAAAATTATTTTTAGACTTAGTAGAAGAATGCATTTCACGAGGAAAAACAAGCCTTTTTCAAGATGGCATCAAAGACAATCTCTCAAGACTGCATGTGCAGACATATCATCATTCTGGTTATTCATCGGTCATTAATTCTTTAGAAAGCTACTATAAACACAACATGAGACTTTTAGATTCTGAAAACTATCGAAAACTGTTTTTTACCGATCAATTGATATATACCAAAGTAAAAGATGAACCTCCGGCAAAATACAACAGCCACATCGAAGTTAAAAACTCCTTAATTGCTAATGGATGTGTGATAAAAGGCGAGGTAGAAAACAGCATTCTATTTCGGGGAGTAAAAGTAGATAGTGGGGCTTCTATAAAAAATTCAATTATTATGCAACGCTGTCATATTGAAGAAGGAGCAGTACTAGAAGATGTCATTATCGATAAAGACGTTAGGGTTTCGAAAAATCGAACACTTATTGGTGCAAAAGAACAACCTTATGCTATCGCTAAGAGATCATCTATTTAATCGTTGAAGAGGAGAGAGCTATGTTGAACATCTTATTTACTGCCTCTGAATGCACTCCCTTTATAAAAACCGGAGGGCTGGCCGATGTGATCGGTTCTTTACCGGCTGCACTGAAAAATGAACAACATTGTAATATCAATGTTATACTGCCTTTCTATGAAGATATAAAACTTAACCAATCAGAAACAGACCTTGTTGCGTCGTTTAATGTTCCTGTTGGCTGGCGCAATCAAGAAGCTTCTCTGCATAAACTTTCTCATAACAACATCACTTATTACTTTATCAAAAATTCCTACTATTTCGGCAGAAAAGGAACCTATGGGTATTTCGATGACGGGGAACGGTTTGTTTTTTTTAGTCGAGCAGTCATCGAATCACTGCCATTTCTTTCTTTTACCCCAGATATTATTCATAGTCACGACTGGCAGACTGGTTTAGTTCCTGCCTTTTTGAAAATCTTGCAGCCTATTACTGGAGTTAAATGTGTGTTTACTATCCATAATATTCAATACCAGGGTATTATGCCTGCTAATATGTTCAATGAGCTGCTAAATATCGGATCTGAGCATATGTTCGGAATGGAATGGGATGGATTGCTAAATTGCATGAAAGCTGGAATTTATCACGCAGACCTTTTAACTACAGTAAGCCCTTCTTATGCCAAAGAAATACAGTACAGTTATTATGGAGAGGGTCTTGATCCTCTCCTGCGTAAACGCCAGGAAAATCTGTATGGAGTAGTAAATGGAATAGACACTTCTGAATTTAATCCCAAAACAGATACAAGCTTATATAAAAACTACTACCATTCTTCAGACGACAAAAAAGAAAATAAAAAAGCTTTGCAGAAAGAAGCTAATCTGCCTGTTTCATCGGAAACTCCTGTGATAGGGATTATTTCAAGACTTGTTGAACAAAAAGGGCTTTCTCTTGTCACCTGTATGCTTCATGAAATATTACAAGAAGATGTGCAGCTTATTATTTTAGGCACTGGAGATAACTCTATTGAAGATACTTTATTAGAGGCAGCACATACACATAAAGAACAAATTGTTTTTTATAATTTTTTTAATGAAGCACTCGCACGAAGGATTTATGCTGGTTCTGACTTTTTTCTAATGCCTTCGAGATTTGAACCTTGCGGGCTTGGTCAATTAATTGCTTTACGATACGAAACAGCGCCAATAGTTCGTGAAACAGGAGGACTGCGCGACACTGTTGTTCCTTTTAATGAATATACGAAAGAAGGAAACGGTTTTTCATTTACAAATTACAATGCCCACGATATGTTTCATGCGATCCAATATGCATTAAACACATATCATACTCCAGAACTTTGGGATAACATCTTAAATAACATTTATGCCTCCTCTATCAGCTGGCATCAATCTGCAAAAAAATACCTTTCCATGTATGAAGAGCTTTGATTTTTTAAATGCACGAAGAGGGAGTGGATTTATGAAAGAAAAAGAGATACAAGAAGCCATAAACAGCCATCTAGAAACAAAACTAGGCATATCTGTTAAAGATGCATCAAATAAAGAAATATTTATTGCTTTAAGCTGTGCTTTAACCGAAAAAATAAATCTAGATTGGAAATTAACGCAGGAATTTTATGATAAAAATAACGAAAAGCAAGTATATTATTTTTCCATGGAATTTCTACTTGGAAAGCTGATGAAAGTACACCTATTAAATCTTCAAATGTTAGAGCCGGCAAAAAAAGCAGTAAAAAAGCTTGGTTTTACTTTGGATGAGGTGCTGGCTTGTGAACACGATGCCGGACTTGGTAACGGAGGGCTGGGGAGGCTGGCAGCTTGTTTTTTAGATTCTATGGCTTCCTTGCAAATCCCCGGTCATGGATGCGGTATACGTTACAAATACGGCTTGTTTGAACAAAGGCTGATTAACCGAAACCAAGTAGAATTACCAGATTATTGGCTTAAAGATGATTATGTATGGGAACATAGAAAACCAGATGAAAGCGTGGAAGTGAAGTTTGGCGGCACAATTAACATGAAAGAAGAAAACGGACGACTCCAGTTTTATCACAACAACGCGGAAACAGTTAGGGCTGTGCCGTTTGATGTACCGATTACTGGATATAACAATCAAACTGTTAATACACTTAGATTATGGAGCGCCGAATCATCAATAGACGCAGCAGCTTATTCTCAAAATGAACTTCCACAATATAACGATTATCTAGAATATAAACGTTCCATTGAACAAATATCTGAGTTTCTTTATCCTGATGATTCTCATTTTGAAGGAAAAAAGCTTCGATTGAAACAGCAATACTTTCTCGTATCTGCAGGACTTCAAAGTATTATTCGCTCATTTAAAACAAAGTATAATCAATCGTTATCAGAGTTTTCGAGCAAAGTGGCTATTCAAATCAATGACACTCATCCTAGTTTGGTAGTTCCCGAATTAATGAGATTGTTAATGGATGAAGAGGAGATGGGCTGGGAACAAGCTTGGTCTATTACGACTCAAACGGTGGCATATACGAACCACACCACCCTTAGTGAAGCACTAGAGACTTGGCCAGTGGACTTGTTTTCTGCACTGCTGCCAAGAATTTACATGATTGTGGAAGAAATAAACGAAAGGTTTTGCCAAAGTATTTGGTTTGACCACAAACAATTTAGAAATGAAATCCCTGAACTTGCAATCATCAGTTACGGGCAGATAAAAATGGCTCATTTGGCAATTGTTGGGAGCCACAGTGTAAACGGTGTTGCCAAAATCCATACTAATATTTTAAAAAATAAAGAAATGAAACATTTTTATCGACTGTATCCAGCAAAATTTAATAACAAAACAAATGGTATTACCCATAGAAGATGGCTGCTGCAAATAAATCCTGAACTTTCCCGTTTAATTACGTCCGCCATCGGAAATCAATGGAAGGAACGTCCTAAAGATTTAATTAAGCTTATACGCTATGCAGAAGATCCTTCCTTTCAGTTAAAAGCAAAAGAAGTAAAAACGTATAATAAACAAAGGCTTGCCCGTATCATCAAAGCTCAAACTGGATTAATCGTTGATGACCAGTCTATTTTCGATGTTCATATCAAGCGATTGCACGGCTACAAACGTCAGCTGCTAAATATATTTCATATTGTTTACTTGTACAATACCCTAAAAGAAAACCCAGATCTTGATATTATTCCACGTACTTTTATTTTTGGAGCAAAGGCTGCTCCGGGCTATTATTTCGCCAAACAAGTTATTCGTTTCATCCTTTCAGCTGCTGATATCATTAATAATGACGATACAATTCAAAATAAACTAAAGGTCGTATTTTTAGAAAACTATAATATAACACTAGCCGAAAAAATAATTCCTGCCGCTGATGTTAGTGAGCAGATCTCCACTGCCAGTAAAGAAGCATCTGGCACAGGCAACATGAAGATGATGATGAACGGAGCACTTACACTCGGGACTCTAGATGGGGCTAACATTGAAATAAAAGATATGGTTGGCGAAAACAATATATTTACATTTGGACTCACTGCAGACGAAGTCCTTCATTTTTATCACCATGGCGGCTATAATGCCCAAGACTTATACCAAACAGATGAACGTTTACAATCCATTTTAAATCAATTACACGACGGTTTTTTTGGTAATGATGAAAAAGACTTTAAAGATATTTACTATAATTTACTTTCTCATAATGATGAATTTTTTGTTTTAAAAGATTTCAATAGTTACGAAGAAACACAAGAATTTGTCGACCAAACATATCGTAATCAACAAAAATGGATGAAAATGAGTATCACGAATGTTGCACATTCAGGAAAATTTTCCAGCGATCGGACGATTCATGAATACGCTTCTGAAATATGGAAGGTTTCTAAATCCCCTGTTTTTTCTCGTTAAAGATAACTAACACTAAAGATAAGGACAAAGGAGCAGCTCCCTTTATACTCTCACCTATAGAATTTTTTATATATGCTGACAGTGTTACCTAGTACAGAGGCTGGGACAAAACCCAGTAATTAAAAAGAGTGGTCCTCGCCAATACGTTGGTGGGGACCACTCTTTTTAATAAAATGCTAAAATAAAGTACGTAAAAAGGATACCTTCTGATAAAGTTAAAGTAACGACACAAAAACAGTATCGGAGGTATCCCTTATGTTTAAACATTATACCATGAATCAAGTCATTTTGCCGTTAGATTTAGAAATAAAACTTCAAGAAAATGATATAGCTTATGCCGTCAACGATGTTGTGGAAACGATTCCAGATGAAGCATTCGCTGGCCTTTTACGTGAAACAGGCTGTCCGGCTTACCATCCGCGAATGATGATGAAGGTGATTTTGTGCGCTTATACGCAATCCGTTTTCTCTGGTAGAAAGATCGAAGGATTACTCAAAGATAGTGTTCGAATGATGTGGTTAGCTCAAGGATATGAACCAAGTTATCGTACCATCAATCGTTTCGGTGTACATCCACATGTCAAAGAGCTCCTGCGTCAGTGCTTTGTCCAATTTCGTTGTCAGCTTGTTGAGGAAAAATTAATGGA